>JABDCT010000007.1 GCA_013287985.1 Chlamydiota bacterium
TTCTCGACATTCCATATCGAGGAGAGGCGCTCCGCCTATCGCGATTTTTTCTATTTCTGCTGCCAAAATGCGGGCGAAGAAACCCTCATTTCCCTTATTCCCTATTTAAGGGAATATAAGATACCTCTTACCAAGAGCTATCTTTTCGGAGACGGTCCCCTTGAAGCTGCGCTCAATGCTGACCAGGTGGAAAATTTTAAGACGCTCGCCCTCTACTTTCCCGATCAAGACCCCTTGATTCTCCATAAGATTTGTGAAAAACCCCATAAATGGGCGCCAGGGCTGATTGAATGGATCACGACAACAGTTACTTTAGAGCATTTGCGCTCAGTAACAAATGCCGCTAAAGAGTTGCCAGAGGATATCTTACTTAAACAGAAGCCGCTTGACCCGCAAGGTCTCGCACTCTTGAAATGGTTGTATCCCGACCATTTTCTGGTGCGGTTTCCATTAGACAAAGAGATTCTAGTCGCTTTCAGGACGGGAAATAGTGAGAAGTTTAGACTCCTTGAAGCGCTGTACAACAAACCTGTAGATCCTCATCAAAACACCCTTTCCCATTACTTATTCGCTCATCCGGGGATTTGTCAGGCGCTGATAGCGGATATTGAAAAGGGATATTGGACCCATGAGCTTAAAAATAAGCAACGTCAGACACCTGCTGATATTCTGCAAGCGAATAAGGTGCGATTTGCACCTGAGCTCTACGTGCGCCTTCTGAAGGTCCTCTTAAAGCCCAAAATCTCAATCGAACCATTATTACAGCCAGCCCTTGCGACGGAAGATCCAGAGAGCGCAAACCGATAGGATTCCCGTAAAGCCCATCACAATAAGAAAAGCAAAGCCGCTCTGTGCCAGCGGGAGATGGACGTTCATGCCATAGATACTGGCGATCATAGTGGGGATACTCAAGATGATCGTTAAGGCAGTCAACAGTTTGATCGTTTTATGCAAGTTGTTCGTGAAGATGATCTGGTAGGCGTTGCGGAGCGAATGGATCGTTTTTGAGGCGTTATTGCAGATCTCTTCAGACTGGATGAAGGCGTTGCACAAGTCATCGAGCTGTTCGCGCTCTTTTTCAAACAAGCTATTATATTTAGGAGTGGTAAGTGCCTGCATAGCGACCCTTAATGGGGCTAGACTTGAGAGATATTGATTGAGGATCTCTTCATTTTTGGTCAGTTCTGCAATATCATCACTATCCACTCGAGCCATCTCTTTTTCCGCACTGAGTACATTCGTGCGGATGCGGCGGATCTGGTTCGAAAATTCCTGGTTGATCTTGCCTAGTAGATAAGTGGCTAGGCGACTGTGTGGGGAGGGAAGGAAGAGGTGTTATAGGTTTATGGTTCGTGATGCGGATATGCGCTGCGGGATGTGTGAGAACGGGGATGTAGTACCAAGTGACTTCACTTGCAAAGGCTGTTAACTCGTTTAACCCGTGGATTCTCTGTCCTCGCCTAGTGAAATCGTCCATCTTCTGCTGCGGGAGAGTAATGGGGTATTGACGGCACCAGTCCTGAACGCCCAGATGGGTCGTAAGCTGATAAGGCAGCTTGCCCTCCGTATTGGGTATAGTGCGCATCTTGCCGAAATCAGCCTCAAAAGGAGAAGACCAAATCCACAGGAGCACATCATTTTGGAATTGCTCTTTTGACTGACAAATATAGTGCAAAACCCCACTGGTTATAAGGAGATTTTTGGCTTTCCAGAGAGGGATCAGCAGCTTGAGCAGCTCGAGGTTGCCCGTTTCACATGCCATTTTCAAAGGACTCTCCTTAAACGAATAGAAGTCGACCCCCTCGCGCTCAAAATAGCGTATGACAAGCTCCACGCGCGCGGGATTTCCACTGCGACATACTCCTAAGAAAAAGGCTTCATAATTCTTGGAATGAAGAAGCCCTGTGTAGAGGAAATATCTTAAGAATGCAACGTCTTGAGTTTTGCTGAGGAGCGCTCCCAAAAGGAGAGGATCAATCTCCGAAAAAATGGTGACGAGCCGCTCTAAAAAATGGTGCTTATTTTGATTATACTCTACAAAGGGGATCCTTAAAAAAAGCTCTAAGAGACCTGGTTTTTCTTGAGGATTAGCATCGTGGATGGAGGGGACTAATTGTACTTTTACACCGGGAGGAAGACTTGCAACGGACATTTTACACCATTTTAACTGCTTTAAGTGCTAGAAGAATATGTAAGATAGCATTATAGCTATATAGTCCATTTTCTTCATCATATATATCTTCCATGTAAGTTTCTCTTTGATCAGCCCGAATAGAACCTTCAACGCCCAGATCGGGGATGAATGTGATCCCTCGTTCTTTCAGACGAGAGATTTGCTCCTCCAATGGAAGAGCCTTAAGCTCATCCCGGATCTTCTGATATTTTTGCTCTTCAAAGAGCCCGGAAATATTATCTCCGAGCCACACGCCTACATCTGAAGGGGGAAACAAAGTAGGACGAGTATTAATGGCGTTATAGAAATACTCGAAAATCATTTTAAAATTGTAGCGAGATAGAAATATCTCTCTTTGTTTCAAGGTCTCAGAAAGAGGATCATCGATATCGATCGCACAGGGATCGTCAAGATGGATGCGATCTGCCCCGGGAATATTGAATTCCTTCCCTAGCATAGCCAGGAGCTGATTATAGCGATGCCGGTCGTTATTTGCCATCCCTTCTAAGACCATTTCACGTAGGTTTTGCAAGTGAGCCAATACCTGCTGCTCAAATGTCGAATTCACCCCAGTAGTGACCCTTAAAGCCTCTTTGCGCGCAGCGTCCTTCCACTCAATCGCACACTGGCTAGAATTATCCGCAAGTCTCTGAAGAGATTTACGACGTTCTGCGTCGGACACATCGGGCTTCGACAGCTGGTATCCGATGCATTTGTAGAGCTCTTCGAGTTCAAGATAAAACTCCTCTTCTTTCCCCATACGTATTGCAACATCGGGTTTCCGTGTGCGGATTTTTTCCAATAATTCAAAGAGTTTAGCGCGCTCAATTTCAGGAAGGAGTTCGGCTTGTTTTTCTAACTGTTTTAGATCAAATTGACGCGCTTCATCGGATATTTCTATAGTGCGAACGGGAGTGCGTTGGATGTGAGAAAATTCAAATCGATAATAATAGGATAGAATGTAAGAAAAGAGTTCTACAGAATATTTTTTTATCAGCGACATGCCAAATTGATCCAAAACATCTTCATTCAATTGAAGGATTACGTTTTTCAAATGCAAACATTCATACAATTCGAGCGGATTAAAGTCGGGAGCATTATCGGGATGCAAAAGAAAGCGCTGAGGAAAGAGTAACGCATACTGTTGTAAAAACTCAAAAGTAATACCTCCCTCTTGAGGTGGTGCTTCTTTCAAAAGACCCCATCCCGGAAAGAGTAGCTGAAGGACCTCTCCTCCCCCACCCTCACTCAGCAGAGCAACATCGACTGGAGTCTGCCCTTCTAAGTTGACGTAATAAGGTCTTGCTTTGTGGTTTAACAATGCAATGACTGCATCCCTATTTCCTAGAGCACAAGCCTCGTGCAAAGCGCTATTTCCCTTGTTATTTGCAAGGTCTACCGTTGCGCCTTTTTCTAATAGTGTATGGATTATGGGCGTTTTCCACCTTGCAGCGATATGAAGCGGTTTATCTCCATTGTCATTCTTTGCATTCAGAAGAGGTCGGCCGCCCTTTGCAATCACCTGGTCGACTAATATCAGGTCGGGATTACCTTGATTACAGAGGAAATGCAAGACTGTGTTTCCTTGCTGATCTTTCTGCAAAATAGGGCAATCTGGACGCTGTATGAGCCAGCGCGCCATCTTTGCCTCTCTACGCCAAACCACATTGTGCAAAAGAGGCGTTCCGAGCCTATCGAGAGACTGAATATCGATTAGCATCACATCTAAAAGCCATTCGGCAAGCGTGATATTCCCTTCTCGGCAGACTTTATGCAAGACATCGATCCAGTCTTCATCCCCGATCTTTTCCATGACGAACTGTAGGATTTCAGGAGATGAACATTTATAGACAGTTTGACATATTGCATTGCTGTATGGATCTGAGGCATTAACTCCTAGCTTGAAGAACTCTTCAACCAGGGCAGGATTGTTATTCTTAATTGCTTCCTTAATAAGGGTGACAGCAAAGTTACTCTTATCTTTAAAAAACATCCGATCGACTTTAACAAGGCATTCTCTCATCTCTTTCGGCCAGAGCGCGCACTCTTTCGGAGCAAGTTGGACGATCTCTTTTGCGAGCTCTTTTAGCGACTTGATATCTTGAATGGGTGTGTGATTAAAAAAAGTCAGCGCATGCTGCAGAGGTTCATACCTCTGCCTTTTTGTAGGCGGAGGCGAATAATAGTTTTCCGTATTCTCTTTTGTTATCTCTCTAACTCTTTTAGGCATGTATTAATTATATAGAATAATACTGATTGTTTCAATATTAAACTAATAATAATACAATTAAACTAATAAGAGCGCTGGATTTTCAAGATATTTCTTCATAGACCCAAGGAATCCCGCCGCATCTGCCCCATCGACAACGCGATGGTCGGACGAAAGGGTCAGAGACAGGGTCTTACCCGGGACAACTTGTCCATTTTTCACGACGGCCTTGTCTTGGATCCCGCCTACAGCCAATATCGCTGCTTGAGGGGGATTGATCACCGCGATGAAATCGCGGATGCCAAACATACCCATATTGGAAATGGTGAAGGAACCACCCGTGTATTCTTCACGCGCTAATTTGCCTTCTCGCGCGCGTTTTGCTAACCACTTGATTTCAGAAGAGATCTGGCCGAGGTTTTTGTAATCGGCATAGCGCACAATCGGTGTGATTAGGCCCGCTTCGATGGTGACCGCAACGGAGATATCGATTGTCTTAAAGCGGATGATCGTGTTGTTCACCGTGTTAAAACCGCTGTTGATGCCCGGATGCTCGCGCAGAGATAGGGCTGCTGCACGCACAATAAAGTCGTTAAAGGTGATCTTGAGCCCTCCGGCTTTCAGCTCTTCGCGGACACGTACAAGCGTATCGGCATCGATCTCTTGCGTGACGTAAAAATGCGGAACGAAGGTCTTAGACTCTTGCAGGCGGCGGCCGATCGCTTTGCGCATCGGTGTTAAGGGCACTTCTTCAAAACTGCCGGGTGAATCGGAGGGGTAGCCCTTCTCTTCAAAGGA
Source organism: Chlamydiota bacterium (assembly GCA_013287985.1). Taxonomy (GTDB): domain Bacteria; phylum Chlamydiota; class Chlamydiia; order Chlamydiales; family Rhabdochlamydiaceae; genus JABDCT01. Next base: position 5,181 of record JABDCT010000007.1, read on the forward strand.
GACTGCTGCATCAGGCTGTCCGCGGTCGATATCGCGGCTCATGATGCGGCCGCTAGGACCTGATCCGGCAATACTAGCCAGATCGATTCCCTTTTCTTGAGCCAGGCGTCTCGCAAGAGGTGACGCAAGCACGCGGCCTTGGACGCTTTTGCCCATTTGAGGAAATTCATAATGCGTAAGAGCGGGTTCTGGAGTAAAGGCGGGCTGGCGCAGGCCGGGTGCTGCGGCAGGAGCTTCTGCCGGAGTTTTAGCTGCTTCTTTTTTCTCTTCTACTGGTGTCGCAACTGGCATAGAAACTCCCTCGGGTTTATACCCTTCTATACTCTCTGTTTTGCTTTCTGTAAAGACAGCAATCGCCTGGTTCACAATAGCCGATCCGCCTTCAGGAATAATGATCTTGCGCAGGTAGCCTTCATCAAGGGCATTAAACTCGACGGTCGCCTTGTCGGTTGCAACCTCAATCAGTACGTCGCCCGCTTTGACTTGCGCGCCTTCTTTGATACGCCACTTGACAATTGTCCCCTCTTCCATGGTGGGAGAAAGTTTGGGCATTGTGAGGGTAAATGGCATACTAGCTCCTAACGTAGAACTTCATTTATGGCTTGGACAATGCGCTCTTTGGTCGGCATCGTCTCTTTTTCCATTACTTTTGAGTAGGGCATCGGCGTTTCTCGCTGGCAGACACGCACAATCGGAGCATCGAGAAAATCGAAGCAGTGCTCCATCAATTCAAACCCCACTTCCGCACAGATGCCGCTAAAGAGGTGTCCCTCTTCGACGAGCACTGCGTGATGCGTTTTGCGCACAGAATCTGCAAGGGTGGCGATATCGAGAGGCTTAATCGTGCGCAGGTCGATAATCTCAACGGAAATCCCCTTTTTCGCCACTTCGGCGGCCGCTTCTTTGCACAAATTCACCATGCGGCTATGGCTAATCAGCGTGAGGTGCTTGCCTTCTTGCACAATATGCGCTTTACCCAGTGGGACGAGATACTCTTCCGTCGGGATCTCCATCTTTTCGCCATAGGAGAGCTCATTTTCTAAGAAGAGCACGGGGTTATGGCTGCGGATCGCCGATTTCAGGAGTCCTTTAGCGTCATAGGCATTGCTCGGGGCAACGACGATCAAGCCGGGCAGGTTGGCGTAAAGTGCTTCAACGCAGTGGGAGTGTTGTGATGAGACTTGTGCTGCCGCGCCGTTGGGGCCGCGGAAGACAATCGGGACGGAAAAGCGATTGCCCGACATGTAATGCATTTTAATGGCATTAGAGATGATCTGATCGCAACCGACGAAGGAGAAGTTGAAGCTCATGAATTCGATAACAGGACGCAAGCCGCACATCGCCGCACCGACCCCAATACCTGCAAAGCCCAGCTCAGCAATCGGCGTATCGACAACGCGCATCGGTCCATACTTATCGAGGAGGCCCTTGGTGACTTTGTAGGCGCCATTGTATTCAGCGACCTCTTCACCCATGATAAAGACGCGCGGATCACGTGCCATCTCTTCGTCTAGTGCTTGGCGTATCGCCTCTCGGATCTCAATTGTCTGTTTTCCCATTATCCGTTCTCCTTCAAGGCGCAAATACATCTTCTTCTAGATGAATCGGATCAGGCCATGGACTCTCTTCAGCAAATTTCATCGCAGCGACGATGATCTCCTTCTCCTCTTTATCCATAGCTTTATAGGTCTCCTCATCGAGAGATAAGGCTTTGAGCATGATCACGAGCGGATCGCGCTCCATGCATTTGGAGAGTTCTTCTTTCGAGCGGTATGCAGCGGGATCGGAAATAGAGTGTCCGCGGAAGCGCTCTGTAATCACCTCGACGAGGACAGGCTTACCTGTCTTCTTCACCTCTTCAAAGACGTGCTGAAATCCAGCATAGCAGCTAAAGAAGTCCATGCCGTCGAAGGTGTAGCCCTTCATGCCATAGCCGGGTGCCTTGTTCTCGGCAATAGGCTCCACGCTCAGGGCGCGTTTGACATGGGTTCCCATGCCCCATTCATTGTTCTCGATCACGTAGATGCAAGGGAGATCCCAGAGTGCCGCCATATTGAGCGATTCGTGGAAGGAGCCTTGAGCAACCGCACCATCGCCCATAAAGCAGACGGCGACATCGCGTTTTTTTCCGGTCTGAATGCCGACTTTTTTCGCATAGCGGATGGCAAATGCAGCGCCGGTTGCAATCGGAATCTGTCCGCCGACGATGCCAAAGCCTCCCAGCAGCTCTTCTGTAAAGAAGTGCATCGAACCGCCGCGCCCAAGAGCGTTGCCGGTCACCTTGCCGTAGAGTTCAGCCATCAGTTCATTTGGAGTTGCCCCTAAAAGAAGCGCAAGCGCATGACAGCGATAGGAAGTGATCCACCATTGTGAAATTCCCATCACGCCAACCGCTGCGGTCTGGACAGCCTCTTGGCCCATGTAGGAGTGAAAAAAGCCACCGACTTTTCCTTGGAGGTAAGCGGATTCGGCGCGGATCTCAAAATTGCGGATGAGCAGCATCTGCTTGAGAAAACCGATCAACTTCTCTTTGCCCAAGGACGCGATCAGCTTCTTCTGGTCATGAGGATAAAACGTATGTTTCACATGTGCCATATCTTCTACAATGTTCCTTAAGGAGGCTAATTAAATCAACAGACCTCTTGTATAACTTGCTTGGCTTGAAAAAATCGAATATTTTTTAAACTGGTTTTTATCACGCCGACGAGTCGACCGGAATCGGTCGGTGAGGAGGCGTGGTAAAGACCAGTTAAAAAAGAACGATTTTAGCAAGCCAATGAAGTTATGCATGAGGTCTAATAGGGCATCCCTGGGATCTGTGCTGTTTGTTGAGAAGCCGGTATCAATAAGGGATTGTTCGTGACAGGAACGCCGCGCAGATCGTCGTCAGAGTGTGCTTGAAAACATCCTGCCATTAAGATCAGGGCAAATAGTGGAAGAAGCATTTTCATGCAGATTTTCTCCTTGGTTTTTTCGGATGTGCATCCAGATAGTGTTGAAACGGTTTGCATTCTGCGATCTGCATCTTGGCAAATTGCTCGAGGTATTGCTGCGCCACTTCCCTGCTCTCAATCGTCACTGCATTTTCTTGGTGGTGCAGGCTGGCGGCATAGGTAAAGTTGAACGAGCCGGTCCAGACGAGTGCATTGCCGAAGACACAAAACTTATCGTGCATGAGAGGCCTAGCTCCGCGTTTAGTCTGCTGGCTCTCCCAAACAAAAACGGGTATCCCCGCTTTGGCAAGTTTACCCAGAGAAGCGCGCGTTCTCAGCGAAGTAGGATCGACAATGACTTCGACGAGTACTCCCCTTTCCTTAGCGCGCACCAGAGCTGCTGCAATTTCCTTGTGCCCCAAACAATAGACCGCCACCTTGATGCTGCTCTTTTCGCGATCGATCAGGTCAATCAATCGATTGGCCATCTGGTCGCGCTGAGAAAAAAAAGCTTGGCACTCTGCAGAGTAGGCACTAAGGACTCCCGTAGAACACAAAAAGAGGATGCAGAATTTGATCATCACGGGTATATATTATCTATGCGACGCATTATTTACTACGATACAGAGACTACCGGAGTCCGCAGCGACAAGGATCGGATCATCGAAATTGCCGCCTTCGACCCCAAAGAAGAGCGCTCTTTTGTCCAGCTCGTCAACCCCCAGTGCCCTATCCCCCCTGAAGCGACCAGCATCCACAACATCTCCGACGAGATGGTGGCCTCAGCTGCGCCATTTGCCGATGTGGGTCAAGAATTTGCTGCCTTTTGTGGAGAAGGAGCCATCCTCGTCGCCCACAACAACGACAGTTTTGACAAGCTATTCCTTGAAGCGGAGTTTAAGCGCTCCGGCCTCATCATCCCTCCCTGGTCCTATATCGATTCCCTCAAGTGGTCGCGCAAATACCGCTCCGACCTCCCCCGCCACTCCCTCCAGCATCTGCGCGAGGTATATGGCATTACAGCGAACAATGCCCACCGCGCCCTCGATGACGTGATGGTGCTCTATCAAGTATTTTCTCGCATGATCGACGATCTGCCGCCCGACCTGGTCATGCAGCTACTGGAAGCGCCGCAAAATGTCAGTGTGATGCCCTTTGGGAAGCATCAGGGCAAACCCCTCTCCCAAGTCCCTAAGGATTATATCCGTTGGCTGGCAGAAAGCGGCAGTCTGGACAAGCCGCAGAACCGCGAACTCAAAACCACCCTTGAAAAACTAGCTCTTATTTAAAATAACAAGATATTAGGATATTCAGGATAATTTTTTATCCTGAATATCCTAATATCCTGTTATTTTCATTTTTTTTAAACTTTTTCGAGGACTTCTGAATCGCGTGTGCGATAGAAGGCTTCCCACATCAACCGGAAAGGTGTGCAGGTCTGCAGTAGCTCTTCACGTGTTCCCTCTGCAATCTTTTCCCCTCTCTCGAGATAGATAATGCGGTCAGCGTGCTCAATTGTCGCCAAACGATGCGCAATGATGATCTGCGTCACCTCGCCGTGCAGCTCGGCGATCGCTTTTTTGATGCGGTTTTCGCTGAGAGCATCGAGAGCTGACGTCGCCTCATCGAGAATGATGATAGGCGCATTCTTGACGAGCGCGCGGGCAATGGCGAGGCGCTGCTGCTGCCCGCCGGAGAGGCTTTTACCCATCTCGGCAAGGAGCGTGTCATATTTTTGCGGCAGGTTGACGATAAACTCTTCAGCATGCGCCCTTCTGGCGGCATTTTCAATATCTTCTCTAGGAAAGTCGCGTCCAAAAGCGATGTTAGCAGCGACGGTGTCATAGAAGAGAAAAGGTTTTTGCGAGACAAAGGCGATGTTTTCGCGCAGAGATTTTTGGGTAAAGGCATTTAATGGCTTGCCATCGATGCGGATCTCGCCCTGCTGGACTTCGTAGAGGCGCGGTAGCAGCTGGACAATCGTCGATTTTCCTGCGCCTGTCGGCCCTACAATCGCGACCGTTTCTCCTTTCCTCACAGTGAAAGACACATCTTTGAGAACCCACTCGCCCTGGTAGCGGAACCAGACGTGGTCGAACTCAATAGAGTGGGAAAAGCCGGGAAGTTCGAGGGCATCTGTTTTGTCCTCGATCATCGGTTTTAAATCCATCACTTCGAACATGCGCTCGGCAGCGACAATCCCGCGCTGGATATTGGAGTTTTCTTCGGCGAATTTTTTCATGGGCTCATAGGCTACATGTAAGAGTCCGCAGAAGACGAGAAGTTGAGAAATCGGCATGCCCAGCGTATAGAGCCCAAAAAGAACGACAACGGCAAGGCAGAGGGTCGTAATGGCGTGAAGAATCGGACGTGTGAGCAGGCCATATTTAGCCGTTTTGCTCTCCAGAACCGCCATGCGATCGTTCTGTTCTTTGTATTTTTTGAGAGAGAAGAGCTCCATGGCAAAAATCTTGACCGTCTGAATCCCCGCCAGAAAATCGATCAGGACGGAAGCAAATCTCTCCTGATTGGTCAGTAGCTGACGTGAAACGCGCTTGACTCTGCGCGCAAGGAAAACGATAGGTAAAATGATGAGAGGCAGAACAAAGAAGATGACGATCGAGAGCTTCCATGAGAGAAAAAAACAGCAGGAAAGACAGCTGATGACGGTAAACGGCGTTTGCAAATAGTTGGTCAGGCAGGAGTTGATCGAGAGAGAAATTTGCGACGCGTCGCCCACAACGCGCGAAGACAGCGATCCAATGTTGTATTGCTGGTAAAAACTCATGGGCAGCGATTGAATATGTTCAAAATAGGCTTGCCTAAGGTCTCGGCTGACGCGTATCGCGAGCAGCTGTGTCGTATAGCGGCTGGCAAAGAGCCAAACTGCCTTAAAAATCGCCACACCGATCAGAAGAATAACCATCGCGGCAAAATTATTCGTTACTTGGAAATTCTGTTTAGCCTTATTGAGTACCCAATTGAGCGGGTTAAGCTGACTTTGAGAGGCGAGATACTCAGAAGCTTGCTGCTTGGTAATCATGCCTGTATGTTCTTTATCGATTTCGCCCCACTTGACCTGCACATCTTCTAAACTAATCTCTTTGGGTGCGACGACGATTTCTTTATTTTCTTTGGCAAATAGGGAGAAGAAATCCGCACCACCGGAATTAGACAGGATCCCCAGGGCAAACATCTCCATTTGCGATGCAATGGTCAATGCAAAAAGGGTAAGAAGCGTAGCGATTAATAGAGAAAGGTGCTTGCTATTGCGCAAAGCAAGTCTAAGAAGAAGTTTCATCGAAGTATATATATACTATAGAGAGGCCTTATCTTCTACTGCAAATTTACCGATTTTACGGAATTTTTGATAGCGCTCCTCCTTTAGGACGGGTAGAGGCAGCACTTTAAGCTCTTCCCATGCGGAAAGAATGTAGGATTCCACATTTTCGAAGACTTCTGCGGCGTTGTGATGGGCGCCGCCGAGGGGCTCCTCGATCACAGCGTCAATAATTCCCATGGGCATGAGCTCTTCGGCATGGAGCTTTAGGTAGCTGGCAGCGAGCTCTTTCTTTTGGCTATCCTTCCATAGAATAGACGCGCACCCCTCGGGAGTGATCACCGAATAGTAGGAGTGTCTGAGCATGGCGACCTTGTCGGCCACTGCAATTCCCAGTGCTCCCCCTGAACAGCCTTCGCCTATCAGGACGGAAATAATAGGGGTAGAGAGATCGGCCATTTCAAGCAGATTTTTAGCAATCGCCCAGCCCTGTCCACGTTCTTCAGCAGCAAGACCTGCAAAGGCTCCGGGTGTGTCGACTAGAGTCAATACGGGCAAACCAAACTTTTCTGCCATCTGCATGCAGCGCAGCGCCTTGCGGTACCCTTCCGGGTGCGGCATACCAAAATTGCGCTTTAGACGGCTCTCCGTGTCGCACCCCTTTTCCTGGGCAACGACCATAAACTTCTGCCGACCTATGTAGCATAGTCCGGCAATAATCGAACTGTCGTCGCGGAAGGCGCGATCGCCGTGGAGTTCAGTAAAATCCTTGCAAAAAGCTTTGATATAGTCGACCGAGCGTGGACGGGCGGGATGGCGACAGATGGAGATGCGCTGCCATGCCGTGAGATTAGCGTACACTTTCTGTTTGAGGAGTAGAAGCTTCTGCTCGAGCTGCGAGATCTCCCTTTCTGAATTCAAGCCGCTGTGCGCTTTGAGTTCGCTGATGGTTTTTTCGCACTCTTTAATCTGTTTTTCGTGATCTAGGATCATACTCATAGGCGTTTAGGAGCAGCGACCTCCACGCCGGGAAGATGCGCCTCATGAAAATCGCGCACAACCTCTACAAATGTAGGCCGGCTAACGACAATCGCAAAAAGCTCTTCAATATCTTCTTTGGCCATACGGATACATCCGTCGCTCTCAAAAGCGCCGATGACTGAGCGATTTTCCGCAAGCTCGCTTGTTTGGGGATCTGCCATCCAAGGAGCGCCCTGAATTCCATATCCCTTAAAAACAGGTTTTCCGTCTTTCATCTCGCCCATTGGGAGCCAGCGCGTACCAAAGACTTGGATCATCTCGACCTTCTGATCGAGGTGGTAGCCATAAACCTGCGGCTGATAGACGGCGATCTTGTCTCCCAGGACAAATTTGCCGGCAGGAGTCTCCGCCTCTTTTTTGCCGAGGCCAACGCGGTAGGTTTTGAGCAGCACTCTCTCATTGCTGTCGAGGTCGACGTAATAAAAGCCCATTTTTGCTCTTGTCAGGTCGACGAGAAGATGGAATTGAATATTTTTATCCTTTTTCAGGACATTGAAACGGCTACCCTCTTTGATCGTCTGGGTAAAGTAATCGGGTTTGCCATTCAAGCTGCGCGCAATGAAATGACGCGAAGTAGAGAAGTGAGACGCGTAGTCGGCAATCCAGGCGAGACGGCCCTTGAGCCATGGGACTTTCGTCGAATAGGTAATGGTTTCTACAATCGGAAGTTTGAGCGGACCTGTGGTAAAAAGTTCAAATGTCCGGTCGATAGCGGGAAGGTCGTCAGCTAGGTCGGTCTTTGTCACCACCGGCTCTTTTTTGGGAGTAGTGGGAGCGAGCGCGACGCGCGGCTTTTCTCTTTTTGGCGGAGATATTTCTTTGGGTTTCTGTGCAACGGGCGCACTAGGTTTACTAGATGAACCGAACTTTTTATAAAGTCCAACCGCTCCGATAGCAGCAAAAATCAGGCAGAAGCTAAGTAAAGTAAGTTTTCGAAAAGACAATTTTTTTGCCCCACTAATAGTATGGGCTAATTATGAGGCAAACGACAGATTTTTTCAACCTTAGAGGGTATTGATAAAGTAAGCTTTTGTTGATTTTTGGGTTCTTTTGAGCCGATTTTCGATTCAAATTGCAGGGGTAATATCAACTTCGTATATGACCCCTGCAATTTGAATCGAAAATCAGCCAAAATAATCCCGAAAATCAACGAAGTCTTATTTATCAATACCCTCTTACATACGCGGGAAGGCGGATGGAGTCTCTACTTTCTTGTGAGCCTGCTTACTTAAATCTTTTTCTATCAGCTTTTTCATCTTTTTGCCGGGCGTGAACTTCACGGCAGAGCGGGCAGGGATGACGATAGCGACAGCTGCATTTTTGGGATTGCGTCCAATTTTTTGTTTTCTTTCAACAATTTCAAATACACCAAAATCTCTGAATTCAAGTCTCTCGCCTTTTGCAAGACAGTCGGTCATGTGGTCTAAAAAACCTTGGATTACATTGCGCACATCGTTTGGGTGCAGTCCAAGCTGTTGAGAAATAACTTGAACGAGCCTTTTCTTAGTGATTGTCGTCATAATTTGCTCCTCCGGGGGGCTTACCTTCTTTAGGCTCATTGTTGTAAGAGCCTTAATTTCAGACAAGAAATAATTTACTTATTGCGCAACTGGTCAGCAATTTTTGCAATCCGCTGGGAAAGTTTGGCGGCATTTTGGTTCGTGTCAAACAGAGAGATGGTTTTATTTTTTAATACCACGCGATGCTCGGCATGACGAGCGATCCAGCGCTGGATTTCGATCGTTTTTTCTCTAAGGGCTTGCGGGGTGACTTTCTGCTCTAAATCAGCCAGTCTCTTGCGCAATTTCTCACGCGCTTTTTTGGTTTTTTGGCTTTCCTCGACAATCTCATTTTTCTTGCTCTTATTACCTGACGGTGCCACGATAACTCTCCTCTAAATTCTTAAGGGTAACCATTCTCAAGGCTACTGTCCGAAAGATTATATTGCAAGGCAGTCCTTGAAAATATTATTTTAGCCTGACTATATAGAGATATGACACAAGACGCCAAACGAACAGCTGCACGCGCGGCAATCGATCTCATCCGCGACAATATGCTTATTGGTCTTGGCACAGGAACCACAACTCAAATTTTTATCCATCTCCTCAATGAACGGGTTAAAAAAGGTCTAAAGATCCGTGCGCTAGCGAGTTCAAAAGAGTCACAGCAGCTAGCAAAACAAGGGGGCATTCCCCTTCTCGACCCTGCCACTTGCACCCAACTTGACCTCACAGTAGATGGCGCCGATGAGATCGACAGCCAGAAGCGCATGATCAAAGGTGGCGGCGGCGCCCTTGTGCGCGAAAAGATCGTAGCTGCTATGAGTAAAAAGATGGTGGTGATCGTCGATTCATCTAAGCTCGTAGACAGGCTAGGCAAACGCCCTCTCCCCGTTGAAGTCATCCCCTTCGGCGCAGAAGCGACTAAGAAGCATCTCCAAGACATCGGCTATAAATCCACATGGCGCCACTTCACTACGGACAATGGCAATTGGATCCTCGACATCCACTTTGACACGCCTCGTGCGCATCCGGAAAAAGACCATGCTGCGATCATCGACATCCCCGGCGTGGTGGATACAGGCTTTTTTTTCAATTTAGCACACCAAGTCATCATCGGATATCCCGATGGGCGGGTAGAAACCAGATAAATTAGGTAGGGCATGGAGCGCGTGCAAGTCAAATTCAACAAAATCATGCAATCCAAGGCCTATACATGTCTTGTCTTTGGCACGGAAAGCAAGCAGTTTGCCATTTATACGGAGCCCTCGGTCGGCAAAAATCTGCAGATGCTTCTTGCAGAAGAGCCGCATCCTCGTCCCTATACGCACGACCTGATGAATCTCGCCTACAAGGGGCTTGATGTAAAGGTCCTGCAGATTCTGATCAACAGGCTGGAGGATTCCACCTACTTTGCGCGTCTCTTTCTACAAAAACAGGAAGGAGAGATGTTGCACATTCTAGAGATTGATGCGCGTCCCAGCGACTGCATCACCCTCGCCCTCTCGCACAACGCCCCCATCTACTGCAACAAAGACATCCTTCTCCAAGCAGTACCTTTCGAAGATTAAATAAATAAAATATGGGCCTCCATTTCACAAGTCGGGGACATGTCCGATGGCATGTCCCCCGCTGGCCCCCTTGAGCCCCATCTCGCTTCGCCAAATCGCGTCCTCATCGGGGGGCAGTGCTACCGCACAGCTCCCCACGCGCCTAACGGCGCTCTCTTGCGGGTGCGATTTTGCTTTGCGATCTGGGGCCGTCGGCTGCAACAGGCACTCTTCCCCAAACTGCGTTTGGGGGCCCTTCCGTGTCCAGTTGCAGGGCCAATAAAAAAGCTAGACCCCTTCTACCACATACAAATAATGGCCCTGCGAGCGACGGGAGGATGAAATCCGACCGCACGAGCAGCCGATGGCCTCAGATCGCAAAGCAAAATCGCACCCGCAGGAAAGCGCCGTTAGGCGCGTGGGGAGCTGTGCGGTAGCACTGCCCCCTGACGAGGACGCGATTTGGCAAAGCGAGATGAGGCTCAAAGGGGAGGGGCCCGAAAATGGAGTGAAAGTCTTCACTCCATTTTTGGGATGGACGCGGGGGGTGTGCCAACGGACACACAACCCGACATGTCTATTGAGGCCTTAAGAATGATTTTTCCTTAAGAATTTTTCTAGTAGCGGATATTGAATTTGTTTTGGGCGAGCTTGATGATGCTGTCTATGGCCTCGCGGGCATCTTCGCCTTCGGCTTCGATGATGACCTTTGCGCCTCGCGCTGCTGCAAGCATCAGGATGCCGAGCAGCGACTTGGCATTGACCGAGAGATCTTGATATGTGAGTGTGATTTGCGATTTAAAAAGCGAGGCACACTTGACAAGCTCGGTCGATGGACGCGTGTGGAGTCCTTTTTCATTGACAACCACAAACGTATCCTTGAATTTTTTTTCAGACATAAATGTTTTAGAAAATTATATTATTTGCGCATTTACTTCAAGAACCTATCTCACTAAAGAGTTTCAGTCGATTTTCTGGTTCTTTTGAATCGAAAATCGGCCAAAATAATCCAGAAAATCGACGAAAATCTTTAGTGAGATAGGTTCAACTGTTCTACTAGTTCATCAAAAATGCGAATCATGGATTCTACAGGTTTCGGGGTGCGCATATCAACACCTGCTTTTGCCAAGAGGTCCAAAGGAAAGTCGCTACTTCCAGACGCAAGCATGTTCAGATAGGCGTCTCGATCGGCGCCGCCGCCCTTCATCACTTTCTCAAAGAAGGCGTAGGCTGCGCTGATACCCGTCGCATATTGATAAACGTAAAAATTATTATAAAAATGCGGAATGCGCGCCCATTCAATGTCTATTTCTGCATCGACCACGATATCGGGGCCAAAATAGGCTTCATTTAACGCGCGGTATTCGCTTTTCAGAAGCGTTGGGGTGAGCGGCACATTTTGTTCGGCAAGCGTGTGCATCTTCAGTTCAAACTCGGCGAACATCGTCTGCCTGAAAAATGTCGCGCGGATGTCCTCAATCTTCTCATTAATGAGGAAGCGGCGCACTTCAGGGCGCTTCTCCTGCTCCAGAATAAAGCGGAAGAGCAGTTCCTCGTTGAACGTAGAGGCGACCTCGGCGACAAAGATCGAGTAGCCGCTGTAGTGGTAGGGCTGGCGCTTGTTGGCAAGCAGAGAATGCATGCTATGCCCGGCTTCATGGGCAAGTGTCATGAGATCGCGCAGTGTGCCGTGATAGTTCATCAGAATGTAGGGCATGCTGTCATAACAGCCACCCGAGTAGGCTCCGGAGCGCTTGCGCTTGTTCTCATAGCGATCCACCCAGCGCTCTTGCAAGAGGCCATTCTTGAGCTGCTGCTGATACTCGCTTCCGAGCGGAGCGACAGATGCGCAGACCATCTGTTCGGCTTCTTGATAATTGTATGTCAAATCGACATCGCGTACCAGCGGCACATAGACGTCATACATGTGCAGCTCATCGACGCCGAGCAACTTCTTGCGCACCTTCATATAGCGATGGAGCGAAGATATATTGCGTCGCACCGTTTCTACAAGTGTACTATATACGGCGGGATCTATCTGATGAGGAAAGAGCGCTGCCTCTAAGCAGGAGGGGAATTTGCGTGCGCGGACATTCAAAAGGTGGCACTGCACAAGGCCGTTCAAAAGCTCCGCAATCGAGTTTTCATGATGGGTAAATGCACCGTGCAGAGTCTTAAAAGCATTTTGGCGGAGTGTGCGATCGGGAGAGCGGATATAGAGCTGATAATTGCCGTGGCTCAAAGGGTGAGACTCCCCTTTGCTGTCAACGACGTCGGGGAATTTAAGATCGGCATTGTTCAGGGCGCTAAATGCTCTACCGGGAGTACTGAGAGCACTACCTGCAAGCGCTAAGAGCTCCTCCTGGTCGGCGGGCAGAATATGCGGTTTGAAGCGCACAATTCTCTCTAAGTAGATGCGATAAGGCGCCATCACAGGTGCTTTTAGGTAGCTAGCTAATAACTGCTCGTCGAGGGAGAGGATCTCGGGCTCGATCCACGCCATCTCCTGACCGAAGTCCTGGTAAATAAAAGAAATTTTTGCATTTGCCGCTTTATAAGGGTCGCTGGCGAGATCCTCATCATGGCGCATATGGGCATACGTATGGAGCTTAGAAAGCGCGCGTTCAAGAGTAAAGAGAGCAATAAATAAATCTTTTAATCGCTCCGGTCCCTGGCCTAATGTCCCTTGAAACTGAGCCAACTCAGGCCAGTGAGGCCGCTGCTGCGGACGGCAGACCACGTTGAACTCCTCCTCCCATTTCTCTAGTGAAGGATAGAGCGCTTCGACATTCCAGCGATCGGTTGCGGGTATTGCACTTCTTTCTAATAATTCCATAGATATATTTAGCAGTTCGCACTTCTCAGTGCTAAATTCCTTGTCAAAAAAGATGAAAACGCATAAAATGCATTTTGTAATTTCCCAATAATTGTGGATTTAGAGCAAGGAGAAAAAAATGGCACAAGACACTGCAAAGAAAGTCTCGATTAAACCCCTCGGCAACCGCGTCCTCGTTCAGCGCGTTGAAGAGAAAGAGACCACCAAAGGAGGACTCTTCCTTCCTGATTCAGCCAAACAGAAACAAGAAACAGCTAAAGTCATTGCCATCGGTAGTGGCAGCAAAACCAAAGATGGTAAAGACATTCCTATTCCCGTTGCAGTCGGCGATACCATTCTCATGGATAAATATGCTGGACAAGAGGTGACACTGGATGATGAAGATTACATCATCGTGCGCGCCGATGACATTATTGCGATTGTTAAATAAGGAGAAGTAAATGGCACCAAAAGACATTAAGTTTAGAGAAGAGGCTCGTCAAAAAATTTTGAAGGGCGTGAAAACACTGGCTGCAGCCGTCAAAGTGACGCTCGGTCCTAAAGGGCGCAACGTCATCATCGACAAATCCTATGGCGCTCCGCACGTTACAAAAGACGGCGTCACAGTCGCAAAAGAGATCGAACTCGAAGACAAACAAGAGAACATGGGCGCTCAAATGGTGAAAGAAGTCGCCAGCAAAACTGCTGATAAAGCGGGTGATGGCACGACAACTGCCACCGTTCTCGCCGAAGCGATCTACGCCGAAGGCCTCCGCATCGTCACCGCCGGAGCAAGCCCCATGGCCATCAAACGCGGTATCGAGAAAGCGGTTAAAGAGACCGTTACTCACCTGCAAAAAATGAGCAAACCGATCCAAAACCAGAAAGAAGTGGCCCAAGTAGCGACCATTTCTGCTAACGGCGACACCGAGATCGGCGAAATCATCGCAAAAGCGATGGAGCGCGTCGGCAAAGACGGCACCGTCACTGTCGAAGAAGGCAAAGGCTTTGAAACGACACTCGATGTTGTAGAAGGCATGAACTTCGACCGCGGCTACCTCTCAGCCTACTTCATGACAAGCCCAGAAACTCAAGAAGCCGTCCTCGAAGACGCTTACATCCTGATCTTCGAAAAGAAGATCGCTGGGATGAAAGAGTTTCTCCCTATTCTTCAAGCAGCAGCAGAAAGCGGCCGCCCTCTCCTCATCATCGCTGAAGATGTTGAAGGCGAAGCGCTGGCTACTCTCGTCGTCAACCGCCTCCGCGGCGGCCTCAAAGTCTGTGCCGTCAAGGCTCCCGGCTTTGGCGATAGACGCAAAGCGATGCTCCAAGATATCGCCACACTCACAGGCGGAGAGTTCATCTGTGAAGAACTCGGTCTGAAACTCGAGAACACCACGCTTAAAATGCTCGGAAGAGCCAAAAAAGTCATCGTCAAGAAAGAAGAGACAACGATCGTCGAAGGCATGGGCAAAAAAGAGGCGATTAAAGAGCGCGTCTCCTTGCTTAAGCGTCAGATCGAAGAAACAACTTCCGACTACGACCGCGAGAAGCTCCAAGAGCGTCTGGCGAAACTGGCCGGCGGCGTCGCGATCATTCGCGTCGGAGCTGCAACCGAAGTCGAGATGAAAGAGAAAAAAGACCGCGTCGATGATGCGCAGCATGCGACCAAAGCAGCCGTTGAAGAGGGCATCCTCCCCGGCGGCGGCGTAGCGCTGATCCGCAGCATCCCTGTGCTGGAAAAACTGGCTCAGTCACTCACCGGTGATGAACGCATTGGCGTGGAGATCATTATCCGCGCACTGAGTTATCCTTTACGCCAGATCGCAGAAAATGCGGGCAAAGAAGGCTCTATCATCGTGCAGAAAGTTGCTTCCCTCAAAGAATATGAGGGCTGGGACGCACAAAACGATGTGTTTGGCAACATGATCGAGAAGGGGATCGTCGATCCCACGAAGGTCGTTCGCCTAACTATCGAGCTTTCCGCATCAGTCGCAGCACTTCTCCTTACAACAGAGGCCATTATCTCTGATGAACGAGAGGAAAAAGCTCCTGCCGCAGGCATGAGCGCCGGCGCTGACTATTAATCAGTCACAGGCCCCCTCCTTACGAGGGGGTTTGTCCATCCGAAAGGGTTCGGTTTATTTTTCCAGTATTCTCTCATTAAAACCTGTCGCTTTTCTTCCATTAATTTATAAAGGTTCAAAAGAGTATGTGTCTTAACCGCCGCAAGAAGCTCGCTTTTGATCTGCTCTTTAACTTCTGCTGAAACATCCCAAATCAGACCGCTCAACCGATGCAGAAAATCGTCAATAAAAAGAGGCTGTCTATGCTCGATTTGTAAATGAACCAAAGAGGCCTTTAACCCATCTTTGAGCTCAAGCGTCAGCATCGCTTGCGGGGTACCCAAAAGGTAGGCGGTCCGCTGATGATTGGCCAGCGCTGTTAAATAGGCATTTTCTGTGGTAAACTGTCTTGGTTCAGGCTTTTTGAGCATCTCATTGAATTGTTGGTTATCTTTATCTTTGAAGAACTCGATCATCTCCTTCTCGCGTAGTTCGGCATAGATCATCTTTTTTACCATATGCCCAGCACCATAGTCCGTCACGAGAGGAGCATCCTTCTCAATCTCTTCACAACTAAATAATATCACACGCTGCCGCTGCCCTTTCTGAAAGCGGATATGGTCCTCGAATACATTAGGAAAAGAACAGGCCATCATCGCCATGAGCCCCCTTTGCGCAAATGCATCGATCACACCTGATTCTCCGCCCCAATAATCCGTGCTAGCGGTGTACTGATAGCGTGGATCAGAGGAAAAGTTAAAAACCACTTCATCTGGATCTTCGCTCTTTTTACTCAAACGCTTTAATTCTTTATCTCGGGGAGCCCATCTGTGCTTAGATTCGGTCTTGTCTAAAACTTCTCCAAGATATTCGCCGATCATCGTAAATGGGGGAATTTTTTCTCCTGCCCGCAAAAAATACCCCACTTGCGGATCGTGATCTAGATAGACTTTAGGAGGGGGTTTTTGGTGATATGCTGCATAGCACTGGAGCGTCTTTCCAACATATTTATCACGAAAAAAGCTGTTTTTTATTTCATGACGCCATCTTTTGATCCATTGAACAGGAGTGTAGACGATCTCCTCTTCAACAAGCGTTGCATGCAATAGCTGAGCGAACTCTTCTCCAGTTTTTTCAACGATCTGATCGCCCTGCTTGATCCAAAACGTCTGTACACGCGGATCCACAGTTCTATAGCACTGTTGTAAAAGATCATGCGGTGTTCCCCGATAAAAATTACAAATTTTCTCAGATGCACCGTGTGACTTTAAGAAATGGATAAACGTAAGGTGTCCTGCCACTGCCGCGTGGTGCATCGCCGTGCATCCATGGGCATCTTGAGCGTTGATATCCCAAATTTTTGCCTGAAAAAGAAGCAGGGCTGCCCGTTGATTATTGGTCATCGCTGCGATATGCCAGGGAGTTAGTCCATATCCATCTCCTCTATAATGCTTCCACTTTTTCTGGAGATGGATAGTGACATCATCTAATCGATTCTCGTAAATCAAGCGGTTTAGCCAATGAACACGATTTTTTTCATGATTAAAACTTGGCTTGTAGAAAAAACGCTGTAAAAATTCATTATAGGGAGTGACCATCCTAGTAATTTAAATAGGCTTCGCATTGATCGCAATGGGCGGAACAAACACTGCCTTTCTTCTTGCTCTTCCTCCGCGCTTTCAGTATTGTGAGAAATAATTTGGAGGAAAATGCGCGGATCATCCATTTCTATTCTTATCTTACTTGCACTTCTAATCTTAGTCTTCATTGGACTGGGAAGATTAGCCGACATTGCAGCGGATCACTTTTCTAAACATTTACAGGTGGGTGTTTCGATCGATGCGCTGACTCCCCATCTCTCGCGCATTGTGGTAAGAGAATTTGAAATGGGAAACCCTTCAGGCTACTCTCTTCCAAAAGCATTTGAAGCCAAAACAATCACCATTCACGCTCCTCTTACCGCCTACATCAAAGACGATATTGTCATCGAAGAAATTGACCTGGATACTATCTCGTTAGGTCTAGAATTCGATTCTACAAGCGGCGCAAGGGGCAACTGGACCGTCCTCATGGAGAATTTAAAAAGCTCGAATGTCGATGGACCATCCCCTCGAACCATCCTGATCAAAAAAGCCGTGTTCACGAATATCCAAGCTCAGCTGCTCTTTCGCAAAGGAGGAGGAGCCATGCGCACCCTCCCCACCATCGACCGCATCGAACTCACTAACATCAGCACTAAGGGGCAGTTTCCCGTCGATCAGCTCACAGCCTCTGTGCTAGGAGAAATGGTGAAAGCGGTTTTTGCGGAATATCAGCTGAATAATATGTTGAGTGAAATTTTCATCAAACCACCGGAAAAAGCCGTAGAAACCCTAACCAAGCCGTTCGAAAAGATTTTTCAGTAAACGTTTAATAATATGCCGGTCATTTCCTCAAGTTATCGAGCACCTCTCTGGATCGGCGGCAAACACGCCCAGACCATCATACCTGCCCTCTTTCGCAAAGTTGAGGGCATCACCTATACACGCGAGCGGATCGAGACGGAGGACAAAGACTTCCTCGATATCGACTGGTCAAAAAAAGGGCACGAACGCCTCGTCATTATTTCACACGGTCTCGAAGGCAGCACCCGCCAGCCCTATGCTTTAGGCATGGGGCGCATGTTCAATCAGCACGGATGGGATTCTCTTGCATGGAATTTCCGCAGCTGCAGCGGAGAAATTAATCGCTCCAAGCTTCTCTATCACGCAGGCATCACTGGCGACCTCAAACACGTTATCTTTCACGCCCTTGCTACCTATCCTTACAAAGAAATCATGCTCATCGGGTTTAGTCTGGGCGGGAATATCACACTCAAATACATAGGCGACGAATGCGATAACCTCCCCCCTCAAATTACAAAGGCGTGCACCTTCTCTGTTCCGTGCGATCTCTATGCGTGCATTAGGAGCCTCAGCAGCGGAATCAATCGCGTCTATCTCAATCGCTTTCTCGTCACACTCAAAGCTAAAATGCTGAAAAAAGCAGCGATGTTTCCTGATGTTTTTGCCGGAATTGACATTGAAAAGATTCAGGATTTCATCGACTTCGACAACAAGATCACCGCCCCCTTCTACGGCTTCAAAGATGCGACGCACTACTACGTCTCCTGCAGCAGTAAACATAGCATCCGCAAGATACGCATCCCCACCCTGATCGTGAATGCGCAGAACGACCCCTTCCTGCATCCCGCCTGCTTTCCTCACGAAGAGTGCCAGAGAAGCTCGTGCGTCTACTTCGAATCGCCCTATGATGGAGGGCACGAAGGCTTCATAAAACGCAGTCTTCATGGGGTATACTGGTCTGAAGAGCGTGCAATTTTCTTTTCCGAAACCGTTGAGAAACAGATGTTTAAATAAAGAATTAGCGCTCGACATCATCAAGTGCTAGATTTTAATTCCTCCATTTTTTATGCTAAGGTTATGTAACAAAAACATGGAGGTTACATGAGAGCACTACTACCAAACTTATTCGAGGAACTCAGCGGCTGCTGCAATAACGCGCAAGGCGCATTTTCCATCTCAGAAGATGAAAAACAGTTCTATTTCGATCTGCCTGTACCAGGCGTCGACGCGAAAGATATCGAAGTCGTTGTCGATCAGGAAAAGCGCACCTTAAAGATCCGCGCTCAAGCCAAACAAAAGAGAGAGAACGTCCAGTACCATTTGAAGGGCGCTTGCCGCTTCTTCTACGAGGTTCCCCTCTCTAATGCGATCGACACAACAGCTCCCATCGAAGCGATTTGCAAAGACGGGATCCTGTCTGTCGCACTTCCTAAGAGTCGGGCCCACAATCCGCTCAAAATCGAAGTAAAAGTCGCCTAAGCAAGGGGCACAATTCTCCGGCAATCCCGATCGTCTGATCGGGATTGCTTCTTATAAATTTTTCTTGCAGACAATCTCAGAGCTCTTAAAATATTCTTAACTTTTCGTTAAAAGGTTTGATATGTTGAGACGCTCCCTACTCCTTTCGCTTACTACAAGCAGCATTGCCCTATTTGGTATCAGCTACGAAGACCAGTTTTATCCAGCACCCGACTGCTGCGACTGGGATCTTTTTCCGCACCGCACACAGGTTTTTGCCAATGCTGAGTTCCTCTATTGGACTGTGGCTGAAGGCGGCCTCGAATATGTGATCCGCACCAACAACACGATCAACGACCCCATTCGCTCCGAGGCCCTCGGTAACTACAGGCATACCAAATTTGATTGGCGCCCCGGTCTGCGCGTTTCAGCAGGCTGGTACAATGAGCCGCATTTTTGGGAAGTCATCGCGCAGTATACTTGGCTCTATGACAAAGGAACGCGCCGCACTGAACCTCCATCCGGAAGAGCCTTAAATGCCACCTTCCACACCTTTATTGACGACCCTATCGTCGAAGCAGAAAGCCGCGTCGGCTTGCACTACCATATAGGCGATCTTCTTGTAACACGCGTTTTCGACCCCAACCCGCACTTGCGCATGCGTGTGCTCGGCGGTGTTACGTTTGCTGCTATTGATCAGAGCTGGAAAGTGCGTTATGTGAATTTCGATCACGACTGGGAAAGAATCCGCAATCACTGGAGCTATTTAGCAGGTGGTCTGCGCGTGGGCGCTTCCGTTGACTGGTTTTGGGGATGTCAATTCTATTTTACTGGCAAGACTTCTATCGCGACCTTCTTGGGTTCGTATAAAAATGAAGCAGTGATTCGCGCCGTAGATGTCCCAGGCGCCGCATCAAATCCCGCCCTACTCGGAGATGCCCATGATAGAGACACGCGCTTTGCATTCCATGTCCAAGGGATGCTTGGTCCTTCATGGCAAAGACCTTATGACTGCTGGGCAATTGAACTTTTCCTCGGCTATGAGTTCAACATCTGGATGAATCTCCAGGAAATACACCGCACAACGCGCTCGGTTCATACGGGTGATAAAGAGAGCCGCTTTGGCTATGGGCTTCTTGGGCTCTATGGCTTGACTGCGCGACTAACAATCGGATTCTAAGAGAGGATATATGGGAGTTGAAGGGATCAATCCACACACAGGGGTTCAACTCCACATTAATTGCGTCCCCTCTTTTCGCAGTGGGGTATATGCTGCACAACCTCAAGCGAGTACAATCTCTTCTTCCAATCCTTGCGCGCCTGTTTTTTCCTGCTTCTCGGCCATTTATGACCTGTTCGCCCGATTTTTTTCATGGATCGGCAGCTGCTGCGGTCTTTACACTACTCCCGAGAAGAAGCCTCCTCCTCCTCCGCAGAACACATTTAACCCCTGGAAAAATATCGACCTGAGTAAGGATATATGCGCTGTCTGTCAGGAGATTTTCACCGCTGCTACTATGATACTGCCCTGTCATCACGTTTTTGATGGAGAATGCATAGCTACAGCAACAGCATGTCCTACCTGCAGATCTCCTATTAATATGAAAATCCCATTTGTCAATAATCCCATAACGCTAACAGTATCTCATCAATCAGTAAAAGAGCCCAAAGAGAGTATTTTTGATCTGACCACGCCCATTATAGGTTTAAAAGCTACATTCCTTATGAATCTAGGGCTCCAGAAAAATCCTCCTCTTTCTCCACCTGAAATCGATTTATGCTACGCCTTATATTGGATAAAAAACGATCGGGATAAAGTTCTTCTCATTGGAAAAAAGACCCTTGAACAATCTGGATTTAGCGAAGGTCAGAGTTACTCTCTTCATTTCCAAGCTAAGACAGGCAGATGCTGCGACCCTTGCTTCGTCACATTTGCTGTTGATGCCTGCACACATAAAAGCTAAGCACTAGCGCTTTTCTGAGCGCTGTGATATAAATAATTTTCCCAATGAGGTAGTTGCAAAACTCAGGGTTCGTCAATTTTTGGGATTATTTTGGCCGATTTTCGACCCAATTCGCAGGGGTCATATACGAAAGTTGATATTACCCCTGCGAATTGGGTCGAAAATCGGCTCAAAAGAACCCAAAAATTGACAGAATCTGAGTTTTGCAACCACCTCAGAAATTAAGGAGATATTCGCTATGCTTTCTGTTCGTTTGCTATTGCTTCTGGTACCTAGTCTTTTCGTTGGCCCTCTTCAAGCTGCAACCGATGCAGATGTCGCTTGCTCTGCCGAACAGATTTCTAAAGCATTTTCCTCTGTCGCTAAACAGGCGTTCCCCGCTGTTGTCTACATTAAGGCCCAAGGAGTGGGCGATGAGGAGGTTGCACAGCAGGAATCCGCACAAAATCCCTATGACATGTTCAACGACGATCTCTTTGAGCGCTTTTTTGGGGTTGCTCCACGCAAATCGCCTAAGCAGCAACAGGTATCACAAGGGTCTGGCTTCATCGTAACACCCGAAGGCTACATCATGACGAACGCGCACGTCGTTAAAGGCGCCAGCAAAATCACTGTAACTCTCAATGACGGCCTCGAGATGGATGCCTCTCTAGTCGGTCTCGACTCTTCTACAGATCTAGCCATTCTAAAGATCGAGGGCAAGGATTACCCCTACCTCACCATGGGCAACTCGGATGTAATGGACATTGGTGAGTGGGTCGTCGCTATCGGCAACCCCTTCCAACTCGGCTCTACACTGACTGTGGGCGTCGTGAGCGCCAAGCGCAGACAGAATCTCCAGATCACGAAACGCGAAGACTTCATCCAAACGGATGCCGCGATTAACCCCGGCAATTCAGGTGGTCCTCTGCTTAACCTAAAAGGTCAAGTGATTGGCATCAATACGGCGATTGTATCGCGCAGCGGCGGACATATGGGCATCGGCTTTGCGATTCCAAGCAATATGGCTATCCCTATCATGCATCAAATTATCGATAAGGGTAGCGTCTCCCCCGGCTACCTCGGCGTTTCGCTACAGCCTGTGGACAAAGACCTCGCGGACGCATTCCACTTAGACCGCATCGAAGGCGCACTGGTTTCCGAAGTGATGAAAGACTCTCCTGCCGATAAAGGCGGTCTCAAGCAGGGCGATATCATCCTCGAATACAACGATACGACGGTAAAGTCCTCTTCGATCGGCACATTCAGCAACGATGTCTTCCTCATGGGACCTGGCACAAAAGTCAAATTGAAAGTCAATCGCAACGGCAAGATAGTCATGCTCGCTGTAACACTCGGCTCCCCTCCTGACGAACTCACCTCATCGAGCGGTGTCTCGTTGGGTTTTGAGATCCAAACACTGACACCCGAGCTCGCCAAGCAGCTCGACCTGGCCAAAGGTGAAGAAGGGGTCGTCGTGACAAAAGTAAAGCCGGGCACACCGGCAGCGGTCGCAGGCATGCGGCCTGGCTATCTCATTCTTGCCGTCAACCACAAGAAAGTGAAGACGGTCGATGATTTTCAGACAGCTATGAAAGAACCCGTCAGCAAAAATCGCGTGCTCATCCTCGCCCTGATTCCAGGAAAGAATGGCAATGTAACTAGATTCTATTCTATCAAGGTTGAGTAATGCTCCTCTACGGCCAAGAATGTGAGATCCACGAAGACCACCTTGCCTGCTGGATGACTCTCTCATACCAAGATGAGGGACGAACCAGCGGCATCCTCTCTCTCATCGAGGGATTGAAAGGTCAGTGGGTGTCTGAAGAGGAGGCTGCTCATCTAAAGGCGCTTCTTGGACAGAATAAAAGCGATCTGGTCCATCGCTATCTCGACCTTCAGCTTGAATGGAGAAGCTCCAAGAAAAAAGATGATCTCGTCGCCTCTCTCGATCTCGAGCAGGAGCTGGAGAGTTTTGTCGTTTCTCCTGAAAAGAGCTCTCTTCTATGGATGATTGCCACAACGTGCCTGGAAAAGGCGATGAATCGCACGCTGCTCGCCTTAAGCCTTTCGCCTGTGATCAAATTTGAAAAGGGTGAAGATCCCGTCAAATGCGTGCGCACAGCTCTTTTGGGACTGGTCGGGCAAGAAGTCTACCCTCTCGATTTTCAAGCCAAAGCTCTCATTGAAGAGGTGATCCAAGAGATCGATACCAGCATTGATCCACTCGGATCTCTGCATCGCATCTTCAGCACAATTGAAGAGATCCAGCTCTGGCAAAACGTGCTAGAAGAGGTTCTGGAAACCCTGCTGCTTGTGCAGCACCTCCCCTGCAGCAACTTTACTCCATTCGAAGAGCAGCTAAAGTCATTGCAGAAACAGCTTGGCCAATTTTTGACCCAGACGCTCCTTCCGGAGCTGAAAGATCAAGCGCGCGCGTTTGCTATCGGGACGATGCGCTCCCTCTTCCAACGCATCAACGACGCCTACTTGATCTTCAAGAATCGCTCTCTGCCATCCACGCAAGATACTCACCTCTTTTGCATGTGCCACTTTGCAGAGCCTCTTGCAGGCAGCTGGCCGCTTAACAACCGCGTCATTGAACTCCCGAAAAACAGCGCAGAAGTCCAGCTGAAAAATCGCGACTCGATCCTCATTTTCACCTGTGGAGGCGGCAAGGGGCATCTCAGCGTGACAAAGGCGATGAGCGAATACGCGCGCGGCAGCTACCACATTTTAGTGGCCAATACGCTTGAAGAAACACTTGCCTCGACCGATGTCATCCGCAAAATGCTGCTCGATTTTTCCCAGGAAAAGCTCTACAACCATCTGCTGAAAAACGAGGAATTTGAGTGGCTCAAGCTGATCGTGTCAGTAGGCCCTTTCTTCATCATGCTGCAGCAGGAAAATATTGAGCGGCAGATCCGCTTAGAAGTCATGAAGCAGAGGCCCAGCATGATCGTTTCCTGCTTCCCTGTAATGAATGCGATGTTCATGAACGTCGCCAAGCAGCTCGATATTCCCCTTCTCATCGTGACGACCGACCTCGATACTTCGCTGTTCACCAAGGGACTCACTTCGCCCTACTGCGACCCTGAATACGCCCGCTATCGCGTCACGCTTGCCTACGAAGATGCCGAGATGCGCAAAATCATGGAAAAGCGCATCCCCAAAGAGCGCATCTGCGTCACCGGCTTCCCCGTGCCGCCTGCCTTTGAACGCGTTTCCAGCGAAGAGGAAAAGAGCGCCGTGCGCCGTCGCTTCGAAATCAGCGAGGATGAAAAAGTCGTGCTGATCATTATCGGCGGCAACGCAGGACGCGCTACAGAAAAATACGCACAAATCATGGCACAGCTCGGAGAAAACGACCTCACCCTCATCAGTGAGGGCAAACCGCTGCGCGTTCTCTGTCTCTGCGGCGAACAGGGCATCCGCGAAAACCGCAAAATGCTCAGACGCATCAACGGCCTGGCCACCCAAACTCCCAAAGTGAAAGTCCAAGGGCTTCCTGCCATCGATGCTGTGGCCGATCTGATGAGCATTTCCGAAGTCCTCATCACCAAGCCCGGCGGCTGCACGACCAATGAAGCGATTGCCAAAGGCCTGCCGATGATCTTCCACGCTCCCTTTGCTCTGATGGACTGGGAAGTGTTCAATATGGAGTTTGCGATCCGTGCTCAGATGGGCGCGCGCTTCCGCATGCATTCCAATACAGTAGGACTATTCCACGACGGCTTAGAGCGCAATAAGCAGCGCCTCGTGCCTCTCCTTAAGGAAGCGTTTGAACAGCGCGCAAGCGGCTGCACAGCGAGCTTTGAGAGGAAGAATTTCGGGGAAGAGTTCATGAAGATCGTCGAAGATCTTCTCGCAACGTAAAATTCGGGCACGGGCACGGGCACGCACACGGGCACGTTTTTTAGGTCAGGCTGTGCATCTGCTCGAACTGGCGGAAGAGCGTTGTCCCGCGAATGGGATCAAAATAACTCTCCTTAAGGATCTCCGAGATATTATCAAGCCCATCCTGGAAAGCGGCTTCGAGCCAGCCAATAGCGGGCTTAGCCTGGCCAAGCGCTGCGCTGGCAAAAGCATTGCGCAGAGCCACCTCTTTTACAGGCATCGTCTGGAAGCAGCTGCTGCCGATTTCCACGACGAGTGGGTAGTCTTTTTCGTCTAAAGCCACTTTGTGCAAGAGCGCGAGGGCTTCAGGGGAAAGAGCCGTGACATGGGGCTTTAGCAAGTGATAAGTATCCGAACCCATCCCCTGCTCATACTTTAAAAAGGCGAGATATTGCGCAGCCAGGGTGTGGATCATTCCCCCTTTCGACTCTGTGTAGATGCGCTCAAAATCTGCAAGCGCTTCTTCCTTGTGTCCCATCTGGAGCTTGCGCTCAGCCGTTTCCAGCGCTTCTTTAAAATGCTCGCTGCGATCTTCCTCACTTAATCCCCGCATGTTGCGGAAGAGATCGAAGCTCTGGTAGGCAAAGAGGAAGAAGAGCGCGCCGATCAAGAAGTTCTGATAGAAAAAGAAGGCAAGACTGAGGATTCCAGCGGTCGCCATGCCGACAATCAGCGTGTATTTAAATCCTTTGGCGCCGAAAAATCCCTCTAGCGTCACGCGGAGGAGCTGGCCACCATCGAGTGGCATCACAGGAACGAGGTTCAGGACCGTCCACACGAGGTTGACCCAGTAGAAAAGCGTGATGACGCCGTTTGCCGTACCGGTGGCAAAGACGGGAAGTTTGAGCAGACCCCATGCGATCAGAAACAGGCCGAAGCCAAACAGCGGCCCGTTGAGGACGATGAAGAACTGCTTTAAATAAGGCAAATTCTGCGCGCGATGCGTTGTCAAGCCTCCAAGAGCTACAAGATCGATACGCGGCTTTAAACCGAAAAATAGTGCAGTTGACGCATGTCCGAGCTCATGGATGAGAACAGATACGAAGATCACACCGACCCAAACGAGCGTGCCGACAATGCTGCCGCCGCTATTGAAAAAACCAATCAGCAGCGCCGTGATCCAAAAGAAGGGATGGATAGCAATAGGGATTCTTCCGGGAATCTGTATCATTTCTGTTTACCTATAGCGTTTTGTACGGCTTTTCCCATATCCGCTGGCGATGCAGCGACAACGGCTCCCGCTTTTTTGAGCGCTTCCATTTTGCTCTGCGCGGTGCCTTTTCCGCCCGATACGATCGCTCCGGCGTGGCCCATTCTGCGGCCAGGTGGTGCAGTGACGCCGGCAATGAACGCAGCTACTGGCTTAGAGCAGCTCTTTTTAATCCAATCCGCAGCTTGTTCTTCGGCGTTGCCGCCGATTTCGCCAATCATCAGAATCGCTTTAGTTTCGGGATCTTTTTCAAACATCTCAAGAACATCGATAAAGTTAGTTCCATTGAGAGGATCTCCGCCAATTCCCACACATGTCGTCTGACCAAGTCCCAATTGCGTCGTTTGCCACACCGCTTCGTAAGTGAGAGTTCCGGAACGCGACACGACGCCAACTTTTCCTCGTTTGTGGATATAGCCGGGCATGATGCCGATCTTGCACTCATCCGCCGTGATTAGACCAGGGCAGTTAGGACCAATCAAACGCGACGTCTTGCTCAGGCGCATCACGCGGCTGACTTCCAGCATGTCGCGGACGGGAATTCCCTCTGTAATACATATAATCAACGGGATGCCGGCATCCTCAGCTTCCAAAATCGCATTCGCCGCATGGGGAGCGGGAACGAAAATCATAGTCGCGTCACACCCAGTCGCCTTTTTGGCATCGTAAACAGTGTCAAAAACCGGGAGTTCGAGAACGCTATCGCCGCCTTTACCAGGTGTCACGCCGCCCACAAAATGCGAACCATATTCAACACACTGCTGTGTATGGAAACGGCCGGCTTGTCCTGTGATTCCTTGGGTGATAATCTTAGTCTTTTTATTAATTAATATCGCCATTCTAAACCACCGCTACTGATAACTTTGCTGCTTCAGTGAGCCCCTCTGCAATCGTGATGGCGAGGCCCGATTCGGCAAGCAGCTTCCTGCCTTGCTCGACATTCGTTCCCTCCATCCGCACAATCAGCGGCACCTTTAACGCGGTTTCGCGTACAGCGGCGATAATTCCTTCCGCTAGGACTGCGCAATTCATGATCCCGCCAAAGATGTTCACAAGGATCGCTTTGACCTTGGGATCCGCGAGAATGATCTTAAAGCCTTCTGCGACTTTTTCTTTAGAAGCGCCCCCACCTACATCGAGGAAGTTGGCAGGCTTTCCGCCGAAATGGTGGATGATGTCCATTGTCGCCATCGCAAGACCGGCGCCATTGACCATACAGCCAATCTCTCCGTCCAGGGCAATATAGGCGAGGTCGAACTGGCGCGCCGCCACTTCGCTCGGCGACTGCTGCGTGGGATCATACATAGCGGCGATCTCGCTCTGACGAAAGAGCGCATTGTCATCGACACTGAGCTTCGCATCGAGAGCCAGAAGCTCGCCATCCGGTGTGCGGACGAGCGGATTGATCTCCAAAAGGGAAGCATCCGTCTCAATAAACGCTTTCGCCACTCCCGCTACCAGCTGCCGTCCCAGCTTTGCCGTTTCGCCTTTCCAGCCCATGAATCCGCAGAGGCGCAGTAGATGATAGGGTTTCATCGTTCCATCAAGGCCAATCGGCAGCGTTAGGATCTTCTCAGGAGACTTTGCGGCGACCTCTTCGATCTCCATTCCACCCTCAGGCGAGGCAATCAAAATGGGCCGTGAGGTTTCGCGGTCGATCACCGCGCCAATATAGTACTCTTGTTTAATGTCAACAGGCCGGGAAATGAGCACTTGATGGGCAACGACCCCTTGCGGACCGGTCTGATTGTTGACCATTTTCATACCGAGCAGCTGTTGAGCCACTTTGAGGATCTCGTGCGGCGTCTTGGCAAAGCGCACTCCGCCGGCCTTGCCCCTTCCCCCTGCGTGCACCTGGATCTTCACCACACCCTCTTTGAGGTCGAGAGCATGAATGACCTCTTCTACCTCCTTGTCATTGCCTGCCACGCCGAAATCGGGCACGGGCACGCCATATTTGACAAGGATCTCCTTTGCTTGATATTCGTGTGTATCCATATAGTTGTTTCCTTCCTTCTCTATATGTGCTACTATTTATTTCCGCAATGTTTCAGTTTCTCAAGAGTAGTTATCAGAAAATCAAAGGCGCCCTTGCCAAGACCAGGCAAGCCCTAGGCGCCCGTCTCGCCTCCCTCTTTAAAGCCCCGTGGGACGAAGCGACCTTTGAGCATCTCGAGCAGATCCTCTATGAAGCCGACTTAGGGACAGTCTGCAGCGCAGAACTCGTAGAAGAAGTGCGCCTCTTCCTCAAGAAAAATCGCGATGCCGCCCTCCCCGATCTCCTCGCTTTCCTGCGCGAAGAAGCGCTCCGCCGTCTCTCCCTGCCCTCAAAAGTCCACCCACGCACCCCCCTTCAAGGTGACCCACTCATTATCCTCGTCGTCGGCGTTAATGGCAGCGGAAAAACGACAAGCATCGCCAAACTAGCCCATGCCTATCAAAAAGAGGGCAAAAAGGTGCTTGTTGCAGCAGGCGACACCTTTCGCGCCGCAGCCATCGAACAACTCACCACATGGGCCGAGCGCCTCGGGATCGATATCGTGAAGTCCGCCCCCGGAAGCGACCCCGCCGCCGTTGCCTTCGACGCCCTCACCGCTGCCAAAGCGCGAGGCATCGACGTCGTCCTGATCGATACTGCCGGCCGCCTCCAGAACAAAACCGATCTGATGCGCGAGCTGGAGAAAGTCACGCGCGTCATGACCAAGGTCTACCCCACTGCCCCGCACGAAACACTCCTTGTCCTCGACGCCACTACGGGCCAAAACGCCATCGACCAAGCCACCGTATTCCACTCTTTCACTCCCCTTACGGGCATCATCCTCGCCAAGCTCGACGGATCTGCCAAAGGCGGAATCGTCCTGGCGATCTACCAGAAGCTCGGCATCCCGGTCCGCTGGGTCGGCGTCGGCGAAGGCATCGACGACCTCATGCCCTTCGATGCAACCGCTTATGCGGATGCACTGTTTTCTGAATAATTAATTCTTTAAAAATTGATAATTAATTTATAAAGTTATATAACTTTAATATGACAAATCCTGTTTCTAAAACAACTATATCTGCGTATTTTTGTTCGAACAATACTATCAAAGGTATTGCAGGAGTTCCTGCCTCTAAGACAACACACTATTTTTCATTTTTGAAACACTTCCGTGCAACTTTAAGCAAAGATGTTTCAATAGGGCTCTATGTCGTAACTAAGTCTCCTCAAACCACCTCCATAATCCATGAAGGCGAACCTCTCCATTCAGCCTGCTCTAAAATCAAAAAGTATTTACACACATTCCTCCTAACTCGAACAATGAACGGGCACCCCACTCTAAATTATTTCACTGAAATCCGATGCTTCATCACAAATATTCTTGATCTGGAAGATTCTGAAAAAAGAATGGACGCTTTTCATGCTCTCATCTGCATGGAAAAGAGCGACCCTTCTCTTCATTCCCTGAATTATGAAATCTCCTGTTTTCTCAACAGTTCAAGTGAAGAAGGGCGAAAAAGGTCTTTTAATCGGTTATATGCATTTTCTAGAACGCTTCTTCAACCCATGCAGATGCACTTTCCTATAAAACCATGCATTCCTAAAAATGCCTTTTTCTTGCCGACACCAATAACATTTAGCCATCTTATCCATCGTGAAGTGCACGATGCTTTCTGGCATGTTGAGCAAATCATGGTCGGTCATGAAGCTGGCTGTTACATCGATAATCTGACAGAAATTGCCGAGAAGGAGGGTATCTCTCAAGTTATTGATCTTGCAAAACTCGCATTTGTTCCTGAAATCGAATGGGCCCGGGATGCCATGATCATCTTGGAAAATGGAGAACTTCTCATTCCTTCTCGTATCAATTTACTCCACCCCGATGATCAACTAGGATTCTTTTTTACTCCTCCAAGGAGTAAATTTTCGCATTTAATTACTAAACTCTGCTCCCACGATTTTGCTGAAGGAATATTGGGCTCAGTTGCAGATGATTTTGTATCTTCAAAAATGCTCAAATCCGACATCCAAGGAATCCGAGAAGCCCCCTTTTATTTTGAAGGCGGCAATCTTATCCCTGCGATCAATCAAGCCGGTGAAAGGATCTATCTCTGCGGTGCTAATAATATTCTGTTCTCCGTTCTCAACTCTCATTTCATTCTTTCAGACCACAAAAAGGAACTGTTAGAAGAAGTCAAATCACTAGAAGTTTCGCCGTACAAACTTTTATTCATTCAAGAGCGACTAGAAAATGCTGGATTATTAACTAAATTCTCTTCCTCAAGAGAAAAAGAATGGATTGCTAAATTAACAATAGCCTCTATTAAATCCATTGAAAAACAGATGGCTAGAACATTAGGATGCCCCGTAATCGTCATTGGGGATGTCTTCCAGCCTCCTATAGAATTTCATCTTGATATGTTTTTACTGCCTGCCCCTGAAGGAGTTGTCTTTATCCAGGATTTTGAACTCTGCAAAACAGTACTAACTCACACACTGCAATCCTATTCCCTCTCAGACGAGGAGCGTAAGCAACTTTTAATGTACTTGGAAGAATCAGAACGCTTGCAAAAAATCCATGGGGAGAAACTTAAAGCTGTCACTCTTCAGCTATACCATGCAGGATTTCACGTTGTCTCTGTCCCAGGCGCCTATTATGAAAAAACGAAGAAAGGGCGAGCGGTCAACTTATTGAATGCAATAATGGGAATAGGTAAAGCGCAGAGGTTTTGCATTTCAAATGGATCTTCTCATCCTGCAGATAGATTTTTACGCGACGCTTTCACAAGTATCCTTAATGCGCACGGCATTGCTCATGTCTACTTTACCGGGAAGGCGACTAAAAAGGATGTGTGGGAGCCCGTCACTCCTAATGCATATCCTGATGCAGACAAAAGCATAAAAAATCTGGTGGGTGGCGTTCATTGCCGCACACAAGAAATTTCTAGATTAAACAAGGATTTCACTCTTACTAAAAATACATCGCCTAGACAAAATAGAGAGTTTAATGAGACTTTTGTAGGAGAAAGCCTCCCCGAGTTCTACAAAGAAATGCTGCTTTTGGAAAAATAGGAGGAATCGAATGGATCGGATCACACGTAGGTATCAGTTCTACCGCGAGCATAAATACGTCAGCTTTGCGCTGAATGACTTAGAGAGGCTTGTCGCCAAAACCGATTTTCGCGTCCCCTCTCAGGTGGAAAAGATCGAGCAGGAGTTTAATGCCATTGTGCAGCTTCTGCAAGCCCATGCGCACTATGAAGATACTAAGCTCCACTCCCTCCTTCAAAAAAAGGGCTCCTCCGTTTTTCAAGAAGCAGAAAAAGACCATCAGCACCAAGAGGCAGCATTTCAGAGCCTGCATCAGCTGTTAGAGCAAATTAAAGCGACACAAGACATCGAATTAGGGTATCAGTTCTACTTACAGTTTAGGAAATTCGTCGGGGACAACCTGCACCATCTTCATGTGGAAGAGACGCAAATCCTGCCCGAACTCCAGCGGCTCTACACCGACGACGAGCTACGCACCGTGGAAGCAGAAACGTATAAAGAGATGACTGTCGAAGAATTAATCGAAATGATTCAAGTCCTCTTCCCGCATTTCAATCCTTCTGATAAAGAAGCATTCCTCATCGACATCCGCGATGCAGCACCTGATAAATTCACCCGCGTATGGGAAACAATCAACATGGAGCATTTGGTATGAAACAGCGAAAATTAGGCAAACACGGCCCGATAGTGTCTGCGTTAGGTCTAGGCTGCATGGGCATGTCAGAAGTCTATGGACAACCCTCCGAAGAAAAAGCAGGCATCGAACTGATTCAAGCAGCCTACGCCATGGGGATTACCTTTTTCGATACAGCTGACATGTATGGAAGAGGGGCTAATGAGATCCTTCTGGGGAAAAGCATAAAACCTTTTCGCAATAAAGTGATCATCGCGACAAAGTGCGGCATTGCGCGCAACGGCGATGTGCTGAGCACTAATAACCACCCCGACTATATCAAAAAGGCATGCCACGACAGCTTAAAACGGCTCGATATCGAAACCATCGATCTCTACTATTTACATCGTTATAACCCAGAAACTCCTATCGAAGTATCTATGCAAACGATGCTAGATCTCATCAAACAAGGGAAAATCTGTCATGTTGGCCTCTCTGAAATAGACGGAGAAATTGTTGAACGCGCCCACGCAGTCTTAGGAGATAAATTAATCGCCGTTCAGTCAGAGTATTCGATTGTTAATCGCCTATCTGCAGATCTTGTTTTACCGACCTGTCGCAAACTAGGCATTGCTTTTGTTCCTTTTAGTCCTATTGCTAGAGGACTACTATCCGGAAAAATCAAAGACACAAAGTCTTTTACGGAAAGTGGCGCTTTCGATTTTCGCAGCGTCCATCCCCAATTTCAACAGAGCGCCCTTAAAACCAATTTGCATTTGATCGACGCCGTTAGTGCAATAGCAAAGAAAAAAAAATGCACGCCGGCTCAGCTATCCCTTGCTTGGCTGCTTGCTCAAGGTGAGGATATTATCCCGATTCCAGGAACGAGAAGGATCCAGTACCTCAAGGAAAACATCAGTTCATTGGATGTGCATCTATCGAAAGAGGACCTCTCTGCCTTAGATAGCGCGATGGAAAAAAACCCCGTAGAAGGCGGGCGTTATCCCGAAGAAATGATCAAGATCTCCTACTTGAAATTCTAATCCCTAGTTTATTGATTCCCAGAACCCTATGAAATCGCTTTAATATTTGTACCAAATTTGGTACACTTACAGGAGTGAACGATATTCCTCCAAAGAAGATTGTCAGCGTCCGCTTTTGGCGACATGAAAATGGGAAAGAACCCGTTCGTGAATGGTTAAAAGACTTGCCGAAAGAGCAAAGAAGAATCATCGGAGAGGATATTAGGGAGCGTTTTCAAAATTTTTTAATGTTTGGGCTGACGTGAAAGCTCCCGCGGTTGAGTTCTCGCAAAAGGGGTAGTATGAATCCAATACAACCCCTTTTGCGAGAACTCAACCCCGGGGCTTTGACGCAGCCGAAACATCAAAAACTTTTGAAAACGCTCCCTAAAACCGTTGAAATGGGATGGCCGTTGGGCATGCCTTTGGTCCGCAGCCTTGGAAAAGGATTATGGGAGGTGCGCAGCTCTTTCCGCGAGGGTATTGCTCGGGTTATCTTCAAAATGGTTGATCAACAAATGGTTTTGTTGCATGGCTTTGTTAAGAAGAGTCAAAAGACGCCGTCGCAAGACATGGAAATAGCGTTGCGAAGAGCAAAAATGTTGGAGCATTGATATGAAAAATAAAAAACATCTCGGATCTTCCTTTGATGATTTTCTTCATGAAGAAGGAATTCTTGAAGAAGTTACAGAAGTTGCTGCTAAGCGTGTTTTTGTCTTTCAACTCGAAAAAGAAATGCAAAAACAGAAAATCGATAAGATGGAATTGGCTGAACGCATGGAAACAAGTCGTTCTGCTGTAGATCGCATCCTTGATCCTGAATCACCTTCCACATTACGAACATTTGCAAAAGCAGCTAGAGCAATAGGAAAACATCTAAAAATTAGCTTGGCATAAGTACTATTTAACCTATTGTGCTAAAATGGGTTTCCTGATTTAGTGAGGTTTTAGCGACGCCCACGAACAGGTTCTATCGTGGATTGTCTGATACCTGCGGAGATCGACGACCTCATGCCATTTGATGGCGCAGCCTACGCAGATGCGCTTTTTTCGGAGTAACTATGCTTACAAGTAGATACCAGTTCTACCGTGAGCATAAATATGTGAGCTTCGCATTGAATGACCTCGAAAGGCTCTAAAGCTATGCTAAACTACGCATTTAGAGCGTAATGTTTCGATATAAAACTGAATCTTGACACAATCCCCTTCTCGGCTTAACAATATTTGCATATGTTTGGCGTTAGCACTGTTTTCTTTTCATTATTTTTGCTCATCTCAAGATGTGTCTTTTCATGCGAAGAGGAAAGAACTATCGATTATCCTCCGCCCCAAAATAACGTGGACTATGAAATTGACTCGCTTTTAACAGGAGCAGAAAAAGATTTATATTCTGGGAACTTCAATATTTCTATTGCAAAGCTAGAAAAAGCAGAATTGCTACTGCCTTTGACTCAGGATTCTGAAGACTTTAGAAAGCTTCGCCTCTCATTAGATAGAGCTATAACCATCACTTGCATTGAAGGACCTACCGAACGCAGTTTGCGCCACTTTGAATCCTTTGAAACTCTTCTTTCCACAAAAAACTGCTCAAGCGAAAACAACCAACCAGTAATTCGCAAGAATTGGCCTTTTAGTGGGCCAGATGAGCCTATGACAACATCTGAATGTATAAGTACTGTAAGCAACACAATGAGAAAAGTTAACCTAGCAGCAGCAGCGCTGCCAGTAAACAAAGCTACAATGTTTATAGTCCAATCTAGCATATTTGCTCTTGAGAACGCCGCCAAAAAATGCTGTCAACAAAGAGGATTTTGGAAAACATGTGTACAACCACTCGTCAATGCATGGAAAGACATGGAAATTTTAAGAATTCCTCCGGATCCTGCATGGGATTGATTAGCCGTCTGGGTCGTTTTACGCTCTTTATCGGATTATTAGCTGGAAGCATTTGTTCTAAAGCTGATGGAGCTGTTCTATTAGATAAAAAGTATGTTTTTTCCGATCCGGTTTTCAGTTTTTCAAACCTCAATACAGTGAGTTTCTCAATCTCTAAGTCCCACAATGAAATCGATGTCGACTTAAACGCTATCTTGCAATCGGTAGTAGGCAATCAGGTAAAAGTCGTTTTTTCTAAGAAGGAAGATCCTGTAGATGTAAAAACACTGCAATCAAAGGTTCAGTATTTTGTTCTCCTAATAAAAGCTAAAGATGATCTTTATCTGATGACTACAAATGCCGTTGTTAGCGGAACCACTTTTAATGGATTTAAAGAAACAATACCCATTTATGGAAATACCTATCTCATCCAGCCAGAAAAAAAAGAAATCGAAGACAAGCTTAAATCGGACCTAAACGAATTCTTTCAATTATACTTAAAGACCAACTCTGCAAACTTAAGCAAAGTTGTGTTTTACTCCGAAACGTAGTCTGCAAGAGCCTGTTTTTTCGGGCACGGGCACGAACACCGGCACGATAAAAATTAGCTAACCTATTGTGCTAAAATGAGTTTCCTGATTTAGTGAGGTTTTAGCGACGCCCACGAACAGGTTCTATCGTGGATTGTCAGAAACTTCGGAGTCTGTATGCCCTATTCGGAAATCTATCTCTACTCACCTCTCTCGCCGAAAACTGTGTGCGAGGGACAAAATCGTGCACTCCTTTTGCAATTTATTCTTTCAGAAATCTTCCACGCAAAAGATGCGCACCAGAAAGATGACCCCCTCGAGTTTGTCTTCACTTCCCCTGCCTGCTTCTTCCCCTACGACTGGTCTTGCGAAGTCGGCTGCTTAAACAAAATCCAAGAACACGCCGGCCTCCTTGAATACGCATTTCCCAATTTGCAAGAAGCGACAGAGCAGTTCCACAACCACCTCGACCAGATTCTGGCGACTGTGATTGCTCATGGTAGAGCGGGAGAAGAAATTTCTACCGGCGCTCTTCGTGCAGCTCTTAGCCAGATCTACCGCTACCTTCAGCCCTTTTTAATTGCTGAAAAAGAAAGCGAAAATCTTGTACTCTTTCTTCTGAAGAATGCCGATGAGATCAATGAACTCGATGATTTCCAATCTCTGCTCAAACGGATGTTCCCAGAAGGACTTGAATCCATTACTCATCTTATGCGTCAACACTACCAAAGCCGCGGCTATGACAATCTGCTCCCCGAAATCGACCGACTCATGATGAACTATGCGCGAACAACTCATTAGCGATGCTCTTCTCTATTTTCGCGAGGTGCACGGCGTTGCACCTCTTCCAAAAGAGAAGAAGAAAGCAGAAGTTGTAAAACTCCCCGATCCACCCAAACCTGTAGTAAAAGCCGTCCCGCCTCCTCAACCACAGCCCAAGAAAGTGGAAGAGGTCAGCTGGAGCTCGTCTTTGCGCGCGGAAGTGGCTGCTGCCCTTCCCGAGATGCGCCTGACAAGCACGATTCCCGACGATTCTGCTGCGCGCTCCAAAGCAAAGCAATACGCTGCTGTGATTCTGCTCTCGTTTGATCCGGGCGAGCTGGCCTTTTTCAAGGCTCTTGGCGAGGCGATCATGCGCCTTCCTGCTCCGGTGCAGATCATCGATGGAACCAAACTCACGAAGGAAAATCGCTGGCCTAGCTTCTTGGAGGAGAGAGCGGCAAGACTGTTCATTGCCGAAGAGCGGGCTCTTGATCACTCTGCACACGCTCTCATCAAAAATGCCGGAAAACCGCTGATTCTTCTTGCGCCAATTCCTGAATACGCTAAAAATCCCTCCCTCAAGCGCCTACTGTGGTCAAAGATATGCCATCAGCTCTCTCAGTCATCTTAGATGAAGGGGTTCTCTATCCACTCGATTACGCAGCTCCAGATCACCTGATCAAGGTGGGCACGCGCGTGCGCGTTCCTCTCCAAAAAAGGGTGGTTAAGGGCACTGTCATTGCGATTAAAGAGAGCGATACACGTAGCTTAAAGCCGATTGTCGAGGCGCTCGAAGAGTTCTTCCCTCCCGATCTGTTTGAACTAGGTATGTGGATGGCGCATTATTATGCCACGCCGCTGGGTAAGGTCTTTCAAGTGCTGTTGCCGCCGAGCGTGCGCAAGGGACTCGTCAAAGCCAAGGTGCAGCAGTTCGTCCGCCCGCTGGTCAGCCTCAATCAGCTGCGCGAAGAGTGCGAGAAGCTGAGGATGAAACATGCAGCGCAGGCTAAGGTCCTCGATGCCCTCTTGCAATCCCCAAAGGGGCTGCTCCTGTCAGAGCTGCTCGAAATTGCCGAGGTCTCGCAGAGTCCCATCCAGACACTCTCCAAGCGCAAAGTCCTTGAGATTTTCGACATGACCATCGAGCGCTCGCCGATCTTGGATCAGGATTTTTTTCCCACTAAAGCCAAGAAATTGGGAGAGGAGCAGCAGCAGGCGCTGGATAAGATCCGCACAAGTCTGGAGAAAAACGCGCTGCAGGTCCATCTGCTCCACGGTGTGACGGGAAGCGGCAAGACTGAGGTCTATCTGCAAGCTATCGATGCCGCTCTGAAATCTGGCAAAAGCGTCATCTGGCTGGTGCCGGAGATCGCTCTGACTTCACAGATGATTGAGCGCCTAAAGGGCAGATTCCAGCAGCCGCTTGCGGTTTTGCACCATCGCCTCTCGCAGGGCGAGCGCTACGACGCGTGGCAGCAGATCCGCTCAGGGCGCACACGCATCATTTTGGGAGCGCGCTCGGCGATTTTTAGCCCCACTCCCCTGCTCGGTCTGATTATCGTCGATGAGGAGCATGAGCCCTCCTATAAACAGAGCGACGACAGCCCGAAATACCACGCCCGCGATGTCGCCGTCATGCGCGGCAAATTAGCCGGAGCAACCGTCGTGCTCGGTAGCGCCACTCCCAGCCTGGAGAGCTACACGAATGCGCTCGGTGGCAAATATATCTTAAGCGAGTTGCACAAACGCGCCGATAAGGCCCTACTTCCCAACGTCAAAATCATCGACATGCGCCCGGAAACGGAAAAAGCGCGCGGATTTACGCTCTTCTCAGAAGCGCTGATCGACGGGATCAAGCAGCGCATCAAAAATGGCGAGCAGACCCTCCTTTTTCTGAACCGCCGCGGCTATCATACTTCTGCCGTCTGCCAGAAGTGCTCCTATATCGTCATCTGTCCGCACTGCGACATCAGCCTCACCTATCACTTAGGCAGCCAGATCCTCGCCTGCCACCTGTGCGACTACCGCATCCCGCCTCCGCGCACCTGTCCTTCGTGCAAATGCGAGGATGCGCTCAAATTCAAAGGCGCCGGAACCGAAATGGTGCAGCGCGCGCTGCATGCGCTGCTGCCTGACGTGCGCACGCTGCGTCTCGACGCCGATACCACGCGCCATAAGGGCAGCCATGAACAGCTCTTTAAGCAGTTCCGCGCCGGCAAGGCTGACGTCTTGATTGGTACGCAGATGATCGCCAAGGGCCTCCACTTTTCTCTTGTCACACTGGTGGGGATCTTGGCAGCTGACGCCAGTCTCGGCATCCCCGATTTCCGCGCGGCCGAAAATGTCTTTCAGCTCCTGACGCAGGTGGCAGGCAGATCAGGACGCGGAGAGCTAGCGGGTGAAGTGATCATCCAGACGCGCCTACCCGACCATCCGACGATTGTGCTGGCCTCTAAACAGGACTACCGCGCTTTTTATGAGGATGAGATCAAGGTGCGCGAGCTCTTCCACTATCCTCCCTTTACGCACCTCATCAAACTCACCTTCGCCAGCAAAGACAGTGCCGACTGCCTCAAGGAAGCAGAGAAAATCCGCTCATCTCTGATCAATGCACTACCGCCATCGGTTGAGATCAACCCGGTGATTCCCTGCGGGTATGCCAAAATTAAAGAGATGTATCGCTTTCAGTGTCTGATTAAGACGAAGAGTGTAGGTGCTGTGGTAGAATACCTAGCGCAGATCCCGCGCAAGCGGCCGGATCTGCGCATTTCTATTGACGTCGACCCTGTGTCGACCTATTTTTGATCTTTCTTTGTTTCAGCAGTAGGAGCGCCTAATAAAAAGGAGCCGATCGACTGTCTGAGGTGTCCCCAAAACTCTCCACAATTTTCATAAATCGTTGCGCCGCCGAAATAGGTCAATGCGAGCAGGGCAGCACCTGTGACGAGTCCAGATAGTGTGAAAGTAAACACGAGGAGAAGGCCTAGAATGGGCAGGACAATTTCGCAAATCACCGCGATGATGGGGTACTTGTACATTAATGTTTTTAGGTCATCTTGTCCTTCAGCCTGTAGCTTCAAGAACTCATTGTAGTACTGACCGGTAACTTCTTTGGTTGTCATAGAACCTCCTGTAAAGTAAAGAAATTATAAACATGTCCGGAATAATAAGTTAAGGAAAATTTCCGGCTCTGGTATGCTCCCGAGTCATGTTTCCAGAGCCCGAATATCATCATCATGAAGAGTACCGCAATCGCCTTGCGAAAATTGCGGAAATCCGCGCACTTGGCGTCGATCCCTATCCTCACCATTACACACCGACAGCGCATGCCGAGCAGCTCCTAAAAGAATATGAGAACCAGCCCGTCGGCCACTCGGAAGATGCCGCTGCAGGCACGACACCGCAAGTCACTGTCGCCGGCCGCCTCATCCTCTTCCGCTCCATGGGTAAGAATGCATTCGGCCATGTGAAAGACGAAACGGGCAAAATCCAGTTCATGTGCAACCGTGAACTGACAGTCGTTAATGGGTTGAGCTCTTCTGAAGAGATGACTCCGATGAAGTTCATCGAAAAAAAGATCGACCTCGGCGATATCATCGGTATCGAAGGAAACCTCTTCCGTACACAAAAGGGCGAGCTCACGATCTTTGTCAAGAGGCTCACGCTTCTCTGCAAAACTCTGCTTCCCCTTCCTGACAAGCATAGCGGCCTTGCCGACAAGGGCGTGCGCTACCGCAAGCGCTGGCTCGATCTGATCACCAACCCCGAATCGACGACCATCCTCCTCATGCGCTCGCGCATCGTACAGATCGTCCGCGCCTATTTCGAAGCTGAGGGCTTTATTGAAGTTGAGACGCCCGTTCTGCAGAACGTCTATGGCGGCGCGGCAGCGCGTCCTTTTGCGACGCACCTGCACGCCCTCGATCAGGAGATGTTTCTGCGCATTTCTCTCGAAATTCCCCTGAAAAAACTGATCGCAGGCGGCCTGGGCAAAGTATTCGAGATGAGCAAAGTCTTCCGCAATGAAGGCATCGACCGCACCCACAACCCCGAATTCACCGAACTCGAGGCATACGCTGCCTATTGGGACTATAACGACACGATGCGGCTGATGGAAAATCTCTTCGAGACCATCGCTCTAAAGCTCTTTAACACGACGAAAATCCTCGCCTTCAAAGACGACAAATTCATCGAAATCGATCTCAAGACTCCTTGGAAGCGCATGAGCATGGTGGATAGCATCCGGACCTACGCAAACATCGACGTCGATAAACTCTCAGACGACCAGATGCGCCATCTTCTGCAAGATAAGGTCGAATCTGCGACCCTGCGTAAAGCGACCCGCGGCGCTATGATCGCCTTGCTATTCGAAGAATTTGCTGAAGAGCACCTGATCCAGCCGCACCACATCATCGACCACCCGATTGAAACCACCCCTCTATGTAAGCTCCATCGCGATCCTGCACTTGCTGCACAAGGATTTGTCGAGCGCTTTGAGACCTTCATCTTGGGTGGAGAATATTCTAACGCTTATACAGAGCTCAACGATCCCGTGCTGCAGAGGAAGCTGCTTGAAGACCAAGCCACACAACGCGCCTCAGGAAACGTAGAGGCAAGTCCCCTCGACGAGGAATTCATCGAAGCGATCTGCCAAGGGATGCCGCCTGCAAGCGGTATTGGGATGGGTATTGACCGCCTGGTCATGCTCTTCACACAAGCGCAATCGATCCGCGACGTGCTCTACTTCCCGCTCATGAAGCCGGAAGAGTAAAAAGGTTCAGCAGCGAATCTTGTAAATTCTTGCGCAGATCATACTGCTCCCGGATAAGCTGCTTTCCATTGGCGATGATCTGGGCGCGCTCCTCATCAGATAGAAGCAGGATGGCATTTGCTTTGTCTATAAGTGCGTTCATCGCCTGTGATGCGGGAGTGGGGGCGGAAATTATCTCATCTAATTCACCAATATCGCACACAAATCCATCCACCCCATCTTTGACTTGAGGTCCAAGTCCACCCTGGCTGCTGACTAGGACAATGGCATTGGTCGGATTGACTCTAGCTTCCATAACTGTGAGGGAGAGCGGCTCTCTTCTTGAGAGAAGCGAGACGATCCGGGTATTTTTCCACTGGTACATGTGACGCGCCAATTGCGTGTCAAAAGTAGGGATTAGAGTCACATCTAGCCCCTCATTCTCGATGCGGCTCTTCAGCATGTCGAAATATTTGGGCATGCTCGTAAGAGGAGCTAAGAGAACTAAATGGAGATCGGGATGCTGCTCTTTGAGATGGCGATAGAGCTCAAGGGTGATGTCATGCCCCTTCCAGTTCACGGCTCTACCCAGTGAAAAGATGAGTTTTTTGTTTAATGGAATGGAGCGCGCTTGCAGCTCTTTTACTATCTCCTCTTCGGAGATGGGCTTCTCATACGCGTCTAAAAGAATGCCGAGATTATAGGGTTCTAAACAGGAAGCGGGCATCGAAAAAGGAGGCGATTGGAAATGATCCTTAAAATAGAGCCCCGTATACCCAATCTTATAACTGCCATCCAGCGCACCCACCATAGCAGCATACTCCCACTCTTGGCGTATGGGCGTATCTTGAAAAAGCAGGCCAGTTGCATGGGGTACCCAGAGGATACGATAGGGCCGATGCAAGGACATTTGCTTGAGGTGCAAAGGAACCTGGGCATATGTGGTATCATGGGCAATGACTACCGTATAGTCGTTCTGATTGATTATATCCGCGCAAACAGCTGCCCCCTCTTGGCAGAGCACTTTCCAATCAGTTGGTGTGGCAAAGGGGCTTCCCTTGATTGGATGAGAAAGAGAAATAAGCTCCCCTCCTGTACGTTCACATATTTCCCTGTTTTGCTGGAGGAGCGTCGGTGCATAGTAGGGGTAATTGGGGTCGCCTTTTGCCGAAACGAGGTAGCTTTTGATATGGTACGGCAGTTCTGGATTGCGATTCATTTCTTCGATGAGAAGCTGCGTCTGCACAAGGACTGTTCCAACACCCGAATAATAAGTGGTGATTCCATCGAACGAGAGCTGTACGAGCGCAATCTCATTTTTTTCTGCAGCATGAAGCTGAATGCAACAGCAGAAAAAAAGAACAAAAGAGCGCCATTGTTTCAATCTGTACATAGTTAGCATTTTGCAATTTGCGTTTTCACCACGCGCGGACCCTTAGGGGTGTCCTCGATAAAGTAGCCCGCAGCTGTGATCAGATCGCGCTGCTTGTCCGCTTCTGCCCAATTCTTGGTGCGGCGCGCTTCTTCTCGCTTTTCGAGGGCCTCTTGCAGCTCTCTCGGCACGGCGACCTCTTTTTCTTCAAGCGGGATCACGCCAAGCACGCCATTGAATTTTTCTAGAAGCGCGAGAGTTTCTTGTGCTTCTTTGTGGCTGACACGGCCCTGATCGCAGAGCAGGTTGATGCCTCTGACAAGATCGAAGAGCGCAGCAAAGGCTAGCGAGATGTTCAGATCGTCGGAAAGCCCTTCGGTAAAGGCGCGGAGGGTTTCTTGGAGAAGAGGTGCGACAGCCCCACCGTCTTTTGTCTCGTCGATAGCGCGCAGGCGGTCGATGAAGGCGCTTAAGCGCTCGAGAGCAGATACGGCTCCATCGAGGCCCTGCATCGTGAAGTTGAGCTGGGTGCGGTAGTGCGCCTGGAGGAGCATGTAGCGCACTTGAGTGCCGGTGTAATTCCTTTTCAGGAGGTCGCGCAAGGTGTAGAAATTGCCGAGGCTCTTCGACATCTTCTTGTGGTCGACGAGAAGGTGCTCAGAGTGGAGCCAGAGGCGGACAAAGCGCTTGCCCGTGCAGCCTTCCGACTGGGCGATCTCGTTTTCATGATGGGGAAACATGTTGTCGACGCCGCCGACGTGGATGTCGATCGTCTCGCCCAGAATGCTCATCGCCATGGCGGAGCACTCGATATGCCAGCCGGGACGGCCAAGGCCAAAGGGGCTTTCCCAGAAGATCTTGCCATCGCGAGCGGGGTCGTAGGACTTCCAGAGCACAAAGTCGCTGGCGCTTTCTTTGTCATACTCATCGACCATAATGCCTGAAGCGCCGGTTTTGAGTTCGTCGAGGTGGAGATGCGAGAGGCGGCCATAGGAGGGAAAATGGCGGATAGAGTAGTAGATGCTGCCATCTGCTCCTTTGTAGGCAATTCCCTTATCGATGAGGGTCTGGATGATATCGATCATCTGGGGAATGTAGTCGGTAGCGTGGGGATAGTATTCTGCGGGTTCGATGTTGAGCGTCCCCAGATCCTCGAAAAATGCAGCTGTAAAGGGGTCCGTAAAGGCTTTAAGGGTAATGTTTTTTTCGATCGCGCCTTTCAGCGTCTTGTCATCGATATCGGTGATGTTCATCACCTGGATGACTTTCATCCCTAAAAATTTGAGGGTGCGGCGTAAGAGATCTTCAAAGACGTAGGTGCGGAAATTCCCGATATGGGCAAAGTTGTATACGGTCGGTCCGCAGGTGTATAGGCGCACGGTATTGCCTTCAGAGGGGGTAAACTCCTCTTTTTGGCGCGATTCAGTATTGAAAAGTTTCATTTTGGCTTATCCATCGACTCCAGAAGACGATAGTGGACCTTCCCGGTCCCTGTCAAGGGGATTTCGTCGATGTGAATAACGGTAGATATTTTGGCAAGGCGACTATGGCCCTGTTTTTGTAGAAATTGATTTACTTCTTCGCGGCTGATTTTAATGGAGGTGTAGAGAATGATTTCGGGTTTGCCGCTTTCTTGGCCCTTTGCTACAACGGCAAAAGCCGTCCCCTTTTTTCCTTTCGCCAAGCTTTTCAGGTCTTCTTCCATTCCGCCCAAACTCACCATCTCTCCGCCAATTTTGACAAAGCGCTTG
This sequence comes from Chlamydiota bacterium, assembly GCA_013287985.1. GTDB lineage: Bacteria > Chlamydiota > Chlamydiia > Chlamydiales > Rhabdochlamydiaceae > JABDCT01. The sequence goes on from JABDCT010000007.1 coordinate 48,961, forward strand.
AGGCGCCCAGTTAATATGAGGGTACCATCGCTATCAAGTTTGCCGCGATCGCCAGAACGATAAAAAGTCTTGCCTTTGAGAGTGATAAAGGGAGAATGGACATGTCCCAAATAGCCTCCGAATACACTCGGTCCAGCGATACAGATCTCTCCTTCTTCTCCTTCCAGCATGAGTTCTTCGGTTTCCGGATCGATTACAAGTAGTTCACATCCTGGGATCGGCTTCCCCACGCCTTTATGAAAATCAAATTCTCTTTCCAGAGTAACGATGGGGCTACACTCAGAGACTCCATACCCTTCGATCATCTTCTTGTTCATCTTTTCAAAGGTTTCGAAGAGCTCATCGGGCGCTTTTTCTGCTCCAGTTACAATCAGGCGCAAGCTTGCGAGATCGCTCCTTTTCGCCACTTCCAGCAGATTCTGGATAAAGCTAGGCGCACAACAGAAGAGCGTTGGCTTCCAGTGAGCGATCTCCCGCGCCATCGCACGGCTATCTGTTGGATCGGGACTAAAACAGACTTTAAGGCCCATGAAAAGCGGCACAAGGCCTGTTACAGAGAGGCCAAAAGAGTGAAAAGGGGGTAGTACACCGAAGAGAATGTCTTTCGAATAAAACTTCACGCAGGACACAGCTGCGCGCTGGTTGCTGAGCAAGTTGCGATGTGTAAGGGGCACGCCTTTGGGCAAAGTCTCCGTTCCGCTTGTAAAAATTGTCACGGCGGTATCATCGGGAGAAACACGAAGTTTTTTGAGATGGCGTTTCCAACAGTGGCTTAATGCGAGCCCCTTGAGCTTAAGTGAAAATGAGATCTCAGGGCGCACATCTTCAAGCAGCAGCAAAAGATCATCCACATTTCCGAAATCCCCTCCTTCAACCCGGCTTAAGAAGCGGAACGAACTGAGCACCACTTTGAGATGGCAGAGCTTTGCAGAGTGTTCTAGATTGCGCGGACCAGCCGTCCAGTTGAGCATGACCGGTTTTTTGCCGGCGAGCAGGATGGCTATAACCACGATATACGCGGCACAAGATGCAGGCAAAAGAACGCCGATCTGGTCACCCGGAAGAGTGCGGATTTTTAGGGAGAGGATAAAACTCGCTTGCTTGAACTTTCGATAGGATAAAATTCCCGAAAGAGAATCGGCGCAAGCTGGAGCACTTCCCATGCGCGCGCAAGAGCGCAAGAAGACCTCTTGTAGTGTTTCTCCCTCTGCTATCTGCGGAACGAATGGTTGGGGATGTTTCCACGTTCTCCTTTTTTTGGGCAGAGGCGCGGTTTCTTGCATCCCTTCTAGTTCTCCAGAAGATGCTAAATAAAGATCATTCACCGTCTGGAGCTGTCCGGGGAAAATTCCGCGTATATCAAACCGGTGTTCTAAAAAGATGGCCAGTTGAGCGAGATCAAGCGAATCCAGTCCAAGTTCATTCGATAGGTGGACTTCAGGTTGGATCTTATCTTCTGTCGTATGTGCAAGCTGAGCAAGATGGGTAATGATCTCCTGCTTGATTTCAGGATCGATCTGAGCCTCTTCAGCCTTCTTCTCGACTTTTTTCACTTTAGGGAGTTCTTTCTTCCAAAAAGCAAAGGAGACGAGCTTGATCAGTTCCGGTCCAGGTAAAGGGTAGCGATTATACCAGTTCTCCAGATAGCGATTCAGTTCCAGGCGTTCAGCTTTGCGTGGAAAATCTTCTCCAGCCCATTCAAATTCGATCGTCACATCGCGACGGGGAGTAAAAAAGATGGCGTTTTTGAGGATAATGAAAATCGCCTTCTTGACAATTCCCATGAAATTGGGAGTCTCATCCTTCAACGCCCGCGAGAAGAGACTTCCCCACAGACCCGTTGTTCGGACAAGCACAATAGGCAGATCGCGGTTCTCTTTGAGGAGTTCATGCGTCATCGACGCCCCCCCGATCTGCTCATCGGGTGTCATCTTCAACTTCCCTGAAGGGTAGAGGAGGAAATTCTCCCGTTTTTTGACACCCTGCACTATTCGAGTTTTTAGCTTCTCGAGCTGTTTGGCTTTCCATTGGTTAGGCAGATCCATGTTGGGAAGAGGAATCGAGTCCGCGCAATCCAAGAAAAACTTCAAGAACTTCTGGTAGTAGAAATGCTCGACAACAAGAGGGTGAGGCTTATATTTCGGCCATAGGACAAGAATTAATATCAATGGATCGATCTCGGCAGGGTGATTGGGCAGAAAGACGATCCCCTGGCGATCGCCC
>JABDCT010000008.1 GCA_013287985.1 Chlamydiota bacterium
TCATCCCCCAACCCTCGCTGGGCAAAGAAATGCTCGGTTACCCGATCAAAGAGGGGGATATGAATTTCCACTGCTATCTGGAAACATGGCTCGCCCTTAAGGACAATGAAGGCTTTAAGAAACAGCAGTATAATCTCTGGATCCTAGGACAAACGGGTGAAGTGGTGCCTCTGCAACCGCGCTGGTCAATTGTGCAAAATGTTCTGCACTGGATGGACTAGAATTTTAAAAATTTTCACCACAGAGATCACAGAGATCACAGAGAAAAAAAGAAAGAAATCTCTCTTTTTCTCTTTAGGCGGGAACACGGCTCATGGCAGAGTGGATGAAGTCCTTCAGGGCTTCTTCATCGCGCAGGCCGACTAGGCGAGCGATCTCTTTGCCATCCTTAAAAAGAATGAGCGTAGGAATTGAAGTGACTTGGTAAGTTGCGGCCGTCTTTTGCGCCTGATCGATATCGATCTTGGCAAATGTCACTTTGCCAGACATTTTTTCAGCAACGCGCTCAAGAACAGGAGCTAGCATACGGCAAGGTCCACACCAATCGGCATGGAAATCGACGAGAGTAAAGCCCGATTTGACTCCATCTTTGAAGTCTTCTTCTGATAAAAATTTAAAACCTTTTGCCATATTGAACTACCATACCAGATCTGTGGAATATTTTGAAGAGGCGGTGTTGATGAACTCCATGATCGCATCTTCATCGCGCAGGCCGACCATGCGCCCCATCTCCTTACCCTCTTTAAAAAGAATAATAGTAGGAAAGGCGGTCGCTTCATACTTCTCGGCGATGGCGGGATGGTGATCAATATTAAGCTTGGCAAAGGAAACCCTCCCCTCCAACTTGAGAGCAAGGCGCGCCAAAATAGGGGCGAGCATACGACAAGGGCCACACCAATCGGCGTAAAAATCGACCAGTGTTAACCCATTTTTTATCTCGTGGGAAAAATCTTCTTCAGTGAGCTGTTTCATACCCGTAGCATAGGGGATTTTGCCAATTATTTTGAAGACGATAATAACGCATGCTGATTATAATCGTCTCTCCTGCGGCCATGGCGGAATTGGTAGACGCGCTAGATTCAGGTTCTAGTCGGGGCAACTCGGTGGATGTTCGAGTCATCTTGGCCGCATGATTCTTTAATTATTAAGGCGGAATTCCTTCCGCGCCTTTTTCATACCAGTCTTTTAGTGCATGCAATGCTTTAGAGATCTCGTCAGCAACGGCCTGCTGCGCTTTGCGTTTATCCATTTCGGCGAAGCGCTCCCAGTGGATCGGGCTACCAAAAATACATACCGTCTTTCCAAAGAGCTTAGGCAGCTTGCGATGCCTTCCCCATATTTCAAAAGCGCCGTGTACATACACGGGAACAACTGAGGCCTTGGAGCGCGACAGCAGAAGACCGATTCCCGGCTTGATCTGCTCGATCTGCCCCCCTGTGCGATGGCCTTCCGGGAAGAGGATGATCTTTTTTCCCTCGCCCAGCAGGCCTAAAATTGTTTTAAAGACAGAAATATCTCCTACGTCACCCTGCACAGGATGCGAATTGAGCGCTCGGATGAAACTACCAAATACAGGAGGTTTAAAAAGGTAGTCACGCGCAAGAAAATGCACCTCTTCCGGCCACGAAAGCGAAACGATCGGCGGATCGAGATAGGAGGTATGGTTGGGGGCGATGATGGCTGCGCCTTTGAAAAAATGTTCCAGCCCATAGATGCGGTGGCGATGGAAGAGCTTAAAATAAAGCCATGCTCCGCATAATACTACGCGATAGATGAAGCGCATGCCTTTGCCCTTTAGCCAAGCGGGCGAATATTTACGCACGTAGCGCTTATGCATCTTTTTGTAGGCCTCAAGCACCTTTTCCACAACTTCATCAATCGATAAATGAGAGGTATCGATCTCCACAGCACCTTCTGGGCGCGTAAGAGGAGCAAGAGCTCTGCCTGAATCGATGCGATCGCGGCGAGCGAGTTCTTCCATCATTTTCTGGCGATCCCACCCCTGCGCTTCCTGCGGCAGCTTAGTTTGTGTCTCTGACAAGCGGCGCTCTGCGCGCACAGCTGGATCCGCCGTGAGAAAAATCTTAAGGTCGGCATCGGGAAAAACCGCGCTTCCCATATCACGGCCTTCGAAAACAGCGCTCTGACGCGCTGCATAGGCGCGCTGGAGATCCCACAGGTTCCTGCGAACGGCTGGCATGGCGGCGACTTCAGAGACGATCGCATTGATTTTCTGGGAGCGGATTTCGAGCGTAACGTCGTGATGCCCTACATAGTAGCGCTTTTCTCCGTTCTCTAGCCTGATTGTGTAAGAAAACTCCTTCAAGAGGCGCTCTATGGCTTCCTGATCGGATAGATCGATTCCTGCATGGAGAATCGCCCACGCTACAGAACGGTACATCGCCCCCGTATCAAAAAAGGGCAGTCCTAATTTTTCCGCGACTTTTTTCGCTACCGTCGTCTTCCCCGTGCCGGCAGAACCATCAATCGTGACAATCATTAGATTCTATGCCATTGGAGGTAGAAATAGACAATCGGCGCTGTGAAAATCAGCGAATCCATCATATCGAGGACGCCGCCCAAACCGGGAAGCGCATTGCTATCTTTAACGACTGCGTCGCGCTTGAGCAGGGATTCCGCCAGATCGCCGATCTGTCCAAAAATACCAATCAGAATTCCGAGCCAAAAAGCGTCCCATAGCTTTAGTGGGAATGAGCTTCCCGCAAATTTCGCGCCAATGGTAACCATCGCAAGGCTGAGTAGTACGGCGCTTAAAAAGCCTGCAACCGCTCCTTCGACTGTTTTCTTGGGGCTGAGAACAGGAGCTAAGCGATGTTTCCCCCACAATTTGCCGACGAAATAGGCGCCGATATCGGTGATTTTCGTAACAAGTAGGAGATAGACGAGCCACCACCTGCCGTCGTGATCCGGCGTAGGAGAGATCGGATATAAAATCGCAAGCATGTAGCTTAAGGGAACCGCGATATAGGCGATACTGAAGAATTCGACTGCGACATGCAGTAGCGCCTCTTCTGAGCGGCGGAAGCGATAGAGAAAAAAGAGTCCCAAGCCGAGCGCTAAAATAAAAACGGGAAGTTCGGCAGAGTGGATCCAGCGGTGCGCAATATAGAAAGCAAAGACTTCTGCGACTGCAACTCCCATCATAAGAGGAATCGAAGGGGTCAAGCCTTTTGACACAGCGAGGCGTCCATATTCCCACACGCCAACGGCTGCCAAAAATGCCATCACACCTACCACTAGAATCGCAACGTAGGGATTAGATGCATAGCCAATCAAAAGAGCCGCGCATATGGCAATCATTAACGAGACAAAAATGCGCTTATTCAAATCAGAAAATTGCCGAAACTTTAACATCTTATACTCCCAGTCTATGTTCTCTTCTCTGGTACTCTAACAGGGCATCATGGAGATCTGTTTCACTAAAATCGGGCCAGAGCACATCCATAATAACCATCTCACTATAGGAGATCTGCCAGAGCAAAAAGTTGCTCAGGCGGCTCTCCCCGCTTGTACGAATGAGCAGGTTGGGATCTTTCCAAGCTGCAGTATCCAAATACCGCGCAATCATCTCCTCAGAAACCTGCCCTTTGCTGATTTTTCCCGCAAGACAATCGTCAACGATCGCGCCAATCGCTCTCTTGAGCTCATCGCGCCCTCCATAATTCAAGGCAAGAACCAGTTCAATTTTATTACCATGCTTGGTCGCATCGATCGATTCTGTAAGGACAGCGCGCACATCGGGTGGCAGCCCGGCAAGATCACCGATGGCTCCTAACTTCACACCTTCAGCAATCATGGCGCGGCGCTGCCTGATGAGATTGGTTTTAAATAGACGCATCAATCCTTCGACTTCTCTCCGGGAGCGCTTCCAATTTTCTGTAGAAAAAGAGTAGGTGGTCAAGACTTTGACACCCATGCGAGAAGCGGCGCGGACAATCTTTATCAAGGTCTCCGCCCCCTTCCAGTGTCCGACCAGAGCAGGCAATCCGCGTCGTTTTGCCCAGCGCCGATTGCCGTCCATAATAACCGCGACATGCGAAGGGATGCGCGATGTATCCAGTTCCAACTCTGCGACTTCCTCAACTAAGGTATTCAAGCAAACTCTCCCTTCTCAACAAAGAGAGTCTGATTGTGGTCTGGACCCACGGAGAGAATATGGATGGGAAGATCGATGAGTTCTTCAACGCGCTCGAGATAGCGACGCGCATTTGAAGGAAGTCCCTTCCACGTTTTGACAGAGCTTGTGGATTCGCACCATCCCTCTAACACTTCATAAATCGGTTCGAGACGAGTAAAATCCTCCGTCAACACAGGCGGCTTTTCCAGCACCTGTCCATCGAGTCTATACCCGACGCATACCTTGATGTGCTCAAGCTTATCGAGCACATCCAGCTTAGTGAGGGCAATGAGATCCACCCCGCTGATCTGCGCGGTAAAGCGCACAAGAGGCGCGTCAAACCAGCCGATGCGGCGCTTGCGACCGGTTGTCGTCCCAATCTCGCGCGCCTCTTCACAGCTTAAAAAATTCTTCAATTCTTCTTCGGAAAGAGCAGTGGGCAGCGGACCTGCTCCCACACGCGTAGTATAGGCTTTGACAACTCCAAGAGTCTCATCAATAGCACTCGTTCCGACACCGGCTCCCATGCATACTCCCGCAGCAATCGCCGACGAAGAGGTGACATACGGCACCGTTCCAAACGTGACATCCAGGAGAGATCCATGCGCCCCTTCAAAGAGCACATTCTCGTCGCGCTTCAGCACAGCCGCAAGGCGGCCTTCTACATCGCCCACATATTTTTTTAAGCGTTCGCCATATGCAGCATACTCCTTATATAAGGAGTCAAAGTCGAGCGCAGGGGCGTTAAATAATTTTTGCAACTCAAGGTTTTTCATTTCCACGAGCTGGGCCAGTCTGTCTTTTAGATGAACTGGAGCGATCAACTCAGCAATGCGGACGCCGATGCGCGCTGCGCGATCCTGGTAGCAGGGGCCGATACCACGGCCTGTAGTTCCCAAAGCCGCACTGCCCTTCAGCTGCTCATAGAGCTTGTCGAGCTGCCGATGAAAAGAGAAGACCACTTGAGCATAGGGAGAGATCCAGAGCCGTCCCTCCAGAGAGATGCCCCTCCCTTCTAATTTTTGAATTTCTTCTATTAAGGAGGGAGGCTCAATGGCCGTACCTGCACCAATATAACAGTGAGTATGAGGGTAGAGAACACCAGAGGGGATAAGGTGGAAAGCGTAGGAGCCCCCTTCGCGCTGAACAGTGTGTCCGGCGTTGCTGCCGCCGTGGGAGCGGACGACGTGGGAGGCGGATTCGGCGAGGAGGTCGACAATTTTGCCTTTGCCCTCATCGCCCCATTGCAGGCCTATAACAATAATTCCAGGCATTCCAACCTTTTACTTACAAAACATGAGAGTTTTACCATAGGGCTCCCGTTGTTGGGAATCGAAAAACAACGTGCCCGTGCCCGTGTGCGTGCCCGTGCCCAAAAAAAGCTCCAATCCTCAAAAAAATAAAAAATTATTTCGGTAGACATTATCGAATTCGATGCATTACCCTCTTGTGGGTGGCGTCGTCTATGCGCCTATTTAGGAAAAATGGAAAAGCAAAAACGTTGGCAAAAGTATCTCATCATTACAGTTCTCGTACTGACTGTATATAACATACTCCCTACTCTCTTCTTCTATACGAAGCCGCTTAAGGCTCCGGTTGATTCGGCGCGCGCGGATAAGATCTCCGAAGCGATTTTCACTCGCGTCAACTCGCTAGAAGACGATGCGAAGAAATGGCTCGCGTCATACTGTAAACTCCTGAATATCAAGCCTCAATCGATTGGTTTCGATGCGCAAAACCCGCAATACATTTCTCTTACTTTCAAAAATAGCGCCGAAGCCGACAAGCTGCGCACCAATCTCCCGCGCGCCGGCTCGCTGATTCCTTTTGTACCAGGCCAGCTTTCCGTCTACGACACCTCATCAAAAGAATCTTCAAAGACTGTCGTTGTCCAGCGCAAAATCCCCGTTCATCTTACCGAAGCGGAGAAGCAGAACTATTTCCAATTCTCAGAAAAATTTGACAAAACCGGCTCGCCTACCCCTCTCTATCGCGCGCTCATATTCGACCGCGCTCTGCAAGTCGGTCTCGCTGTCGGCGGTATCAGTGAAAATGGACAGCTCACTCAAGCCGCAATTGCCGGTGCAAGTGGCGCACAAGGCCGCGACCTCCTGCTAAGGCTTGCTCATAACATCCAGTCTTTTGTGAGCGTGAGCGGCGAACAGACTCCGTTTGCTAAACGCTATTTTGCCTCATTTTCACAAGTCGATACAGCTGATCGCTCAGCATTTATCCAAAACTTCCTCAGCGTACTGGAACAGAGTAAAGATCAGGTCAGACTAGAGCGCATCGCCCTGCAATCTGAAGCGCAAACCCTTCAGGCGCAAGGCACCTTCCTCGACACCGTAAAACAGCAGAAGCTAGAACAGCTCCTTTCACAAGAAAAGACGCTCTCAAATGCTGAAACTATCGTTAGACGCAATACCAGCGCCTTTGCTGCGGGTGCGCAACCTTGGCATGAAAATAAATGGGCTTCAGAGCTTGAAGAAAGTTCGCTTAAAGCACAGGGCTCAGGTTCAAAGGTACAAACGATCTCTCTTCAGGGCCGCAATCCTTTTATCAGCGCCCTTTCCATCAATTGGAGCAATGAAACCATCGACTTGACACTGCAACCCGATTTAGGTGCATGGCGCAAAGAGCTCGATGAAACAGGAAAAAACAGCTTAAGAGATCAGCTCGACCAGCTCGTTTTCAACGAAATTGCCTACGATGCACGCCTGGCGGGCGAAAAAATCACCCCTATTGGAACCGGTTTTCAAATCAGTTTAAGCGACCTGCAAGGCAGCAGCAGCTTCCTCGCACTGCGCCTTTCCAACATCGCTAAAGCCAGAGCCCAGTCTCTGCTCCGCACCCTGCAAGAAAATTGGCATCCTAAACATCCTGACCTCGCCAAAGACGTATTCCCGATCATGGATTACGAGACCTACTCTGCACTTCCGGATAGCCAGCGCGCCCTCGGCCTCATTGTTTATGCTCCTGCGAGCAGTAAACAAGCGAATACCAACGGCTTCCGCATGAACTCCGTTTATGTGATTGCAAAAGGACTCGATCGCATCGTCCAAAGACTGAACAACCAGTCTCAATCAGCCGAAGCACAGCAGTTCTTTAAAGATTTCGGCGCACTGCGCGAGCTTCTGCAAAATAATGATATGATGGGCTATCCAGGCAGTCTGCTCACCTATGGTAAACAGTATGCCGGCGACTTCATCTTTGAAGGCGAAGACTACTATCAGACGCTTGTTAAAGCAACGCGCGAAGACTTTGCTGTCCGCGGCACAAAGCGCTATGGCGTTCTTGAACTTTCAAACGTGCAACAGCGCATCCTGACAGAAAATAAGATCGACAACCATATCCACGAAGATCTCCTCAAGTGGCGCGACGATTACCATGCCGCACAACTCGGTCTGGGCGGAGCCACCCCCTATGATGTTCCCAAACCGACGCAAAATGCATTCCTGAGCAACATGAAGCTCAGCCTGGTCAAATACTTCCGCGGCGATGATCGCAAGATCCTCCACTGGGGTCTCGACCTGTCCGGCGGAAAGACCATCCAACTCGAACTACGCGATCAGAACAACCGCGTGGTCACGAATGAAGACGACCTCAACCAAGGCATCAACGAGCTCTACACACGCGTCAATAAAATGGGCGTGTCCGAAGTCAGCATCCGCCGAGAAGGCAATTTCATCACGCTCGACTTCCCCGGTTCACAAGAACTCTCTGCAAGCGAGCTGATCAAAGCATCTACGATGTATTTCCACATCGCGAATGAGAAATTTGGCTCTCGCAATACGCAGCTTGCCCGTTACGTCACTCAGTTCCTGCAAGAAGTGTGGAATGAAGCTGTTGTAACCGGACGCAAAAGCGCAGAAGACATCAATCAGATCGCGTGGAAGCATCTACAAGGCGATTCCATCAACCCAGACAACGCCGAACCGCGTAGCGAATCGGCAAAAGTTCTTTACGACAACGGCTTGCGTCTGGCTAGCCCATTTGACAGTTTAAGCAACGTCTACAACGACGCCCTCAGCCGTATTGCGGTTATCCGCGGCGACAGCTTCACCGACTGGTATGGTCAGACCAATCCTCTGATGATTATCTTCCACAACTACGCAGTAGAAGGCTCGAACCTGAAAAACGTCCAAGCCGGCTACGATCCTTCAAAAGGCAACTTCCTCCTCTTTGAAATCAAAGGGAAAGAGACGCTCAAGAGCGGAGAAAAGATCAATGCAAGAGACGATCTCTATGCGTGGACCTCACAATTCTCTAAAGACAAAGTAGCAGGCACTGTCAATGCGACTTATTCGCAAAACGAAGGCTGGCGCATGGCCGTCATCCTCAACGACAGCATCATTACAGCGCCTACGCTGACCTTCCCGATCCGCGATGGCGGTTCGATTGAGGGCAGCTTCACGCAGCGCGAAGTCAGCAAGTTAGAAGCGGATTTGAAGGCGGGCTCGCTCTCCTTTACACCGCACATTCTCTCTGAGAAAAACGTCAGCCCCGAACTCGGCGCGCATGAAAGAATGCTCGGCATCGCTGCGATGATCGTCGCACTCATCCTCGCTATCGGCACAATGATAAGCTACTACCGCTTCAGCGGTGTGGTCGCTTCTGTGGCTATTCTTCTCAACCTACTCATCATTTGGGCAACACTGCAAAACTTAGGTGCGACGCTGACGCTTGCAACAATTGCCGGCGTGATCCTCACGCTTGCGCTGACAGCTGATGCCAACGTGCTCGTGTTTGAAAGGATCCGCGAAGAACTCGCTATTTCAGGCAGGCTTTCTTCGGCGATTAATGCCGGTTACCGCAAAGCATTTTCAGCGATCTTCGACTCCAACATCACTACGTTGATTGCGGCGCTCATCCTGCTCCAATTTGACTCTGGGCCCATTAAGGGATTTGCCGTCACCCTCGTTATCGGTGTCGTCTCTACTCTCTTTACTGTGCTGTTCATGACACGTTTCTTCTTTGCTGGTTGGGCACAAAACCCCGCGCACAAAACGCTGAAAATGTCTCAATTGATCAAATCCGAGAAGTTTGACTTCTTGAAATATGCGAAACCCGCATTCCTGATTTCCGCACTGATCGTCGTTGTAGGCGCGTTCTTCCTCGCACAGCAGCGCCAGTCGATTCTCGGCATGGACTTCACAGGCGGTTATGCTCTCACGATCGAAGTGAAGCCAACAGCCGAAAAGGATCTGCGCGCTCTAGTAGAAACTTCACTGGTTAAAGCAGGCGCCAAGGAACAAGAATTCCAAGTACGCCAACTGACACCAGAGACCAATCTGCGCATCTTCATCAGTAAGTCGATGCAACAGCAGGGCCGCCCATTCTATGGCATGCCCTTGCATCTCGATCTCAAAGAGTATACCTACGCTTATGAGACAAATCCTCCCCTCGCATGGGTGGTCAATGCTTTAAACAAACAAGGCCTGTCGCTCACGGCGCATTCTGCGACTACACTCGATAAAAACTGGAGTGAAGTCAGCGGACAGCTTTCGGATACAATGCGTTATAGCGCTATCATTGGGCTCTCCCTTGCGCTGCTCTGCATCCTGATCTACATCACCATTCGCTTTGAGTTTAAGTATGCGATTAGCGCCACGCTCACTTTGGCTCACGACTTGGCCATTACTCTTGGGCTAGTTGCGATCCTCCACGCGCTCAAAGTCCCCGTTCAGATCGACCTCAACACTATTGCGGCGCTCCTGACAATTGTGGGCTACTCGCTGAATGATACGATCATCATTTTTGACCGTATACGCGAAGACCTGCGCCTGATGCGCAAATCGTCCTTCAAAGAGATCATCATGCACGCCTTGAACGCAACCTTAAGCCGTACATTGCTGACATCGGGAACGACACTGCTTGTCCTACTGCCACTTGTAGTCCTCGGCGGAAGTACGATCTTTGGGTTCGCCCTTGTGATGATTATCGGGGTTGTTTTCGGAACGCTTTCCTCTCTCTTCATTGCCGCACCGCTCCTGAATTACTTTCACGAAAAACAGCGTTCAAAAGAAAGCTCACTCCCACAAGTGGTTGTGTAAAAGAACACCGGGGTACCCGAATAGTGATCGGATATGTTATATGGTAAAAGATGCAAAAGACCAAGCAGGACACAAAATGGCTTTACCCAGAGATAGATCCTGACTGGACGCAGTCCATCGTTAAAGAATTTAATATCCACCCTGCCACTGCGCAAGTCTTAGCGACCCGTGGGTTTACCTCCCTCGAAGATATCCACCACCACCTCTACGCCAAACTCCCCGATCTACTCGATCCCCACCTCTTTCCGGAGATGGATCAGGCAATTGAACGCATCTTCAAGGCTATCAAAAACAATGAGCCGATCCTCGTCTACGGGGATAACGATGTCGATGGGATCACAGGAGCTACGCTACTAACCGAATTCTTGAATTTCGTCGGTGCAAAAGCGCTTTTTTACATCCCCAACCGCACCTCTCTCAACCAGAGCTTGATGCTCGACGCCTTGAGTTTTGCACTTAAACATGGCTGCAAGCTTCTCATCACTGTGGATTGCGGGATTACCGCTGCCGAAGAGATCCTCGAAGCAGTCAAATCGGGCGTTGAAGTCATTGTCACAGACCACCACGAGCCGACCGCAAAATTGCCTCACTGTGCAGCGACCCTCAATCCAAAACTCAAAGGCAGCACCTATCCTAATCGCGATCTCACCGGAGTAGGGGTAGCCTTTAAACTCGCGCACGGCATCACCAACTTGCTCATCACAAATGGCGATATCAGCACGAATAAGATCGACCTCAAACGCTATCTCGACCTCGTTGCCTTGGGGACCGTTGCTGACATGGGCTCTTTGCGCGGCGAAAACCGCATTTTTGTGCGCTATGGCCTGCGTCAAATGCGCAAGGGCAAACGCATCGGCCTGGCCAAACTTTTCGGAGTCTGTGAAGTCCACTCATCCGACATCACCCCGATCGATATCGCCTCAAAAGTGGCCCCGCGCCTCAACAGCTTGGGTCGCATCGCCGATCCGAATAAAGGAGTTGAACTGCTGCTCATTACCGACCCGATGCAAGCGGAAATCCTGGCTAAAGAGCTCGATCTCAATAACATCGAACGACAGAAAATCGAACGCCGCGATTCAGAAGACATCGAAAAATATATCAGCAAACATCCACAGATCTTCCGCCACCGCGCTCTCATCCTCTACTCTAACAAGTGGCACCCGGGTATCATCCCCATTCTGGCTGCACGCATTGCAAAGCAGTACAACAGACCGACCGTGATCATCGCTACTGACCAAGGGCTGGGAAAAGGATCGGTGCGCACCATTCCCGAATTCCCCATCCTGCCCATCTTGCGCGCCAATGCAGAGCTCCTAGAAAACTATGGCGGTCACGATTATGCCGCCGGCCTGACCATTAAAAGCGAAAACATCGAAGCCTTTAAAAAGGCCTTTATTGCTGCTGCGGATGAATCCCTACAAGAACATGACCTCGTCTCTAAGCTCAGCCTCGATGGTAAAGTAGAATTCGGTCAACTCACCTTCGATTTCATGGAGTCGCTCAACCTCTTAGAACCCTATGGCCATGAGAACCCTCCGCCCATTTTTTACACCGACGCCAAACAGGCATGGCCTCCCAAAATCGTGGGGAAAAGCCACCTCAAGTTCTACCTCCAGCAAGATGAGCGCGTCCTTGAGGGAATTGGATTTGGCATGGCCGAAAAAAAACCTGAACTATGTAGAAAAGACATCACACTACGAGTCGCTTTTACACCTTACATCAACACATTCCACAGCAAAACAAGCATTCAACTGCAGATCCGCGATTTTAAAATCCTCTAGTCAATATCACCCTTATCCATTAAAGAAATGAGTAGATATCAATCTTTAAGGATCGGTTATGCGTAGAATGGCACCCGCGCTTGTGGCGCTTACACTTTGCACACTTGGTTTTGCAGAAACAAACTGCTGCCAAAGCACTCAAACATGCCCCGCACCCACGCCTCCTGCTCCCTGCTGGCCTGACACTACCCCCGATTGTCCCTACTGCTTAGGGCCCGACTGCGTGAACCCTGACGTGCGCCCGATCCACTGCGGCGGCGACTTCACTTTTTATGGAGCAGCGATCTGGTGGAATGCTAACGAAGATGGTCTGGCTTTTGCCGTCGATACAACGCAAAGTATCAGTCATCCGCCTTTTTCCGTCATCCACGCGCGTTATGCAAGGCCTCAGGCCCATTGGGAGCTCGGGTTCAAAGTCGGCATCGGCTACAACACGACCTTTAATGGCTGGGACGCCGATCTTACCTGGACTCACTACCAAGGCAGAGCCTCTGAAGAGGTCGAAGCCGATCCTTCAGACAACCACACACTGCTGACCCTCTGGTCAGCCTATGCGGATACTTGCAACCACATAACAACTGTTGCATCTTTCGCCGGAGCACAGTGGAAATTGCAACTCGACCTGCTGGATTTTGAACTGGGAAGAGAATTTTGGACGGGCAGATACCTTACACTCCGTCCTTTTATCGGTCTGCGCTATGGCCGCATCCGTCAGCACTACAATATTCAATATAGCGGGGGCTCTTATGCCGGCAGTATTACTCATCGTGTATGCGAGTTCAATCCACGTTATCCATTTGGAGATGACTACATCAGCATGTCCAATGTCTTTAAAGGCACGGGCGTTCGTAGCGGTCTGGATACCGTGTGGAATATAGGCCGAGGCGTGTCATTCTATGGCAATCTTGCTCTTTCACTCCTTTATGGACGCTTCCACATGAACCAGAATGAAGATGTGGTGGCTCCTGTATCACCCTTCTCCACAACAAATATTTTAAGTAGTGAAGATGGCTTCCGCGCGTCGCGCGCCATGACAGATCTCGCGGTAGGAATCCAATATTCCACGCTGTTTAACGACTGCCAGTATGGGTTTACGCTTGCCCTTGGCTGGGAGCACCACCTCTTCTTCAACCAGAATCAACTCTGGCGTGTCGAGATGCCGGCTACTGTAGACACAGATGGAGATGTGGCTGTTGGCGTTGATATCATCCAGGAGTCGCGCGGCGATCTCTCGACTCAAGGCTGGACGCTCTCTGCTAGCTTTGAGTTCTAACGGTTTGTTTCGAATAGGTCTCAAAGTCGGGGATTAAGCTATCAATGGCAGATTCCCAGAAGTCGGTCTTGGTCAGATCGACGCCTAGGTGCTTCTTCGCGAGTTCTTCGACCGTGAAGAGCGCGCTATCTTTTAAGAAGAGATCGACCTTATGGGCAAAATCGCTATCGCGGGCCGAGCGCGTATAGATCCCTAAACTGAGGAGAAATCCAAACGTGTAGGGGAAATTATAGAACTGCACATCGGTGATATAAAAATGCAATTTGGACGCCCAGAAGTAGGGATTCCAGTCGGCAAGAGCATTGCCAAAGGCCTTCTGCTGCGCCTCAACCATCAGCTGGGACAGCCTCTCCGGTGGGACAAATCCATTCTTGCGCTCGGCATAAAATGCAGTCTCAAATAGGAAGCGCGCGTAGATGTTCATGAGAAATGCGACAGCTCTTTGTAGCTTATCATCGATGAGCACGAGTTTTTCATCTTCTGCAGCCTTAGAGATCGCTCCGTCGATCACCATCATCTCAGCAAGAGTCGATGCCGTTTCAGCCACATTCATTTTGTAGTCCTGCGCAAAAAAAGGCAGGGAGCGCACACACTCGTTGTGGTAGGCGTGACCAAGCTCATGCGCCAGCGTCGACACATTGTCGAGCGTGCCATTATAGGTCAGAAAAATGCGGCTTTCGCCCGTAAGAGGGAAGCTCGTGCAGAACCCGCCCGCCTGTTTTCCAGGGCGATCTTCCGACTCGATCCACCCCTTCTCAAGAGCTGTCTTGGCAAATGCGGCCATCTGAGGATGGCGCTGCTTAAACGTATCCAGGACCATTGTTGCCCCTTCGTCGTAAGAAAGCGTCGTATGCGTTGTTCCAATAGGGGCATAGACATCAGTCCAAGAGAGTTTTTCGACGCCTAAAAGACGCGCCTTATCTTCCAGATAGCGAACGAGCAGGTGGCGCTTATTTTCAATCGCTTTCCAGATCGCATCCAGTGTGCTTTTCTGCATGCGGTTATTGAGCAGCGGCTCGTGCAACACATCATTCCAGCCCCTTTCTGCAAATACCTGTAAACGGAATCCCGCCATGTAGTTGAGGATCTGCGCCAATAGATCGGCCTGCTCCGCCCAGGCTGCATTTAAGAGGGAAAATGCCTCCTGCCGCACCGCGCGATCGGGGCTGGTGAGCAGATTGTCGGCCTGGCCTACGGAGAGCTTCTTGCCCTCATAGGTTATCTGCATTTTAGACACGATCAGGCGGTACAGGCTCCAGTAGCTGTGATAGCCGTCGACGGAGAGCGCTGATATCAACTTCTCGCGTCCCTTATCTAGTAGTTCGCTGGAAATATGACGCCTTTCCCTTAAAAAGAAGGAGAGGTTGGCGAGCTTTGGATCCTTGAGGAGAGCCTCAAAACGAGGCGCATCTAAAAGAGAGAGAGTATAGCCCAGGAGGAAAAGAGCTTTTTCGCCTTCCGCCGCAAGGAGAGAGGAGCGCGCCTGCAGAGCATGCACAGATGGATCTTGAGGAGAATCGGCTAAACGGCAGCTTAAGTAGGCCTCGACCTGTTTGTAGGCGGCTGTAGCATGGTCAAAACGGACGATGGTAGAAGCCGTAGCTTCCCTTTCAAGGAGAGCGCTAATCGCGGCGAATTCCTTCTTTAAACGCTCACAATCCTCTTCGGCTGCCTGAGGGCTTGCATAGATCGACTTCAGTTGCCACGTGCGGGGTAGGTTCATTTCGCCTCCATATAGAGATGCCATAAGCGTTAGAGCAAGAAAATATTTCATGAAACAAGTTTAGGAAATAGACAAAAAAAAATCACCTGATAACGAATATCAGGTGATCATTATGGCCCATAAAGAAGAAAAACCTAAAAAAGAACGCAGTTACCCAGCTTGGGTATTTTGCACTTTCTTCGTTAGGTAGTTTTCTCGATAAGATTTGATGTCTTCAGAGTGGATGACCCACGCCGCGCCTTTACGCGATGCCTTCATCAGGCCGACGCGTGTAGCGTAATAGATTTTCTGTGCAGGTACGCCAAGCATTTTGGCAACCTGATTGATGGAGTAGAAACCTTTCTTGTTATCAAAAAGGAGTTCTCCATTAAACATCGACTTGGTACGTGAATACTTTTGACGACGATACTCTTCTAGATCCGTTAGATCGATTGTCCAGCGCGTTGTATCTTTAAACGCCTTAAGCTTCTTCTGCTTAATCGCCACATAGATGGCTTGTCTGGTTACATTATTAATCTTAGCAGCCTCGGTGATCGAGACAAGTCTTTTCGAATTCTTCAGACCCGCATCTCCTTCCTGCTGCATATTTTGATGATCCATTTTTTATTCCTCCAAACTATGGCTTGTTTTAAGAGAGGAAACTCTAAAGCTTCACTGCTCTCAGGCTTTTGCCTTTACGTTCTCTTAATATTATTATTATTCATATTCTCAAGTAGATAATTATTTTCTCACAAATTAGAATTGAAATCAACTCCCTAATTTAACTTGCTTAAGCTCTTTAATTTAGAGGCGATTCACCCCCCTTTTAGCCAACCGACCATGCACTCATCCCCCTCTATATCAGTCGTTTACGAATAAATCATAAAAAACAAACGCCCAAAAAAAAGAAATTTTCTCACAGAAAACTTGTTGGACAATCAAAGCTTCGCTATTCTGCAGAACAAGAAATAACGAGGTTATCCATGTTCAAAGGCATCTTATTTGCGCTCATTCTCTTCCTCTCTTTGATCTTGGAGGCTAAGCCCCCGGAGTTAACCTCCCGCGATACACGCATTAAGATAGATGAAATTTTAAAGGCCCACGTATCACATCACGTCCTCACCTCGGCGCTAATCCAGCGCGCCTTCCAAAACTATCTAGAAGAACTCGACCCCGGGAAAACCTATTTTATTGAATCTGAGATAGTTAAATGGACGAATGCAAGCGAAGAACTCCTCGAAGAGGCTCTTTTAGGTGTCAAAAAGGAGAATTTCTCTGCATTTGAAGCGATCCATGACGCGATAGGCCCTGCCATCGAAAGACGCAATCGCATCGAACAGCGCCTTATCGCCTCGGCCCTCCCCGCCGACGTGAAAACCTCTGAGTTTAAAGACCTTGAGTGGGTGAAAACAGAAGCGGAACTCGAAGAGCGCCTTCTCCGCATCCGCGCCCTGCAGATGGACTCCGCAGAAAAGCTCAACCAGGAGACCAAAAATCAATTCATTCGCCGCCTCGAGAAAAGGCGCCTCAACCGCGAAGAAGAACTCCTGACCAAATCTTCAAAAGAGCGCAGCCAGCTGAACCTATCCTATGTCCTTAAGTCCGTTAGCTCTGCCCTCGACTCCCAAACCGCCTATTTTACCCCCTCTGAAGCCACCCAATTCATGATCCAAGTCCAGCAGCGCCTCTTCGGCATCGGCGCCCAGCTGCGCGACGATCTCAATGGATTCACCATCGTGCGCATGCTCGATGGCGGTCCTGCCAGCACAGAAGGCAGGCTGAAAGTCGGAGATAAGATCATCGCTGTCAACGACGAGCCTCTCGTCGGCATGGAAATCACCGAAGCCGTCGAACATATCCGCGGCCCCAAAGGCACGTCTATCAAAGTGACCGTTCTGCGCGAGATCGGCGACGATGGGCATAAACAGGAAGAGAAGCTCGATATCGAGATCATGCGCGGAGAAGTGATCCTGAAAGAAACGCGCCTTGATAAGCAAGTAGAGCCGTTTGGCGATGGAGTCATCGCAATTCTGCATCTCTTCTCCTTCTACCAAGATTCCAATAGCTCATCCGCCTCAGACATCGCGCAAGCTATCCAAGAGATCAAGCGCGAGCATCGCTTAAAAGGCATTATTCTCGACCTGCGCACCAATGCGGGAGGGCTATTACCTCAAGCAGTTGCGGTTACCGGCCTTTTCATCAAAAAAGGCATCGTCGTCTCAGTGAAAGACAACACCGGCGTCGTCCAGCATCTGCGCAACATCGACGGCAAGCTCTCCTGGGAAGGCCCACTCATCGTGTTCACTAACCGCGCCAGCGCATCTGCGGCAGAGATCGTCGCCCAAACACTGCAAGACTATGGCAGAGCCATTGTCGTCGGCGATAAAACGACCTACGGCAAAGGCACATTCCAGACATTTACTCTCGAAACCGCCAATTACGGCAAAGTCAATCCCAAAGGCGAGTATAAAGTCACGCGTGGCCGCTACTACACCGTGTCTGGAAAGAGCCCGCAGCTCGTCGGCGTCCAAGCCGATATCGTCGTTCCTGGCATCTATTCCCAGCTCGATATTGGGGAAAAATTCTCCAAATTCCCGCTGGAAACAGACCTCATCTCTCCCAATTTTGAAGACGACCTAGCGGATGTGCCCCCGGCATACCGCAACCAGATCGTGCGTCTCTACAAATTCAACCTGCAGCCTATTCTGAGCACCTATAAGCCATACATGGACACGCTCACGAAAAACTCTACAGTGCGGCTCGAGCAGAACAAGAACTACCAAACGTTCATCAAAGAGCTCGAGAAGAAAGAGCCTCTGGACGATTCTGCCGACTCGTTCGGCCAAGCGGATCTGCAGCTCTTTGAAGCGTGCAACATCATGAAGGACCTGATCCTTCTGTCCCAGGAATCGCCAGCCGAAGCGCAAACCGTGCTTCTGCCTACAGGAAGTTGACAAAAATTCATTTGACTCCGAAGATCTTTACGCAACCTTCACAGTAGAGATCTGAAAGGTAAAGGAGTCAAATATGTCAGCTGCGCAACTAACACTTAGCAATACAAAATTCGAGGAAGCTGTTTCTTTTTTCCTGAATGGAGATACTCCAAACGGGAAGAAATGTTTGGGAGAGGGCTATGTATATTCTGGTAGCCAGAATATGGAAACTAAGATTGCACACAACATGTGGATCATTAAAGGATGCCCGACTGTGGCCTCAGAAACTGACAAAGTATATTTTGCCCGAGCCTGTTTCGATGGCAACGCTACTGCAGATGAAAAAGCGCGTGCAATCAATGGAGCTTTACTTATGCGAGGAGCAGTGACCGAATCTGGGCTAAATTCGCTCCGCACAGCAGCACCTTTTGCACTGCGTACGTGGCGTGAAAGAAGCGTTACCCCTCATGATCAATTCTCAGAGGGTTTTGAAAGGCTTGCTCGCTGGGTAGAAACTAATCAGACCGACCTTCTCATAGCAGGAGCAATTACCACAGTCGCTTTAGCTGTCATCTTAGGATTGTTTTCTGGCAGACCTCCAACCGCAGAAGAACTAAGAGCATTAGAAGAATTAGCTAGACTTTGGGGTCCTTAGAGAAAGTTCACAAGCGGAGGGTGAGGAGTCTCTCATCCTCTTAAATTTCTGCCGCAATAAATGCCCTTTCCTCTAAAATTCCCTGCTAAAAAGGATGACCTGTGGAAGAGACGTCTGATAAACACGTAGGAAAGGATTTTATTCGTCGCATTATTGACGAAGATATCCACACCAACCGCAACGAAGGCAAAGTGGTGACCCGCTTCCCTCCTGAACCCAACGGGTTTTTGCATATCGGGCACGCCAAATCGATCTGCCTAAACTTCGGGATCGCCGAAGAATACCGTGGCGCCTGCCACTTGCGCTTCGATGATACTGACCCCACGAAAGAAGATGTGCGCTATGAAGATTCTATTCAGCAGGACGTCCGCTGGCTCGGTTTTGACTGGAAAGGCAAGCTTTTTCACGCCTCCGACTACTTCGAGAAGATGTATGAATACGCCATTGAATTGATTAAAGCAGGCAAAGCCTATGTAGACGGATTGACGGAGGAAGAGATTCGGGAATATCGCGGCACAGTTACATCACCCGGCCGCATCAGCCCCTACGCCAAACAATCTGTAGAAGAAAACCTCGACCTTTTCAAGCGCATGCGCGCAGGGGAGTTTCCCGATAGCAAATATGTCCTCCGCGCCCGCATCGATATGGCAGCGTCCAATATGAAAATGCGCGATCCCCTTTTGTACCGCATCCGCCATGCGCATCATTACAGAACAGGCGACAAATGGTGCATCTATCCCATGTACGATTATGCCCATCCGATTTCTGATGCAATTGAGGGGATCACTCACTCTATTTGCACGCTGGAATTTGAAAATAATCGCGCACTCTACGACTGGGTATTGGACAATATACCTGCAAAATTTCCGTCCCGGCCTCATCAATATGAGTTTGCCCGGCTCGATCTACAATACACCGTCATGAGCAAACGCAAATTGCTTGAACTCGTTGAGAAGAAATATGTGAGCGGGTGGGATGATCCGCGCCTTCCGACGATTGCTGGACTGCGCAGACGCGGCTGCACGCCCGAGGCGATCAAAAAATTCTGCGAACTGGTGGGGATAGCAAAAGCAAATAGCTCCGTCGAGATGCCGCAATTCGAGTTTTGCCTGCGCGACGACTTGAATACGAAAGCCCCTCGCGTCATGGCAGTACTGCGCCCTTTGAAGGTCATCATCGATAATTATCCAGAAGGCCAAGTGGAACAATTAGACGCGCCCTACTGGCCGCATGACATTCCCAAAACAGGTTCGCGCATAGTGCCTTTTACGCGCGAACTCTATATTGAAAAAGACGATTTCCTAGAAAATCCGCCCAAAGATTTTTTTAGACTGGGGCCAGGACGTGAAGTGCGCCTCCGCTATGGCTATTGCGTGACCTGCACCCATGTCGACAAAGACGAAAACGGAGAAATCCGCGCAATCCATTGCACCTATGATCCAGAAACGCGCAGCGGGGGTTCGCCTATCGGCCGCAAAGTCAAAGGAACTATTCACTGGGTTTCCTCTAACGCCATCTCTGGGGAAATCCGACTCTACGATCGTCTGCTAACCGAATCTCATTTAGGCGACACCGATTTCCTATCGCATATCAACCCCCACTCGCTTGAAGTTTTAACCGACTGCCGATTAGAGCCCTCTCTAGCCGCGGCAAAGCCCGGAGAGCACTTCCAATTCGAACGTCAAGGCTATTTTTTTGTCGATCCTGTCGATTCTAAACCGGGGAAACCCGTCTTCAATCGCACCGTGACGCTTAAAGATTCGTGGAGCAAAAAAACCGCTAAGGCGTGAATTATTCTAGAGACTTTCGATTGATTTCTCTTTCCAATTGCTGAGTACCTTTTTCAGCAGCCGGGAGGTCTTCTGGCATAGTACCGCCTAATTCTTTGATTGTTTGGCGCACCTTACTACCCACCTCAAAGTGAGTTTGATTGGCTTTGCTTTTTCCTTTAGTATTGTCTCTACGCAGCTTTTCCTCTGCTTGTGTAGCCCTAAAGAGATTGGCGGCCAGTTCGGTACTGCCCATGTGGTCCAAAATCTTTTGGCTCTTTTTGAGTCCTTTGCGCTGATGAATGCTCTTTGCGTCCAATCCTCCATAGAGCCCCTTATACCCATGGTTTTGAAACACAGCAAAATCAAGAGGGGTCTCCACTCCTGCCTGCTGGGCAGTTTCAACAAGGAGCTTGTTGTGTTCGCAAAGCTCATTGCGTAGAAATACCCGTTTTTCATCTTCCTTCAGCTGTTGAAAAGCGCGATTATCGGCCAATTCTTGACGGCGTGTTTGAATCGCAAAATAAGTTTGACCATTGGCAATAACGGGCTTCGCTGGATCGCCATTCTGTACAATCAAATAGCAAGCGTAGCGAGTTAATCTCAGATCTGAAATTTGCCGACCGGCTCCAGAGCCTATGTCGACCATTTCGTGGACATCCACGAAATGGTCGACAATACGGTGTCCGCTGTTTTTACAAGCTACTTTTGCTTTTTCTATAACGGGTAGGAAATTACGATATTCGTAATATTCAAGGGTTTTAGAGAGTCTGCGAGCGCTCCAAAATTCGCAGCCATCCTCTTCTTGTCGTAGAGATTCGAAAGTGTGGTGATGGGTGGTTTCAATTAAAACTTTATCCATTAGGTGCTCCATGAAAGATGTTTTTAAAAATTATACTCACATCAATGAGTTACGCGCCATATTCTGGTCAATTAACCAAACATCTGTTACCATCTCGCCCCTATGACAGTACGTACTAGAATTGCTCCTTCCCCGACAGGCGACCCTCATGTCGGGACAGCCTATATGGCCCTCTTTAACTTGGTTTTTGCGCGCCACTTCGGCGGCAAGTTTATCCTGCGCATCGAAGACACCGACCGCACGCGATCGCGCAAAGAATATGAGGACAATATCTACGCAGCTCTCAAATGGGCCGGCATTGCGTGGGACGAAGGTCCCGATAAGGGAGGCCCTTTTGGCCCCTATCGCCAATCTGAGCGCTACGACATCTACCGCACATACGCCTTCGAACTCTTAGAACGGGGCAAAGCCTATAAGTGTTTTGTCACACCTGAAGAACTTGCCGAGATGCGCGAGATCGCGCAAAAGCAGGGAACAAAAGGCGGCTACGATCGCCGCTACCGCAACTTAAGCCCTGCAGAAGTCGCTGAGCGCGAAAAAGCCGGCCAGCCATGGACGATCCGCCTCAAAGTACCCCTGACTGGCGAATGCGTCTACGACGATCAGATCAAAGGTCGAATTGTTGTCCCTTGGGCCGATGTCGATGACCAGATTCTCTTGAAATCCGATGGCTTCCCCACCTACCACTTGGCAAATGTCGTCGACGACCATCTGATGGAAATCACGCATGTGATCCGCGGCGATGAGTGGATGACCTCGACACCCAAACACATCCTCCTTTACGAGGGTTTTGGGTGGAAAGCGCCGACTTTCATGCACATGCCTCTTCTTCTCGGCAAAGATGGGAAAAAGCTCTCCAAGCGCAAGAACCCTACATCGATTTTCTACTATCGCGACAGCGGCTACTTGCCTGAGGCTTTTTTGAACTTCATGTCGCTGATGGGCTATAGCATGCCCGAAGACAAAGAGATCTATTCTGTCGAGGAGCTGATTAAGCTTTTCGATCCAAAGCGCATCGGCGTTTCGGGGGCTTTCTTCGATTACCAGAAGCTCGAATGGCTCAACCAGCAGTACCTGATCAACAAGATTCCAGAGGGCGATCTCTGGGCGCGCATCAAAGAGTGGAGCTTCAACGACGCTTTCATGCAGCGCCTGATGCCGCTTGCCCACACGCGCATCAAAACATTTGGCGAGTTCATGGAGCTGTGCAGCTTTTTCTTCATCAACCATATCCCGCATTCGATGGAGATGCTCTGCCCCAAAGGTCTCGCACCCGATCGCGCCTGCTTCCTCATGCAAGCGATCATTTGGAGTATGGACGAGCAGGAGAATTGGGGACGCGAAGGCATTGAAAAAGCGACCCACCAGGTTGCCGAGACATTTGGCGTGCACCACAAAAAAGTAGTGATGCCGATTCTCTACGCCGCATTGACCGGTAGATTACAGGGACCGCCTCTCTATGACTCTGTGGAGATTTTAGGGAAGGACCGCACGCGCGCGCGCCTGCTCCAAGCGATCGAATTCTTAGGAGGCATCTCCAATAAGAGCATGTCGACGCTCGCAAAAGCCTGGGAAAAGAAAGACGAAACTACCGTCGCTCTATTTCAACAGTAGCTTCTTCATCATGTGAGATGATATATTGCGGATGGTAGCCGTATTGGCCGCATCCCGCGCAAAGAATGAGTAGAGCAAGGGCGATGACTTTCACCATATTTTTTCGTTTATATTTCCTATGAAAAATATTGTCACGACCTATCTCAAAGAGCGCTACCCGCTTACCAAAGTCGGCTCCACCAAAGAGACCTATCACATCACCCTAACTTCCGAGACTCTCGAGTTCAAACCGGGAGATTCGCTCGGGATCTATGCGCAAAACGACCCGGGCCTAGTAGAACATCTCATTGAAGCTTTAGGCGCAACCGGCGAAGAATCGATCACCGATACGCGCTCGGGACAGCTCTTTTCGCTCCGCGCCTTTTTAACCCACAAGGCAAACCTCAGTCGTCTGACCTCAGCGCTCCTCAAACTGATCTATGAGTGCGACCTCGACCATCAGGAGAAAAATCGCTTAAGCCATCTGCTTGACAGAGAAAATCAAGGCGAGCTCAAGCACTACCTCGACAGCCACGATCCCCTCGATCTATTCAAAGAATATCGCCAGGCGCGTCCCCCGCTGCAGGAGATCTGCAGCAAATTCGGCCCTCTGCTCCCGCGCTTCTATTCCGTCGCCTCCTCCCTGCTCGTCCATCCCGGAAAAGTCGATCTCACCGTGGCGCTCTTCACCTACACCCATTCGGGAGAGCGGCGCTATGGAGTCGCTAGCCATTTCCTCTGCCACCTTGCCGAAGAAAGCACGCCTATCCCCGTCTACGTCCAGCCGGCCCATCGCTTTGCGCTGCCCACAGAGCGTGATGCGCCCATCGTCATGATCGGCCCCGGGACGGGCATCGCTCCCTTCCGCGCTTTCATGCAAGAGAGGGTCTTCCACGGCTCCAAAGGAAAAAACTGGCTCTTTTTCGGTGAGCGCAACCAAGCGTATGACTACCTTTATGGAGAGTTCTGGAAAGAGCTAGCCGAAAAAAATCTCCTGCACCTCTCTCTCGCTTTCTCGCGCGACCAGGAGCATAAGATTTACGTGCAAGACCGCATGCGCGAAGCGGGGGCTGATCTATGGGCGTGGCTCCAAGAGGGCGCGCTTTTCTACATCTGCGGCGATGCATCCCATATGGCCAGGGACGTCGAGCACGCTATGATCGAAATCTTTCAAGTGCACGGCTCTATGAGCGAGGAGGAGGCCAAAACCCTCTTCAAGCATCTCAAAAAAGAGGGTCGCTATCTCACTGACGTTTATTGACTTGCATATTCAATTAATTATTTACTTTTATTATGATTTTTATTAAAATTAATATTATAAATAATTGGAGTTAATAATATGTCATTCATTTCAAGATTAACGGGATTCTTTTCAAGACAGCCTACCTCGGTGGAGGTAGCTAAACCTGCATCGACTGTAGAAAAAGGAGCGCCAAAGGAGATTTGGGCTTTGTTTTGCGACAATCTCAACTTGCAAAGTCTTAGTGCATTAGGTTGTGTAAACCGCTTTACATATCATGTAGTTAAAGAGTGGTGTGGCAAACAGTTTCCACAAGCAACCAAAGTATTCACTCCCAAGCAACTCTCCTATCTTGCTCCTCTTCAGCAAGCTCCAAAAGTGGTTGTTCCGGATTTCCATTATTATAAATACGGAAAAATGGAGAAGCAGGATGATGCATTTATAGATGAGCAGAACAAGCTTATCGTGAGAAAGGATTGTATAGAAATATGTCCCTCCCATGACACTATTCCTCTGCCTCCAGGAGCAAGCGTACTCGACATATCTCGAGGGAAAAGGGGTGAACTCGTGATTTGGGTAGAGCAAAATGGACGTCTGTTTAACCTGCTCAACCCAAGCGAGGAATGCCCTGCACCGGGGATATGGTCTATCACATTCGATTGTGCCACAAAAGAATGGCGCTATACTGATAAAAATGGAACGCATTTCATCGACTCTAACCATCAATTCCATGGTCCCTTTCGTTCTTTTTTGGTAAAACCGGGCTACTCACCCGTAGAATGTAGTTATGATTTTGTCCTTGCACACTCTCCTGATGAAAAGAAATTAGTCATCTTTGACACATCCACCAAAAAACAGCTCGCCTCGATGGATTTACCTGATGGAACTCAGCATTTTGGATGGCTCTCGAAAGGGAAACTCCTTGCAGCAGTTGCGAAAGATACCTTAATGATCTGGGATATAAATGGGACACTGGTAGCCACGCACAAAGCTCCCAGACAAATTGAATGTGTCAAAATCGACGATGACGGGTCGCTCATGATCAACCACGTCGATCATGATGACGGCACGGGTCCGTTGATCATTAAGTTCTTTTAAGCGATCGTTGTAAAGATGCAAAAGCATTGCAGACCGTCTCCCCAGCCAAAACCCTCTTCAAGCAGCTCAAAAAAGAGGGCCGCTATCTCATGGATGCGTACAAGCTGTTAACTATAAATGATTAAAATATTGTTTACTTTTTATTAATTTTATATTAAAATATATACTAAAGTTAACAATAGGAAACTAAAATGTCATTATTTTCAAGCTTTACAAGACTGTTTTCAAATCAACCAACTATAGTAGCTCCGCCTACGACAGCTGTAATTAAGGAGAACCCCAAGGATATTTGGAATAAAATTGCTCATTATATTGACTATCGCAGTCTTAGCGCATTAGGAAGAGTGGATCGATTTTTCTATAGTATAGTTAAGGGAATTACCACTCCTCTAATTGCAAAACTTCCCTCATCGATTAATAGAACCCAAGTATTGCCCCTCCAGAAACTCACCTATCTTGTTCCTATTCAACAAACTCCTAAAACACTTAAACCGGATGCCTATTGTTACAATTACGGACACATGAGCCGCATGGGATCGGGTAATAGTTGGGAAAATCTATTTGTAGATGCGCAGAACAAATTTATTGTGAAAACGGATTGCGTAGAAATATACCCTTCTTCCTATGACATCATTAATGGCAACTCTCCACCAGAACGAGTTCTTGATCTACCCCCAAACGTAATAGTATGCGGCATATCTCGAGGAAAAGCAGGGGATTTGTCAATTTGGGTACAAGAAAATAGTAGTGGAGTGCTTTTTAACCTTCTTAACCCAACACAGAGATGTCACGTACCAAAGTTTTTTTATTTTAAATTCATTCATTCCACAAAAGAATGGCGGCTTTCCGGAATTGGTGATGGAATATATATCATCGATGCAGATAATCGATTTCATGGCCCAATATTTTTTAGAAAAGAGGGGAAGTACTCAACACCAGAAGTCAGTCATGATTTTATCCTTGCACAAACTTTCGATAAAAAGAGAATAGACATCTTAAAGACAAGCACAGAAAAAGTGCTCGCCTCGATCGATTTACCAGATGGGGTAAAGCATTTTGAATGGCTCTTAAAAGGAAAGCTCATTGGAGCAGTTGCGCAAGATACCTTAATATCTGGGATATAAAGGGGACACTCGTAGCGACCCACAAAGCACCTGGACAAATTGAATGTGTCAAAATCGAAGAGGACGGGTCGCTCACAATCAGCCATCTCAACCATGCGGGCATTGTTAAGTTTTTTTAAAATAAATCGAGAGATTCTTAAGTAAGAGCTATTGTCGTTAAGATGCAAAAGCATTGCAGGCCGTCTCCACACCCAAAATCCGTGAGACCGTCGCCTGACGTCACTGTCAATCCAATTTGAGAAAAGTCTAGATCCATCACCTCGGCGAGATGCGCACGGATCTCGTCGATGCGCGCCTGCATGCGCGGACGCTTGCCCTCCACTGTGAGGGCGACATGTTCAATGCGCTGCTGCCCGAGGGTCTCCAGGGCGCGCTTTAAGTAGACATGGCTATCGGTGATGCCATCCTTATGGCAGAGTTCAATGGCAACTCCGCCTAAAATCGGCACCCCGGTGAGAGAAGTAATGGCATTGCAAATCGCATGGAGAATGACATCTCCATCCGAGTCTGCGGCAAGGCCGGGTGTATCGGGAAAAGTCACTCCTCCAATCACGCAGGGCTTGACTGTTTCGGGGGGCAGAAAGCGGTGGCTATCTTGCCCGATCCCGACTCTTACTTTAGGGAACACGCTGGATCTTGGCATAACTGGTAGTGGGTTTTGAGCTGCTGCTCCTTTTTGAAACGATCGATGGCGTAACCGATCAGCCGATCGAGAAGTTGGGTGTAAGGCACACCACTCGCTTCCCAAAGGTGCGGGAAAGGACTCATGTCGGTAAAGCCGGGAATCGTGTTGATTTCACTCACGATGAAATCGCCGCTCGCTGTCAGAAATCCATCGACTCTACCCATCCCTTCGCAACAGAGAACTTGGTAGGCCTTTATACAAGCCATCTGGACTTTGGAAAGCGTCTCGGCATCGATTTTAGCGGGGATTTCCACGTAAGTGCCTTCGCCGTCGATATACTTCGCTTCGTAGTTGTAGAATTCATGGCGGTGGATCACTTCTCCTGGAAGAGAGATGATCGGATGTTCATTTCCGATGAGCGCGCATTCGAGTTCGCGCCCGACGATGCACTCTTCGACGAGAATCTTGCGGTCGTATTGAAAGGCATTTTCCAGAGCGCCATCCCATTCTTCTTGAGATTTGATCTTCATCACTCCGACGGAAGAACCCGCATTGGCCGGCTTGACAAAGAGAGGCAGGCCCAGCTCTTCGACGCAGCGCTTAAACGGATAACGGCTCATCTCATGGCGGTGGATCGTGAGAAACTTGGCAACTGGAACACCTGCATCGCGTAGAAGCCGTTTGGACACATCTTTATCCATCCCCACAGACGATCCGATGACACTTGCTCCTACAAAGGGAATGCCGGCAAGCTTGAGCAGGCCCTGCATCGTACCGTCTTCTCCATAAATGCCGTGGAGAACAGGGAATACGACATCGACAGGATGGGAGGCAGACTGAGTCAAACTGATGAGCGAACCCGTCTGATCTTGGCCGATGAGGGCAACCTGTTCGAAGCCTTTGTTCAAAACGACATTTTTCGTGTCGTCGGCATTGATGAGATAGCGTTCGGGATCGCAGAGCTGCCATCGTCCCTGCTTATCGATGCCGATCAGGGTGATCTCATACTTATTTCTGTCGAGCCTGCGGATGATATTTTTTGCAGATTGCAGTGCTACTTCGTGTTCAAATGAGCGGCCTCCGAAGAGCACGCCTACTCTTAGTCGTCGATTTTCAGGTTCCATGCTATGCTAATCATATATGCGCTTTCTCCATATCTGCAATACCTATTTCGAGTGGGAACTCTTGCAAGCAAAAACCCCCTCTCTCGCGCAAGCGATGAACTCTCATCCCGTTTTTCGGAAGCTGCAATACATTCCCCTGTATTATGCCGATCCTTCGGATGGGGTCCTCGTCACCGCGCCTCCATCCGGACAATGGCTGCCTCGGATCCATCTTACCCACGATCCACTGCCATCCTATGACGCGATCATAGACTGGGGCGCCTCGCCTGCGATTGCGGCGTGGGCAAAAGCTCATGATATCCCTTACAGTATGCCGCCTTGGGAATGCGTACGCGCCGTGCATTCCAAAGCCTTTGCTCACGAGCTGTGTCCACTGCCCGGTAGCGCGCTCCTCTGGAACACATCCGATCTCGAGCAATTTAAACCGCGAGGTCCCGTTGTGTATAAACAGTGCATCGAAGCTGCGGGCCGCGGCCTTCTGGTCAACCCTACTCCAGTCCAGCTCGCATCCTTCTGCGCCCGCGCTTGGAAACAAGGGCAGCCTGTCATCGCCCAGCCCTGGAAGAAGCGGCTTGTCGACTTTAGCACCCAGTGGCGGATCTCCAAAGAAGGAGCAATCGACTATCTCGGGGTCACCATCTGCAAAAACAATGCACGCGGACAATATCTCGGCAGCGAAGTCGGCATGGAGATGGAGCCTCCACCCGAACACCGCCTCGCGCTAAAAGAAATGCACACACGCGGATTCTTCGGAAATGTGGGCATCGACGCCTTTACTTACGACGAAGATGGCATGGAAAAGCTGCATCCGATTTGTGAAATCAACGCGCGCAAGACGATGGGATGGCTTGCACTTGAGCTCCAAAAGCGCATGCAAAAGCCGCTCTCCATCCACTTCGAAAAACCCGATTGGACCCTCCGCATTTCTACTACCGAATAAAATATCCGAACAGCCATACTAAAGTTATATGGACAACGACATTTTGCGCATCAAGGGTGGTATCCCTTTAGAAGGAACAGTCAAAGCAGCAGGAGCGAAAAATGCGGTCACGAAACTGCTCGTCGCATCGCTCCTCTCTAACAAGAAGTGCATCTTCTATAACGTTCCCAACATTCTCGAAGTCGAAGTGACGATCGATCTCTGCCGCGAAATCGGCAGCGAAATCCAGTGGAACCGCGAAGAGGGCATTCTTGAAGTTCAGACCCGTTCACTGAAAACGACCTACATCCCGCAGCGCTTTTCCGGTGCGAACCGCATCCCGATTCTGATGATTGGCGCGCTCCTCGGCCGTACCGAAGAAGCGATCATCGTCCCGACTGCCGGCGGCTGCAAAATTGGCCAACGCCCCGTCGATTTCCACATCCAAGCGCTCGAAAAAATGGGTGCTACGATTGAATACCGCGAAATGCGCAAAGAAGGCGCCTACTTTGCCCAAGCGCACCGTGGACTCAAAGGCTGCACGATCTATCTGCCCTTCCCTTCCGTCGGCGCTACTGAAAACACCATCCTCGCCGCAACGCGCGCTAAAGGCACTACCGTCATCAAAAATGCCGCGATCGAGCCCGAGATCATCGACCTGATCCTCTTTCTGCAAAAACTCGGCGTCACCATCTCTGTCGATGTCGACCGCACAATCCGCATCCAAGAAGCACACCAGTTTTACGAAGTGGAGCACCACGTGCTCACCGACCGCATCGAAGCCGCATCGCTTGCGATGGTTGCCATCAGCACAAAAGGCCGCGTCTTCGTCGAAGGAGCTGAACACCACAACATGATTACTTTCCTCAACACACTGCGCATACTCGGCGCGGGTTTTGAAGTGAAAAAGAATGGGATCGAATTCTTCACTCAAGGGGCCTTAAAAGGCGGCGTCCACATCGAAACCGATGTGCATCCCGGTTTTTTAACCGACTGGCAGCAGCCCTATGTCGTGCTGCTCACACAAGCGCACGGCACTTCTGTCATCCACGAGACGATCTACGAAAATCGCTTCGGCTACGCGCATAATCTCAAAGAGATGGGCGCTGATATCGAACTCTACACACACTGCCTCGGCTGTAAAGAGTGTCGCTTCGCTGCACAAAATTTCCATCACAGCTTGATCGTTAAAGGTCCCACACCACTGTCTGCAAAAGATATCGCCATCCCCGATCTGCGCGCAGGATTTGCTTACGTGATGGCTGCACTGCTCGCCCCGGAAGTGAGCCACATTTCAAATATCGCCTATCTAGATCGCGGATATGAGAACCTCGTCGGCAAGCTTGCAACCCTTGGTGCACAGATCGAAAGAGTTCAAAAGAAAGAAGTAGCAATTAGTAAATAATTAATTAGCCTAGACACTGCTTTCCCAATGAGATAAAATAGTTGCTCGGGGGAAAACAAGTGACGCTTTGGCGACAAATTCAAAGACAAAATTTTACTAAACTCGAATGCTTGCTTGATTATCTTGAGCTAGACGCAGAGCTGCGTGTTAAGATTTCTTCACGTCCGCAGTTCCCTCTCAATGTTCCTGCGCGCCTCGCTGCCAAAATGCCAAAAAATTGTTTAGACGATCCTATCGTCCGCCAATTCCTGCCACTGCAAGAAGAGCGGAATAAAAACTTTAGTTATAAACAAGATCCTGTCGGCGATAGACAAGCGCGCCACGCACCGAAGTTACTGCGCAAATACAATGGACGCTCGCTGATCGTCACCACGTCAGCTTGCGCAATGAACTGCCGCTACTGCTTCCGCCAGCATTTTTCCTACGCCGAGCAGCCTGGATTTGAAAGGGAACTTGCGCTGATTGCAAGCGACCCCTCTATTAAAGAAGTCATTTTAAGCGGCGGAGACCCTCTGTCCCTCGGTGATACTGCGCTCGGTTCCCTGCTGAATAGCCTAGAACAGATCGCCCACATCGATCTCATCCGCTTCCACACGCGCTTCCCCATAGGTATTCCTGAACGCATCGACGCCTCCTTTCTCTCTATGATCTCAAGAGTCAAGAAACAGGTCGTCTTTGTCGTTCACACCAATCACGCACATGAAATCGATAGCGATGTGGCCGATGCATTGAAGCAGATCCAGCGCCTAGGCATACCTGTACTCAACCAAGCGGTGCTCCTCAGAGGCGTCAACGACTCTATCTCCGCGCTAAAAGAGCTCTGCCACACCCTAACGTCCATCGGCGTCATGCCCTATTACCTGCATCAGCTCGATGAGGTAGACGGCGCTGCGCATTTTGAAGTACCTGAAGAAGAAGGACTTAGTTTAATCGAAGAGCTTGAAAGCCAGCTCCCCGGCTATGCGATACCTCGTTATGTCAAAGAAATTGCTGGAGAACCCAGCAAAACAAACCTAATGAAGAGGGAATTATGCACGCTATAAATCCCACAGGTTTTGCTCCTACATACAAAGCTCACTGGCCCAAGGCCTTAGATCCTGAATTGCAATCCATCTGCACCAAAGTCAGCAACGCGTTCTGGACCATTGTGACGACCCTCCTCTATCCCCTATGGGCCTTGATAGGCTTTATCTACCGCAATGCTTATCACGCCATCCTGCCGCCACGCAGTTCTCGCAGCGAAAGCGAACTGCAAAAAAATGGCGATCACCTCCTAAGTAAGCATAATGGACAAAAAATCAAGGTAACCACCCCCGACGGGCTCTCTCTCGAAGGTGCTCTGTATAAGGGATCTAAGCATCCCAAAAAAGCCATTCTCTATGCATTCGGAAGAAGCAAGGACTGGGAATCGTGCGATTATCCTACCCATCTGTTGACCCAAACAGGGGCAAACGTTCTGATTCTGAACCACCGCACAAACGATCATGGCGTTCCGGATGAGAAAGGCTTCGCTCTGGATGTCTGGAGCGCATTTAACTATCTAGTAGCGCATGGGTTTGATCCTGAGGATATTGTAACGATTGGCCAATCGATGGGTGGAGCGCGCACTGCAGTCGGACTCAAACTCGTCCAAGAGCAGTATCCCGATAAAAAAATCAACTGCATCAATACTCGCTCGATGAGCACACTTTCTAGAGAACTCTTCTACCTGCTCAAAAAAGAATTTGTCAACTTAACCTGCAATGTGATCCCAGAATGCATCGCAAAAATCTTGGGTTACATTATCGCTTTTGCTGCATCCGTAGGTTTCTGGTTCATTGGAGGGGATGTTGACGCACAGTCTGCTCTTCTCACACTTAAAGGCAAGATCTGCATCGTTCACAATCCCTATGATTCTATCATTCCCGCAGAAGCACAGATGATTACCGCTCTTAAAGGAGAACAGAGAAACTTCGTCTCCATTGAGATGGACAAAGTCCCTGGTGAGGATGGCGTGACTGCTCACATCCGCGGGTATAACGACCGCGAAAAGAAACTGCTCTTTGATCAGATTGGCGAGATGCTTAAAGTTCGCCTCTGAGTCTTGCTAGAGTGAGCGCATAGGTCAAAAAGGGATCGCGTAGATGTGCGCGGACCGGCTGATCGCCTTTTTTTACTTCAAGGTAGCCCTGTAGAAGGCCTGCCTCAATCTCTTCCGCCGAAAACAGGTAGCTACCTGCAATCGATTCTGTCTCCTCGATTGCAGTGGCTACTTCGGCCTTTACAACACCACTAAAAAGTGGAACCACTGAAGAAAGCGCACCGGAATCGGGCGTCATTTCCCCAAGGAAAACCGGCTCCATAATCTCCTGACCCGTCTCTTCTCTCAGCTCGCGCCGCGCGACATCCGCAGGCGTCTCCTGTTTTTTCGCTCCGCCGCGCGGAAGCTCAAATTCCCATGCTCCTGTCGCATGGCGATAGGTCAAGATGAGCGAAATCTTCTTCACACCTGTTTGCGCATCGATGAAGATTGGCAGAACTGCAGCCCCGCCCACACCCTCTAACGCGCTCTTCCAGATCAAGCGATTGTACATGTGGCGGAATCCCGAGGGAGCGATCACCGCATCGCGGACCCAGATCCAATACTCATCCTCACAGACGACCCCGGGACGGCTCCACTCCGCTGCCAGCTCCGGAGAGGCGTATTTTTTCAATAATCTGTTATAGGTGATCTGCTGGATTTCGCGGATCTGAGCAAGATCGTAGACGATCTCATATGCCCCCTTGGTGTGGTCATTGAGAACGCCTTCGCGTTTCATCTTCTCAGGATACTGAGTTAGAAGCTCTTGATAGCGCTCTTCAGGGGATAATGCGAGCAGTGAAGTAGATATAATAATAAATAGAAATTGAATGGATTTCATAGAGAAAATATGCTATCATTTTTCCATGTCTGCAATCAATGCTCAATTTCCAACCACCTTCGAGGCGCATTGGCCTAAGTCCCTGGATCCAGCCCTACAGAGCCTGTGCACGAAAATTTCAAATTTTTTCTGGTACGTCATTTCGATTCTGCTTTTTCCCTTCACGCTCGCAGCAAAAGCGATCCGATATGTAGCGTATTACGCGATCATCCCGCCTATGAGCTTTAGAGACGATCCAGCAAACTTTAAAGAGCAGGGAGATCATTTGATCCGATTTCATAGGGGACAAAGAGTCACTATTAAAACAGCGGATAACATCACTCTAAGCGGCTCCCTATTTCCCGGAACCAAACACCCTAAAAAGGCTATCCTCTATGCAAGTGGTAACGCCCAGGAATGGGAGACTGCTCATCAAGAGATTACCCGTCTCAAGAAAACAGGAGTTACCATTCTCTACGTCAATCCCCGCACTAATGACCACACGGTTCCTGATGAGCAGGGTTTTGCCCTCGATGTCTGGAGCTCATTCGAATATCTCACCCGCCAAGGGATCGACCCCAATGACATTGTCACCATCGGTTATTCTCTGGGCGGCGCGCGAGGAGCAGTCGGTCTCAAACTCGTCCAAGACCACTTTCCTGAAAAGAAGATTAACTTTATCAACGAACGTTCGCTGGGGAACCTTTCTACAGAAGTCTACTACTATGTAGGAAAAGTGTTCGAATATTTAGGGCACTATGTCCCTGTTCCCTCTTGTATCTTAAATATAGTCTCTCTTGTGGCTTCTTATATCTCTTATTACGGCCTCTGGCTGATTGGGGGCGATATCGATGCAAAGTCTGCTCTGCTTTCACTCAAAGGAAAAGTGTGCGTTATCCATCATCCTAAAGATCAAATCATTCCCAAACCTGCTCAAATGATTACGGCTCTGCAAGGAGAAACACAGAAAAAATTCACCTCGATTGAAATGGAAAGCACTAATGACTGGCTTCACCATCAGAGGGACTTCACCAAAAATGAAGAGAAGGCCTTATTCAAAGAGCTCTCCTCTATGCTAAACATCCCTATCCATGTACAGTGATCGCGCCACCATTGCAGCACAAGCGACAGCTCCAGGTGAAGGTGCAGTTGCAGTCATTCGCATCTCTGGACCTGATGCCATTGTCATAGCCGCCCGCATTTATTCCGGTCCTGTCGCCTCTTACGCCACTCACACCGCACATTTCGGCCGCATCTTGAGTGCAGAAAAACAGCCCGTAGACGATGTCCTATTACTTGTCATGCGCGCCCCGCGCTCTTATACCGGCGAAGACACGGTCGAAATTCAGTGCCACGGCGGCAGCTTAATTGCACGCCGCGTCCTAGAAGTGGTCTTAAAAGCAGGCGCACGCGCAGCTCTCCCCGGAGAATTCACCTACCAAGCATTTCGAAACGGCAAGATCGATCTCGCACAAGCAGAAGCGGTGCAGCAGATCATCGGCGCCAAGAATGAGCTAGCTCTCAATGCAGCCTCGCAGCAGCTTCAGGGCGCGCTTTCACAAAAGATCATCCAGTTTCAGCGCGAGCTCGTCGACTCAGCCGCTATTCTCGAAGCGTGGGTCGACTTTCCCGAAGAAGGCCTTGAATTCGCCAGCTTCGAAGAGGTGATCGACTCTCTGCAAAAAACGCGCAACTCTATGGCGCATCTCGAAAGCACGTTCGAAGAGGGCAAAAAAATCTCCGAAGGCCTTGCGCTCTGCATCTGCGGCGCACCCAATGTCGGTAAATCCTCTCTCATGAATGCGCTGCTCGGTAAAGAACGCGCCATCGTCACGCCCATTCCGGGCACCACGCGCGATCTCATCGAAGAAGAGTTACGACTGAGTGGATTGCACTTTCGCCTGATCGACACCGCCGGCATTCGCCAGACGGACGAACCGATCGAACAGGAGGGCATACGCCGCACCCATCTCACGATGGAACAGGCCGACCTCATCCTCTTCATCCTCGATGCAACAAGGCAGCTCACCGACGAGGAGCACGCACTGCTGCAAAATGCCAAATCCCACAAAACACTCATCATCTGGAATAAGATCGATCTTCCACACTCCACCTCTCCTCTTGATTTCGAAGAAGTGCGCATCTCCGCTAAAATGGGCATCGGCCTAGAAGAGCTGAAAGAATCGCTCCAGAAGATCATCTGGAAGAAGGGACCTCCTGCAAAGGACGAAGTGCTACTTACAAGCTTGCGCCACAAACAGGCGCTTGCTAGAGCAATCTCCGCCCTCGACTTAGTTGTCTCAGGGCTAAAAGAGCGCGTCTCGCCGGAATTTATCGCCTCCGATATGCGTGCAACGCTCACGAGTCTTGCTTCCGTCATCGGGATGGACATCTCAGAAGACATTTTGAGCGCGATTTTTGCTAAATTTTGTGTGGGAAAATGACCCCAAGAGAAATCCAAAAGATCTTAAATCGTCTCTATCCGCATCCGGAGATCCCGCTTCACCACACCAGTCCCTACACACTTCTCATCGCCGTTCTTCTCTCTGCACAATGCACCGATGAGCGCGTCAACAAAGTGACGCCCGCGCTTTTTGCGAGAGCTTCCACCCCCGAGGAGATGGTAGAGCTCACGCCTGACGAGATTCAAGCGCTCATCCGCACCTGCGGCCTCAGCCGCACAAAATCACGCGCGATCTGGAAGCTCTCCAAGCAGCTCATCGAAAAACACAAAGGCAAAGTCCCCGCCTCATTCGCCGCACTCGAAGCCCTACCAGGCGTCGGTCACAAAACAGCCTCTGTAGTCATGATACAAGCATTTGGCCGCAGCGCATTTCCAGTCGATACGCACATCCACCGCTGCGCCAAACGCTGGGGACTCTCTAACGGCAAAAGCGTCGAACAGACAGAAAAAGACCTGAAAAAATTATTTCCAAAGAAGAACTGGAAGAAGCTGCATCTGCAGATCATCTACTTCGCGCGCAACTATTGCACTGCGCGGGGACATCACATCGACGAGTGTCCGATTTGTCGCCCTAGAGATTGACCCATTAAGCCGCGCATTTCGAGGCCGCGATGCGACGCATCGATCAGATCCTGGTCGAATTGGATGCGGAAAGGCTCAAAGAGCATGATGATGCACGAACCCCCAAACTCAAAATAGCCCTTCTCATCGCCTTTTGCGCAAGGCTGGTCCGGTACATAGGTCTGGTGAATAGAACCCACGTGAGTCGCACCGACTTCGATGAAGAGAATCGTCCCAAAATTTTTCGTGTGCAGTGAGGTGATCATGCGCCGATTTTCCGCAAGCGTCTGGATCCTGCGCCTCAGCGCAAGCAGATTGACGGAGTAGAGCAGGCCTTCGATATACTCCGCTTTTGATGGAACACAATTACAGGGAAAGTGGAAGCGGTGATAGTCGGTAGGACAGAGACGCGCGAGCACCATCGATCCTTGAGAGTACTTGTGAGCGAGCACTTTATTTCCGAGCAATTTTTCCATCGAGAATTTCTGCCCTTTTACAAGAAAACCCTCTGAACGCTCTATTGCAGGGTAGACGAGATAACGTCCATCCGCGGGAAGCACGGCGGTGTCGTTGCCATTGGTAATGGGACGTGCAGATGGTTTGAGCTTGCGGATGAAAAAGTCATTAAACGATTGAAATGAGGCCGCAGGTTCGAGGAATTCACTCTCATCGACTTGAAATTTTTTTATAAAAGGGACCACTTTACGGCGGCTCATTCGGCTTTTCTGGTACCAGCCATAGAGTTTGGAAAAAAAGTGGACTCTGCAAAAAAGTGGGAGGAGCAGGATGGGCGCGAGCCATGAAAGAGGGCCATTTCCATAGAGAAGTTCAATAAAAACCTTTCCATAGATCTCTTCTTTTTCCACTTCGCCTGTCTGGCGATTGATATAGTGTATTTCCATAATGAAATGATGCCCGTTCTGTGATAAAAAGCAAAGCCCTAGAGACTTACCTACGGTTTGCAATATTGGGATGAATAGGGTATAATTGACTTTAACCTACCTGAAAAGAGACTTATGTTTGGATTATTTAAGAAATTATTTGGCACTGCCCAAGGGCGCTTACTGAAGCGCTATGCAAAGATCGTACGCCAGGTCAATGCAAAAGAACTTGAACTGCAATCTCTTACAGAAGAAGAGGTCAAAGCAAAAAGCCAGGCTCTCCGCGCCAGAGCTCAAGCTGGCGAACCCCTCGACGACCTCCTGCCGGAAGCCTATGCTCTCGTCAAAAATGCCTGTCGTAGACTGTGCGGAACCGAAATCCACGTCTCCGGCTACAACCAGAAATGGGACATGGTCCCCTACGACGTCCAGATCCTGGGCGCAATTGCAATGCACTACGGCGCTATCGCTGAGATGCAAACCGGTGAGGGAAAAACACTTACCGCCTCGATGCCGCTCTACCTCAACGCGCTCTCCGGCAAACCTGTGCACCTCGTTACCGTCAACGACTACCTCGCCCAGCGCGACTGCGAATGGATGGGAACGGTCCCTCGCTGGCTCGGCCTGCGCGTCGA
The DNA here is from genome assembly GCA_013287985.1 of Chlamydiota bacterium. Taxonomy (GTDB): domain Bacteria; phylum Chlamydiota; class Chlamydiia; order Chlamydiales; family Rhabdochlamydiaceae; genus JABDCT01. Next base: position 37,715 of record JABDCT010000008.1, read on the forward strand.
ATCCCTGACAAATAGCACGCCCCACCATCTGCGCAAAAGCGTCTACGAAGCGGATATCGTCTATGGAACCGCATCGGAATTTGGTTTCGACTACCTGCGCGACAATTCAATGGCGCAAAGCGCCGGTGAGCAGTGCCAGAGAGGCCACTTCTTTGCCATGATTGACGAAGTCGACTCGATTCTGATCGACGAAGCGCGCACACCGCTGATCATCTCCGGCCCTACAAATGAGTCGCGCCAGATGTACGACGCCCTCAAAGATCCTGTCGCCGTGCTCGTCCGCGAGCAGCGCGACCTGTGCAACCGTCTTGCTAGCGACGCCCGCAAAGTCCTCGACAAGTATGACCAGCTCGCGGAAGAAGGCGCAGAAAAGCCCAAGCTCTCCAAAGAGGGAGAAAAAGAAGTCGCCGAAGCGTGCCGCAAATTCTGGCTCGTCGGAAAAGGCACGCCGCAAAACAAGATCTTAAAGCGCATCAAGGAAGATCCCGATCTGCGCGCCAACATCGAAAAATGGGACACCTACTACTATTCAGAGCCCAACAAAGAAGAGCGCCAGGCAGCTCTCGCTGAACTCTACGTCATCGTCGACGAACGCGCGAACGAATATGAGCTAACAGACAAAGGCATTCACGGATGGGTCAGCGCCGAAGCAGGCACCTCCGAAACAGACTTCGTCATGCTCGATCTCGGCCATGAATATTCCAAGATCGACAATAATCCCTCTCTCGATGAGGCAGAAAAGCTCCAGCAGAAAGTCACACTCCGCGAAGAAGACGCGCACCGCAAAGAGCGCTCGCACAACCTTCGCCAGCTGCTCCGCGCCCATCTCCTAATGGAGCGCGACATCGACTATATCATCGACGAAGGCAAAATCGTCATCATCGACGAGAACACGGGCCGTCCGCAGCCGGGACGCCGCTTTTCAGACGGTCTCCACCAAGCGATCGAAGCCAAAGAAGGCGTGAAGATCCAGGGCGAGACGCAGACCTACGCGACGATCACGCTGCAAAACTACTTCCGCCTCTACACCAAACTCTCCGGCATGACCGGTACAGCGATGACCGAAGCGGGCGAATTCAAAGAGATCTACAAACTCGACGTCTTAGCGATCCCCACCCACAGACCGTGCATTCGCGCAGACACAGATGATGAGATCTACATGACCGAGCGCGAAAAGTACAACGCGATCCTCAAAGACATCACTGCTCTTCACCAACTTGGCCGCCCGATCCTGATCGGCACCGAATCGGTCGAAGCCTCTGAGAAGCTCGCACGCATTCTGCGCCAAAACAAACTGGAATACACTGTCCTCAACGCCAAGAACCACGCCAAAGAAGCGGAAATCATCGCCGACGCTGGCCAAAGAGGTGCGATCACCGTCGCGACCAACATGGCGGGCCGCGGTACCGACATTAAGCTGAAAGAAGGCGTCGCTGCTCTCGGTGGCTTGCACGTCATCGGCACTACGCGCCACCAGTCGCGCCGCATCGACCGCCAGCTGCGCGGCCGTAGCGCACGTTTGGGCGATCCCGGCTCTTCTAAGTTCTACATCTCCTTTGAAGATACGCTCATGCGCCTCTTCACCTCTCCGCGCATCACGATGTTCCTGCAGCGCTTCCGTCCGCCAGAAGGCGAGCCGATCTCCGCAAAAGTACTCAACAAGTCGATTGAAACAGCGCAGAAACGCGTCGAACAGAGAAACTACAGCATGCGCAAGCACACACTCGAATATGACGATGTGATGAACAAGCAGCGCGCTGAAGTCTACTCCTTCCGCAACGAGGTGCTCCGCACCGCTGACACCCTTCCCCTTGCTGAAGAAGTTTTAAACAGCGTCTGCCACACCATGGCGGGCCAGTTCTTCAAACAGCGCTCCCTTGAAGGCGCCTGGGATCCAGAAGGCTATCGTCAGTGGCTGATGACCAACTTCCCGCTCACCTTTGAAACAGAGGTCTTCGACAACGACTACAGCTCAGCCGAAGAACTCGAAACCCTCGCCGGCGAAAAAGTATGCGAAGCATTCCGCCACAAGATGATGTTTGAAACAAAACGCATCTTAGAAGCGCAGCAGCGCATCAATCCAGAAGCGCATGGCCATATGGCTCCCGAGCGCATCTTAAGTGAGGTTGCGCGCAACCTGATGATCCGCATCATCGACCGCTACTGGCAAGAGCACCTGCTCCACATCGACCATCTGCGCACAGAAGTATCGCTGCGCGTGGTGGCCCAGAAAGATCCGCTGCTCGAATTCAAACACGAAGCCTTTGCGCTCTTTGAATCGCTCTCGCAGCGCATCAAGATTGAGATGGCGCACGGCCTCTTCAAGTTCTCCATGGTCGTTCCCGAAGACGAACCACCTGCAGAGAAGCTCGTGAACCTGAAGAAGACCGCGAAAAAAGCACCGAAGAAGAAAGCGGCTGCTCCCTCGCCTCTCATCGACCTATCGCTGATGGATAGCTAATTTGTAAAAGCGCTTTACATCATTGTTATAAGTCTCAGGAAATCAGTTTCTTATATGACATTGGACAATTATGCAATCGGATTGCATAATTGGCCATATGTTCATTGAAAGAAAAATTGCCCCTCGGCTGAAGAAATTAAGCACTCAATTCCCTGTTTTAGGGATTTTAGGACCAAGACAATCGGGGAAAACGACTTTGGCTAAGGCCTTGTTTCCCCATCACAAATATATCAATCTTGAAGCGCTCGATACGAGGCGCTTTGCCGCAGAAGATCCTCGAAGGTTTCTAAAATCCTTCGAAGAAGGGTCCGGTGCTATTCTCGATGAGATCCAACGGGTTCCTGAACTATTATCCTATATCCAGGAGCATGTCGATGAGTGGCAAAAACCAGGTTTTTTCATTTTGACAGGATCGGAGAACATTCTTTTAAACCATCACATTAGCCAGACTCTTGCAGGAAGAATAGCCCTTGCCACCCTTCTTCCCCTCAGTTTGGAAGAATTACAAGATGTTTCTCTTCTTCCTGAAAAAATGGAAGATACTCTGTTTCGGGGGTTCTATCCCTCTCTCTATGCTAAAAAAATCGACCCTAGAGAGTGGATTCAAAGCTATATGCAGACATATATTGAACGGGACGTGAGACATCTCAAACAGATCACTGATCTTTCGACTTTTCAGAAATTTCTCCAGCTCTGTGCCGGGCGAATTGGACAACTGTTAGATTTGACTTCGATCGGCAACGATTGTGGCATCTCCACAAATACCGTACGCTCCTGGCTCTCTGTCCTCGAAGCCACCTATGTCATTTTTCTCTTGCATCCGCATCACAAAAATTTCAGCAAGCGTTTAATCAAAACACCTAAACTTTACTTCTACGATAGCGCGATTGCTTGTCATCTTCTATCTATTCAATCAGCCCAGGATCTCACTACGCATTACTTACGCGGCGGGCTTTTTGAATCGATGATTCTCTCCGATCTTCTCAAACAGCGATACAATGCAGGATTGCCTCCCAATCTCTATTTTTGGCGAGATAAGTCGGGCCACGAAGTGGACTGTCTTCTAGACCATGGAACAACTCTAACACCGATCGAAATCAAATCAGGAGAAACTATCAGTTCCGATTTCTTTACAGGTCTTATAAAATGGAACCAATTAGCAGGAAATAATCCTTCACAAAGCTATGTCGTCTATGGAGGGAAAGAAAAACAGATTCGCTCACAAGGAGTAGCACTCGGTTGGACACAGCTCGGGTCTTTACCGCTTGGAAAAACCTCTTGAACAATGAATGATTTAGCGTTTTGGAGAGGGCTTTGCCCTCTCCAACCCGTAAAAACATCTAGGTTATTGAGCCTATCCTAGGATGAATGAATTAGAAACGTACTGCAATTGCGACGTCAAGTCCATACAGACTCAAATCACCACCGCAACCAATTTGGTTATAGTCAAAATAGGTGTGGTGCTCCCAACCCACTTGCATTGCAAACCAGCAAAATTCATAGCGGAAACCAAATCCTGCATCATAACCGGTTAAGACTGCACAGCTCTTCGAATGTGAATTACAATTGTTAACGGCTAATGTGAAGACATCACTATCATTGAATCTGGATTTGAAATCTCCATACAGGAAGTTTCCATCTAGGTTTCCGTAGAAACTAAAGCCACATCCCAAGTCGAAAACACCTTCAAAGCCCAACACCGGACCAGCGCCCCAGAAATTTTCTTTGTCTTGTTTTGAGGATACCGCAACACTGCTTGCGCCAGTAGCCGCGATGAGGATCGTGGACTCTAAGTGCGTGTTCAGCCTTTGATCAATTTTTGCATAACGCGCGCCAAAGAATGGTCTTAGCGTAAAACAGTTATACTGTAATTTGTAACCCAGTAGCACATCTACTTCGTCAAATCTTAGCTTCCAGTGCGCACGGTTATCTTCGCGATGACCATCGCCTCTGCCGCGGTAATATGTCCAATACGCGCCAAAGTCCCAGCATGAGCTAAACTCATATCCTGCGCCGACGCGAAAGCCTAAACGCCAATTAAAATCTATGTCGTCATCCCTTTCACTGATATCGGTAACAATTTGCCCATTAGCAACAGTATTTGTGATACTGGTTGATCCAAAATCGCATCCAAAGCCAGCCTCGCACGCTGTCCAATACAATAGGTCAGCTCTTAAGAAGAAATTACATTCACAGCAGCTCTCTTCACAGCAGCTATTATCGTAGGCAGGAGCTGAGGGTGCATAATCATCGGCATAGACATTACCCACGCCAACTAGCAATGCAGCTACCAGAGCCGCATCTTTTGTTCTAAAAACGTATGTCATTTTAACTTCCTTGTGTTAATTGCTTAATTTTTGAACGAATATTGAGGCACTAGTTGTTGCAGGCGGCGCCTTTCCTAGTTGTGTATTTGCACCAATATTTCTAATAGTTAATGGGATGCCAGTAATCAAAGCCGAGGCCAGCGTCGTCGCTGGAATCACAAAGATCCCCTCTCCAATTATCGTGAGCAGGCCATCACCTGGAGCAATATTTGACGTACGATCACTGCCAAAAACGCCCATATTAAAAGGGCCTCCAAGCCATGCTTGGAAAGCTGTTGGTTGACTTGCTGCAGCTTCTCCAATAGTCAATATGTAGCGCACAAAATAGACACCCGTTGAATGGATGTTTAAAATTGTATCTCCACCATTGTGCTCAAATGTGGACCCGGGAGGAAAGTATAGTGGATTAAGAGTGGCAGGTGCTGGAATGTTAAACTCTACATCGCCTCCAGGTCCTACGGCTTGAGTATCAGCACCTGTAGTATTGTACATGTATGCGTAGTCCAATACTCCTCCAGGCAGGCCTACTGTGCCTGGCGGTCCTGCTATACCGGGCACGCCAGGTACTCCAGCTAGGCCTGGTAGTCCGGCTGCTCCGGGTATTCCGGGAAGTCCGGCTGTTCCTACTGTAGCGGTTGCATTTAAAACAATGCTTTCCCCATGGCAGCAGCCTTCACAAGAGGCGTACAGAGCATTAGTATTTAATACTAGAGAAGAGACTGCTAGTAATAAGCTGAGTGAGCGTAAAATCATATGTACCTCAGATCCCTTACGTTAATTGCTGCTTATTTTTTGAATAAACAAAGATGCTGCGGTATGTGCAGGTAAATACGTTCCAATATTTGTATTAGCACCGAGGTTTTGCACAGTAACAGCAAGTCCCACCTGGGATGCATCCACTCTAAAAATGACTTCTCCCGCTACATTGAGCTGCGTGTTAGCAGCATTAGCAATACTTGTAGATCGATCACTTCCCGGAAGAAGACTATTACCAAAAAAAATGGCAAAAGCAGTCGGCACAGCAGCGGGGTTCACGACATTCCCAGAATCTACTGACGCGATATATCGAGCTATGTACGTACCTACAGAGTTAATAACCACATCTGTTGATCCCGCCACATGGGTGAAAGTAGAACCTGGTGCAAACTGATCGTTTCCCTCATTCCAAAGGATTTTTTGGGAACCTGAAACGTTAGGAGCGGGCAACCCTTGACTCAAGGCAAATACCATTCCATAGTCCAACAATCCACCTGGTAGACCGGGAGACCCTTGAGGACCTGCTGGTCCAGGCACTCCAGGCACACCAGCCAATCCGGGCAATCCTGCGGCACCTGCTAGGCCAGGGAGCCCTGCGGTCGCAGCTGATGACGTAGCTTCAGAAACGAGACCCTGCCCTCGCGAGCAACCGCCGCAATTAGCCATCAGAGGGTTTTGAAAGTGCAAAGTACTGACTATCAGTAACAAAGTAAACATGCGAAAGATCATAAGTGTCCTCATCCTGTTATGTATCTCCATAAGATTTTAGCTTGTGGTCCATAAATGAAATTTAATTTATAGACGCATGCACATTTACTCAAGTTTTTTTTTCAGATGCTAGGGAAATGAGGCGTAAACCCAGCAAAAAGAACCCATTTCCATAGAGCCATACAAACCTTTTATTTAGAATACTATAATCCTAAATGTATTTATAATTGTTTTCAAAAACGGTAATAAATATGTCATTCTTTTGCTGTTTACCTTGTAGCAATAGTAGAGACTCAGAGCAAAGCGTGCTGCTTGATATACAAGAAGAACGCGAATCCACTCCGTCTCCCGAGCCTAAGATAGCCCCCATCCCAGAGTCCATACGCGCTCGCATTCCTCAAGGACTCGATCTGATAAAAGCCACACCCCACTCTCTCTGTGACGAGATAGCAGCCGCTCAAAAGAGTGGGCAGCCTTTTGAAGTTCGGCGCGCTGGAGGGTATACCTGGGTGTACATCGATCCCCATACGAAATCAGGGGATGGAATAGGCACTCTTTCTGGAGACATTCTCCGTCTTATACTGACATTTCTTCAGCCTCGCGATATGTACAATCTCAGAATGACCGCAAAAAAATTTGAAGGACTATCTCGCGAAGAAGCTGTGTATAAACTATTCATAGAAAAATGCTATCCCGGGTTTTCACTTAAAAATTTAAATAAGAAAACTTATCAAGCCATCTGGATGCAGCTGAGAAAACATGAAATTCCAGAAATTCCATTTGTAAAGATGGATCCCGGCTCAAAAAAAATGCATGACCTCTATCATCAGTTCCTGGAATCCCCTTATCCCTTACACTTAATTGATAGTAAAACATGGTTAGCAAAGCGCTTGTCCTTGCGAGATGGAAAGATTGTCTATCCGCCATGCATCGCGAATAATAAATTATTCCCACCCGCATTTTCCTTTGAATCCTATCAATCAAGTCTGCCGCCCAAAATGGTGGACAACCTCGAGCAATTTCCGCCTAACCCCAGTTATTTCTCTTATGCGTCTCGTACACAACTCCACACCATTGAACAGACTCCCTACGAAGGCACGTATACAATATGGGATATCCGCGACGAAAAGAATATAAAAGTCCTTCAGAAGTTCTTCATGGATAGCAGGAATTTTCCGCTGCTCATCTATCCTGAAATTCTAACCAGAGCCGCTAGAAGTGCGCAAATAGCAAGAGAGATGATTCCCCAGCAGCTCATAAAAACAAAATTTCTTCTTTTTCCTTACGAAGATCGAAAGGGCACAGCTGTCGTAACCTACATCGACGATGGCAAAATCTGTAAGTTCACCGAACGAGGCAGCGAGCAATTAATCGATCTCGGCAAGAAGATTCCGTTCGGCAATTTTTGCTTCCCTCTCAAAAGCGATAGCCAGCTCTGTCTGTTTTACAGGGATGAGCAGAGCGCATTGTTCATTCTCCATTTTGGAGAGAATGGAAAAGTATTGGGACATCATCCTGTAGAGGCACTAGACCAGATCAAGCCCGAGAGTGCCTTCTTTTTCGATTCAAAACTACAAATGTGCATTCTGTGGAAAGAGTCTAATCTCTACATCGTCAACATGGAAGGTAAATGCCAATCCATTATCCACACGCGCTCAAATATAAAAGCTGCTTATTTTCTTAGAGACAATTCTATCGCAGTATTTACAGATAGCTTTGTGCTTGAAGGAATTGATCAGGAGTTAATGCGCCCAGTAGACCCCCGCCTGGATATTTATAGCCCAAACGGCACTTTGCTTTTCAAAAAAACATGTGAAAAGGTCGCTGCAGCCATGCTCTCGCCTCCCTATACAGTCTTTGAAGGTGAATATGAACCTTTTCACTTCGCAGGCTATCCCCTTCTTTTAGAAGAAGAGTCGTAAGGCGTGTCCCCTGTCTTCAATGAGGACTCAATTTTATTGATCGCGCAGAAAAGAAATAATAAAATTTTAATCTAGTTCGCTGAGTTTTCTATAGCCGAAATAGAGCAGCGGAGCGCCGATTAGGGCATAGATGAACCAGTAGCTAGCATCCCATTCCAGCTGGAGGGTGCCCTCTCTGGCAAAGATGACCAGCATGAGGCCCAGCAGGAGCAGGGTCGATCCCGCAAACATGAGAATGGAGGGAACCAGACTGCTTTTGCGTTCTACGGGAGCTTCCGCTTGTGGCTGCTGCGCAGGAGCGTTTTTCTTATAGAGGGAGGACTCAGCGCTGGAATGAGAGAGGGATGCGCTGCGATTGCTGCTCTGGTAGGGGGGAGTGTAGAGGGAGGCGACGCTGTCTTCTAAAGTTTGACTTTGAAATAGGGTAGAACTCCTAGGGGCTTCCATATTGAGTTCAGAGGCGCAAAAAGGGCAGAGAGTCGCTTCGAGGGGAACGCGCGCTTCACAATTGGGGCAGAGCTTATGTTTTTCAACTGTTTTCATACACCCCATATTGGCAGAGAGCGATAAATCTTGCCATGTTTTTTGTAGGGCAGGTAACCTATAATGCGTATGGAAAAGAAACGATTTGATCTCATTGTAATTGGCGCGGGCCCAGGGGGCTATGTCGCTGCGATTAAAGCTGCACAAACAGGACGCTCCGTCTGTCTCATTGAAAAACAATTTTTAGGCGGCAGCTGTCTCAATGTTGGCTGCATCCCGACCAAGACGCTGCTTGCAAACGCAGAAGTCATGCACAAAATCAGCATGGCGGAAGAGTATGGCATCATCACCGGTCCCGTCATGTTCGACTTCCTCAAAATGAAAACGCGCAAAGACCAGGTGGTCGATAAGGTGCGCAAGGGACTCTCCGGTTTATTGCAGTCCAACAAAATTACCGTGCTGCAAGGCGAGGCTCAATTTCTCTCTCCGCGCGACATCAAAATTGCCGGCAACGACAACATGGAAGTCACCGCGGATCAGTGCATCATCGCCACAGGTTCTATCCCTCTCGACATTCCCGCATTCCTGTGCGACCA
>JABDCT010000009.1 GCA_013287985.1 Chlamydiota bacterium
TAGCCGACCGAAAGATCGCTACCCCAGAGCGCCAGCTCATATTTCTTATAAAATAGGGCGCTATTGCCGCTAAAGCCGAAGAAGCCCGAGCGGTAGTTGCGCTTGGTGCGATTAAACGGCGCGTAGCCATTCAGACGGATATCCCAGCGCGGCCAGAGTGCTTCGAGGCCAAGGCCTGCTTGGCTAAAGGAGGTGTGCTCGGCCGTGCGGAAGTCCCAATAGCCGTTGATCCCAAGGGCGGCATCGCTCTCTTGGAGGAGCCAGCGGGCGCCGATACCGGTGTTGAAGGCCGCCTTGCCATCATTGAAAATGTGGGCGCGGAAGTCGAAAAAAGGAACGATGCAAGGGTTAACGGCCTGCGCGTAGAAAAAGTCGAGCGAGGTGTAGCCCTTCTCATAACCGATGCCTTTGGCTTCGCGATGGTTTAATGAAAAAGCAGCTACCTTAGGTGGATTCTCGCAGCAAGAGCAGATATCTTGATCGGCGATCAGCGCAGCCGACGCCAGTGACAAAAGCAATAAACTTAGCCTTACCATTTAGTTAAGCACTACGATTAAAATAATTACTTTTCAAGGATATTTTGAACTTGTTCATCGCTGACTTGTTCAAAATGCTTATAAAAAGCGCCTACCGCTTCAAAAAAAGAGGGACTGTATAGACAGATCGTTTCATCGACTAAAGAACGTAGCGCCGAAAGAGAATCGGGCGCGGCAACGGGAACTGCAAGGATAATTTTTGTAGGCTTTTCACTTCTAACGGCTTGTATCGCAGCGCGCATGCTCGCACCGGTTGCAATGCCATCGTCGACTATAACAACTGTCTTGCCCTTAAGGACGGGTGCCTTGCGCCCTCCAAGATAGAGCGCCAGGCGCTGTTTGATTTTCTCCCGCTCGCGCTCCACAGAACTCTTCAAGTACTCGGGAGAAACGCCCAAAAGCGCGATCAGATGCTCGTTGAAGACAGGCTCACCGACACTCGCTACAGCGCCCAGGGCCAACTCCTCGTTTCCCGGAGCGCCAATCTTGCGGACAACAAGAACATCGAAAGGAAGATGCAGAGACTCTGCCAGTTCTGCTGCTACGGCAACACCGCCTCTGGCAAGTCCTAAAATGATCGTGTCTTTCGCGTGGTGGAGATGCTGCATCTGCTGAGCGAGTTTCTGCCCCGCTTCTCTGCGATCCTGAAAGATCACAGAACCTCAGCCGTGGCAGGACTCCAGATGACGACAAAATTCTCTTCGCCTATCTGAGGCTCTTCGGGAAGGACATGCATTTTAATGGGAAGGGAAGAGAGTTTTTTTAAGAGGCCCTCTTTTGTCCAAGGGCGGACGCGGAAGTGCTTATAAAAGAAGTTACACGTCATGTATCCGCGCGGTGCGCGGCGCAGCAAGGCGTCAAAATAGTGGCTCTGCAATGCGGCGCTCGACTCGGTGAATCCATAGTTGCTGATGAGAAGATCGCATTCTTGAGACTCCACCTGGGTGGGCTTTAGAAAATGGACGCGGCTCGTCACTCCGAGCGCCTGAAGATATTTTTTCGTAAGTTCCAGTCCTTCGGGCAGATCAATAATGGTGTAGCTTGCGATATCGAATAGATCGAAGAGAATCTTGCACTGACCCCCGTATCCGCCGCCGATTTCGATGATCTTCATCCCATCGAGAGACTGAAAAGATCTCTTGAGATCGCTCGCCACTTTTAAATAGCGCAAAGTCGTAGGAGAAAAGGTTCCCGCACCTTCGAAGTGATATGTTTTAGGGCTTCCTAACGTATCGTTTAGGCTCACTTTTTCTAAAATAGCAGGCGATAGCAGTTCAGGCGTGCGCTGACCGATCAGGGAGAGATGCACTCGACCCTCTTCTTCGCTCGCATTCTCGTAAAAAAGCGTGTAGATAGGATCGCTTTTGAAATGAGCGAACAGCTGCGGGCTTGCCACCGCATTCTTACAAAAATGGCGGAAAGCCTCGACATTTGTGACTTGAGAGGCGCTCTTCTTCTTTGACTTAAATCCCAACCGCCCATTTTTCACATAAAGAGCAGTGGCACCAGACAAAAGAGCGATGGCCAAGGTAAATAGCATCCCCTTCCTCAACATAAAAATTAACCTTACCACAACCTAACGAAAATTGTCCATTTGGAGTTGCGTGAAAGCTCCCGCGGTTAGGCCCGTGTAAAAGGGGTTGTATTGCATTAATACTACCCCTTTTACACGGGACTAGGAGGACGCCTCCAATTAAGGCTTCGTCGATTTTCGGGATTATTTTGGCCTATTTTCGATTCGATTTGCAGGGGTCATATACGAAGTTGATATTACCCCTGCAAATCGAATCGAAAATAGGTTCAAAAGAACCCAAAAATCGACAGAAGCTTAATTTGGAGGCGCCCTCTACCCCGGGGCTTTGACGCAGTCCAAATGGACAATTTTCGTTAGGTTGTGGTTAGCATAGCCCTCCCTTTTTTTTGAAACGAATAGCTGAAATAATATAGTATACTGACATGAAACTGATCTATCTCCTTATCACTCTCGCACTGGGCGCTGGAGGCCTTTACTGGTATTCCGACCGTCAACCCGACTTGAAAAATAAGGCTGAACAGCTGCTCTCGATGCGTGCAGCGCGCGGTTTTGAAATCCACTACCAGATCGAGCAGATCGTGGAGCTGCAGCAGAAGCGCCTCTTGAAAGAGAAGGGCGCGCGCATTATTGAATCGTCTCTGAAATTCTATCCCTATCTGCTTATAGAAGCGAAATACGCCTCTAAAAAGAAGAGCAGAGAGAGTCTCCTGATCTGGGATCTTACCGATGGTGAAATGGTACTCGATGCGACAAGCTGGGAGAAGACACACGGATTTGGCGACTGCATCCGCTCGCACACACTACCGCACGAGTTCAAGATCATCAGCGCACTCGCGCGTAAGGGCGGCAACTGCGAACGCGTGCATCTCATCGAAAAACTTGGCGAAGACTACCCCCATCTCGACACTCCTCTTTTTGAAGCGTGGGTGCGCGGCTGCTTTAAGAAAAATCTTTTGATCGAAGTGGGCGATCGCTACCGCCTCCACCTGCAAAACCCCAAACTCACACGTGTGCCTGAAACACGTGCTCCGGATAAGCTGATCACGAAAATGTATAAGCAGGCGTCGCGCGTTGTGCGCCACTTCTCCAAAGCCCAGGTGGAAAAGATGGCGAGCACGGCTTTCGGGCCCCATTTTTCGATCCGCAAGTCGACCGAAGTCTACCTTCCCGTCTATAGTATAGTGGTTCAGCTCCCCTCGGGGGCTCTCAAGACCAGCCATTTTAACGCCTTCAACGGGCAGCCTCTGACCACTGCTCTCCTTTACGAATAGGAACCTATCCCGATAATAAATTTCAGTCGATTTTCTGGTTCTTTTGAGCCGATTTTCGATTCAAATTGCAGGGGTCATATACGAAGTTGATATTACCCCTGCAATTTGAATCGAAAATCGGCCAAAATAATCCAGAAAATCGACGAAAGATATTATCGGGATAGGTTCAGATTGATGAAAAACGCGTTTTGAAGCTAAGATAGCCCCCTGTGGAAAGATGGCTGAGTGGCCGAAGGCACGTCCCTGCTAAGGACGCGTACCCCTAATAAGGGTACCGAGGGTTCAAATCCCTCTCTTTCCGATCCCACCCTCTTCCGTGCCACTTTCCGTGTGCGTGCCCGTGCCCGAAAATGTCACTTCCTTGAAAAAAATATATTCTAAATGGCAAGAATATTTTTCGGGCACGGGCACGCTCACGGGCACGGGCACGAAAAAGCAGATGGCCTCTTTCCTACAAACAGCATCATGCGCTAAGTTGGTAGGATGCAAGACCACATAAAAGCTCCTCCTCACTCGAAAGAATCGGAGATGATCGTCCTCGGCTCAATGCTCACCAGCATCAACAGCCTCAACGTCGCTGCAGATATGCTCGACGAGCATGACTTCTACTACTCCGAACACAAGATCATCTTCCAGGCACTGAAAAGCGCCTTCCGCAAGGACAAACCAGCTGACGTGCACCTCATCGGAGAGGAGCTCAAGCGCCAAGAGAAACTCGACGCAATCGGCGGTCTCTCCTACCTGACAGGCCTCGCGCAATATGCGGGCACCGCAGCCTATGTTGAAGAATATGCTGAGCTCGTGCGCAATAAAGCACTCTTGCGCCGCATGATTCTCGCTGCGCAGCAGGTGGAAAAAGAGGCTCTAGATAATCCTCAGGATGTACATGGCGTTCTAGACGTTGCTCAGCAGCGCTTTTTTGAAATCAGCCAAGCTGCCAACCCGCATGCTGGGATCACGATTAGCGACCTCTTGTCGGGCAGTAAAGCGAGTACAAATCTTCCCTATCTAGATGATCTACAGAAGCGCCAGGAGCGCTTTCTATCAAGAAGACCCGATGAAAATGCTATAAGCGGCATCCCCACGCAATTCATCGATCTCGATAAGATGATCGACGGCTTTGCGCCTTCCAATCTGATGATTCTGGCTGCGAGACCCGCGATGGGAAAAACCGCACTTGCGCTCAATCTCGCAGAAAATGTCTGCTTCAAAACAGGCATGCCCGTCGGCATTTTTTCTCTCGAGATGACCGCTGACCAGCTCCTGCACCGCATCATCTGTTCGCAATCGGAAGTCGAGTCAGACAAAATTAAAACCGGATCGCTCTCTGGAAACGAATATCAGCGCATCGTCTCATGCGTGAATTTCATGCAGAAGTATACGATGGTGATCGACGACCAGCCTGGCCTTAAAATCACCGACCTGCGCGCCCGTGCGCGCCGCATGAAGGAGTCGTATGGCATCGGCTTTCTCGTCATCGACTACTTGCAACTGCTTGTGGGCTCAGGCAGCGTGCGCAGTATGGAAAACCGCCAAAATGAGATCTCAGAAATCTCGCGTATGCTTAAGACACTGGCTCGTGAACTCAACATTCCGATCCTCTGCCTCTCGCAGCTCTCGCGTAAAGTGGAAGAGCGCACGGGCCACCGTCCGATGATGAGCGACTTGCGCGAATCGGGAAGCTTGGAGCAGGACTCGGATCTTGTGATGTTTCTACTCAGGCGAGAATATTACGATCCCTACGACAAGCCAGGTCTTGCCGAACTAATCGTCGCCAAAAACCGCCATGGCGGCATTGGAACCGTCAATCTAGCATTCCGCAAGGAGCTTGCACAGTTTGCGAACTACACACCTGTGGGAACCCAAGGTGATAAGAAGGAAAAAGCGGATGCATTCGCCGCCTTTTCACCGGACTAATTCAATAGAAGCCTCTTTCTTCGAAGAAGTCTTCAAGTTTGGCTTCATTAGTAACGAGTTCCTCGGAATAAATAGTAGGTTTGAGGCCAAAGGTAGTAATCATAGCAAGAAATAGCTGTTTTTTGGTTCTTGTTTGCTTTCGAAAAACCTCTACCTTCTTTGTAAGAACCTGAGAATATGCTTTGTCGATTGCAAAAGGTTGATCAGAACATTTGATCTCGCAAATCGTAATCGCGCCATCGGGGCGATCAAACAGTAGGTCGATTTGTGTCCCTTCGCCATCATTCTTGCTTCTTGGGACAAAACGCCAAGTGCCTATCGTCGCTCCAGGACTAATTTTTAAAGCATGTGAAATCTGAGCGATATGTTTATAGCATATCGATTCAAATGCATACCCAGCCCATGTTTTCCAGCTAGGTCGTTGGGATTGCAATACCCAAAACCCTTCATTTGTAGCTTTTTTGGTAATTGTTTTCATGTTGGGCTCTATCCAATGCAAATAAAACAGGCTGTATTCATCATCAATTAGATAATAGACTCCTTTGTCTTTATGGCCATAGGGAACAAGACTTGTGATAAAGCCGGCTTCTTCTAACTGTTGAAGGCGTTTTACCGTATGTCCTCCATCTGGCAGCTTGGCTTTAGCGATTAACTCGGCTTGGCCAATTCCATATCGGTGTTTCGCAATAATCCTAATGAGGTCTGTATAGGGTTTGGGATCTTCAAACAGCGAAGCAAAGAGGCGTCCGAATTCTTTTACTAATGCTCCATTTTGCTGAAAACACAACTCATCAATACATTGAGGAGCCGACAATCCTTTTTTTATGAAAGACCAATAGAGAGGAACCCCGCCCAAAACGCTGTAAAGGTCAAGAATTTGTCGATGCTTAAGATTGATTCGATATTCCGTTAAATAGCTTTCTGTCTCCTGGAGAGTAAACGGCATTAGCTGAACGGTGCGGGTCACCCGGTTGTGCAACCCTCCTTTGTTATTGATAATGTTATCAATAATCCAAGAGGTTGCAGATCCGCATATAATCAATTTAAGCCGATTATCAAAAACCCAGTAACGGTTCCAATATAAATCCAACGCCGTAAGCAATTTTGAACGAGGACTGTCCATCCATGGGAGTTCATCAAAAAATAGGACTATCTTTTTGTTCGTTGGAACTTTTGCAATAGCTTGAGTAAGATCTTCGAATGTATCTTTCCAGCGTTCTCTTGGTATAAGGGGTGCGCCTGAATAAAAGGTTTGTCCAATTTGCTTTGCAAATTCCTCTCGCTGTTCTTGAGACGATCCTTTTTGAAGCCCAGTTACATGAAAGAACACACATGGAAAGGAATCCACAAGATTTTTAACTAAGTAAGTTTTGCCCACTCTACGACGTCCATAGAGCGCAATAAACTCCGCCCTGTGCGAAGTAAGATGGTCTCTTAGGATTTTTTGTTCCTTTAAGCGCCCAATGATCTTTCCAGAACGATTGGCCTGTTTATCATTCTCGTCTTTCATGAACACTCCGTTTTTTTACGCTTGGAAGACACCTAAGCAACTAAAGGTCATGGATATAAAATATCCTTGTCGGAGCCGCGGCGTTAACGACTCATTAATGCCGCGGGTTAAACATGGTTTCACGTCTAATCCGCTGCGTTTAAGAATAGCAAACGCCGCGGATCAACACAAGGATAGTTTCTAAGATATTGTGGGGCTTAAATTGGAAAAACAAGAATATGAATTATTTTGCTAGCGCATGTGCCCAAGCATCATAGGCCGGAGTAAAGACCGACTCCCAGATGGCTTGCATTGTAGCGAGGCCGGCGATCGTGCCTATAATAATTCCTCCAACGAAGGCAATCGCCAGGAATGGCTCGCCGAGACCGTGGAGGCACATAAGTAGGACGAACATAGCTACAGTGGATACTGCTGCGGCCAGAATAAGGACTCCAGCCGCGGCTGCTACGCCTAAAGCACTGAGACCGAGGGCTTTCATGTAAAGTTCTGTTTTGTCGCCCGTGGGTTTTGGGGTAGTTAGCCGCGCATCTTGTTCAGGGTACAAAATCTTGTATGCGCCTACAAAGCACTTATCCCAAATGACCTTCATCAGCGTAATTCCACAGGTAAGGCCCGCTGTAATCCCTGCGCCTGCAGCAAAAATAACGAAGGCGAGATTGGGTGCAGCTACAAGGGCAATAAACGCATGCGCTGCCACGTAAGCCACTGCAGCAGCAAGAGCTACAACGGCACAGGAAGCCACTACTCCACCAGCAGCGAGAGCAGCCGATTGAAAATAAAGTTTATTTTGTTCGGAACAGTTGCATAAATTAATCATCGCCCCATATTTTATACTATTTGTTAAATACAGGGCGATATAAATAAAATTAGAATGTCAAGGCTGCATAGGCGGTTAAACCATGCAGGACAAGGTCGCCATGCGCCGTGACAGGACCAAGGATGCTCGTTTCAAAGGATAGAGGGACGATGAACTGGTTCCACCAGTACTGCACCTCATAACCCACTCCGACTGCAACGCGCCAATCATCACAGAAATCGGTATGGACATCGATGCCGACAAAGGCATCCACCATCGGTTTAATGCGATTTTTTCTCGTAGAGATCACATCCACATCGATCATGTTCGTTCCGAATATGGCCACAGGGAAAATATCCGCGTGCGTTTTTCCATAGAGGAACGCACCTGTAATTCCGCCATTTAGGCTGAAATATGAGCCGAGCTGCAAGGAGCCATCGAGTGTAAAACTCGGACCCACAGCGCGGAACTCATTCTTCTTGAACACTTCGATGGTGATAGGGGCGTCCATGATCGTAAAACCGAGATAGTTCGTAAACTGATGCTGCTTAATCCAAGCGCCTTTTACTCCGACTGCACCACGCAGGTCAAAACAGTTCCCCAATGTCGCTGTTTGGCCGATTTGAAAATCAAGCGTATCGAATGTAAATTTCCAGTTGCTGATCGCCTCGTGGGAAAACCCTGTAATAGTTGGATTTGCTATGATGCCAATGAGTGAGGCGAGGATAATTTCAGACGGAATAATTCCATTATTTATGTCAGAAACTGACGATGTGATTTTTTCATGCAGCCGTGTCCACACCAGATCGATATCCCAGCGCGAGCATCCTTCATAACCAATTCCTGCCTTAAAGCCCGATTTCCATTTCGATTGCGGTTCGTCGATAAATATCTTTTCATTCAGAACCACGGTGCTACCACCACTCATGATGGCATCTATGATCCCCTGAACACCACCTGGCAGTGTCTCAGCATATGTCATTCCATCCTGGATCACTTCCCATAAGAGATAGGCGCCATAAACTGTGAAGCCACCACTCCGTTCTTCGTAACAGGGAGTTTCGCTAGATTCTGCCGCAACCTGAGAAGCGTAGGCTAAAAGCAGTGCAGATACTGCTAAAGATTTTTTCATAATTCCTCCATGAGGCCACCATATTAAAGCCACAACGATGTGTCAACATATAACTTCACGCCAAAAAATTGTGGCAATGAGAGATGGAATCGGTTAAGATCAGTAACCTGTAGTTTTTAGAGGATTGAGAATGTCGTCTGTTAAGAAGAAGAGACGGTCAAAGATTGCTAAGCACAAGCGCAAAAAACGCCGTCGTCGCGATCGTCATAAGAAAAGTTAATTAGACCTCTCTCTCTCGCTAGCGAAAGAGAGAGGCTCATATAACCATGTGGTTCTATCCAGAAGAATTTGATGTAATTGTTATCGGAGCGGGTCATTCCGGCTGCGAAGCGGCTCACGCGTCTGCGCAAATAGGCGCACGCACGCTGCTTCTCACGATGAGCCTCGACACGATTGGCAAGATGAGCTGCAATCCTGCTATCGGCGGGACAGCCAAAGGCCACATCGTGCGCGAGATCGATGCCCTCGGCGGCATCATGGGCAAGATCGCCGACCAGTGCGCTATCCAGTACCGCATGTTAAATGCCTCCAAAGGCCCCGCCGTCTGGTCGCCGCGCGCGCAAACGGATAAATTCGCTTATCAGATGGCCATGAAGCGCAGGCTCGAACAGATCCCTAACCTCTTTATCAAGCAGGGCACAACGGAAGAGCTTGTCATCGAAAATGGTGAGATTAAAGGTGTCAAAACCCTCGAGGGAATCGGCTACCGCGGCAAATCTGTCGTGCTCTCTGCAGGCACTTTTATGCGTGGCAAACTCCACATCGGCGAGACATCGTTCGACGGTGGAAGAGCCGGCGACAAGCCCTCTGTCGGTCTCTCCGCGCATCTGGAAGCTCTCGGATTCAAACTGGGCCGCTTGAAAACCGGCACTCCTCCACGCATCCACCGCCGCAGTATCGACTTTTCTAAAACCGAAGCACAGCCCGGCGATGAAGGCGTGCGCTTCTCCTTCGATGCTCCAGAAAAGGGCTTGCCAAAAGTTCCCTGCCACATCACCTACACCGGTCCAGAGACAAAACAGGTCATCCAAGACAATATCCACCGCTCTCCGATGTACTCGGGCACGATCAAAGGCATCGGCGTGCGCTACTGCCCCTCTATCGAAGAGAAGATCAAACGCTTTCCCGACAAAGAGCGCCACCAGATCTTCCTCGAGCCCGAAGGCTTGGACACGGATGAGATCTACGTCAATGGCATCTCCTCTTCTCTTCCCTTCGACGTCCAGCTCCGCATCTTGCACAGCGCAGCCGGCCTCGAACATGCGGAAGTGATGCGCCCGGCCTACGCGATCGAATATGATTACGCAGTGAGTGGGCAGCTCAAACTCACACTCGAGACGAAACTTGTTCCCGGACTCTTCTTCGCAGGACAGATCAACGGCACGACGGGATACGAAGAAGCGGCAGGCCAAGGCATTATCGCCGGAATTAACGCAGCAAATAAAATCCTCGGCAGAGAACCCTTCGTCTTGAAACGCTCTGAAGCCTATATCGGTGTCATGATCGATGAACTGATCTCAAAAGACCACAGCGAACCCTACCGCATGTTCACCAGCAGAGCCGAGCATCGCCTGCTGCTGCGCCAAGACAACGCCGACCTGCGCCTGCGCGGCTACGGCTATCAGCTGGGACTGATCGACGAAGAGCGCTACCAGACTCTGCTCGCTAAGGAGAGCGCGATTAAAAACCAGATCGCTGCCCTGCAAAAAAACTTCACGCAATCTGTCAGCCTTGCGCAGATGCTCTGCCGCCCAGAAGTGCGCTACGACGAGTTAATTGCGCAATTTCCAGCGATCGTGCTCGACCATGGCACAGAGATCAACCGCCAGATCGAGCTGCAGCTCAAATACGCAGGCTACATTGAGCGCCAAGCGAGCGAAGTGGCTCGCCTCGACGATGTCGAAAAGATCGCGATCCCACCCGCGCTCGACTACACCACGATTACAGGGCTGCGCACAGAAGCCCGCGAAAAGCTGCTCAAAGTGCGTCCACAAAACCTCGGCCAAGCGTCGCGCCTTTCAGGAGTGACGGCCGCCGATCTCTCTATCCTCATGATTTCAATTAAGAAGCACTATGATACTCCTGCATCTTAAAGGTTATCCCATCTTCAAACAGCTGCAGCTCGAAGAAGCGCTGCTGCGCCTCGACACGCGCACCTTCTGCATCATCAACGAGGGCTCTTCCCCTGCGATCGTGATGGGCATTTCCGGCAAACCGGAAGAACTCGTCAGCCCCAAGCTCCAGGAAAAGCCGATCCCGCTCATCAAGCGTTTTAGCGGCGGCGGAACGGTCGTAGTCGATGAGTCGACGCTCTTCATCTCCTTCATCTCGCAGAAAGAGCACTGCTCCTTTCCCTGCTACCCCGAGCCGATCATGCGCTGGACCGAAGGGATCTACCGCGAGGCGCTGCAGATCGACGACTTCCACCTGCGGGAGAACGACTATGTGATCGGCGCGCGCAAGTGCGGCGGCAACGCCCAGTACCTGCGCAAGGAGCGCTGGCTGCACCACTCCACCTTTCTCTGGGACTACTCTCCTGAGATGATGGACTACCTGCTCCACCCCAAGAAGACTCCTCCCTACCGCGACGGACGCTCCCATAGCGACTTCCTCTGCCGCCTCAAAGACTTCCACCCTGACAAAGAGGCTTTCCTGATAAATCTCAAAAAGGTATTATCTTCCCTCTTCCCCGTGGAAGTGGTCCGTCTAGAAGAACTCCTTCCCCTTCTGGATGCACCTCACCGCCAAACAACAGAAAGCCTAGAGGTCTTATGTACGAGACAATTGCCATCCTCCTCTACTTCGCAGTAGTCCTCGCCATAGGCATCAGCGTCTACTCTAAAAATAAGAGCGACTTCATCATCGGCAACCGCTCGCTCGGGCCTTGGCAAACAGCGCTTTCTGCACAAGCAAGCGACATGAGCAACTGGCTTTTCATGGCGTATCCCGCACTTGTCTTTTCTACCGGCCTATCGGGAAGCTGGGTGGCGATCGGCGTCTTCCTCTTCATGCTGCTCAACTGGCAGTACATCGCTCCGAAAATCCGCCGCATGACAGAACAGACCGGCAGCTTGACCTTCTCCTCCTTCTTCGAGAAGCGCTTTTCCGACCATAGCGGCAGGATGCGTCTGACGACCGTTGCGATCTGCTTTATTTTCTACACGATCTACATCTCTTCAGGCCTCGTCGGCATGGGGAGAAACATGGAGAGCTTGCTCGGTATTCCGTATCAATGGGGGCTTCTGATCGGCCTCGTGATCGTGATTCCCTATATTTTCTTTGGCGGCTACCTGACTCTGGCGCGCATCGATCTCTTCCAAGGACTTTTCCTCATGGGCGTGATCGTCGCAGTGCCTCTCTACCTCATCTTCAGCAAAGGCATCACCATCACCTCAACGCCATTGATTCCCCACAACTCCTCTCAAGGCGTGATCCAGGCGCTCATCATGGTCCTCGGCTGGGGGCTCGGCTATTTTGGCCAGCCGGCCATCGTCACCAAGTTCATGGGCATCAAGAATCCCGATGAGATCCCGCGCTCGAAGCTGATCGGCCTCTCCTGGATGCTGATTTCACTTGCCGCAGCGACCCTCGTCGGCCTCGTCGGAACCGCGCTCTTTGCAAAAGGAACCATCGAACCTGAGCTTGTCTTTATCGAGATGGTCAAGACCTCCTTCCATCCCTTCCTAGTCGGCCTCATCCTCTGCGCCGTTTTCGCCGCAGCGATCAATGTGATGTGTTCGCAGATTCTCGTCGTCGCCTCAACGTTTGCAGAAGACTTAGCCAAGGGCGGCTCTCCTGAAAAGCAGCTCTGGGTCTCTCGCCTCAGCATCCTCTTCGTGGGTGCACTCGCATTCCTGATCGCCTTCTTCAAGATCAGCTCGATCTACAACCTTGTTCTCTTCGCATGGTCGGGACTCGGTTCGGCGTTCGGGCCACTTATGCTCTTTTCTCTCTACAGCAAAAAAGTCAACCGCTACGGCGCGTGGGCAGGCATCCTTTCCGGAGCCTTTACCGCAGGCGTCTGGGGCTTTATCGACAAGCACCTCTCTCTCCATATCGATCCCATGGTGCCAGGCTTTTTCATCAGCGCCTTTTCCATCTGGGCAGTCTCTACCTTAACCCAGAAGAAAGATGAGCGCGCTTACCAGTCTACCTCCTGAACTCCGTTATTTGATCTGGCTCTATCTCGATCCATTCGATTTGGGGCGAGCCGCGAGACTCCACAAGCAAGCAAATCAGGAGATTGCATCTCTCCTACCTCAACTTTTTGCACGCTATGTCCCTTTGGAGAAGCCCCCTTTTGTCCTTGGACACCTCATCAAGCTCTGCTGGAAAGCCCAGTTCCTTAAAAGTGTTCCCCATTTTCATTTTAAAGAGCAGCTTCACGCTCCTCATACGCATATCTACACATTTGTCCCATCCAAAACTATCACCTATTTAACAGTGGAGGGACTATTCACAGAAAAACATCGACAGATGACGTTGTCGTATCACAACCGTTTAAAGTATGAAACTGTATGTGCTGATTCCACCTTCTTCGCCGGCTTCAATATGGAAACGAAACAGATTGAATATTGGGACAATACGAAAATCGATTTAAAGCGTCGCACATGCAAAATGCAGTCTTTAGACACCAAGCATCCTTTTGTCTATGCGCAAAGAGAAACAACCGGTGCGCTTTCTCTGATCTGTCTGAATGAGCAAATGCAGCTCGTCGATGAGCGCACCAAAAGAGTTTTTCTCGATCTACCAAAGCCACCCACACGCACCCTATTTGATTTTCCCATCGGGCAAAAATGGGCTTTTGTTTCCCGCGATGTGCTCTGCATAGCCATATCGCACGAGAATCAGTCCAAAGTCTGGACGCTCGATCCCAGTGGAGTGAAAGGACCATTTATCATTGGAGTAACAGCAATCGAGCAGATGCACGCTAAACAGGATCGCCTCATTACACTTGCACAAAATACGATTCAGGTCTGGAATCATGCAGGTCAATGTCTGCATAATGCTGGAGGCAGCACCTCTAAGAAATTTTACGAAGCAAAACTCATCAGTCGACAGCTCTTTGCTGCCACTACCTGTAACGAACTACAAGTATCTGCCTATAATCAGGGGATTTCATTCTTTAAAGGCATCCTCCCCCGCATCCAGGAGCTAGAAGTGACCGCTCACTCTGCCTGGATCAAGACTGTTAACCGCGCCTCTAGCTGCATCTTTGAGCTTGATCTTGGGGCTAAAACCGAAGAACCTAAGCCACTTAAGAAGCGTAAAAGAGACAGCAATAACTAAACAGTTTTATTTATTGAAATTAACAAAAATTATTGATATAATTTTAGAAAAAAGAGGATTAATTATGTCGTTTATTACAAGATTATTTTCATATTGTTGCCCATCTCATAATCAGGGTTATCAACAGATCTATTCCGAAGCTGAACTCGGCGAGCTATTATCACAAGCACCGCCGCCCGTGCAGCAACCACTTCCATTACCTATAGCCATTTCTCCACAAGTTCAGCAGCTGCTACCAGCGAATATTGATTTAAAAAACAATCCCTCACTCCCTAAACAAATTGAAAAAGCCGCGCAGGAAGGTAAAAAATTTGAAGTGCGGACACAAGCGGGGAGTACGTATCTATATTTCCCTCAAGAAACTGAAACAACCACGTTCCAATTGCTCGATAATCTTCCAGAAAATCTAGTCATTGAAGTGCTCGGGAAATTATCTGTCGGTGATATTTTTGTTGTCGGGCAAGTAGCTAAACGCTACTGGACTCTTACCCATGATGGGAGGCTGTTTAAAATTTTCTTGGAAAAATGCTATCCCCATATTCCTCTTCAGCCTGCATCTGATTTTCAAGGAATTTGGAAAAGTATTCGTGGACACAAATTCGACGACTCATTTTTTCAAGAGTTTAAATTAACTCGCGAAACGTATAGTCCTGCTTCGATGAAAATTACTCTTTTAATGGATATTATCCCAACTACATTCCGCCGTGATGAACCTTCTCCTATTTTTCCATCGATTTTATCTACTTTTGCATTTCCCCCAGCATTTTCTTTAGAACCTCTTCTTCCATTAATGCCTCCAGCCCTCGCTGTCCATGCTCAACAATTTCTAGCAACTGGGCAAAAACCCCCTGCTATGGTTTGCTTCATTTCAGATCAGCAAGTGCATACTATGGAAATAGATATTCTCAAAGAGCGCATTACCTATAAGATTTGGGACATAACAGACAAGACCACAGCAAGAGTGATGAAAATGTACTCCTTTTCACAGGATGAGTTCCCTCAAATGGCCGGAGTAGCGGGACATTTTAAGAGCGCACTTGCTGCAGGAAGACCACCAGTTGAATTAGATGCCGAGAAATTAACGAAGGGCTTTATCCTTCCTTATGTAGATTGTAAAGGCAACCCCATATTGTTATTTCGTGACGATGGGAAGATCTACAAAGCTGAAGAAGAGGGAAGAACACTTCTAATCGATCTTGGCGAGAAACTCACTGGCGAACAGATTTTCCAGCCGGTCCGTTTCGAAAATGAAATGTGCTTTCTCTACGCAAAACCAATTGATGATGGGAAATCCCGTCTATTCCTGGTCCATTTAGGCGAAGGCGGGGCTGTCAAAAATCACTCTCCTGTTAGTCTCGATATTAATTTTGAGCCAGAATTTTATTACGATCCGAAATACAAAACTCTATTAATTTGGAACCCGAAAGAAGTAGATCGACGAAAAAATTGCGTCTATCTCTTTAACACCCATGGCGAATGCCAAAAAATCCTTCCGGTATTCCTAACAGAAATCAGAAGCGCCTTTTTGCTGCCAGACTACTCTGTGTGTGTCGCAAATAAATATTCTGCTCAAATTATTAGTCCAAGCGGACGCATCATGGGCAGAAAGCGCTTTGACAGCCCTATTATTGGCCACGTAAAAAACCCTCCCTACTCTTTTCTGACTTCTAGCAGCCTCGTAACACCTTTTCTAGCTCTTTTTGATTAAGAGGGTGTCTAGGAATTAAGGCTTCGTCGATTTTCGGGATTATTTTGGCCGATTTTCGATTCAAATTGCAGGGGTAATATTTACTCCAATATAACCCCTGCAATTTGAATCGAAAATAGGCTCAAAAGAACCCAAAAATCGACAGAAGCTTAATTTCTAGACACCCTCTAGGTGTCTATCGCCTTGCAAAGCGAATCATAGACCACATCACGGCAACTGCAACAAATCCAAACATAAGGCTTCTGTGAAGGTGCAAAGAGCGCTTGGCCGGCTTCTCGCCATCTATTTTGTATGTAAATTCTGGCTGTCCGTCACTGGGAAGAGAAGTCGCATCGGGCACCTTTGTTTTACTCAATATGATCGGCTGAGCCACACCCAGACCGGCTTTTTTCCCTATCTCTTTAGTCGCTAAGTTCGCTCCTTGCACATCTGCACTGATCAAGAGATGGTGCTTAAACGTAGGATCTCGTTCTGCCAATGCGGTATATTCATTGGATTCTTTAAAAAATATGCCCTCTAACACGATCGATGGAGGCAAGCATCCGCACATTTCAGTTAAGAATTGGCGTATATAGCCTGCACCTGCTACAGCACTGGGAAAATTCGTCGTATGATTTGCCTGCAGTACAGGAAGGTCATATTGATGATCGATGAGGTATAGGGCAATTTTTCCCTTCGCATTTTGTCTAATTAGCTCGTTAAGCAACCGGAATAGCAGAACCTCTACTTCAAGCAGTTCGCCAGGGCGAAAGAATGCAATATTCACGCGAAATGGCTGCTCCTTTCCTATAATCTTGAGGATGGACTGGATGGCTTGATTTTCATAATTGAGGCGCGTTTGAGGATGGTTCACGCGATGGAGTAATTCACAGCTGCATTCGGATAGGGCGCCACGGGAAATCCCTTTATGGCCATAAACTTGATCGCACATCGCTTGATCGACATTTAAATGCGCTTTTCCTCTTATAGCATTGAAGTATACGTCAGAAAATCTGCGATCAATTCCCTCAACTAATCGCCAGGCTCTAAATGCGAGTCCTATAGGCCCTTGTGTATCGGAAACAGTTTCGACGGAGAGTTTGGCCACTTCACGTGTCGTGTCGTTTTCAGCTTTAAATGTCCAATTCGATGTTGCAGTTGTCATAGAGTCCTTTTTTAGAAACGAAACCACATCTATCTTAGTGGGGCAGATGATTAAAACGCATGAGTTTTAACAAGAGAAATTTACGCGTCTCTTCCCGTGAAACTCAATTGACAAATCATCCTCCATCTTTCTATAATTTCCGCACTTGAACCTATCCCAGTAATATCTTTCGTCGATTTTCGGGATTATTTTAACCAGGAGTCTTAAATGTCTTTTCGCGCAGTTGAAGGAGCTAGCTCATTGTTTGGAACATACGCTCCAGAGGGAGCTAAGGTGTACAAAATTGTATCCCCAAATGGTAAATACGTTGAAGTGCAAGCATCTTGCGATATTTTTGTCAGCAGCCAGGAATTTTCAGCTCTTGGCCGATGCTTGATGCATGACGATCGAGATGAAGTATGGGTAGACTCTCCTAAAGGAGCTCTCTCCTCAGAGCTTCCCATGCGCGCTTTGCCCAACATTGATTACGCTCAATACGGCTTTACCAAAATTGGCACTGTCTGGGTTGACCCTAATAATGCACGCGATGTTAGGAACGCTAGGGCGGCTCTTTGATCCTAGATTTGATTAGATTTGACATACCATCCTTCATTAGTTTATAGTTTTGCAGAAAATTTTAACCTAACGGTGATTATGGCTATTGGCATCACATTTATCGCAGCACAACAAACGTATAACTCAAATTATGGCACTACTTGCTATAACGTATTAGCTCCGAATGGTAGCAGAGTTGCCGCACACCTTTCTTGTTTGTATGACACTCGAGACGAAGTGTGGGCAGACGCAACTCAGATTCCGTCTGCATCACTCCCTCTACGAGCTCTGCCCAATCTAGATTACGCCGCACACGGTTTTGTCAAAATCGGCAAGGTCTGGGTTAATCCCGCAAATGAATCCGACGTAAAGCGAGCTACAGACAGATGCACCGATTAACCAATATGCGCCTGGAAAGCTCAAGTGGTTTTTGTTGACATACAGTATTTATTTCTTTAAGCTTTTTTAAAATTTCATCTTTTTAGCCGCATGTGCTGATAGGATACTTTTTCTAAACGAACCTAAGGAGGTATGTATGGGTTATTCTGTAGGATTAAATCCAAGAATGGATGCGATTGCGCACATCAAAGCAGAACAGGATTCTATTCGAAAATTTACAGTTCATTCTCCGAACGGAAAATTAGTCGAAGTTCAAGCAACGCACCACACAGAAAGCGACTACGGTGTAAGTTATGATTCTAGGGCTGAAGTTTGGGTAACTAACCCGGCAGATGTCACCTCTTCGGAACTTCCCTTAAGAGCAAAGGACTCCGTAGATTATTTTGAATATGGATTTGTTCTCATTGGCAATTACTGGGTAAACCCAAATAATCCAGCTGACGTAACAAAAGCATCTAAAAAAGCACATGAAGGCGGATGCATTGTTGTATAAGAATCAAGCATCGGGAAGGCTTAACAGGTCTTTGATGCCTTGAACGGCGACCTTGCGGCCCATAAGAGTAATCGACTCGGTAAGCGGAATCTCTTTTGGACAAACCTGCACACAATTCTGGGCGTTGCCACAATCGGTGACGCCCCCTTCTTCCATGAGTCCATGTAAACGTTCTGGAGCTTGCATTTTGGCAACGGGATGCGCGTTGAAGAGGCGCACTTGTGAAATCGGCGCAGGCCCAATAAACTTGGAGCGCGCGTTGAACTGCGGACACGCCTCTTGGCAACAGCCGCAGGTCATGCAGGTGGAGAGGCTATAGCGCTCATCCGCCACTTTCGGATCGATCTTTGGACCAAAGCCGCGATCGCGCGAATCGTCCGTTTCAACCCAGGCCTTAAAGCGCTTGAGCGACTCAAACATGCTGCTGCGATCGACGACGAGATCTCTGATCAGTGGGAATTTGGTAAAGGGGGCAAGTGTAATGGTCTCGCTGCCGGACGCTTTCAGAAGAGGCTCGATCAGTGTCACACATGCTTGTACAGGCCGAGAGTTGACTAGCATCGAACATGAGCCACAGACCACCTCGAGGCAGCCTTGTTCCCATGCGACGGGGGTGACTTTTTCGCCTTTTTTGTTGATGGGATTTTTCTGGATGTCCATCAGGGCAGACGTAATATTGTAGAAAGGCTTGAGCTCGAGCTCAAACTCCTCCCAATACTGGTTCTCCGGCGTGCCGCGAAAAATCTTAAGTGTAAAGCTATTTGACATCTTATATTGGTAATACAATGTTTGCAGGAATATTTTCCAATGTCGGCTTCACTTTTTTCGCATGGACATAGTCGCGGGGAATCGGCTTGAGGTGGCGCGTGTCAACGGGGCGATAGTGGATCTGCGGCTCTTCCGGATCATAGTGCGCCATCGTGTGTTTGAGCCAATGGACATCATCGCGCAGAGGGAACTCAGGCTTGTAATGGGATCCGCGGGACTCATTGCGCAGGAGCGCTCCTTTTGTGATGACAAGTGCAAGCTCAAGCATGTAGCGGAACTGATTGGCAAAGGCATAGGTCTGGTTCACTAGGCTGCCGCGATCGTCGAGCGAGATGTTCTTATACCTCTCGCGGATCTCTTTGAGTTTCACCATGGTTGTCTCGAGATCTTGGTTGTCGCGCTTGACGGTGACGTATTTCACCATCAGATCGGCCATCTCGTCGTGGAGTTTGTGGACATTCTCTTTGCCGCTGGATGTGAGCAGCTGCTGCTTGAAAATCTCCTCTTTTGTCAATGGGTCGTCAAAAATCCTCTCGGGCAGATTGCTGTAGCTCTTATCCAGGCTATGCAGGTAGCGCGGCACTTCGCCGCCAGCCACGAGACCACTATATATGCACGCGACAAGCGAATTAGCTCCCAAACGGTTGGCGCCGTGGTATTGGCACTCCGATTCGCCGATGTTAAAGCAGCCGGGGATGTTGGTCATGTGGCGGAAGCGCTCCATGCGATCGGGATCATCGGCTGCGGGCCAGTCGACCCAGGCGCCGCCCATCGAATAGTGCACAGCGGGGAAGATCTTCATCGGCACTTTGCGCGGATCTTCGCCAGTGAATTTGCGGTAGATCTCTAGAACCGACTCTATTTTGCGCAGCTTCTCTTCAGAAAGCCCCGTCACATCGAGGTAGACCTGATTCTGGCCATCGATGCCAAGGCCCATTTCACAGATGCGCAGCACTTCACGAGAGCCGATATCGCGTGGAACGAGGTTGCCGAATGCAGGATACATCTCTTCTAGGAAATACCAGGGTTTACCTGTCTCTCCACAGGGAATCATGGTGCCGTCGGCAGTCTTTATCGTCTTTGAGGAGTCGCCATAGACCCACATCCTTCCGCCTTCACCTCGTATCGATTCAGAGATGAGGCGCAGCTTATCTTCTGCGGGGATGGCGGTGGGGTGGATCTGGATGAATTCGCCGTTGCAGTAGAACATCCCCTGCATGTAAAGCCGTCCATTGGCAGCCCCGGTGCAGAAGGTGGAGTTGGTCGATTTTTTGAAAATGAGTCCGGGACCGCCCGATCCGACGATCACCGCATCGGCTTTTAAGACGCGCAGCTGCATCGTCACGAGATCCATGAGCACAATGCCGCGCGCTCTGCCCTCCTCGTCGATCACGAGGCGCATGAACTCATGGTTTTCAAATTTCTCCACCATGCCTTTTACTTCATAGCGGCGCACCTGCTCGTCGAGTGCGTAGAGGAGCTGCTGTCCTGTGGAAGCGCCGCAAAAAGCTGTGCGGTTGTAGAGCGTGCCACCGAATCTGCGCACGTCGATATTGCCCTCTGGAGTGCGGTTGAAGGGGCAGCCGAAGCGATCCATCATGCGGATGATGCCGGGAGCTGCCATCGCCATCTCTAAAACCGGAGGCTGGTCGGCTAAAAAATCGCCGCCTTTGATCGTGTCGTAGGCGTGTATGAGGGGAGAATCGTCTTCGGCTTTCAAATTGAGAGCCGCGTTAATGCCGCCTTGCGCGCACACGGAATGCGAGCGCTTGACTTTGGTCACCGAGATCAGTTTGACAGAGCAGCCATTTTCAGCCAGTCTCATCGCACAGGAAAGGCCAGCTAGACCGCCGCCTACGACAATTACGTCCTTCTTTTTCATATCAGGTAACTGCCCCATATAGCTGCTAGGCCTAAGAAACCGACGAGCAGCATCAATCCAATGGAAAATTTCAGCGCTTTTTTCTGAGCGGCGACATTGAGCACCCAGCCCCACGTCAGCATGAATGTCCAGAGCCCGTTAAAGGCGTGGAAACAGGCGCTCAGCACAAAAACCGTGTACACAGCTACCCAGAAGGGGCTTTTAAACGTGTCGCGCACAACGAGCAGCGACGCAGCGCCAAAGCTCTGTGCGACGGCGATCACTTCGTTTTCTTTCACTGCCACCTTGCCGTAGGGGTCGCTGTCATGCAGCGTGACATTCAAGCGATCGGCTAAGCCAGGCAAGCTCGCATCGTTGTACACTTTTACATAAAAAGTGTTCTGATTCACCTCGTAGGGATACTCTAGGAAACGGAATTTGACGATGTGCATGAGCAGCAGAAAAAGCAAGATCCACGATGTGATGCGCTGCCACGTATAGGCGTGGTTGCGTCCATAGTTCAAATGCGGCTTGGAGCCATCTGAGCGCATCGAGTTGAATTTTCCGGTGAAGAGGTAGCGCACCCCCCAGAAGAGGTGGATGGCAATCGGCACGCCGAGCAGGGTGATCTCAATTGCTTTGAGGTAGGGCAGGTTGTGGAGACCATTGACCATACGCACAAAGCCTTGGCCATTCTCGCTCAGCAGCAGAGCCGCTTGCGAATTGGTGAGCAGATGCTCCATGAGAAACAGCACGAGCCAGAGTCCCATCAGCGAATGCAGGCGCCGCCAAATAAATGCTTGTGGAAGAGTTTGAGTGTGCATATTGATCTTTTAAAGCATGCGTCAATTTAACGCAAAAAATTGCCTTGCATTCTGCGCAGTCTGCTCGGAAAGCATTTCTGCGCTGACACCTTTGACTGCAGCGATCACAGCAGCTGTTTCCGCAATGTATGCAGGCTCGTTGCGGCTGCCCCGATACCTCTGTGGAGCGAGATAGGGCGCATCCGTTTCGATGAGAAGCTTTTCAATCGGCACGAACTTGGCTACTTCGCGGAGCGCCTCCGACTTCTTAAAAGTGACGATGCCGCTCAGCGAGAGATACCATCCGCGGTCGAGGACACCCCTCGCATCCTCAATCGTGCCTGTGAAGCAGTGGAGAACGGCTTTTCCTCCATACTCCGCATCACTCATAGAAAAAAGGTCGTGAAATGCATCGCGGCAGTGGAAAATAAGCGGGAGCCCCACTTTCTTTGCGAGAGCGAAGTAGCGGCTTAAAAACGCGCGCTGGACATCCTGTGGAGAGTGCGCGTAGAAATAGTCCAATCCCGTCTCGCCGATTGCGACAAGATCTTTTGCATGGCGCTCTACAAGCGGAAAGAAGCTCTCGCCTTCTTTTGCGACATCATGGGGCGTAGTCGCGGCCGTATTGTAGACAGCAGGAAACCGTTTCCTCAATGCAAGACCCGCCTCTAGCGACGCTGCATCAGTGCAGATATTGATCATCGCCTCGACACCCGCATCCAGCGCGCGCTGGACAATAGCATCGACATCGGGGAGAAGCTCTGGAGAAGTAAGATGGGCGTGGGAATCGATCATGCCCGAAATCTTAGAGAAAGCTCGATTTTGTGCATATCGCGGGTTGAGAGTCGGCGAACAAGACCTCTGCTCCCCTTTGCATAGCGCGTCTCAACAAGCTGACTCGGGACTTCATTATAAGTATAGCCATGCACAAAATCGCGCCCGCTAAATGGCCCGTTAAACTCCTGTTCGACAAGCTCTACCCAGTTGCGATCAGACGCATGGCCCCAGCTGCGGACTTTGCGCAGCATCTCCTCTTTTGAGCGGACCCAGCTGTAATGGTGAACCAGCGGCTTGCCATCGGAACTCACCACCATTCTCTCCTTCCGCCCGGGTGCATTTAAATAGAGTCCCATGCGTTCACTCGGGTGCATCAACCCCTGATGCGTCACAGCATCGCGCTGGATGAGTAGCGGCGTATCCTCCCACGCTCTAGCTCTAAGCGACGCCTCGCGAAAATACCAGTAGCACGCCAATCTCTGTGCGGCGCATTCTCTTCTCCGCGTCCACTGCTTGAAGCGCTCACCATCTACAATCTCATCGACGTCGAGAAAGAGCACCTTATCGATCTTTTCCTGTAAAAAATGGTAGCCGAGCAGGCGGCCCCAATTATGCCAATGGCATCCAGAGTAGATATTTTTTGAGCTGTAGGCAAATTCGATGAACTCGCATGCGGGATGAGCAGCGTAGATTGCCTCGAGCATCTCAGCGTCTTCAGGTGTCCCATCAAAAAAATGATCACATACGACAGCGATCACTTGGGAAGAGAAACGGAGCGCCTCGGCGATGCATTGCCCCAGGAAGCGCGCCTCATTCGTGGAAAAATTAATCACGGTCGCGATAGAATCATCCATGTGAGACGCCTCCTATTTTTCTTATTACTCAGCACCTCTCTTTTTGCAACCGCAAAAGCTGTTCTTTTTGACTATGGGCATGTGCTAGGAATCATCGACAATAAGCCGATCGTCGCCTTCATCTCTCGCTCGCTTAAGCTCTCCCCCTCCCTTGTGAAAAAAACTCTTAAAGACGACCAGCTTTACTACGCTCTTCTGCAGGGAGAAGACTATTGGGCATCCTTCGCTAAAAAGCATGGCACCACCCTTCCTCCCCACTGGATGGATGACCTGAATGCACAGAAAAAAGCCGTCATCCACCCTGTCCCTGGCATGGAAACGCTCATCAGCGATCTAAAAGCCCGTGGCTACACGCTTGCCATCCTTTCCAACACGATCCCCAACCGCTCGCGGTTCATTGCAAGTCAAGGAGGCTACGCCGACTTTGATCCGATCATCCTCTCCTGGGAGGTCGGCGTCAGCAAACCCGATCCGAAGATCTACCAGATCGCGCTCGACAAGCTCAACCTTCCCGCAACGAGCTGCGTCTTCGTCGATGACAAAGAGCGCAACATCCGCGCCGCTAAAAAACTCGGTTTTGACGCGATACAGTTTCAATCAGCAGACAAGTTGCGCGCCGCCCTAGTCAAGAGACAGCTTCTATGAAACGGACCCTTCTCGTACTCCTCCTTATTTTCGGCTTCTGTTATGTCGCAACCCCCAAGTACACGATCTCCGCCTGCGCGATCTTCCGCAACGAGGCCCCCTATCTACGCGAGTGGATCGAATACCACCGTCTGATCGGCATTGAGCACTTCTACCTCTTCAATAACCTCAGCGAAGACGACTACCTCTCCATTCTCCAGCCCTATATCGACGCAAAAATCGTCGAGCTCACCGACTGGCCCTACTCAGCAACCAACCAAAAAGAGTGGAACAAGATCCAGTGCTCCGCTTACAACACGATTCTCAAGAAGAAAAAGTTTGAAACAAACTGGCTGGCGATCATCGATACCGACGAGTTCATCGTTCCTATTGCCACAAAAACCCTTCACCTCTTCCTACGCGATTACGAAGAGTGCAGCGGGATCGGCATCAACTGGCAGCTCTACGGCACCTCTCACATCGACCAGATTCCCCCTCACAAAACGCTCATCGGCACGCTGACCAAAAAAGCCCCCACCGACTACTCTCGCAACCACTACATCAAGTCGATCGTGCGCCCCAAGCGCGTCCACTCGATCTCGCAACCGCACTTCTGCAAATACAAAAAGCCCTTCTACCACGTAACAGCCGACAAGACGCGCTTCCCCAAAGAGAGCCTGACGCCCACGATCAGCATCAACAAGATCCGCATCAACCATTACACGACGCGCGACGGGCAATTTTTTAACAAAGAGAAGAAAAGGCGCTACAGCGAATGGTTTCCCACCCAGCCGCCATTAGAAGAGGATCCTGCGCTCAGCAGTATCGAAGATGATGTGATAGTGTCTTATGTGCCCGAGCTCGAGCAGAAGCTTTTTCATTGAGCACAAAGGCCGTTTTCTTTAAATTATCTTTATAATGAGGTTTTTATGAGCGTTTGGGCAAGCAACAGAGAATATACTAATAGCATGTTGGCCACAGGCCTCGCAGATCTTATCCAAGTCATCTCTTCCGTAAACGAACTCAATGGCAAACCCGATACCGGATTTCTTGAAGTGGCGGCCTTTGTCAATCGATTAGTCAATCTTGGCTTTACATGCGCAGATATTGGAATGGCCGTTAAAGAATCTAAGATAGAAACAAAAAAGAAGGTCAAAACCTTGGAGCTGTTGCCCCGAATAGTCCATTTTATTATTCAGGCATCTAAAGAATACCAGAAGAGCGACGGTTCTTTAGTAGGCAAGGCGATCTTCATCGAGGAAGGAGTGATATCGCCGGGCGCCGATGTCATTCGTACCCTTAACCAAAAATTCGTCTACGACGCCCGTTTTGACCAATCTCCGGAGCAGAGCCAATTACGAAAAAAAAATGCTGAAAAAGAAGATGAGTTTAACTGGAAATTCCGCGACGCAGAGCGCGAGCATTGGCAATGGAGCGATAAAGCTGCTGAAGATTCAAGCAGACTGGCACAAAGTTCGGCATATATTCGCTTGATCACACAAATAGGAACCGTGAGAATCGTTACACGAGTAAGTGTTCTAGTTTACCGCCGCTTAGCTGCACTTTTTGTAGATAATCCTCCCGCGAGGCGCGAAGTACCGGCTAATCATCGCCCAGCTCCCAACCTCAATCCCGTCCAAGCACAAATTAGGCGGGAATTTTCACTCCTCGACCTTGCCGAGATCCCCGAACCCCTACAACAAGATGTTGTTTTGCGCAGGTATAACTGTGCAATTAACCATCAACCCGCGCGCGATCCGGTTGCCGACCCCACTGCAAACAATCTAGTCATTTACGAAAGAGCCACTATTCTCGAGTGGATACGTCGCAATGGAACATCTCCTATGACGCGACGGCCTCTCCGCGCCGATCAATTACGCGAATTGCCAGCAGTACGTGCCATCATTGACCATCGTCTACAGGCGCATGAACGCCACCTTTGGGAATACGTTGAGCAGGCGCCTAATTTGCAGCCGCAATTGCATGCGGCCCCAGATCCAAATCTCGACGCCAATGCGCGTCGCGAACTGCCTAATTACCCATAACCAGGAGAAACTGCATGTCGGCAAGCAATAACGGACAAATTCCAGCAGTATTGCAAGTTTTTTTCAGTGTTTGCAATTACTTCGAAGCAGCAAACAAAGCTGTAAAAGCCTGGGAAAATGATGAACTCGGAGGATTTGAAAAGGCCATTACAGTAGGAACGAATCTCCTAGTTGCTGGAAGCGAATTAGGTAATATTGCCAGGGCCGGGCGTGATGATGACGATGAGCTCAAGGAAGGATTCCGAGCATTTTCTCATGCTGCTCACATGAGCGAAAAGCTAAGAAGCGTTATCTGTAAAAAAGGCTCCACCGGAGAGGACATCCTTGATGCACTTGATGAAACTCTTTTCCGCAGCGTAGAAATTTTTAAAATCCCCCTTGTCCAAACAAAAATCAAACAAGTTGTAAAAAGTGAGCCAACTTTCGCGGCCATTATGCGCGGGCATCATATCATCGATCTCATCCATCAACAGCTGCAGCAACGCGCTAGAGTGAACCAGGCTTATCAACGCAACAATCCTCAGCAGCAAAGACCAGTTCCTCAGCAACCTGACCTAAACATTCCGGATGCGGAAATCGACATCGATGCTTTAAATCAATTTCGCGAGATGGATGCGCTATTTCAAAACAACAATATCGACCAGCACCCGCGCATCCCCGAAGTGTTAGAAACGGCCTTTGACAACTTCCCGCACTGCATGATGACGGGGCAACCTATTCGCCATCTGCTCCAAATCATTATTCCTGAAATCACAGACAATCACGCCCCTATCTACGTGGAGGCAGACGCGTTCATGACGTGGATGGGTACACATGCGGAAGGATCCATTCCAGGCTGGCCGGAATATTTGCCTTTCATCCGCGAAGAACTCGATCCCACTCCCGTTGAGCAGGAGCAAAATCGCATCAATCAGCACCTCCAAAATCTGCTGAATGAGCTGCGCGAAGTGCATCAGGCACAGAATTAATAAACAGGATGGCAGGATACGCAGGATGAAAAAAATTCATCCTGTCTATCCTGCCATCCTGTTATTTTGAAATTTGAGCCTTTTGGAGCGCTTCTTCGTAGGTTTCTTCGTAGAAATCTTGCAAATGGCCCGTTTGCTCGTTGAGCGTATCATAATAGACTTTGCCATTGAGGATAAAAGCATGTGCAATATAATTATTGCCCACAAAATCATGCTTTTTCTCATCTATAAATCCTATCCCGTAATCTAAATCTTTAGCCGAAAACGGATGGTGATTTAGATATGGAATTGATTTTGTATCACTGTTAATCTGATTCAGAAACTCTTCTGCTCCTTTAATTAAGGCCTTTCGTGCTTCATCCAAAGACAGTTCAGAATATGCATGAAAATTTGCAGCCAACATTTTAATGTCACCTCCATAAAATGAACCTCCGAATCCAATTAATTCGAAATTGTGATTCTCTTTGCATACCTGGCGTGCATGTGAATAAATTAGCGCATAACCAACATCGCATTGATCTTTAGGTCGACAACCTGCAAGGGTAATAATAAGAGCTAAAATTACTGATATCTTATTCATTTCAATATCTTGCGTGCTTCTTCTCGCACAGCCTCTCTATAAGTTTCACCTAAGAAGCTATGGTCGAAGAGGCCACCTTTGCTCGGGAGAATGGTGACATTGCTGGATTCAGGCGAGAAAACTGCTTTAGCGAAACGTATGGGGCTTAAGAGCACAATGGCATCGCGCGAAGAGATAAAATGCTTCAGCGAACCCACATCTCTGTCTTTGAATAGATCTGCCGATCCAAATGTGCGTATGTGTAGCAACCTCTTTTCCTCTTTTGACAGCAATTTTAATGCGTTGCGCAGTTCTATGCTACCACGACTATGCGCAAAAACAAAAACACGGCCGTTACCACCTACTGTATTAATCTCGCTGCGCAGGGCTTCAGCAAATTTTTTCGATGACTCCGTTTGAAAACCTGCTTTGCCAAGAGCAGCAACTGCCATGTCGGTAACGAGCCCTTGTGTATTGTGGTGCACAAAGGTGACTCCGCTCCCGGCAAGAGAATCCGAAATGAACCCGCTGCTTTCACGCCCATCTTCATGATCATTCTTCATGCCATTGACATAGACAACGCGTGTTTCGCTGTTGAAATGATTGCCTCCAATATTCTCAGCCGGACAGCAGGATCGAGGTGCGACAGGACGCGTGACGCCGCTCAGGAAATTGCTCAGCATTATCATCAAATCTTGGATCGGGCCGATGGGCAAGAGGTTAGAAGCAACGTAGTAAATCCCATCTCCAAGGAACCGGAAACTCTCGCCGAAGAGATTGCTCTTGATGTAGTCCGTCGTGGCAAGGCCATAGAGATCCATCCGCGTGAGGGGGTCGTTCAGCACGAAGGCATAGAGGTTGAGGCTGTCTGTAAAGCCGGCGGGGTCGGGAGTCAGGAAACGCCCCGTCTCCGGGTCGTAGAAGCGGCGGCCGAAGAGGGTGAGGCCGAGGATGGGATCGTAGCGCTTAGAGAAAAAGCGCCAGGGGTTGTCGACGCTCGAGTCGTCTTCGATGATTTCACCAAAGGCGCTGTAGGTATAGCTCGCCATGGGTTGGAAAATGCTGTTCATCAGCACGCGGACGTTACCAAAGAGATCGTACATGGGCACATATACTTCGTTATCGAGCTCGATGGCGATGGCAGCTCCGCTTTCGGCGTTAGGCGCCATGCCGAGGACCCGCAGCTGAAAGAGTGTGCCATTGCGCACGGAGCCAATCTCATTCTGTTCGTCGTAGAGGAAGTCCTGATGATCCTCTTTGACCCAGCGATTATCCGTGAGGGTGAAGCTGGTGCGGCTGATGCAGCGATGGAGGCTGTCGTAGGCGAAGTCGACGCGGGTGGTGTTGCGATGGGCGGAGGTGAGGCGTCCAAGCGCATCGTAGCTGAAGGAGAGATCGCCTTTGCTGGTGGGACGCCCCTCCTGGTCGTAGGAGTAGGCGGAGAGGAGCTGGTTGGTGTCGTTGAGCGTGTAGGGGGCGCCATCTTTGGAGAGGCGGTTGTAGTGGGAATCATAGGTGTAGACGTGGGCGTCGTCTTGCGTGAGTTGGGAGAGGTCGTCGTAAGTGAAAGTAGAGGGTATGTTGTTTGTGAGAAGGGACAGAGGATGGCCGGTTCGGTCGAAAGCGAGGACCTCTTGATCGAAATGGTGAGTGAACGTGCTTATGGTGCGGCCGGCGGGATCATAGTGAGTGGTGCGGGAGCCAAGGCGAAAGGGGAGCTCCTCTTCAAGAAGATTGCCCGACAGGTCGTAAGCCGTGTAGCGATGGGTATAGCGCTTCTGTCTCTGGCGGTTAAGGCGCGTGACGCTGCTCAGGTGGAATGCATCATAGCTGTACTCGATGCTGCTCTGATCGGGGAGGGTGAAGGCAGTGCGCCTGCCTAGGGCGTCGTAGCTGTTCTCAATGGTGAGGCCGTTCGCGAGAGTTTCACTGAGAAGACGACCGGCAAAATCGTAGGTGCGATGCGTGGTACGGCCGGTTTTTTCATCACGCGACTGGACCAGGCGGCCCAGCGGGTCATTTTCATAGGTATAGGAGATCGTACCATCGGTGGACTGGAGGGCGACGAGCTGACCGACGCCGTTGTAGGTGTGGTGGAGCTCGACTCCGCTCGCTGTCCGGATCGTGTCGACCTGGCCGCGCGCGTTGTAGCTGTAGTGCGTGTCCCGTTGCTCGGGTCCCATCGCGCCTTCTGTTAGACCGACCTGTCGCCCTTGAGGCGAGTAGGTCCAGAGAGTGGTCACGGTCTCATCGCGCTGTGGGATAGTGCTCACCTGGCGACAGCGGTTGCCTCCCGGGTCGTAGAAATACTCCTCGCGCCCAAGCAGTTCCCCGAACGAGTTCTTCTTCTCGGCGACGGCAAGGCGTTGCAGCGCGTCATAGGTCTCGATCGTCTGGATGCCACTCGGGTCGGTGTGCGTCTTTTGCAGGACATATTGTCCATGGGCATTGCGGAAATGGTCGTTGTAGGTGATACGCGTGGTTTGCCCAAGGGCGTCAACTTGTGTAATGGGACGGTTAAACGCGTCGAAAGCAAAGGCTTCCACAGCGAGATATCCATCGACACTCCGCCTAATCGTTTTTTTATTGCCCCATGCGTCATAAGCAGTCTCCGTCTGCTCAAACAGGGTACCATTTTGATCTTCTATCCGCTCTAAGAGGGGGCGGCCCAGAAGATCACGCGAGGTGTGCTTGATGAGATCGCCACACTCTTCGCGGCATGTAAAGCCAAGGGAATCATATGCGTAGGTGGTGGTGATCTCGTCGGAAGTTTCGCTGATCTTGCGACCCGCGCCATCATAGGTGTAACGCGTTACCTGCCCTGCGGAATTCCACTGTTCAAGAAGATGGAAGGCATTATATCGGCAGGTCTCCCTCTTGAAGAATGTCTCACCCGGGCCAAAAATCATTTTATCGGTAAGACGGCCAAAGACGTCATAGGTGTAGCGGGTGATCATCCCGAGCGGATCAATCGCCTCTTGAAGCGACCCATCTAGGTTGTAGAAAAAGCGCTCAACTCCGCCGTCGGGATAGGTGATTTCCAGGGGTTTTCCATAGATGTTGAAGCGCGTGATCGTCTCTGCTCCGTTGGGATTAATGGTGCAGATTCTGTTGCCCGCCCCGTCATATTGATAGGTTTCTGTTGGCTGCTGCACATAGCCGTAGGTCTCTTCAACAGCAGGTAGGGTTTTACTCAGCAGGCGCCCTAGGGGATCATAGCTATTTTGCGTCGCATTGCCATACGCATCGATCGAGCGGATCTCTTGTCCGATCTTGTTGTAGTGCGATTGGATCGTCCGCGCCTCCCCGTTTGGCGTAGATTGGGTGACGGCCGCAAGCTGGCCTCGCTTGTCGTAACTCATGCGCTGCACATGCTGGCCGTGATAATCGCGGAAGGAGATCTTCTGATTATTCGCGTTGTATTCGGTCGTGGCGGCTTGTCCGATCGGGTTTGTCTCTTTAATCAACCGCCCCTTCTCGTCATAGGTAAAGAGCAAGTTGTAGCGAAACTTATTGTTTGCATCAAAAATGTCTTTGCGGGTGAGCTGTCCCTGTTTGGAATAATTCAGGATGGTTCTTTTGAGAAGCTGCTCGCGGCCATTTTCGCCATATTTTTCAAAGACTTCGAGAGGCAGCCCCTGAAACGCATTGGCTCTTCGCAACGCCCGCTCTTCGATATGGCGTTCCGACCCATCCTCTCTTATGATGCGCACAAGGAGGTTTTCCTCACTGTATTCAAACGATTCGCGCAGGCAGAGCTGCTGGGCGTAGTAGGTGAGCTTAGAGAGGAGGAGCGAGGTCTGTGGGAGGTAGGTGTAGCGGACCTCACGCCCATTGTCTTCCCGTTCGCTTAGGAGCAGATCATCCTCTGAATAAGTGAAGCGTTTGCTGTAGTGTTCAACGCCGTTATCTTCAGGGAATCCTTTCTCATCGATGTGTAGAGAGGGACCGGCACGGCCTGAGAGGGTGCCGTAGAGCGTATCTTCACTCACGTTGCCAGAGGGATCGTATGAGAAGCGCCGCGCCATGAGAGGCTGGCCGCTTTTGTCATAAAACACCTTGCAGAGCAAGTTGCCCGCATCGGGACCGCCCCTTTCACCCCAAACGAAAACTTCGCTGTTCAAGAGGCGGTCGGTCCCTTCAAAGCGCTCTATTTTTTTCAGAACATGATCGTAGGAGTAGTGATAAACCGTCCGATTGCCATAGACATCGAACACGTGGGTCCGTTTTCCCACCTCGTAGATAAATTCATAGAGCAATTCAAGCTCATTTCCGTCGCCAGAAGAGGTGTAGATCGCTTTGACGCGGTCGGATCTCTCATCGTAGATCTCATCGAGCTTGATCTTCTCGCCATGCACATAAGAAGTTGTATTATGCTTGTAGTAGCGCACCTGCACACGTCGTCCATCGGGCCATGCGCGCTCTTTAACAACCGGACCGCACTCAAAATTCTCCTTACAATATTCGAGCTCTTCGTGCGGGTTTTCAGGAGAAACCACCTGCATCATGAGAAGTTGATCCTCGTCGCTTCTTTTTGCGAAGAGATAGTGCAGAACGCGCCCATCGCTTGTCGTCACTTCGCAGTCAGACTCTTCATGAGGGTGGGGCCCGGTGTAGCGCAACTTGGCCCACGCGTAGGTACGAGTGAGAGTGGAGTTGTGCGTGCTGATCTCGGCTAAACGCTGCTCTTCATCGTAGGCGTACTGGATGACGTTGCTATTGGGCAGCCTCTCCCACATCAGATGATAGAGGTAAGCGCCATGCTCGCCTTTGTCATAAAACTGGTAGCAGCGCTCGACACCGCTTGCTTCATGGATGTAGAAGGTTTTCTCATCCTTCTCCATTTCGACAAACGTGTTTTTCAGGTTGGTGAGGGCCGAAAGATGGCCGGTTGAGCTGTTGACATATCCTTGCGTCTCTTCATCGAGCTGGAAAGTGATATTGCCTTCGGCTCTCTTGCGCTTGCGCTTCTTTTGGTAATTATCTGTATAGGTGAAATGTAAAAGAGTTCCATTGGGCTGGGTGAACTGGACGATCTTTTTTTTCCTAAAAAAGGTCAGCTGGAGATGCGCATGAAACATCCAGCCCGCATATTCGCCCTGTCCCTTGTCACTGACATAAGCCCGCCGAAAGACGATGGGTTCAGCGCCGCGCACGACGAGATCCTGCTCAGCGATATAATAGTCACCCGTGATCGCATTGACCATCCCAGCGACGGTTGCCGAAGGATCGCCCTCTGTCACTGCAACGATATAAGGATCTCGCTCCCTTCCCCACGCTAAAGTGGAGAAAATGAGCAGCAGAAAAAAGCGCATGCGCGCCATTTTGAATTTTAAATTTGCTTTATGTCAAGGAGCAGTTCAAGGCGGTTGATGGTGGGGATGTCAATCCGCTTTACATTAGGGTAGTGCCGATATCGATGCTCCTCTAACGTCATGGTAGGGAGGGATTGTGGAATAGGTTCTTGTAGAGGGTCAAAGAACGGAGCCACCTCTTCGTAGGTGTAGCCGCGGACGTAGTCTTTGCCCTTGGGAGACTCTTCTATTAGGGCGCGCCAGTTCCTCTCCCAATGGTGACCCCAAGTCCTTGTCTTCAGCAGCAGCTCTTCCTTGGCCCGCACCCAACTATAATGGTGTGCTATAGGGACCCCACACGATTTTACTTCCCGCAAGCCATTGAGCGCGAGGCAGATTCCCATGCGCTCATCCGGGTTGAGGAGAAGCGAAGGGGTGAGCGCGTCTTTTGCGACGAGAAGCGGCCCGTCGGGTGTCTCAGTAGCGCGGAGACGCGCTTCGAGGAAGTACCAGTAGGTGGCAAAACGCACTGCTTTGTGATGGTTGTAGGGAAAAGTGGCGAGCCAGTTTCTGAGTGCGTCAGCGTCGAAGATCTCATCGACATCGCAAAAGAGCACATGCGTGCAGGAAGGTTTGAGAAAGTAGCTGCCGATCAGGCGGGCGGAATTGTGCCAATGGGTCGCCCAGTCGGGGCTGCCGGGGACGAGACGAGCAGGGGTGCCGTAGACCTCCTCTTCAGAATAGGCAAATTCGATGAACTCCACTTGGGGATAGTCATTATACAAGGTCTGTAGAAGAGCGTAGTTTTCCTTTTCGCCGTTAAAGAAGTGGTCGCAGACGGGGACGATCAGCTGGTCTGATATGGGAGCAAGAGCCTCGACGCAACGCCGAAAAAAGCGCACGTCGTTCGTGCAAAAGTTTACGATTGAAGAGACCATCACTTCTCTTTACACCTTGCTAAGAAAATATTCAAATCGATAGCCTTAGGGGCACGTTTTAGGAGAAAATATGTATTTATTGCTGATTGTTCTTTGTGGATTGTCCTGCTCTTGCAGTTATGCTGGAGGCTATGCTGGCTCCTCATCGACAAAACAGGTCACTCAAACCAATGCAAACCAGGCATCGTCCATGTAATTCTTGCGGCTATTATTCTCATGGTGTATGAGTCAAGAAAAAGAAGGAAGGTCTTTGTGAAAAGAACGTTGCTAGCATTATCTCTTATCGCGATTGCGCCACTGAGCGCATATTCTGATACTGAAATCGAGCCCTGCTGTTT
Organism: Chlamydiota bacterium; assembly: GCA_013287985.1. Taxonomy (GTDB): domain Bacteria; phylum Chlamydiota; class Chlamydiia; order Chlamydiales; family Rhabdochlamydiaceae; genus JABDCT01. The sequence continues at coordinate 34,093 of JABDCT010000009.1, forward strand.
CGATATCCGATGCGATTGGACGTTTTCAGTAGAAGCAGAATTTCTCTATTGGTCTGTTCGAGAAACGAATCTACCTTTTGCCGCTGTCGTGGATATTGTCTCACGCAACTCCACTGTGCCAGACGTCCCTGACCTAGCCTTGATCCAAGACCTTAAATTCCTCAAAACGAAATGGGACCCCGGTTTTCGCGTGGGCTTCGACTGGAATATCGGATGCGACGGATGGGATATTTTTTCGACATGGACCTACTTTTTCAATAAAAGCTCTAGCTCTATCCATAGATCATTTCCTGGGTTGCAACCCGCATTAGGTGAAAGCGGTGTGGTGAATCCCTGGATCAATTTCACTGCTCAAGGGATGTTTCCCATTCAACCCGCTCTTCCTATCTTTGAAGATGTTTCTGCCAAGTGGCGGCTCTATTTCAATCAGATCGATTTAGCTTTGGGGAAAAAGTACTGGCTGAACGATTGTTTTGCTATAAAGCCCTATGCAGGTCTACGTGGTGTTTGGAACAGAACGCATTTCAATACCGAAGGATCGCAGGGACCAAAAGACACGAGCAATCCTACTCTTGCAATTTCAGATTTCTTCAACGAAGCATCGACTAGATGGAATGCAAAACAATGGGCCATCTGCCTTCTCGTAGGTGTTGAACCCGACTGGTATTTTACCAATAACTTTAGCTTGTTTGCGAATTTTGACCTCGCGATGGGCTGGGGAAATTTCCACCAGCGCTTCCATGAAAAATATATCATTTCCGGAAACGGCGGGCCCGGAGGGCCTCCTGGCACAGAGGGTCCTTTTGTGATCATTGATGAGAAAAATTCTTATAAAGAGCGCTTCTCTACAATGGCCACTCTGCTCGATTTAGCTTTAGGATTGCGCTGGGAACAGACCTGGGGCTGCGATGATCGCTACCTCACCGCTCTTGATTTAGGGTGGGAGCAGCATATCTGGTTCGATGTTGCAAATCGCGTGATGACTTTCGGAACTGACACAGAAACCTCTACGGGCGGAGAGCAGACACAAACGTTTACCGGGTTTATCGATAACATCGGCAACCTCGTTTTCGGCGGCCTAATGGTTCGTTTAAGCTTTCAATGGTAGAGAAGATAGGGCTTGCGCTTTTCGAGAAAGGCCGCACGCTCTTCTTCATCGTGACCCACTAGCTTCCATCCAATATAGCGATCGCTTTGGATGATCTTGAGCATCTCCTCATTGCCATTCACTTTACAAAACGAGGTTTTTTCAGCCGCGGTCAGATGGTTCACCTTCTCCTGAAACTGCTTGGGGTAGAGCGATTTTAAGACGCCGATTAAGAGAAATTGCACCGCAAGCGGACGATAGGTCTTGGAATTGGTGATCACGATCTTGACGCCCTGGCAATCCTTCTCTTTGAACATGCCATAGAAAGGACGGTAATGGAACGGGACGAAAGAGACGCCGGGGAGTTTTTGCGCATTAAGAGAGGCGGCGAAGGTCTCCGCATTGATCCACGGGGCGCCGACTACTTTGAAAGGCAGCGTGTATCCGATGCCGATGTTCACCAGGCCGAGCGCACCAAGAATGCCGGTCGAGGCGTAGTAAAACGGGGTGTCAGCTTCTGGAATATAGGGGCTCGTCGGGATCCAGGCGAGGTTGGTGTCTTTGAAGGACATCGTGCGCACCCATCCCGTCATCGGCACAACGGTGAGTTTGCAGTTGATCTTGTACTCCTTATTGAAAAAGCGCGCGAGCTCGCCGATCGTCATCCCATGGCAATAGGGGACATTGACATAGCCCATGAAAGAGCGCCAAGGGGCTTTGAGCATCGGGCCATCGACGACTACACCGCCCATAGGATTGGGGCGATCGAGGACGATGACGCCAATCCCTCTCTTGGCCGCCTCCTCCATCGCATAGAAAAGCGTAGAGGCGTAGGTATAGGAGCGGCAGCCGATCTCCTGGATATCGTAGACGAGTAGATCGATCCCTTTCAGCATTTCACTCGTGGGCCGGCGCGTTTTGCCATGTAGACTGTGGATCGCAACGCCTTTAATTTTTTTTGTGGAACTCTCTACGGATTCGAATGCACGAGCGAGGCCATTTAAGCCATGCTCGGGTGAAAAGAGCGCCACTAAAGTGTAGGGACCCTGTCTTTCTTTGAATAGGTCAATGGACGATTTTAGCTGGCGATTGATCCCTGTGTGATTGGTGATGAGGCCGATGCGCTTTCCGGCGAGCAGCCCCGAAAAATTGTCCGTAAAGATGCGGTCGATGCCGAGCTGCACCTCTGCAAAAAGAGAAATAGTAGTTAAGAGAAAAAAAAGTATCTTCATCGCAGGTGCCTGGAGGCTTGTCGCTGTTCAATTACGACATGTTCATCATCTATAAAAAATGAATCGACGTCGTAAATTTTGCAATAGGCAATTGGCATAGGATAGACGGTCGCCTCATTTTGCTCTTGTAAAACCTCATAAAGCGCAATCTGATCGAGGAAAGGAATCACCCCTTTCTCGCTGCACCTTTCGCACCAGCGATCCATGAGAACATGCGCAGCCGGCGTATCGTTAATAAATAGTGTGCCGGCGTGGAGGGCAAAACGCGGATCGCCGCTGAATATCTCCATCGTCCGCACAGAAAAATCATAAGAAAGAAAGGGCGCGAAGTCAGGCGCTTGCAAAAAGGAGGCGTCCGCATCGACCCAAAGAAGGGGCCCGCGCTTTTTTTGGCGCTGCTCGCGAATGAAAAAAGGCTTGAATGCCACATTTTTTTCCCAGCTGCCGAGAGATGCCACTGGCTGAATATCCGCATCAATGCCAAAATGGGTGCACGACTTTTGTAGTTCGAACGCCTCTTGTTCATAAGGCGTGTTTCGAGTATAAAAACTAATGACCTTAACCCTCATCACTCACCTATGTTTGCAGATCAAGGAATTTTACTTTCAGCATATTTTGAAGCCGACCTTTTTGGTAAGTGCATCTTTATTAGTTTATTTCTCCTCTCTATTGTCTGTTGGGTTGTCCTCATTCAAAAGACACGGCAAGCCAAGCGCGTGCGCGCACTAGCTTTTGCCTTTGAGCGGGGCTGCGAAAAAAATCGCGAGCATCTACTTGCTCTGACATTAGAAGATCTACCCCGAGGCGATGTACCGCATCCCTTCTCGAAGATTTTTCTCTCTCTCAAACAGAAAACATTGGAAGTGCTCAATAAAAATCGCTACTACGCTAAAGAGGGCGCGGAAAACGTCTATCTCACGCGCAGCGATCTTGAACTCGTCGAGTCGCACGTTCTCACTACCATCTCCAGCGAGTCAAAAAATCTCGAGCGCAACCTCTACGTCCTTTCTACTACAGCATCGCTTGCGCCCTTTTTAGGCCTGCTCGGCACGGTATGGGGGATTCTGCTCACTTTTGCAGAGATGCAATCGGGCGCCGGAACCAGTTCCAATTCGGCGGTTCTGGGCGGTCTCTCCACCGCGCTGTCGACAACTGTACTCGGCCTTCTGATCGCCATCCCCGCGCTTGTTTTCAATAATTACTTGCGTAACTCATTCCGCTATATGTCCTCGGACATGGAGGATTTCCTCTACAAACTGCTATCCACGATCGAACTTCAATACCGCAAACCCACCGAATAATATGCGCAGAAAACGCTTTTCCATAGACGCAACCGATGATCACACCCTGCTCAACCTCACGCCGCTCATCGATGTCGTCTTCGTCGTGCTGATCATGTTCATCTTGATTGCGCCGATGCTTGAACTCGACCGCGTCTCACTCGCTGCTGCTCCGGAGCGCGACACGCTTGAACGCGCCTTTGTGCAAGAGAGCAGCTCGATCGTCATCCACGTCCATCCCGATAATACGATCTGGCTCAACCGCAGACCTATTGCCGAGCCGCAACTGATCGCCGCGCTTAAACAGCTAAAAATACAGCACCCTAAACTGATTCCTCAGCTTTTTAATGATAGAAAGGCGCAATTTGGCACCTATCAGAATGTGAAAAATGCCGTGGAAGCCGCCGGCTTTGAAGAGCTCGATGTCATTCTTCAACCAGAAAAATGAAAAAAACCGTCCTTTGGGTCATCTCCCTTCACTTTTTCGCACTGCTGCTGATGGGCGTCTTTAGCTCTCCGCAAAAGCCCAAAAAAGTTGCTCTCAAAGTCCACTCTATGTCCGCTAGGCCGCCACCTGTTGCAGTAGTTGCTGCGCCTAAAAGCGAGAAGAAGTCTGTTGCAAAAGCCACACCCCCCGCACCAGTTCCTGTAAAGCAGCAAGAGAGCAAACCCGCGCCTCCTCCTGTTAAAAAAGTGGAAAAGAAAAAAGGCGTAGTGACGGCAGCGACTCCTGCTCCCACAAAAAAAGCAGCCCCCGCGCCGGCACCGAAAAAAGCGAGTAGTCCTCCAGCGCCAAAGCAAAACGCCGAAGTGCAGAAGCTGCTGAGCTCTCTTGAAGAGAGTTTAACCAGAATCGAAAGCAAGAGCGCGCCGACCAAAAAAACAACTGCTGCTCCCGCTGCATCTTTCGATGTGCCAAAATGGAGCGGAAAACTGATGATGGAAAGCGAAGGCGACGACATCAGCGACCCCGGATATGAGAATCATCTGATCGGATATTTGCGCAGCATCCTCAATTTACCCGAGGTAGGCGAGGTAAAAATTAGACTAACGCTGCAAAACAATGGCGCTTTTGTTAAACTGCAAGTGCTACGCGCCCAAAGTGCCAAAAATCGCAGCTATTTAGAAGTAGAGCTGCCCCATTTGCACTTCCCGCGCTTGACTGGAGCCTTGAGCCATGAAAAACAGCATATCTTTGTTATTACGTTTTGCAACGAGCTTTAGCCTACTCGTAGGCGCCATCCTCTACGCTGAGGATGAGATCCGCGTTGAGCTCGCAACGCGCACACCCCTGACGCCTGTATACCTCTGCGGCTTTTCTGAGGGAGGCAGTGCACTGTCTCCTGGGTATGCAGAGCAGCTCAAGAAAGTGCTCCAATTCGACCTGCGCACATGCGGATTTGTCAGCATCGCACCGACAGATGACGAAGTGGAAAAAGCGCTCTCCAGCGCCGATCCCAAAACAGCCTTTTCCTCACCTCTCAATGCCGGCGCGCCCTATGTGATTAAAGCCGTCGTCGAGCAGAAGCAGATTAATCTCTATGTCTTCACTGTCAAAAACGGCAATCTCAAGCAATTTCCCGCGATCGCTCTTTCAGGGGATCTGAACCAAGATAGACGCCAGATCCACAAACTTTCCGACGGAATCGTCTCTTCTCTATTCAACAGTAAAGGCGTCGCCGGAACGCGCGTTCTCTACTCTGTGCAGCTCAATCCACTGGACTCCTCACCCGGCAAGTGGCGTTCGGAGATCTGGGAGTGCGATTACGACGGAGCCTCTGTAAGACAGGTCACGCAAGAAGAGAACTTTTCAATCACACCGGTTATGATCCCTGGCAGCGACCGCTACGTCTATGTGAGCTATAAAACCGGGCAGCCGAAAATCTACCTCTCATCCGTCAAACAGCGCACCGGCAGACGCATTGTTGACATACGAGGCAACCAGATTCTTCCCGCGGTTTCGCAGCAGCGCGACAAGATCGCCTTCATCTGCGACGCATCGGGACGCGCGGATCTCTTTGTGCAGAAGATCGATCAAAATGGCGAGCTGATCGATAAGCCCGTTCAACTCTTTTCCTACCCTAATTCGACGCAAGGATCGCCCACTTTTAGCCCCGATGGCGCGAAAATCGCCTTCGTTTCCGACAAAGATGGAGCTGCGCGCATCTATTTGATCCCTTCCAGCTTCGTGGGTAAACGTCCTCAGCCTCAGCTCATTACTAAAATAAATCGCGAAAATACCTGTCCATCCTGGTCACCCGATGGAACAAAATTAGCCTATAGTGCTAAAACTAATGGTATACGCCAGATATGGATTTATGACTTCGCGACCGGGGAAGAAAGACAACTCACTGCGGGACCAGGGAATAAAGAGAATCCAGTGTGGGGCCCAAACAGCCTCCATCTGATTTTTAACTCGACCGATCCCTCGTCTTCTGAGCTGTATCTCGTAAACTTGAACCAGCCAGAAGCGGTGAAAATTACACAGGGACCTGGCAAAAAACACTATCCAACATGGGGAACACGCTAACAATGAAAAACTCTATAAAAAGTCTCAAAATCCTCTTCGCATTTTGTGCGCTTACTTTGGTTCTGACAAGCTGTAACCGCAATGGCGACGGAATGGCCGGCCTGCGCAGTAAAGCTAAAAATCTCTGGGGAAACGATGCCGAAGGCATGCTCGCCAGTGAAGGATTCTATGGACCTCAAGACGAAGATTTCATTCCGCTTCAGGAGTCAGATCTGCACTCTCAACTCGCCGACAGCGCCATCCCGCTCCCGCGCGATGTGCCTGGCGAACCGGGCAGCGGCATCCCTAGCCTCGATCAGTTCCGCGAAGCGATGGCGGATCTCGCAAAGATCTTCCAGAACGTCTACTTCAACACCGATGACTACGTTCTGCGCAAAGCAGAGCATATCGCTATCCTCGAGCGCGTCGCATCCTACCTGAAAGAGCATCCTAGAACATATGTTGCCGTGTGCGGAAACTGCGATGAGCGCGGTTCGGAATCCTACAACCTCGCTTTAGGCACGCGTCGCGCCAACTATGTGCGCGCAGCTCTCGTACAGCGCGGTGTAGATCCTAACCACATCCACCCCGTCTCCTACGGAAAAGAAAAACCGCTCGATATGGGTCATAACCCCAATTCATGGGCAAAAAATCGCCGAGTTGAATTTAGAATCCATGAAAAAACATGAAAAAATGGATCTGCCTCCTCGCTCTGACTAGTTGCACGGGCGCGCAAATGGCGCGCTACAGCGAACCTGCGCCGCAAAACACCGCATTTCTAGAAGAGATGCGCGTGACACTCATCGACCTCAAGCACGCTGTCAATAGCCAGAAGATGGATCTCGCGCTTTTGGACGAAAAGGTGTCGCGCTTAAGCGCCACTAGCCAAACCGAAAATCTCAAACAGGAACTCGCGTCGCTTAAGGAACAATTTGCCTCGCTTGAAGAAAAAACGTCTGCCGACCTCGTAGAGCTCTCCAGCTACGCGAAACAGGTGAGCAGCGCTCTTTCCGATTCGCGCGGGCAGATCGCCTCCCTGCAGCAGCATGTGAACCAGCAAGGCGAGCGCCTCGATGAAGTCGGGAAGTTGCGCACCACGATTTCTTCGCTTTCCAAGGCGATGAGTAAACCTGCCGAAAAGAGCAGCAAAACCTATCGCGTGCGCTCAGGCGACTCTCTTGAAAAGATCGCCCGTGCTCAGCAGACAAGCATCGACGAGCTCAAGAAAGTCAATAATTTGACGAGCAATAAGATCATCATCGGCCAAGAGCTAAAAATTCCTGAATGAATAATCTACCTATCGGCGTTTTCGACTCTGGAGTAGGGGGCCTCAGCGTCCTCCACGCCCTCTCTTCGCGCCTTCCCTCGGAAGATATCGTCTATTTCGCCGATCAAGCGCACTTTCCTTATGGAGAAAAGTCTTCCGAGCAGCTTATTCGCTATAGCGTCGAGATCACCGAATTTCTGCTGAAACAGAATATTAAACTGCTGATTGTGGCGTGCCATACAGCCAGCACACATGCTCTAGACGTGCTTCAAGAGCGCTTTTCCATCCCCATCATCGGTATGGTTCAGCCTACGGTTCAAGAGATCATCTCTACACACAAAAAGCGCATCGCCATTTTGGGAACACACGCTACCATTCGCTCGCAGATCTACAAAAAGCATCTTGAAATGCACGCCGAACTGATCGAGCTGCCTTGTCCAGAACTCATCAATATCGTCGAAGAGAATCAGATCAATGCTCCCAATGCCGCTTCCGCTGTCGATGAGGCCCTCTCTTCACTCAAATCCGAGCACGTCGAACTCGCTCTGCTCGGTTCGACCCATCTCTCCTATTTAAATCGCCTCATCCAAGGCTCATTGGGGCCTCACGTCTACCTGCTCGATCCGGCGCAGCGCGTCGCAGAAACTGCAGCTTCCCTCCTCTGCAAAGAGCAGCTGCTCAAAACATCGAACGAGAAGGGAACATATCGCTTTTTCGTCTCCAAAGATCCCGTCGCTTTTGCAAAATTTTTAGCTGCAAACCCTTCAAGCGGTCTGTACACAAAATTTGACGTGAACTTATTTGTTGAAAATGCTTGAATTGAGAATATGACACACAAGAAACGCATTCTACTCATTGAAGACGAAGAAGATATCGCCGCACTGATCAAGTTGCAGGCGGAAATTTCAGGATATAAGCTGCACGTCGAAGTCGACGGCATCAACGGCTTTCGCGCCGTAGAACGTGAAAAGCCCGATCTGGTGATCCTCGACATCATGCTCCCGGGTGAAAACGGACTCGATGTCTGCCGCAAAATCAAAAACCACAATGAGCTGAAAAACATTCCCGTGATTCTGCTCACTGCAAAATCAGAAGAGCTCGACATCATGCTGGGGCTTGAGCTAGGCGCCGACGACTACGTCGCAAAGCCCTTCTCGCCCAAAGTGCTCTTCTCTCGCATTAAAGCCGTGCTGCGCCGCGGTAAAGAGCCTGAAAAAGCCCCTCGCGTTCTCCATTTTGGCGATTTCGCTCTCGACATCGACCGCTACATGCTCAAAAGAAATGACAAAGTCACACCCATCACCCTCTCTGAATTTGGCATTCTGAAAAGACTGCTCCACAATCGCGGCAAGGTGATGACGCGCAACCAGCTCCTAGACGATATCCAAAATGATGATGCGTTCATCGTCGATCGCAACATCGATGTGCATATCGCTTCTCTGCGCAAAAAACTCGGACCCGATTTCGATTGGATCGAGACCGTGCGCGGCGTAGGCTATCGCTTCAAAGAAGAGCCATAGGCGTTCCCCGTGAACCAGCGGCGATTAATTCCCGTCCTCACCACCTACTTCATAGACACCTTCGGGCTCGCCATCGTCTATCCGATTCTCACCACGCTGCTGCTCAGACCCGAAGTCGGCTTAATCGACCCCTCCTACTCCTCATTCCATCGCTCATTTCTCCTCGGTGTCCTCATCGCCTCGTTTCCCCTCACCCAGCTCATCGGCGCGCCACTCATCGGGATAATTTCCGACCGCGTTGGACGCAAGAGGGTCTTCTTGACCACCATTGTCGGAGGCATTCTCGGTTATACCCTGACGGGCTTCGGCATCCACTATAAGATGCTCT
>JABDCT010000010.1 GCA_013287985.1 Chlamydiota bacterium
CGCTCTCGTTGCTCTTGATCTCGCCGCAGCCGCTGCAGTAAGGGCAGCCGATGTTGAGGGTCTGCAGAAGCGATTCGCGGTTACGCTGGCGCGTCATTTCGACGAGACCAAATTCGCTCATCCCGAGAATCGTGCATTTTGCAGAATCCTCTTTCATCGCCTCTTTCAAGCGGTCGAGGACGCGGCGCTGATTCTTGCGCGAGCGCATATCGATAAAGTCGCAAATGACCAGACCCCCGATGTTGCGCAGGCGCAGCTGGCGGGCGATCTCTTCAGCGGCTTCCATGTTGATGCGCACGAGCGTCTCTTCGACGTCGCTGCCATCGCTCTGCTGCGTACTTCTGCCCGAGTTGACGTCGACGGTCGTCATCGCTTCTGTCTGGTCGAAGAAGAGGTAGCCGCCAGAGGGCAGCCAGACTTTGCGGCGCAGAGCGCGGTCGATTTCACGCTCGACATTGAAGCGCTCGAACATAGGCACTTTGTCGCGGTAGAGCTCGATTTTGAGGGGATGTTCATGGGCGTATTTCTGATAGATCTTTTTGAGCATCAGATAGGTCGTGTAATCATCGACGAGGATGCGCTCGAAGCGCTTATCGACAGCCGTTGTGACGGCGCGTTTGATTAGGTCAGACTCCTCGTAGAGGCAGGTGGGTCCCGATGCCTTGTCGAAGGCTTCGACAATGCCCTGCCAAGTTTTGATCAGATCATTGGCTTCATCGATCAGCTGTTCAGCTGTTGCATTGACGCTCGAGGTGCGGCAGATGAGACCCATATCGGCAGGCATCTCAAAAGAGCGGATGAGCTTTTTGAGGCGCTCGCGTGCAGGGCCCTCTTCGATTTTGCGCGATACGCCGCGGTGAGGAGCGTTCGGCAAGAGAACCAGGTAGCGTCCGGCGATCGAGACATTAGAAGTGAGGCGTGCGCCTTTGGTCCCGATGGGTTCTTTGACAACCTGTACCAGGACGGGCTGGTCGATCTTCATCACCTTCGTGATATCGAGATCTTCCGATTTCTTGGACTTACGGCTCTCTTCAAAGTCGAAGTCCATATCGAACATCTCTTGGAACTTCTGCGTATTCTCGAGGATGTCGGAGATGTGGATAAATCCATTTTCCCCCTCATTGATGTCGATAAAGGCGGATTGGATGTTGTTTAGGATGTTTTTCACCCTGCCGCGGTAGACGTTACCGGTCAGCTGGCGCGTATTTTTGCGCTCTACAATCAGGTCATGGAGCTGGCCATGCTTGAGAAGAGCGTAGCGAGTTTCTTTAGATTCGATGTTGAGTAGTATTTCTTGCATGAGATTTTCCTTAGTTTCATTGGCCGCCTAACTCATGTTTGATCTTCTCAAGGAAAAAATGATTCACCAGACGGGCCGCTCCCTTAATGCTGTTGAGCAGAGCTTTTGGGCTTGAAGCGCCGTGGCATTTGACGATGATTCCGTCAACTCCGCACAAAATAGCTCCAGGATACTCAGCATAGTGAAGGCGATGGCGCAGAGATTGGATGGTGCTTTTGAACGGAGGAAGTGATTCGATTGGTGCGAGGTTGTCCATATGTTCTAAGATAAATGCGGCGATTCCTTCGGATGTCTTTAAAAAGACATTCCCTGTGAAACCGTCGGTAACGAGAACCTCGATATTTCCATGAAAAACATCACGCCCCTCAATATTTCCAGCAAAAACTGGCGAGTTCAAAGGAGCGGAGTGATTTAACCCTTGGAGCAGGTGATAGGCCTTGCGCAGTTCGGGCGTTCCCTTTTGCGCCTCTGCTCCAATATTGAGAAGGCCGACAGTAGGGGAAGCAATCCCCCTTGCCTTCTGGTAAGCGATGCCCATAAGGGCGAATTGATAGAGATTTTCTGGTTTGACGTGGATGTTGGCTCCCACGTCCAGTACAGCAACTGGTTCTTTTTTTGTAGGGATGAGGGCCATAAGAGCAGGCCGGTCGATCCCGGGTAGAAGCGGTAGGCAGATCGTAGCTCCAGCTAAGAGCGCTCCACTATTGCCCGCTGTGACAAAGGCATCCAACTCAAAGGTGCGCAGCTTTTCCAGACCGACGAGAAGCGACGAATCTTTCTTGCGGCGCACAGCCACAAGGGGATCGTCTTCCATTGTGATCACATCGCTGACCTTCACGCATTTGATGGCGGGAGGGCAGGGAACTTCCACAAAGATCTCGTCCGTAGCAAAGACGGTCAGTTCAATCTCTTCCATGTCAGGAAGACCATGAATGAGCGCCTCTAAAAGCTGCTTGGGAGACGTATCACTGCCGAGGAGATCGACACCGATACGCGCTTTCCCGCTAGTCTTTGTTCGCATTGATCACCGACTGCCCAGAGTAGAATCCACACTGAGGACAGATCCTATGGGGAAGGTGGGCTGTGTTGCAATTAGCACACTTAGCGACGTGTTTGGGTTTTTTAGCGTGGTGAGCGCGTCTAGAATTCTTACGCGCGTTTGACGTTCTATTTCTTGGGACTGCCATAAATACACTCCAGTTTTTGTCCGAATGTCTATCATATCCGAACCAGTGATTTTTTTATAGGATTTAAGGAACAGGATAGTAGGATATTCAGGATGAAAATTCAAATTTTCCATCCTGAACATCCTAATATCCTGTTATTTATCTTTATTCTAAGGATTGGAAGGGGAAGTTAGCTCCTTCATCCTTGGCGGGCTGCTTCAAAAATTTGCTGACTGTCTTGCGATCTGGACAGTTACCCCCACATTCGGCAAAGGGCGGGATCTTGAGCAGAATTGCCGTGCGCACGTCGTCAGCAAAATCGTAGACGGGCTTGGCAAATTCTTCTAAGTCGATCTGCTGTTTAAAATCTTTAATCGCAATCGGCACCTGTGTGGGCTCATTGCAGATCGAACAGGGCATCGTGGCTTCTGCAATAATCTTTAGGTTGAGGAGAAGATGGTTCTCTGCGAGATAGGCTTCGCCAGTCAGTTTCACGGGCTTATTGAACAAGACCTCATTATCTGCCAGCGTAAGAAAAGCGGGATCGACTTCGACCTCAATTTTTTCTTTGCGGCCTTCTTTTAAACGGTCGATGTAAATTTTAAATTGATCTTCTTTCATTTAAAAGCCCTTCCAAAAAAGCTGGCAGGTCGCAATCAGCGCTCTGCCCGGCCAGGCTATTATACAGGGAGCGGCAGTTTTCTTTACACTCCTGAAATACCTGGGGGTAGAGCAGAAAGCGGCGAGTAGCTTCGAGGAGGCGCGCGTCGGTCAAATAAGGGCCGAAAAGCTCGGGGAAGACCTCTTTTTGCGCTACAATATTGACAATGCAGTAAAAAGGTAAATTGATACGTAGAATGGTGCGGGCGATGAATAGATCGACCGGCGAAATCCCATAGGTGACCACCGTGGGTACGCCATGCAAAGCCAGCTCTAAAGTGACGGTTCCCGATTTTGCGATCGCCATGTGGGCGGCGCGCATCAACGCATAGGTGTCCTTTGCTTCTACAAAGATGACGGGAAGGGTAGGCGGAATATATTTCTTGATAAGAGGTAGAAGCTGGGAGGAAGTGACGGAAAGGGCAATGTGCAGATCCGGCCACTCGAGCATCAATTTCTCTGCACACTTTAGCTGCATGGAAAGGTTGCGATCGATCTCTTTGGCGCGGCTGCCGGGAAAGAGGGCGAGGATTCTACCTTGTGGGAGTGTTATGGGTGCCGGCTTCTCCTCGGCGATGCGTTGGACAAGAGGATGGCCGACAAAAAGGCATTTGAGCTTTTCAGGATTAAAGAACTGCTTCTCGAAAGGAAAGATCACAAACAGGTAGTCGAGGATTTTTTCCATCTTGGGGATGCGCTTTTTGCCCCATGCCCAGACGGAGGGGCAGATGTAGTGGCAGATCTGGCCCTTAAATCCCTTTTTGCGCAGCGATTTCTCCATAGCGAGATTAAAGCCGGGGTAGTCGATGAACAGGCAAACCTTTGGATTACGCTTTAAAATCTCGCGGCGCAGTGTATAAAATTGTTTGATCAGGCGTGGCAGAGCAAAAAAGACATCGACAAAGCCCATCACTTGGAAGCGCTCCATTTCCATCACCACGTCGAGGCCGACTGCGCGCATTTTAGGGCCGCCTACGCCCCAGACTTTTAGAGACGGATTGCGCGCGTAGAGACCTTTAAGTAGTCTCTCGCCGTGCAAATCAGCGCTTTTCTCTCCCACAAAGACGAACAGACTCATCGGTGCGCCACCCATTCCGCGCCTGCTTCAAACGTGTGCTTAGAGGTCCCATGGCCCATGTGGCCAATCGAAGGAGAAACGATCATCTCTATTGGGGGTGAACGCATGCCTCGCTTAAATGCCTCCTCAGCAAGCTGATTCACCAGGTCGAAGCAGTGGGAAGTGCCTACGCGCGTATCGCGATTGCCGATATAAAAGCGGATCGGAATTGAACATAACTGCTCCACGCAATGGCTTAGATCGAACTGTGGTGCGTAGGAAAGCTTGGTGAGCGGGGCAAAAGCGACGATTCTCTTCACAGGCACGCGCGTCGCAATATGTCCTGCGATCATGCCGCCGCGCGAAAGTCCCATGAGCGAAAGTTCTGTGAAAACTCCCTCCTCACGCATGGCAAGAATGGCTGCTGCTGTCTGGTCCAAAAAAGGGGTGAGCGGGTCGCGGCCCTCGGCAAAATCCTCTGCCCAGCGATCCATGGCATCCACCGACTTCAATCCGGGGCCATGCGCAGGCAAATTAATCGAGAAGATGCGCAAAGGAAGCTTCTGCAGGTGGACGACAGGTTGATTGTAGGGATCGACAGTGAGGCTTTCTTCTACGGATAGGGCAAAATAAAAAAGGGCGGGAAGGGGGCCTTCATGTAAGGGAGGACCCACGAATGCGACTTCAACACCTGCAAATTTATGTCTATGGACCACTTCTTCTTCTGCGTCTGCGTCTTTTGCGGGCGGGAGCAGCTTGCTGCTCTCCCTCGGGAGCAGTTTGGCCGGCGCGCCATTCTTCTAAAACGACTTGTAGCCCGGGTTCGATACAGCTGCGCAGCCCCAAAAAGTCGAGAGCGAGATGGAAATCGGGATCCTTGGGGACGCGGCGTCTCGTGCCCTTTCTCTTTTCGATAGGGGTGAGGCGGTATTGGGAAGTCAAAATATTGCTTACGCTGACGCGGAATCTACGGGGCAGCTGGAAGAAGCCGTGGAAAAATTCGTCGAGCAGGTGGAGCGCCTCCACATGGATCTGCCCGAGGTGAGGGATCGTGCCGCGCGCGATGAAGCGCTCATTGATGCGCTGCTCGAAGAGCGGGTAGATCAAACAGGTGAGGAGAGTCGCGCGGTCGTGGCGGGGAGCGGAGGGGTCGTGGATCTGACTATCGACCTCTTGCAAATAAGAGTAGATATCGCTTCCCGAACTCTTTTCAATGAATTGAGCCAAAAGCGGAAGGAGATGCCCCAGCAAACCATGGTCGGCCATCAGTTGAATAAATGGTTGTGCGGCTCCCGACTCGAGCATGCGCAGGAGCTCTTCGAGCACGCGCGCCGGAGCGCTTTTGACGATCTCGGAGCGGCATTCAAGCAGTGCGATATGCGCATCGGGATCGATGTCAAACCCGAAGCGCGCGCGGAACTTGAGCAGGCGGATCATGCGCACAGGGTCTTGTTTGAAGCGCACAAAGGGCTGGCCGATGGTGCGCAGGCTCTTTTTCTTAATATCTTCAAAGCCGCCGACATAGTCGATAATGGTTTGATTCGCGGAATCGTAAAAGAGTCCATTGATCGTGAAGTCGCGTCTTAAAGCATCCTCTTCAGGATAGCCCCACTGATTGTCGCGGAGGATGAGCTCTTCATTTTCGATATTGCCGGAGCGGAAGGTAGAGACTTCGAGGACTTTTTGGCCAAAACGCACGTGAGCCAACCGAAAGCGGCGGCCGACAAGAATAGAATTGCGGAATACAGCCTTGATCTCCTCGGGTTTGGCAGAAGTAGAGATATCAAAATCTTTGGGTTTTTTATCGAGGAGCAGGTCGCGGACGCTGCCTCCGACCAAATAGGCGACGTACCCCGCTTGGCGGAGTTTTTCCATCACATATAGGGCGTGATTGTCGATCCGTTCGAGCGCAAGACCATGTTCGCTCGGTGTATATATTCTTTCTTCCACTAAATCAATATGCTGCAAAGGACTTAAGGATATGATTGTAGAATAAAAAAGTCAAATTGTACTAGAATGTCACCCGATTTCAAAAAAAAGGAAGAATATATGAGCGTATCAAGGGTGATGGGGCCTGTATATGTACCGGATCATGTCGATTCTAATCCTATTAATGCATCCGTGCAGCTACCAAGAGCACTACCGCCTCCTATTCAGAATGGGGCTTATGTCCTATGTGGCAATCTCTACATACAGAATGCGGAGGGGGATTACGAAGAACTAGAACCCCCGTATTTTGAAATCATGGAAGAATATCCTAATCTCTATGCTGGCGAGACTCGGGGTTTCGTCTTTGAGTTCGATGCACGCATGCATCAGAAGGATGTCTTCGTTGGGATTCTTTTAACAAACGTAGATGGTGAAGAAAATGGCAGGATAATCGCTGAGTGCTATGTCCCAGCGGAACAGTTTATGTCAGACGAGACCTTTTTTTCTCTTCAGGCGATCCCATGAAACCAAAAATTTGGAGTGCAGCCCTGCTCGTTGCAGGGACGGCGATCGGTGCGGGAATGCTCGCGCTTCCCGTCGTGACTGCAGAGGGCGGTTTCTGGCCTGCATGTTTCATTTATCTCCTATCCTGGCTGTTTGCAGCGGCTACAGGACTTCTCCTTCTAGAGGCATGCCTCTGGCTGCCTAAAGATGCGAATATTATTTCACTCGCTTCCCACCTTCTCGGGCTAAAAGGAAAAATCGCCAGCTGGGCGCTCTATCTCTTTCTTTTCTACTGCTTGATGGTCGCCTATGCAGTGGGTGGCGGTGGCTTTATTACCTCTCTGACAAAGGATGCGATTTCGGCTCCGATCGGGATTCTGCTCTTCGTGCTTATTTTTTCCCCATTTGTCTATGCAGGGACGCGAGCTGTCGATCGCTTGAATTTTATTCTTATGACGGGCCTTGTCGTCTCCTTCGTCATCTTCGTGCTCATCAGCTCGGGGCATGTGGAGCTCTCGCGCTTCCCTCGGACACACTGGAGTGCGGCCCTTTTTGCCCTTCCGGTCATTTTCACCTCATTTAGCTATCAGGGAACTGTTCCTAGCCTCGTTTCCTACTTCCAACAAAAGGCACAACCCTTGCGCAAAGTCATCATCATAGGGAGTCTCATTCCTCTTTTTGTTTATGTGATCTGGGAACTGCTCATTCTCGGGATCGTCCCGCTCGAAGGAGCTGGAGGCTTACTTGAAGCAAAAGTCCAAGGCGATAGTGCAGTCATGCCCCTTAAAGGAGTTATTGGATCTCCTTACATCTATGCTCTTGGACAGGCCTTCGCCTTTTTCGCCCTCACCACTTCCTTCTTGGGCGTGGCGCTTGGCCTGATGGATTTTCTTGCAGACGGTCTGAAATTGCGCAAAGAAGGCAAAAACAGAGCTGTGCTCTATGCCTGCGTCTTTCTTCCTCCCGCGATCATTGCCATGCTCAAGCCCACCATTTTTTTACGCGCTCTAGGATATGCGGGTGGTATTGGCTGCGCTCTTTTGCTCGGCCTCATTCCTGTCCTTATGGTCTGGTCGGGCCGCTACCGCAAGAAGCTCGCCTTCCAGCCTCAACTCCCTGGAGGGAAAGCGTCTTTGCTTCTTCTTGTCCTATTCATTGCCATTGAACTCGTCTACGAATTTATGAACGAAATACACTAGAACCGATTAAAGGAGATTATTATGTCAACACTACCCGTTTCATCACCCACAGCAGCTCATGCATTTACTCAGCTTCCTGCATCTGTAACATTTAAAATAGCCCTGCCTCCTGATTATGCACTGCCAGGGCATACCTCTGGATATAGTGTAGAAGTAGGTCTTTTTGACAAAGATTCGTATGGGGATTTTGATAATTTGCTCAACTGTCAGTTTGGGACAACTGAAGATATTGAGTCTTCGCAAGACTACCTATCTTTTGATCTGCCCACAGTTCCCCAGATGCAGCGGAATGATGTTTATCTTGGGATGATTTTAAGGTTTGCACCTAAGGATCTAAAGCAGACGGCCGAACTCGCAACCTGCTTTGTATCTATGGATAAACTCTTCACTGCAAATCCCTGTTTTACACTTGAAAAAGGACAATAAAATGTCAATACCGGTTACATCATCATCCGCAGTTCATGTGCACAACGCACTTCCTCCTTTCGTCAATATTGAAATAGCACTGCCTGCGGATTATGCTGTGCATGAGGAAATGGAGTATTTCCTCGAGATCGCTCTTTTCGAGAGAGATGCAGAGGGGAATTTTGTCCTTTAAGAGGGTGCTTAAGCACCCTCTCGCCAAAATTTCTTTGGAAAAAATCCGACTCCTTTGATACGATGAGCGGCTATGAAAGGATTGTTCGCAAAGAAGTCGATTCACGATTTAAAAGAAGAAGCAGAAGGCAAAGGCCTCACTCGAAGTCTCTCGGGATTTCAACTCATTTTGCTTGGCGTTGGCGCCATCATTGGAGCAGGCATATTTGTCATGACAGGCCAGGCCGCTGCAGAATATGCGGGACCGGCTGTTGTTTTATCATTTCTTTTGGCTGCCCTTGTTTGTATCGTCGCAGCCCTATGCTACGCAGAATTTGCATCTATTATCCCTATTGCGGGGGGGCCCTATTCCTATGCTTATGCAACATTAGGGGAGTTCGCCGCTTGGACAATTGGCTGGGTGCTTACCCTTGAATATCTCTTTTCTGCATCGACTGTCTCAGTGGCTTGGTCGGGGTATTTTACCGCTTTCATTGCGGATTTTGGCCTCTCCATTCCAGCGACGCTTTCTCAATCTCCCTTCATCTACGATACCTTGAATGGGTGGAGTCAGAGTGGAGCGATGATTAACCTTCCCGCTGTGTGCATCGTGGCCTTTATCGGTGTCATGATTGCATTGGGCATCAAGATCGCGGCAACGCTCAACAACGTCTTAGTCGTCATAAAGTTTGGCGTCATCCTTCTGTTTATCGCCTGCGGTATCGCCTTTATCAAAACAGGCAACTGGACACCTTTTATACCCGAAAACACAGGTACTTTTGGTTCCTTTGGTTGGAGCGGTATTTTGCGTGGAGCGGGTGTCGTCTTCTTTGCTTATATCGGCTTTGATGCCATCGCCACTCTTGCTCAAGAGTCGCGCAATCCGCAGAAAGATTTGCCAGCAGGCATGATCGGCTCATTGAGTATTTCGGCAATCACTTACGTGATCGTTGCCCTCGTCCTTACCGGTGTTGTCGCTTACACACAATTAGGAGGAGCTGCGCCATTTGCAGCAGCAGTTGACGCCCTGGGACCAAACTTCTATTGGATGCGGTTTGTTTCCAAATTCGCTATTTTGGCAGGCCTAACGTCTGTCATTCTGGTCATGCTGCTTGGCCAAACGCGTATTTTCTACACCATGTCACAGGATGGTCTTCTTCCGAAGATCTTCGGCAAGGTGCATAAGAAATACCACACTCCTTTCTACAACACCCTGATTTTTACAGCAGCAGCGATGGTTATCTGCGGATTTTTCCCTCTGGGCGTCCTCGGACAGATCGTTTCGATGGGTGCGCTGATGGCTTTTGCGATCGTCTGTTTTGGCGTGCTCGTGCTGCGCTATAAACAGCCTTCGCTGCATCGCCCCTTCAAAGTGCCCTTTTTCCCTTGGGTTCCATTATTCGGTACATTTATCTCTTTGATCTTGATGATTGGACTACCGAGCATCAACTGGATTCAGCTCGTCATCTGGATCTTCCTGGGTTACATTGTCTACTTTGGCTATAGCGTCAAACATAGCCACGTGCGCAAAAAGAATGCAATAAAGTAAAATACTCTTTTAACAAATGGACCAATCCTCTACATCATAAATTAGAGCCTTCAACCAAGGAGTAGTATATGTTGCATCCAGTCATTAATCCAATCATTGCACTGTTAGCGGGGATTTTAATTCTTATTTTCCCAGCCATTCTTAACTACGTCGTAGCGATTTACCTCATCATTATCGGCATTATTGGACTCGTAGGCGCGTTCTAGTGCCCTTGAAAAAAGGTAAGTCCAAAGAAACGATTAGCAAAAACATCAAAGAACTAATTCACTCTGGACGCCCACAATAACAGGCTGTCGCGATTGCACTTCGTGAAGCGCGCCAGTCTGGGGCGAAAATCCCGAAGAAAAAGAAGTAGTTCATTTTTCATAGGAGTCGAGGCGGCTGTTCCAGCCTTTGAGCCAGCGCGCCTCGCCTGCTTCAGGTTTAGAATTTTCCACGCGTTTGGCCAGGCGCTCCTTGGCGCTTGTGACAAAAGCTGTCACAATATTAGATCCCGCGGTCTTGGCGGGGATGCCTTCCAGCACCTGTTTAAGACCCCATCCCTCGCCTTTGTAGCTCTCCTTTTCTGACAACCCGGAACCTTTGAAATTCAAGTAGTCGATGAGGGCATACACCCCTTGGGGAGTCGATTTAAGCGCAGTGAGATGGAGCTGCGCCTTTTCGCTCAGATGGAGCTCCTGCTCAACCTTTTCAAAGCGCTGCCAGATGAATTGCGTCTGAAGATCGATCGTCGAAACTAATAGCGTGCGCAGCTCCTGCATCTGGACCGAGTCTTCTGCTTGCAGAAATGCCGCTCGATTCTTCCACGGGCACGAGGATTTAAGCCAGGCGGGCACTTTCACCCCCTGGGTCGAAAAATAGGCGATGAGCTGGGGGAAGGTCTGTTCAAATGGCGCATCAGAATCTTGAGGAAGCCAGATGAAGTGGCCGATCCCAAGGGAAGGGAAGGACTCATGGGGGCTCCAGAAGAGGATCTTGTCGACTTTTCCATGGCACTCATTTTGCCAGATGCGCTGACCGACATCTTTCAGAGGAACAACAGCGAGTAAAATAAGTAGAAGCATGATGCTATCTTAAACGGTTGCGCGTTTTCTTCCCAGGATCAGCACAAGGCTCAATGCCAGAAATATCCATCCCATGACGTAAAAGCAGTCGTTGATCGCAAGGAGCGCCGATTGCTGATTGACGAGCTCATAGAGCACTCCATGAGCCTGCTCTCCCTGTAAGCCTTGCTGGGCAAGTGTAGCGAGGGCATCGCGCGTCGGCTGCTGGAATTCGCTGACATTAGCGCCGACAATCGAACTGTGGTAGATCGTGCGCCTTTCCCAGAGAGTCGTGAAGAGGGACGTACCGATTGCTCCCACCATCGCACGCACAAAGTGGAACATGCCGGTTGCGCTGGGCAGCTTTTCACTGGGGATCTCTTGGATGGAGAGGGAAAAGAGGGGCACGATGAAGAGCAGCAGGCCTGCGCCGAGAAGGAAGCGCGAAAACCCGATGTGCCAGATATCGACCGCTGTTGTCAAAAAAGCGGTGGCAAAACAGGAGAGGGCGAACATAAAAAAGCTGAGAAGGAGGGGAGTGATAGATCCTCTTTTCTTGACCCATGTGCCAATCAAATTAGAAAAGAGGAAGGGCAAAATCCCGATCGGCGCTACAGCAAGGCCCGCCCACGTTGGCGTATAGCCCATATTTTGTTGGAGCCAGAGAGGAATCAGAACGACAGACCCGAAATAGATGGCATAGGCGACTGCGATAAAGACAATGGAAAGTGTATAGGAACGTATCTTCAAGAGCGACAGTTCTAGAAGGGGCGTGCGATGGCGCAGCTCCCAGGGAATGAGCGTAAAAAATGCGAGCGCTGAAGCTACAGCACAGGTGCGGATGATCGGTGAGTGCATCCAATCATATTGCTGGCCTTTGTCGAGCATGAATTGCAAGGTCGAGACTCCAATAGCTAGGAGTATTAGTCCGACCCAGTCGGTGGGCTGAGAGACGCGTTCGGTATCATATCCCTTGAGCAGCGCACGAATCGCAATCCAACTAAAAAGGCCAAGCGGCACATTGATGAAAAAGATCCAGGGCCAGCTGTAGTCGTAGCAGATCCAGCCGCCCAAAATCGGTCCTAGGATAGGTGCCGTGACAGTGACCGTGCTCCAGAAGGCCAAGGCTGTCGCCTTCTTGGCCGGCGGAAAGATCATCACGATGATACTCTGTGAGAGGGGAACGAGGGGGCCGGCCGCCATGCCTTGCAAAAAGCGCGCGATTACAAGCATCGCTATATTTTGTGAGATGCCGCAAACGAAAGAAAGAAGTGTAAACCCCATGAGGGAGAGGAGCATCAGGCGAATGAGACCGAGGCGCTTTGTGAGCCATCCGCTCACAGGCAGAATGATCGCACTTCCTATAGCAAATGAGGTGATCACGTAGATGCCCTGATCGGCGCTGACGGCGAGGTCGCCGGCGATGTAGGGGAGCGAGACGTTTGCAATTGAATAGTCGAGCACGATGAGAAAGGTCGCGAGAGCCACTGCAATCGTGGCAATGACTAGAGCGGGTCCTGTGAGTGCTTTATTCATGAGTTTTCTTTAATAATCTGCTGAATCAACTCATCAGCGCCGGAAAGCTGCTGCTGGAAAATCGGCGTATCAAAGAGAGCTCTTCCTTCGTATGGGGCCGGAACCATCGGTCCATCTTTGCTTAAGTCGATTTTGGTATTCATGGAGAGCCCGAGGCGTAAAGGGAGCTTTTCTATTTCCGAGGGATCGATCTGGATGCGCACAGGGAGGCGCTGGACAATCTTGATCCAGTTGCCTGTGGCATTTTGCGGCGGCAGGAGGGAGAAGACGCTGCCCGTTCCTGCAGCAATCCCGATAACAGTCCCATGAAATGGAGAAAAACGCCCGTAGATGTCGGCCCATAGATGCACCTTCTGCCCGAGTCGCACCTTCTTGAGCTGATTCTCCTTGAAATTGGCGTCGACCCACATCTGATCTAGCGGGATTACCGCCATGAGCGGATCAGCGGGAAGGATCGATTCGCCGACCTGAGCGCGCTTCTGCGCTACGATGCCTCGTACAGGAGATACGATATGGCAGCGCTTTAAGTTGACGTAGGCAGCGCGCAGCTCCTCTTCTGCAGCCAGCACAATGGGGTGCGTTTCCAAAGTTGTATTTTCCACTTGTGCAACAGCTGCTCGAAGCGCATGCTCGACCATCAGAGTTGAGGCAAAAGCGCTGACAAAAGCCGCTTCTGCGTGTTCAAAATCTTCGCGCGAGACACCCCCCTCTTCCACGACCTTCTCGCGATGGACGTAGTCCTGCCCTGCGCGGATGAAGTCGCTGAGGCGCACCTGCTTTTCCGCCTGCAATTCTAAGGCGCGCTGCTGGAGGGCAATGACCTGGCGTACCGCTTCTCCCAGAGAGCTCTTGGCTTTTTCAAGTGTAATGATGCTATCCGTCGGATCGAGGTGAACGAGGAGATCTCCCTCTTGCACGAGCTGCGTATCTTGAACCGCGACAGTTTGAATAAAGCCGGAGATTTGCGATGTGACCACGATCTGGTTGCCGTTGACGTAGGCGTCTGTCGTCGAGACAGAAAGGCGTCCCCAGATGAGCCAGTAGATGAGCAGAATCAGGGTGATGACCGCGATTGCAATAGCCCCCGCATATAACCACTTGCTGTGCTTTTTGTGCTCTTCATCCATTAAAGCCACCGCCTAGTGCTTGAATGAGTTTGAGAGCTGAATAGGTGCGGATGAATGCCTGATCGATCAGGCCCCATTCTTGGTTAAGCAGAGCAAGTTCGGCATCGATCGGATCAAACGCACCGCGCAGGCCCACTTCAAAGCGCCGCTTGGCAAGAGCATTCGTCTCCTCTCTTTTGCGCAAAACACTCTCTTGCACAATGAGCTGCTCATCGGCTTTCTGCAAGAGCACGATCTGGTCGGCAACCTCGCGTACGGCCTGCAAAAGCAGCGTGTTGTATCCTTCTACCGCCTCTTGAAAAAGCGCTTCTTTTTGGCGTAGCTGAGCGCGCAACCTGCCCGCTGTGAAAATCGGCAGATTGAATGCCGGAGCTGCGACTGCAGCAACCGAATTCCAGGTGAAAATGCGACGGATAAACACCGTATCGAGACCGGCGAGAGCCATTAGATCCACACTGGGGTAGAAATCCGCTTTAGCGGCACCGATCAGATGCGCTGCAGCTTCTACGCGGTGGATCTGTGCGCTGAGATCAGGACGCCGTGCCAAAAGGTCGCAAGAGAGCTGTGTCGGAAGAGCGACGGTGGCACGGGAAGGGAGAGGATGCGCTTCAAGGTCAAGAGGGCAATCAGGCCCTCTGCCCAGCAGCATATTGAGCTCATGCTCGTCGATGAGAAGCGATTGTTCAGCGAGCAAGAGGAGCTTTTGTTGTAGGAGAAGAGTTGCATCGGCGTCGAAAAGAGCCGTATTGTCATCTAAAGCGCCTCCGCTGCGCAGCTGTGTGAGCCGGCTACGCTTCTTGGTCAGCTCATACTGGTTTTTGGCAAGAGTGAACTTCTGCAGGTCGGCTTGGTACTGGAAGTAGGCAGCGGCAACAGCCGTGCTGATGATCAGGCGCACCCCCGCTGCTTCGGCCTCTGCAGCTTTTGAAAGCCCAAGAGCTGCCTGGAAAATATTGCGATTTTTGCCCCAGAAATCAAATTCATAAGAGAAGTTGAGTTCAAGGGTATATTCATTGACCCCGGCGGGAATCGAAGGAGCAAAGGCGCGGAAAAAGCCATTTTTGGCCAGATGCTGAAGATTTGCCTCCCCGCCTAAGCCGAGCATGGGAAATAGACTGGCGCGTTTGATCTTGGCGTCTTGTTCGGCAGTTTGCAGGCGAGCCTCGGCTTGCTTCAGCGAAGGGTTGTCGGCAAGAGCTATAGCAATGAGCTCATCTAACTGCGGATCATCCCACTCTTCCCACCATGAGCACGCGGGAAAATCGCCTGAGACAAAAGGCCCATTGTGCAGAGCATCTTGAACGTTGACGGAGGGGGTGGGCATGAGGGCGCAGCGTCCCTCATTTTCGGGGATGCGCACACAACCGGCGCATAAAACGAGCAGGAGCCATCGCAGAGTCTGCATCCTCTCTGCATAATGTAAAACTTTTTTTTAGGGAATGGCTGTTTCTATAAGGGCGCCGCCGAGACAGACTTGGCCTGTGTAGAATACGACCGATTGCCGCGGGGTAATGGCGCGCTGTGGCACATCGAAAGAGACATACAGACGGTCCCCCTCTATTCGCTCAATAGTGCAGCCCTGATCCTCTTGGCGGTAGCGGATCTTGGCTCTACAGGTAAATGGCAGAGCCGGAATTTCTCCGGAGACAAAACTCCACTCACGGGCGATTAAGCCCCTTGCATAGAGGGCGGGATGGTCGCTTCCCTGTTCGACGTAGACGAGATTCCGCTCCATATCCTTTTTCACGACAAACCAGGCATCGCCCGGGCCGCCGATGCCGAGACCCTTGCGTTGGCCGATCGTATAATAGGCAGCGCCGTCGTGACGTCCCACCACCTGACCATCTAGTGTCGTAAAATCCCCGGGGTGGTAGGGGATATAGCGGCTGATAAACTCTTTAAAGTCGCGCTTGCCGATGAAGCAGATGCCTGTGCTGTCTTTCTTGTCGTGAACAGGGAGACCATGAGCAAGGGCTAGCTTTCTGACCTCTGCTTTCTCCAAATTGCCGATTGGGAAGAGCACTCCCTTAAGAGCCTCTTCCTGCAGGGTGTAGAGAAAATAGCTCTGGTCCTTGCCGCGGTCGCTCCCTTTTAAGAGTATCCCATCTTGCGTCTGACAATAATGACCGGTGGCGAGGAAGTCGGCTCCTAGGCTTTTGGCCTTCTCCAAAAAGACCTTAAATTTGATCTCGCGATTGCAGAGGATATCGGGATTGGGCGTATAACCCTCTTTAAGCTCGGAGACGAAAGAGTCGAAGACAAGTTCCTGATACTCTTTGACAAAGTTGACCCCATAATAGGGGATATCCAAGACTTGGCACACAGAGGCGACGTCTTCAAAATCGCGGGTGGCATGACACGACCCACTGCCATCGGTCTCCTCCCAATTTTTCATGAAGAGGCCAACGACTTCATATCCCTGCTGTTTCAACAGTAGAGCCGATACAGAAGAATCGACTCCACCGGACATACCAACAATTACTTTCATAATTTGTATATAATATTACAAATTATGAATAAATTGCTATTTATTTGGTTTAGGAGCTTCTTGTGGGGGTTGCTTTGGTTTACCTTTGCAACCACATTCTGCAATTAGAGGGTTTATTACTGTTAAAAGAATAAATAAAATTGCTGCTTTTTTCATAAAAGGTCTCCTTAAAAATAGACCACTCTGCAAATACAGAGTGGCCCAACTCACAACTTAAGATTTAACGTAAATAAATCCGATTGTGGTTGTTGCGCTAGGTTCATCACCATGGTCATCGACCCATGCTTTCAACGCTTCAGTTTCTGTAAACTTCTCCACAGTTCTAAAGCGTAGCTGATACAGGCCTGGTTTCTCAGGTGCAATGAGCACGAAATGCTCTTTGCTTTTCCCTGCGATGGCGCCAAGGGTGTTGCCAATTGTTGTTTGAGCTCCTTCTCCGTTAATCCCTAGGACGACACGGTAGAAGCAGATGCTGGAACATTGATCGCGCTCGAAGGAGCAATGCACTTCTCCATTGATCGGTTCACCGGGTTTCACCACGACTGCACGTGAGTGGCCATTCATTTTCAAATGGCTCAGTGTGGCTTGTCCGGAAGTGGTTTTGGCCTCGATCACTCCCTTCCAGTGGTAGTGATTGAAGTAGTCCTGGATTGCGGATGCATCATCTCCTAATTTATGCATCCCTGATTTTAGACTATCGGCTGCGCTTTCAATCGCATCCTTAATCTTATCTTCGGTATTTTTTGCTATCAAACTGCTCCCTGCCATACAAAGAACTAATAGCATGATTGTTTTGATACTTTTCATAAATACCTCCAGTCCCAGAATTGGGCGCTGTTGGTATCAAATGATAAACCTATCCAGATTAAAAGACAGCCCTCTCTAGAAAGAGAGGGCTTATTGATAACAGTGTACTAGGCCTCTATAGACATGTCGGGTGGTGTGTCCGATGGCACACCACCCGACATGTCTATAGAGGCCCAGTATAAAAATATAAGTAAAAATATTTTTAACTAAATACTCGGCTTAGCTGTAACGAGCTGATCTTTCACGTCAGAAGGCGGTACCTGGTCGACGAAGATAAACTTGTTGTCTTCGACCGTGATGAGCCAGTTGCCTCCCTTGTCGGGATTGAGCAGGATCTTCTCTGCGAGAGGATCTTCGAGCTCCTGTTCGATCACGCGGCGAAGCGGCCGTGCGCCCATTTCAGGCTGGAAGCCTTTGAGCACCAGCAGATCTTTTGCTTTGCTGTCTAGCGCAATGAGGATATTTTTGCGCGACAGGCGCGCCTGAACCTTCTTGATCTCCAGGTCGATGACTCGCATGAGCTGGATTTTGTCGAGAGGACGGAAGATCACCACACCATCGAGACGATTGAGGAACTCGGGTTTGAAGCCTTTGCGGACCGCACCCTCGATCTTCTCCTGCATCGTCTTGTAATCGATCATTCCCTCTCCGACGTTGAAGCCGACCTCGCTCGATTTGCGGATCAGTTCAGCTCCCAAGTTGGAGGTCATGATGACAATGGTATTGCGGAAGTCGATTTTGCGGCCGAACGAATCGGTGAGGCGTCCCTCTTCCAGAATCTGGAGCAGGAGGTTCATCACGTCAGGGTGGGCTTTCTCGACTTCATCAAAGAGCACGACGCAGTAGGGTCGCTGACGCACCTGTTCGGTGAGCTGGCCGCCCTCTTCGTGACCGACATAACCCGGAGGAGAGCCTGTCATCCGGCTGACGGCAAACTTCTCCATGTATTCGGACATGTCGACCTGGATAAGCGCCTCTTCGCCGCCAAACATCTGGATGGCGAGCTGCTTGGCCAGCAGGGTCTTACCGACACCCGTAGGACCGAGGAACAGAAAGGCTCCAATCGGGCGATTGGGGTCTTTGATGTCTGCGCGGCTACGGCGTATTGCTTTGCATACTGTTTGCAGGGCGTCGTCTTGGCCGATGATATTCTCGCGCAGGATCTCTTCCATTTTGAGCACTTTTGTCGTTTCGCCCTCTGTGAGGCGAGTGACAGGGATGCGCGTCTGTTTGGCGATGATGGCAGCGATATCCTCTTCGTCGACGATCACTTTCTGCTGTTCTTTGGTGTTTTCCCACTCTTCGATGATGCGCTGCAGCTCGGCACGCAGATTCTTCTCCGTGTCGCGCAATTTAGCCGCTTTTTCATACTCTTGCTTGCCAATTGCATCTTCTTTTGCAATGCGCGTCTCTTCGATCTGCTGCTCATACTTGGTGATGTCTTCAGGCTGCAGCATAGAAGCGATGCGCGCTTTCGCGCCTGCTTCGTCGACTAGGTCGATCGCCTTATCGGGCAGGTAGCGGCCGGGCAGGTAGCGGTCAGAGAGGTAGACGGCGGCTTTGATCGCATCGTCTGTATAGATGCACTTGTGGTGCTCCTCATACTTGGGCTTAAGGCCCATCAGGATCTGGATCGCCTCTTCAATAGAAGGAGGGGAGACGAGGATCTTCTGGAACCTGCGCTCGAGGGCGGCGTCTTTCTCGATGTGTTTGCGGTATTCGTCGAGAGTTGTCGCGCCGATACACTGGATTTCTCCGCGAGAAAGAGCAGGTTTTAAGATGTTGGAAGCGTCGATCGCGCCTTCGGCAGCGCCTGCGCCTACGATAATATGGAGCTCGTCGATAAAGAGAAGGATGTTGCCATGCTTCTTAATCTCATCCATGACTGCTTTGATGCGCTCTTCGAATTGGCCGCGGTATTTTGTACCCGCGATCATTAGCGTCAAGTCGAGCGATATGAGCTTCTTTTTCGCGAGGTTGTCGGGGACTTCGCCACGGACAATCGCCTGAGCGAGCCCTTCGACGATCGCCGTTTTACCCACGCCTGCTTCCCCGATGAGAACCGGGTTGTTTTTGCGGCGTCTGCAGAGAATCAGAATGAGGCGTTCGACCTCTTCTTTACGGCCGATGACCGGATCGAGTTTGCCTTCGCGGCAGAGCTCAGTAAGATCGTGTCCGTAGGCGCGCAAAGCGGGGAGCTTGTCGGTGACAGGAGCTTTATCTGAAGGTTTAGCACCCCCAGGTCCGCCCATGCCGCTTGTAGAAGGAGTCGCCATGCTGCCCATCGGCGGCAGCTGTAAGTTGAACGTTTCGAGCTCTTTAAGGACTTCCTTGCGCACATCTTTTAGGTTGATGTGAAGGTTTTCGAGGACTTGCGCTGCCACGCCGTCGGTCTGGCGTAGAAGAGCGAGGAGAAGGTGCTCGGTGCCGACGTAGTTATGGTTGAGGCTAGCCGCCTCTTCATTGGCGAATTCGAAGACCTTTTTGACTTTTCCGGTGAGGGCGGGATCGCCATAGACCTGGATCTCGGGACCAAAGCCGACGAGGCGCTCGACTTCCGCGCGTACCGTGTCATAGTCGAGATTGAGGTTGCGCAGGACATTGACTGCAATACCCTGACCCAGCTTAAGCAGGCCAAGAAGAACGTGCTCAGTACCTAAGTAGTTGTGGTTGAGGCGCTGAGCTTCTTTTTTGGCCAGTTTGATGACCTGCTTAGCGCGATTAGTGAACTTATCGAACATCATTATTACCCCTCTCAGAGACAGTCCAGCGGAAGGTCTCTCACAGCTATTTTATGCCTTAGGCTCTTTTTCTCAAATCGGGGATTAGTTAATCAAGTGCAATATCGCAAAGAAGACAAGAATAGGAGAGGCAGACAGCCTCTCCCAATAGAAATTAGCGTATTAAAGATTGGCCAACTTCCTTTAAAAATTCCTCAGCAACGAGCATCCCTAAAGGAGGGCAGAAGGTGCCTGCAAATCCGATGGCGATGCCACAGCCGTCGACGCCGAGCCTTGTTGCAGTATGCGTAAAATACTCAAAGGTCTGCTCGCTAAGATCATCAAGTCTAAAAATGAAGAGCACACCCGCTGCGGCTAAAGAGAGATAGGCCATAAAAAGATGACCCATTGCGCGAATGGTGGAAAGAAAAATGAGCTCAACAAACTCCACCCAGCCCTCGATATAAGCCCAGACTCTTCCATAGGGCATTGCTTCAGCTGTTTTTATTGTAACATAAACATGGGCAATATCAGCTAGAGCCCCTGTATTGACCATTAACGCATTTCCCACAAAACGATTCAGTATGTTATTTACATCAGCTGCCATAAAACCTCCGGTTTTTTTGAGGAAAGTATACCATTATTATGAAATAATGCAAGGCCTATGAGTCATTGGAAAATTTTAGACACAGGCGTTCGCACCGCCCAAGAAAATATGCGCCTAGATAGTGAAATGTTTAGTTCACTGGAGGATCAGTGCATCTTGCACTTTTACGACTGGTCGGGACCTAGTGCAACGTATGGTTACTTTGTCGATCCCGCTGCCTTTTTGCAGATGGAGGAAGCTCGGGCAAGAGGCCTTCAGCTCGCCAGGCGTCCGACGGGTGGCGGCGTTGTCTTTCACATCTGGGACATCGCCTTTTCCGTCCTAGTTCCTTCAAGCAGCCCTCACTTTTCGCAAAACACGCTGGAGAACTACCGCTTTGTCAATGAGGCTGTCCAGCGGGCCGCTGAAGAATTTTTAGGCAGAAAGAATCTACAACTCACCCCAACAGACGCTCTGGCACTAGACAGCGCCGCCACGCGCTTTTGTATGGCGCGGCCCACGAAGTACGATCTGGTGTGGGAAGGGAGAAAGATCGCCGGTGCTGCGCAACGACAAGGCAAGAAGGGATTTTTGCATCAGGGCACCATCGCTTTGCAGATGCCGCCCGATGAATATCTTGAGGCGCTGCTTCTTCCTGGCACGCGTGTGCTTGAGGGGATGAAAGCCCATACATTTCCTCTTCTGCCGGACGACATGACACTAGAAGAGGGGAGACAGATCTTCCGCCAGCTTCTGCAGAAGTATTTGATAGGTTCTTGACAGAAGAAGCGGGCGTGTGAGACCATTGTCTCCATGACAACAGCTATTACTCCTACTCGTAAGCAGAACTATTCTGAATGGTATTTGCAAGTTATTAGTGCGGCAGATCTCGCCGAACACTCGCCCGTGCGCGGCTGCATGGTGATCAAACCCTGGGGCTATCGCCTTTGGGAAAACATGCAGGGCATTCTCGATGCACAGTTCAAAGCCACCGGCCACCAGAACGCCTATTTCCCTCTTTTTATCCCCGTTAGCCTCCTGGAGAAAGAGGCTGCACACGTCGAAGGATTTGCCAAAGAGTGCGCTGTTGTCACGCACCATCGCCTAGAACTCAATAAAGAGGGAAAACTCATTCCCGCTGGACCCCTGGAAGAACCGCTCATCGTCCGCCCCACTTCCGAAACGATTATCGGAGAGATGTTTTCGCGCTGGATTACCTCGTATCGTGATCTGCCGCTCCTCATCAACCAGTGGTGCAATGTCGTCCGCTGGGAGATGCGCACACGCCTCTTCCTCCGCACCGCAGAATTTCTCTGGCAAGAGGGCCATACGGTGCACGCCACACGAGAAGAAGCTCTGGAAGAAACGCGCAAGATGCTCGATCTCTACGCAGATTTTGGACGTGAATATCTCGCTTTGCCTCTGGTTAAAGGAGAGAAAAGCGAAAACGAACGCTTCCCCGGTGCGGAGTCGACTTTTACGATAGAGGCGATGATGCAGGATCGAAAAGCATTACAATGTGGAACCTCTCACTTCCTTGGACAGAATTTTTCTAAGGCATCTGGAATCCGCTTCCGCGATGCAGAGGGAAATGAACAGTTTGGTTGGACGACCTCGTGGGGTATGACAACCCGCCTCATCGGTGCTATTATCATGACACATGGCGATGACGATGGTCTTGTTCTGCCTCCCAGAATTGCATCGGCTCACGTCGTGATCCTGCCGATTCTCCATAAGGAAGAGACCCGTGCCGATGTTCTCGCATACTGCCGTTCTCTGGCTGAAGAGCTCGGGGAAGTGCAATACCATGGTAAGCAGCTTGAAGTTCTCCTCGATGAGCGCGATATGCGCGGGGGCGATAAGCTCTGGTCGTGGGTGAAGAAGGGAATTCCTATCCGCATTGAAGTGGGCCCGCGCGATATTGCAGCGAATAATGTCATGGTCGCCCGGCGCGATCGCCCTCATAAAGAGACGCGTGCAGTCGGTCGCCCAGAACTTGCAACGGAACTTCCTGAGATTCTCGACGACATCCAAAATTCTCTCTACCAGAAAGCGCTTGCTTTCAGGAACGAGAATATCAAGCAAATTGATTCGAAAGAAGAGTTCTACACCTTTTTCACGCCTAAGAATGAAGAAGAGCCTGAGATCCACGGAGGCTTTGCCTATACGCACTGGTGCCGCGATCCTGCAGTCGAAGCGCAGGTGAAGAAAGATCTCGGCGTGACGGTGCGATGCATCCCGATGGAGGGAGAAGTGCCCGGTGAGCAAGGCGAAGGAATCTGTCCATTTACAGGAAAGAAAAGCCCTGGTCGAGTCTTATTCGCCAAGGCTTATTAAGGGGTCCTGAAAATTACAAGCGGATATTGCGCAGGTCGTTTTGGAACTGCTGGAGGTCTTTCATCAGAAGATTGAGATGTTCTGAGTTAGGCATTGCATTGAGCCTTTCCCAATCTCTTTTTAGTTTCTCAAAATCTTGCATGTATTTCTTATCAATTTTTGCCATATAACTCCTCTTTAAGGCTTGACGCCTTCTACCCTAATAATATTAATTATTTTAATTAATGTAAATAGTTGTAAACTATTAACAAATTATTTATAATGTATGTATGTTAATTAGGAAAATAGATGAAGGCGTTAAATCTTTAGTTATTCAACCTGAAGACAATATAGGCAAGAAGAGCGGGAAGTTTGTCCTCCTCGCCTTAATCACACCGGTTGTTTATGGGGTCGGTAAGGTCGAGTCCGCCTATCATACAGTTAAAGGCGAGGTCCAATTCAAAGTAGCAGATAACGGCTATTTGCGTGGGACGTCTAACCTATACCGTGCCGAGGAAGCCAGTACTAAAGCCTCTAGCACAATCGATGCTATCAAACAGAGTATGAGTAATTTAAGCAATTAGGCAGTGTTTTTCCTCTTGGGGAATATGCACCCATTTCGCTACCATAGGATCCTAAAAATAGGAATCCTATGCTCCAATTTTTCCGTAAACACCAGAAAATCTTCTTTGTCTTTGTCACGTTTATCATCGTGATCTCTTTCGTCTTTTTCGGCACGTTTAGCTCTCTTATGACACAGCCGGATCAGACCCCTGTCGCCGTGGGGCAGACCCTCGATGGCGCAGAGATCAATGAGCGCGATGTGCACGCGGTGATGATGTTTCTGCAGACGGGTGTGGTAGATGAGGGCCGCTCTCTACTCGAAGAGGAGCTCTTTGAATCGGGCCTTGCTCTCAAGCTAGCGGAGAAGTCGTTTATGACGCTCCAAGAGCCTTTCAATATGGCTTACCGCAAAATCCGCTATTTTCAACCCTATGCCCATCCGCAAGCTTCTTTCGTTGGCGCGGCTTCTGTTTGGGAGAGGTTTGCCCCAGAAATCAATTCTCTCTTAGATCAGATCCGCAAAGGACCAGAGACGTGCGGCCCCGCTGAGGTCGCTCTGCTGATTAAGCTCTATAACGCTCAGCTGCGCTTTTCGCCTGAACTCTTGAGACAGCTCGTCTACTACCAGCAGCAGCAATACTCGTGGATCCAGCAGGATCCGGCTCTGGGACAAATCGATTTGAGCATCGCGGGCCTACAGAAAATGGAAGACTGGTTTGGCAATGCATTTGTGCAGGAAGCTTCACGTGCGCTCATGAATGCAGGCATTTTAGCTGAACAGAAAGGCTACGGCGTTGCCAAAGATGAAGCCCTCACTGAACTAGTGAAGGGAGCCGAACGCGCATTTAGTGGACGCCCCAACGCACCTGTTGGGCGCGACTGTTTCTACATGCAGCTCAGATATCTTGGGGTCGAGGAAAATCGCGCGATTTTTCTTTGGCAGAAGCTCTCTGCTTTCAATCGCATGCTGCAAGAAGTGGGCAGCGCGGTCTTTATCGATCCTCTATCGATTAAAGATTATGTCGGTTACGCCCACCAAGAGGTGAAGGTGCGCCTTTTTTCTCTTCCTGAAGAGCTTGTCTTAAAAGATTTTCGCTCGCTGCTGAAGCTTGAGCGCTACCTCGATGCGGTCGCTCCGCAGCACCGTCCTCGCGATCTGCCCACTGAATTCGTCTCAGTGCAAGAGGTGGAAAAAAAGTCCCCCCAGCTCGTTCAGAAGCGCTTTCAAGTGGAAATCGCAGAAGTCGATGCTGCAGCGCTCTCCGCGCGCATGAGTTTGAAACAGACGTGGGATTGGGAGCTGGTAGAAGCGCATTTTGCACGTCTTGCAGAGGAATTTCCCATCTTGCGCACAAAACCCGCTAAAACAAGCGAAGAGCGCTATGCCGCCCTAGAAGGCTTAGACGGAACCATGCGCCTTAAAGTGGATGAGTGGAGCCGGCTTCAACTGATTGCTGAGCATCCCGAATGGGTAGACGATGCGCTGCAAAAAGCGCACCGCCGCGAGCAGGAGCTTGTGATCCATTTAGAAGGCGGCACGCTGCCTTTTGCAGGAGCTACAGATGCAAGCGCCGTGATAAACCTTCTGCAGCAGGGGAGCGACCTCGGCAAGATCAGCTTTGATCAGCACACTTTCTATAGTGTTCATGTGATAGGCGCAGGCGAAAAGGAGATCGTGCCTTTTGCACAAGCGGCGAGCGATGGAACGCTCGATCGCCTCGTCGATCAATCTTTAGAAGCATCCTATCCGGCGATCAGCAAAAAGGGTCTCTTGAAGCGCAGCGATGGAACTCCAGCGCCTTTTGAAGAGAGCAAAGATCGCTTGGCAGCCCTAGTCTACGCTGACAAATTGGGAGGGCTAACACCTGAAGAGGCGCCGAAGAGCTGGCTGGTGACCTTTGAAGAGCGCGTGCGCCAGCAGCTTATTGCAGGTGCAACTCTCGCATCTTCTCCCTGGTCTCTTGTAGAATCGGAAGAGGTGTGGAACCGCACCGATGCGCGCTATCCATTAACGCAGACGATGGCGCTTCAGAGCTGGTCCCAGCCGCAAGAAAATGGCTTTTTCCAGCTGCTCGAAAAGCGCGAGGGCACTCCTTCCACCGAACAGATTGAACAGGCTCAAGCTGTGCTAGGGGCGAGAGCCAAAGAGAAGCTTGTGGCTCAGCTGTTTGATGCGGTTTGCAAATGAGCGCTTCCCTAGATGACATCTCGGCTCTTTTGCCCAGTAGTTGTTTTGCTTTCGAGCTTCCGCTTTACCCGACAGAAAAAAAGCGCGAGCTAAAAAAGCGCCACCTTCTGCCCGATTTTAGCGAGCTCGCTGACGAGATCTCCTTTGCGACTATGCATGCCGGCTATAGCGAAGAGGGAGTGCGCTTCGACGTCGAAGTGAGCAAGCCTTTTGAAGATATCCATGACTCTGTCGAGCTTTTCATCGATACCAGAGCCATGAAAAATGCGGGGTTTCCCACGCGTTTCTGCCACCACTTTCTGATTTTTCCTCAAGCAGTGGATGGCATCATTGCACAAGAGATCACGCGCTTTCGCACCGAAGATGCCCACCCGCTCTGCAATCCCGATGATCTGAAGGTGCACGGAGAGGTGGGGCGCCGCAAGTGGGCGGTACAAATTTTTATTCCCTCGCAATGTTTGCACGGATATGATCCCACAGCATTCAAGAAGATGGGATTTGCCTATCGCATTAATCGCCAGGGTGGCGAGCCGCAGCACTTCACGCTCTCATCGCGCTATATCGCTATAGAGCAGCATCCCAGCTTGTGGAGCACCTTAAACTTTGTGGAGGAGTAATGAGATTCGCCCAGTCGCACGAATGGATTAGTCTTTCAGATGACATTGGTACAGTCGGCATTTCGCGGTATGCCCAAAAAGAGCTCGGCGAAGTCGTCTACGTCGAACTGCCGCCCGTCGGAAAAAAAGTAAAGGCCGGAGAGGAAGTCGCAGTCCTCGAATCGACAAAAGCAGCGGCTGATATCTATGCCCCCGTTTCCGGAGAGATTGTCGCTGTGAATGAGCGCCTAAAATCAGAAATGGAACTCCTCAATCAGAGCCCCGAAAAAGAGGGTTGGCTCTTCCAAATCCGCGTGACGGACACAAGCGAACTTGACACATTGTTAAATGATAAGCAATATCTCGAGTTAACCTCCTAATTGGCGGAGCACTCTATCATGCGCAAAAAATATATTCTCTTCGTGGTTCTTGGCGTTTTTTTTGCTTGGGGCCTTCTTATTTTTCACAAACCCTTGATGGAAAAAGGGGCTGCATACGTCCTTCGCGACAAACTGGTATATGAAAGCCTTGTCTTTCAAGATGGGAAGTTCACGCTATCCGGCGTGCGCATCCGCCAGGGCGAAGATCTCATTTTGATCGATCGCGTCTTGGTGCGTCCCTCGCTTACATTTAAAAATACGCTCCTCAAAACCGATCTGACGCGCCATGCGCTCCATCCGCTGCTGAAGCTGCTCATGCCTCACACTTTTTATATGCTTAAATTCGATGTGCCGAGCGGTCTCATTGAGATGGGCAAGCAGCGCTTCTATTTCACCTTCGAAAGCTCTGCGGAAAAAGATGCACTTGGAACGCTTAAAGTCTCTCTCGATCCGGGCTTGATCAGCCACCCCTTTCTCCTCTCGCATTTTGAGATGCGCGATGGCCAGCTGCACGCTCAAGTGAAGATGCAAGAGGTCGAAACACAGCAGCTCGTCAAACTGCTCCCCCTCCTTGTCTCGCACTTTCCGCGCGGGTGGGAAGGGACGCAAGGCCTACTCGATCTCGAGGGCCATGTGATGCTCTCGTCAAACGGTGCGCTCGATGAGCTTTCTGCTCAATTCGTCTGGGAGCGGGGCGAGCTTATGCACCCCGAAGCGCATATCGCTCTGAAAGCAGAACGCTTAGAGGGCACGCTTCTCTACACAGAACCCGCAGAAAAATTGCCGATCTGGAAGCAGATCCACTCTTCGCTCATCGTGCAAAAAGGTTCGCTGCAATTCAACGATGGTCTCTTAAGCGAGCTGTCGGGTCAAATCGATATCGATCCGCAAAATGATCCCGCATTTAATGTGAACGGCTCATTCAATGGACTTGGGTTCAACATCGAAGGCAAAGGGGGATTGCATGAGGATCAGACCTACTGGGTCGATGCGTCGCTTCTGTGCAACGACAAGAGTAGCGCTTTTCTCTCCCTCTGCAGTCCCGATCCAGATGTTTTCGTGACAGAGGCAGAGCTCTACCATTGCGGACCAGCCGCTCTTGAAGCGGGCTGCCGTCTGCTTGCTCAATTTAATCCCGCTTTTGAGGCGTGGAAAGTGGCTAATGGGACAGTGAAGGGCAAGGTCATGGCGATCTTTAAAGGAGAGCG
This sequence comes from Chlamydiota bacterium, assembly GCA_013287985.1. Classification (GTDB taxonomy): domain Bacteria; phylum Chlamydiota; class Chlamydiia; order Chlamydiales; family Rhabdochlamydiaceae; genus JABDCT01. Next base: position 27,500 of record JABDCT010000010.1, read on the forward strand.
CCTCTCAGAGCTCGAACTCACTGATGTGAGCGGAGAAAAACTGACCTTGAAAAAAGCAGACAGAGCGATCAGACTCGATCAGGTTAAGCTAGCAGGTTCCTGCACAGGTCCAAGAGCACGTCTCAAAGGGGAGATCGGACTCGAAGCCGACTGCGAAGCCGCCGGACTCTTCGGGCTTCCTTTGCCCAGCGGCGCAGCGCATCTCTCCTCTCATCTCACCTTTAAAAAGGGGCGTATGGAGGTGAGTGGTTCGCTCGACTATGTGAGCCAGCTGAATCTGCAATTTGGATTTGTCAGCCCCTCTCTGTTTCCCACCCTGTCCGAGTGTGAAAATGGCTGGGTGCGCGCAGAGCACGTGCCTCCCTCTTTTTATCAACCTTTCATCAAACTCGTGCACAAAGATCTGGAAATGGCGGGTGTACTTGATCTCTTCGGCACTTTTGATCAGGGCGGCCTCGAACTGTCGCTGCAATGCGATCAGTTTGTGTTGAAATCGCCTCTCTTTGAACTCAAGGCTCCTTTGATCGGCGAGAAAGACCCCCTGCTCCTCTCGACGCAAGGGAGATGCAAACTCACCTACAAAGACCAGGAGCTGAGGATCGATCTGCCGCTGCGCGATGCGACACTAAACGCGATCGAAGGGATCGATGCTGAGTTTTCCCTTGTCAATCATGGAGATCCTCATGAGTTTGACTTTAGCTTATCTGCTCAGACACCATTTGGAGACGTAGCAATCCCCACCGGTTCTATCGAGAAAGGCAAAGTCGAGTTAAAGCAGTTTACTGCCGGAGGATGGAAGGGAGATCTCGCTCTCCTTGCTACTAAAGAGGGTTTTAGCATGACACAGCTCGACATCAAAAATGAGCTGCTCGCGCTACACGGCGAAGGCGATCTAGTGATGGATGGACCCTCTATGCGCGCAACCCTCGCGATGCAGGGAAGTTATGCCGGCAGAGCATTTACAGCAACGGAGCCCGTGCGCATCGGGTTTGCACCTGAGATGGGATGGATCTTTTCCCAGGTCGATCTAGAAGCAGATGGAGTCCATTTTTCCTGCGACCATATGGAATACCTCCTTGCGAACCACCAACTTTCCGCACGCGGCTGCCATTTTGCTGTCGGGCGCCTCGCCAATTTGCCGATGCAAGAGATCAATGGCACCTGCTCTTTGGAGATTAAGGATGAGCGCGCGCTCTTCACCGGTGAAATCGGCGCTGAACCCTTCAGCCTCGAACTTGCACTCTCTCCGCTTGAAAAAGGGCGCACCTGCCGCCTTCTGATCGGCGCAGATCAACTGCTCTTAGAGGGCATGTGGAAGAGTGGCTCCCTTGCGTGGGACACGATTAAAGGAGCTCTTGGTAGCACCCGCTGCGATTTTAAGTGCTCTTCCAAAGAGGGCGTACTCATCGGAAATGCGCATTTTGAAGGCGCCAGCCTTCTCGGCAAAATGATCGGCGCGCTCGAAGGAGATGTCGAGGGCGAACTCCTGATGCAACCCGAGTGGGCATTTTCAGGCAAAGTGCGCACAGGGGGCGAATCCAAAACCGTTTCCCTCAGCGGCACGGTCCAAGACCCTAAAGTATGCGTGGAATAATGAACCTTCTCTGCCCCTCTGCTTGCGTGCATTGCAAGCAGGAGGCAGAGGCGCCGCTCTGTAACGCTTGCTTCCAGGAGCTAGAGCTCCTCGATCCGGAAGGCCGCTGCGTCAAATGCTTTCATGAGATCAACCAGTTGCAGGGAGTCTGTCCCACCTGTCGCCAAAAGAGCAGTCCGATCCGTCGCCTCGCAGCCTGCTTTGAAGGATTGGGCGCTGCAGGCTCCTTTCTCGCTGAGTATAAAACCTACGGGCGCATCGAACTCGCGCGCGACATCGCCGCTTTCATGGTTCTGCAGTTAGAACGTCTTCATTGGCCCACGCCCGACATTCTCGTCCCCATCCCTCTGCACTGGACGCGGCGCTTCATCCGCGGATTCAATCAGAGCGAAGAGATCGCAAAAGCCCTTAGCTCGATGCTCTCCATTCCCATGCAGCGCCTGCTCAAGCGGCAAAGCAGCGGCTTTTCCAGCAGTCAACTCTCCCACGAACAGAGACAGGCGCTCCCAAAAGATATTTTTACATGGAGACAAGAAGTGGCGATTGAGGAGAAGAACATTCTTTTGCTAGACGACGCTATCGTCACGGGCACCACCTTGCGCTGCGGTGCCGATACGCTGCAAGAAGGCTCTCCACGAGCGGTCTACGCCTTAACATTTACTATCTAATTTTAGCTTCATGTATAATTGTGTTGTTTTTATTATTAGGCTATTTATGTCTACAATCCCATTACCCACCGAACTCATTTCGCGCATTTTTGATTTTTTTGATTTGGCTACGATTAAAGACGTCAGGCTAGTGTGCCGGCAATTTAAATCAAATGCCAATGGATTGCTATCTACTAAATGTCGCTATCTCATAACCATCTTGAACACCTATGAAGCACAGGTTAAAGAAAAGACGAAAGGGTCCGAGTGCATTATTTCGGATCAGCCACCTGTCAATCCCACTATAGTGAAGATTATGCCGAAAGTGATCGCGGATTATCTTGCCCTAGTCGCTAAATCACCCCTCAAAGCGTTTACATCGAGCTATAGCGCGTTTAAAGAGCAGCTCATCGATTCTTTATGCACGATCGCATGTGCCGATGAACTGACGGAAGCTGGCTCTATAGAAGTACTCGCAAAAGCCCAAAACCGTGTAAGGACCGATTGTTTTTCATTTATGCTCAATTCCACCGCACTGATCGGTGAATGGAGTGAGATGCCTGATTTTTGGTGTCGTAAGTATGGCAATTACGGCACAGAGGGAGGGTTGCTCCCCTCATTTCAGCTCCATATCAATGATACAAACAGAGCACAATGGAAGAGCCATGGTCCGGCTTTGGATGATAAGAAGACATTTTTTATTGACGAATGGTTGCCGGGAAAACTTTTTTTAGGAAAAAAAGAGGGCGATACCATCACCTTTACCTGCTGTGGAAAAGAGATAAAACTTCTACTCAAACAGATGGGGAGTCCAAGGGATGGTGGGAGCCCCTTTGAAATAAGAATGTGGCACAATCAGAATACACTTGCTGGTGATTTTGGGCCTGAAAGCTACACTCCTCCCCTTTCTCGAGAAGAGCAAAAAGAGCGCATAAGAGTGTTCTTTCGTGGATATTTGGACTCTCTTGGAATGAAAAAGATCCAATTCTAATTCTCTAAATTGCGGCACGCCATCTGGATCTGGCGGCGGAGAGTCTCGTCTTTAGAAGCTTTGTCGGAGATCTTTTTCCATGCGTGCAGCAGGGTGGAGCGTGGTTGTCACGGCCACCACTGAGCGCTGTGCAGCGGATACTTTACAAGAAGGCTCTCCTCGCGCAATATATGCGCTAACTTTCATCACTTGATCTATGTCTATATTCGAACTACCTAATGAAAAGATCTACGAGTTATTCAACTGGTGCGATTTAACAACTATTTGTAATTTACGGATTGTTTGTCATCGATTTAAATTAGTATCCGAAGCGGTATTAGTTGAACGGTACAAGTTTATCACCACACTTATTAACAAATACGATGCTCAGGTCAAAGAGCTATCTAAAGGGGCTGCATGCCTTATTTCAGATCAGCCGCACGACAATATTGATATTAAGAAGATAAAACCGAAAGAAATTGCGGATTTTCTTGCCCTTCTAGCGACAGCTCCTCTAAAAGCATGCACGTTGAGCTATCGCGCATTTAAAGAGTCTCTTATCGGTGCTTTGTGTACGATCGACTGTGTAGACAAGATAATAGATTCAGACTCTTTAGGAGTGCTTGAAAGAGCAAAAAATCGCGTTAAGGGCGTCATATATCTTATTCGAGAACCTGCAGTAGTATGTGGAGAACGGAATGTCGATGATAAATTAGGTCGAGGACATGGAAATTATGGTACAGAAGGAGGACTGCTTGCCTCTGTTAGAATTGGCATCTCTTCCACAATATCCCGAAATAGAGGCTTCCTAAAACTTGAGGGCAACATATCTGGAGACAACGACATTATAATCGATAATTGGTTGCCTGGTAAGCTGTTTTTAGGAATAAGAGAAGGAGACAGCATCGTATTTCCCTTGGGAAATAGAGAAATACAACTTGTCTGTAGAGAGAGAAGCACTCAACGGTATCCGTACATCATCTTTCAATACATGTTTATCTGCAATTGTGAGGAGTATCTTATTACGAGTCCTGACAACTTCACTCCTCCACTCCCTCAAGCGATTCAAAATACAAAAATCGCAGAGTTATTGAAACAGTACGAAGTGTCAATCGGAATGAAGAAGAAAGATTAATTCTCTAAATTGCGGCGCGCCATCTGGATCTGGCGGCGGAGAGTCTCATCTTTAGACGCTTTGTCTGAGATCTTTTTCCATGCGTGCAGCAGGGTGGAGTGTGTTTTTCCGCCAAATGCTGCAGCTAATTTAATGAGTGAATCATTGATCAGTTCTTTCGCAAGGTACATAGCGACTTGTCTCGGGAATGCGACATTCTTACAGCGCGAGGCGCTGCACAAGTCGGTGACGCGCACATCGAAGATCGCAGCGACGCTTTTCAAAATGTTTTCCACAGAGATACGCTTCATGCCCACTTGAGGCTGGAAGAGTTCGCCGAGCATTTTTTCCACAATATCTTGATTCATGTCGACGCCCATCATGCGGCTGTAGGCAGCTAGGCGATTGAGCGCGCCTTCGAGCTGGCGTACGTTGCTGTAGACGCGTTCTGCGATGAAGAAAGCGAGTTTCGAGGGGAGTGAGAGACCTTTGAGTTCCGCTTTGTGCTGCAGAATCGCGACGCGCGTTTCCAGATCGGGCGTGCCCACGCTGGCGACGAGTCCCCATTCCATGCGCGCGATGATGCGCTCTGAGAGCTTGAGCTGGCTTGGCGGCTTGTCGCTTGTGATTACGATCTGTTTGTTCTGCTGAATAAGTGCTTCAAAGGTGTTGCAGAACTCCTCTTCGAAGTTGGGGCGATTCTGCAAAAACTGGATATCGTCGATGAGCAGGACGTCGAGAGTGCGGTAGAAGCGTTTCATCTTGTCGATAGATTTAGATTTGAGATGCTCGACGAGTTCGTTGATGAAACCTTCCGTCGTGATGTAGTGCATCTTGGCTCGCCGCTGATTCTTGCGGATCTCATGCGCGATCGCTTGGAGAAGATGCGTCTTGCCCAAACCTACGCCCCCGTGGATGAAGAGGGGATTGTAGGACTTGCCGGGCTTAGCTGCGACACCAAGAGCCGCAGATTTGACAAACTGGTTGGCGGGACCTTCGATGAAGTGGGGGAACGTGTAGAGCGGGTTGAGCACAAGTTCGCCTTCGACAGGCGCAGGTGCGCTTTCTATTGTCGGAGCAGGTTCTGCGCGGCTTTTTTTCACTTCTGCCACAACAAAAGTGACCATAAGTGCGCCTGCTGCATCGGTGGGGATGAAGTTCTCCAGCTCTTTCTTGTAATTGTCGAGAAGGTACTCTTGCACGAAGATGTTGGGCACTTCCAGCACGAGGCGCTCTTCGCTGCTTGCGTGCACGTGAATCGGTGCGATCCAGTTTTGGAATTCAGTGGCACTGCAGCACTCTTGAATGGCGCTGAGGAACTCTTCCCAGCACTGGTTCGGCGTTTTGGTCAACATATGTTCCGCACATTATTATCGCGAAAAACAAAGCTGGCAAGTGAAGAGTATAAGTCATTGAGAAAAGGGGAGATGAACCTAAGATGAATAGGCGAGAATCAGCGCTGTTGCTTGATCAGCGATGTGCGGATTAGGAACGATCTGCAGATTCTTCGCTTGCGTCAGCGCTTGCTTCTTGTAGCCAAGGGCAAAGAGCGCTTTCGCGCGATTGAGCTGGGTAGGGAGATGTGTCGGATCCACTTTGAGGGCGCGTTCGATGTAGCTGAGTGCCATCAGATTTTTCCCCATCTGCAGATAGAGTGCGCCTAGTGTTTGCAAATCGTAGCTGTTTGTTGGATTGAGAACGACGAGCGCTTCGAAGAAGGTGAGGGCAAGATCATACTTGCCCTGTTTAAGGTAGGAGTAGCCGACAAAGCGGATATCATCCAGCTCTTCCGTTCCCCATCCTAAAATTTCTTTCCATTCTTCTGCTGCCATAGAGAGTTCACCCTTTACTATATTGATTGCGCTTCGAATTGATTTCAACCTGGGAAATGTCAGAGGTCTTCATCTGGTTAAAAAAAGAAATGAGAATCTGCTTTTCGCGCTGCTTGATTTCGCTGAGGTGGCTCTCTTTCCCACCGATTTCCATCTGCTTTAGTTTTTGGAGCTGGACCTCCTGCTTGTCAGGGGAGCCTAGGCGGGGAAGAGTGGTCTCCGCAAAGACTCTTCTCGACTTGGAAACATCGGGTGGAGGAGCGAATTCTCCCCATGGAGCCCGCCTTTTGTTGAGTTCAAAAAGCGTATCAAATTCGGAGAAAACCGGCTCGGTGACCTCTATGCGGGTGCGATAGGGAATGTTGCCGGAATCTTTTAGGAGCGCCTCATCGAGGATCTGCCTGTCTTGGGCATAGCGCGTGTGCGCCTCAATGGGGAGATTATAGTTGTAAATCGAATCAGCCATACCTTCTCTATCGGATTATAGTGTTAAATAATCAAGTAATTATTTTAATCCCACCGATTACCACCGGCTGCAAGCCGTTGATTTACTGTAATTTGTGGGTGTGTTTTGCAAAATGGATTGCGAACATTGCCATTTGGTTGTTAAATTGTGGGAAACGGTGGAAATGCGATGACTCGCTTCTTTTTTAGTGGTTCTGTATCTGCGAAACTCGACAGCAAAAACCGTTTTGTCCTGCCCCAAAATATGCGTTTTGGCCTGGTGGAAAATGGCGCTCTCCAATTCAGCATCGCCTTAGGATTAGGAGGCTGTCTTGCGATCTATCGCCAGAGCGATATCGACCGCATCGTCGCCAAGTTCCAAGCCAAACAGCACATAGGCAAATTCCAGAAGTTCTTCACCCTTTTCTTCTCTACGCTGCACCAGACGACATGCGACAAAATCGGCCGCGTGATCCTGCCGCCGACGCTGAAGAAAGCCGTGGAAATCAAGAATGAAATCGTCATCGCCGGCGTCCTTAACAAGATCGAAATCTGGCCTAAAGAGCGCTACGACGCTCAGCTCTCCGATCTCTTGGGCGGAAAAGGCGATTATGACCTGGCTAAAATGACTGAAGAGGCGTTCGCGCTTTTAGATGACGGGGGAGACGGCTGCTGTGAGTTCGAATGACCATATCCCGATCATGGTAAGCGAACTGCTCACTGCGTTTGAACCCGTGCAGATTAAAGTTTTTTACGACGGAACACTCGGAGCCGGTGGACACGCCGCTCAGATTTTAGAGGCGCATCCTGAAATTGAGCGCTACATCGGCGTAGACCGCGATACCGGAGCTCTAGCGATTGCTAAAAAAACGCTTAAGCCCTGGAGTGGGAAAGTCGATTTTGTACACGGTAATTTTTCCGACCTCGATTCTCACCTCACGGAGAGGGGAATTGATGCTGTCGATGGTTTTTTTTTGACTTAGGAGTCTCTTCTATGCAACTCGATCAAGGTGAAAAAGGTTTCAGCTTCTCAAAAGAAGGTCCTCTAGATATGCGCATGGATCAGAACGATCCGCTGACTGCAAAAGAGATCGTCAACCACTGGTCCCAAGAGAAAATTGGTGAACTCCTGCGCATTTACGGCGAAGAGAAGCGCTGGCGCGAAGCGGCGCGTGCGATTGTCCAAGCGCGTCAAAAGACTCCCTTCCAAACGACAAAACAGCTCGCTGAAGTGATCGCCTCTGCATTGAGCAGGGGGATGAAGATGAAGCGCCACCCCGCTACGCTCGTTTTTCAAGGACTGCGCATCTTTATCAACCGCGAACTCGAATCCCTACAAGAAGCGCTGCCCAAAGCGATCGGCTGGTTGAAGAAAGGCGGCAGAATCGGTGTGATGAGCTTCCATAGCTTAGAAGATCGCATTGTGAAGAACATTTTCAGACAAGCTGCCCCACTGGGCAAAAAGGCGACAGGCGTGCTCAAGCTGATCAATAAAAAGCCGCTGATTGCTGGTCGGCAAGAACTATTTAAAAACCCTAGAGCGCGCAGTGCAAAACTGCGTTTGGCGGAGAAACTATGAGAGCTGCAATTATAAGTGTTATCTCTTGCCTTCTCTTTTTTGCGATCTGTCTTTATTCTTACCTCGACATGCAGAATCAGTTAACAGAGCTGCGCATCCATATCCCTCAACTTTCATGTGAACTCAAACGCGTGCAAGAGGAGAATGTGCGTCTTCAATTTGCCATACAGCAGTTTGAGAGCCCTGAAAACCTGCTTTCGCTTGCCCGCGATAAAGCCTTTGCTCATCTCAAGTTTCCCTCCTTGAAAGAGGTGGTAACCGTCCAGCGCGCCGAACAATTTGCCACAGCTACTTCGCAAGAAAAAGCGGGCAAAGGTGGCTCGCCGACACTTGCGATGCGCCTTTCGCATAACTAAATATTAATATTAATACAGTTTCTACATGCCCGCACCTGAATCGAAAAGCGCATTTATTCTTCCTGCTACTAGCCAAAGACGTCTTCTGGGCATCGCTCTCTTTCTCCTTGGCCTCTTCTGCCTGCTGATTCTGCAATATTTCCGCATCCAGGTCGTAGAACATGATAAGTGGGCTGCGCGCGCTAGCGCTCAGCATCAAGTAGTCGTCAAGCAGCCGCCTAGGCGCGGGCTCTTTTTTTCCAATACGGACATCAAACTCGGCCACCCGCAGGCAAAACAAGCTTTTGTGCTCGATGTCGCCAAATTCCATCTCTACATCGATCCAGAGAGTATTCCCGCGGCTTCGCGCAATGAGATTGCGCGCCAGATTGCGCTGCTGCTTCATCTGAAAGGCGAAGAGATCAAAAAGATGCGCCTGCAGTTTGAAAAGAAGTCGCGCAGCCGCAAAATCGCGATGTGGATCGACGCTCCTGCCAAAGATGAGATCCAGGCCTGGTGGCGCGCCTATGCGAGAAGGAAGAAGCTCGCTTCGAACGCGCTCTTTTTCGTGCAGGATTACTTGCGCTCCTATCCTTTCGGTAAGTCGCTTGGACAGGTGCTGCACACCGTGAGGCTGCAGCGCGACGAGAAGACGGAAGCGGCGATTCCCACCGGTGGGTTAGAAGCCATATTAGATCCCGTTTTGCGCGGCAAAATGGGCCGCCGCCTTTTCTACCGCTCGCCGCGCCATGAAATGGATATGGGTAGAGTGATCACTCCTCCTGAAGATGGATGCGACGTCACTCTCACAGTGAACCACTGCCTGCAAGCGATAGCTGAAGAAGAGATCGAGAAGCAGGTAGTGAAGAGCGAAGCAAAAGGTGGCTGGGCGATCATCATGGATCCCTACACCGGCGAAGTGCTGGCTCTTGCGCAATATCCCTTCTTCGATCCGCGGAGCTACCCAAAATATTTTAACAATCCTGCTCTTCTAGAGGACACAAAAGTAAAGGCCGTGACCGATCCCTATGAACCGGGTTCGACGTTTAAGGCAATTACCGTCGCCGTTGCGCTTATGGCCAACGAAGAGCTGCGCAAGAGGGGAAAGCCGCAGCTATTTACCACTACAGAAAAAGTGGGCACCGTTCCCTGTACTTTTCCCGGGCGCACGAAGATCTTGAAAGATATCAAGCGCGTTCACCGCTACCTCAATATGTACATGGCGCTGCAGAAATCGTCGAACGTCTATATGGCGAAGATGGTGCAGCGGATCATCGAACAGCTCGGCGCGGAGTGGTACCGCTCTACGCTCCACAATGTTTTTGGATTTGGGGTTAAGACGCGTATCGAGCTTCCTTCAGAAAGCGCTGGCCTTTTGCCCATGCCGGGTAAGCTCCATCCCAATGGAAAGCTCGAATGGTCGGCGCCGACTCCCTATTCCATGGCAATGGGGCATAATATTTTAGCTAATAGTTTCCAGATGCTACGCAGCTTTGCCATAATTGCCAACGGTGGCTATGATGTGAAACCGACGCTGGTGAAAAGGATAATGCGCGGAGAGGAGGTCATTTATGACCTGGGCAATTCGCTAGCTAAAAAAACGCCGAAACGCCTCTTAGAGCCGACTATTTCTGAAGAAGTGCTCACGGCGATGCGATTTACGACAAAACCCGGGGGATCGGCGAGCAAAGGCGATATTCCCGGCTATAGCGAAGGCGGGAAGACCTCCACTTCCGAGAAGATTGTGAATGGGGTCTATTCGAAAAAGACGCATATTTCGACATTTATCGGTTTTGCTCCGGCCAAAAACCCTCGCTTTGTGCTGATCGTCGCGGTTGATGAACCCGCCTTTAAGATTATCCCCGGGATTGGGGCGAATCAATACGGCGGTAATTGCGCTGCCCCTTGCTTTAGCAAGATCGGCGAGCGCGCGTTGAAATACCTCGGTGTGGAACCAGATGATCCCGCCGAAAAACTCTGGTTACCAGAAGTGAATGCTTTGAAATCGTTGTATGATAAATGGAACGGAAGTTAAAAAATCTTTTTAGGGACATTCCCGGCCTCACAATAAAAGGCGCAAAAGAGGTGGAGATCACCGCTCTAACTGCCAACTCTAAGCAGGTCGGCCCCGGCACGCTCTTCATTGCCAAAAAAGGACGTTCACACGACGGCTGCCATTTTATTCCTGAAGCGCTGCGCGCCGGTGCAACCGCAGTGCTAACCGATCTCTATAACCCTTTCTTAGATATCCCACAGATTATCTACCCCGATCCCTCCAAGATCGAAGCAGAGCTAGCTGCAACTTTCTACCAGCATCCCTCGCGTAAACTGCACATGGTTGGAATCACGGGGACAAGCGGAAAAACCACGACAGCCTACCTCGTGCGTGCTCTACTCGGCGAGAATTGCGGGCTGATCGGCACGATCGAATGGATCATAGGAAAAAACGCTTTTAGTTCCGAGCTGACCACTCCGGATGTGATCACGTGCCATAAGCTGCTTGCTGAAATGGTCGCAGCGGGTTGCAAGTCTGCAGTGATGGAGGTCAGTTCCCATGCTCTGGATCAGGGGAGGGTAGAGCAGGTCGACTTCGACAGCGCCATTTTCACGAATTTGACCCACGAGCATCTCGATTACCATCAGACGATGGAGCAGTATTTGGCAGCCAAGGCAAAACTCTTTGCTTCACTAAAGCCAAACGGCTGTGCCATTCTCAATGCAGATGACCCCGCTTCGGCATCTCTAGTGACTAAAGCGCGCTCGCTCACCTATGGCATCGATAATGCAGCCGATCTGCGCGCTGTGAATATCCAGCTGACGGACAAGGGCGTGCAATTCGAAGTGGATGGCGTCCTGATCCGTTCCACACTCATCGGCAGGTTCAATATTTATAACATTCTTGCTGCACTTGCCGCAGCGCTCATAGCGGGCATTCCTCTTTCTACATCTGCCCAGATCC
>JABDCT010000011.1 GCA_013287985.1 Chlamydiota bacterium
TTGATTTAGGCTGGGGTCTTTTGGCTTAAATGAAATCGAAAAAAGCTGATCTGCAGCGTAGGCTAATTGGACCATTCCATCTCTTGTGTAGTGCCACAGCTCTCGGATAGGCGCAGCTTTTTTTTCATACGTATTAATCTGATCTGGACGCTTAATAGCAGGAAAATACTCTACCCTGAATTGAGTTACTTCGGGATTGTCTTTGGACTTTTGTAAATGCTTAAGAGCAAGTGAAATCACTTTCACCTCTGCAAGTTCTTCTGTGTGGTTAGGTAGGTGATTACCTATCTTCTGCCACACCTCTTCTTCTTTGCTGCAATTTTCGGGCTCAATGAACCCTGGCTTAAAATGGCGACATCCTGAGATTAAAGATATTTTTATAGACAAAGTTGACATATAACATCCATATAATTGTTAAACATAATAACTATAGTTGATTTAATAAATTATATCAATAGTATTACGTTTGTGTAAGTGCAAGTGCATCAATTGCTTCTTCCACATATTCAACGGGACAGAGGCGGATCTTTTCGGTCAGCTTCTTGGGCAGGCCGGCAATGTTGCGCTTCGGGAGCAGGCACTCCTCGAAGCCCATGTGGATCGCCTCTTTGAGACGGCTCTCGATGCGCGGGACGCTGCGCACTTCGCCCCCGAGGCCCACTTCGCCGAGGACGACAGTTTTGGGGTCGAGGCTGCGGCTGCTGAATGATGAGGCGATCGCCATCAGGATGCCGAGATCGATGGCGGGTTCGCTGATTTTAAGGCCGCCTGCGACAGAGACGAAGACGTCCGAGTGGTGGAGAGCGTAGCGCACGCGCTTTTCCAGCACGGCGAGGAGAAGTGTGAGGCGCGTGGAGTCGATGCCTGTACTCCGGCGAGAAGATGTGGGAAAGGCGGAGGGAGCGACGAGGGCTTGGACTTCGATCAGCATGGCGCGCGAGCCTTCGACGGTCGGGATGATGACAGAGCCTGGGCTGCCCTGCATGCGCTCTTCGAGAAAGAGCTGCGAGGGGTTGTCGACTTCGGTGAGGCCGGAGAGGCCCATCTGGAAGATCGCGATGTCGTCGGTGGGGCCGAAGCGATTTTTGACAGCGCGCAGGCAGCGGTAGCCGTGCTGACGGTCGCCTTCGAAGTCGAGCACGGTGTCGACGATGTGTTCGAGCACGCGCGGACCTGCAATTTCGCCCGATTTGGTCACGTGGCCGATCAGAAAGGTGGAGATGCCCATGCCTTTGGCGATGTGCATGAACTCCATCGCGATCTCACGCACTTGCGAAACGCTACCGGGCGCGGAGGGAAGCTCTTGTTTGTAGAGGATCTGGATCGAGTCGACGATCATGATATCGGGTTTGAGCTGCTCGATCTGGACGCGGATGTTGGAAAAAAGCGTCTCAGAGAGGAGGTAGAGGGTCTCGCTTTTGACGCCGAGGCGTTTGGCGCGCAGGGATGTCTGTTCGACGGACTCTTCCCCGCAGACGTAGAGAACGGTCAAGCCCTGTTCGGAGAGCTTGTGCGCGATCTGGAGCATGAGCGTTGACTTGCCGATACCCGGGTCGCCGGCGAGAAGGGTGAGAGAGCCAGGGACGATCCCGCCGCCGAGGAGACGGTCGCACTCGGGCATCTTGGTCATGATGCGCCCGCGCTCGACATGCTCGACTTCGTGGATGCGTAAAGGACGTGCTGGCTGCTCGGTTGTAGGCTCAAAGCGCCCCTTCTGCTCGACTTCGACTTCTTCCTCAAAGGTGTTCCACTTTTGGCAGACGCTGCACGATCCGGTCCACTTCGATTGGACGTGTCCACACTCTTTGCAACTCCAGATCCGCTTCGTCTTAGCCATGCGACTTCTCCAAAAAAGTTAGGGCCTGGTGCGCAGCTGCCTGCTCCGCTTGTTTTTTCGAGGGTCCGGTGCCTCTGCCCACCTCGCGCTGATCGATGAGGGCAGCGACGATGAAGCATTTGCGATGGTCGGGCCCCGACTCTTCGAGCACGGCGTATTCGGGCAAGCACTGATATTTTTTTTGCGCGTAGTCTTGTAGCTCGGCTTTCCAGTTGCGCAGCGGCTGGGCTGTCGCCTCTTCAAGGTCTTTCCCAAAGTGGGTGTGAAAAAAGTCTTTCGCGGCATCCAAGCCGCCATCGAGGTAGACAGCGCCGATGATCGCCTCAAAAAGATCGGCGAGAATGCGCTCGCGGCCGCGCCCTTCGTTCGTCTGTTCGCCCTTGCCGAGGAGAACAAATTGCGCGAGATCGAGTTTGATGAGGAGGGCGGCGCAGCTGGTTGCCCCGACAAAGTGCGCGCGCAAATGAGAAAGCTGCCCCTCCGCATGCTCGGGCAGTGCGCGATAGAGCGCGTCGGAGACGAGCAAACCGAGAACGGAGTCACCTAAAAATTCTAATCGCTCATTGTGGGAGGGGACTTTGGCGCGGTTTTCATTAAAATAGGAGCGGTGGATAAAGGCTAATTGAAGAAGCTGCTTATCGTTAAAGACATAGCCCAGACGCTCTTCAATTTGGGGTATTTCGGTTCCTGCCATTTATGCTCCGATCCCGTGCCCGTGAGCGTGCCCGTGCCCGTGCCCGATTTTTTTCGGGAACGGGCACGGGCAAGGGCACGGGCACGGTATATTTTGTTAAACGATAGTATGAGGGAAACCTGTATTAAAAAAAACGCCATTGAGAGACAATGGTTAAGCTATGGCTCGGCCAAATCCTTTTTTTAAACAGCTACGCAAGAGTTACATCTTTACTCAGATTGAGGAGAGAGTGGCGCGTCTTGGAACGCCCCCTCGTCCGCTCATTAATTTGGGTGTCGGCGACATTGCGCTTCCGCTTGCCCCTACCCTTGCACACGCCATCGAAGAAGCAACCGAGGAGATGACAAAAAAGCGCCGCGGCTATGGCCCCTCCGAAGGCTACCTCTTTTTAAAAGAAGCGATCCAGAAAGCAGAATATCCAGGGTTTTCTCCGGAAGAAATTTTTATCTCCGACGGCACCAATACGGATGCATCATCGATCCATGAGATCTTCGCACCCGATTGCAGAGTCGCTGTGTTTGATCCGAGCTATCCCGCCTATCTCGACTCTGCCATCATGGCCGGCAAAGAAGTCGTGCTGCTGCCGTGTAAAGAAGAAGAGGGTTTCTGCCCCAAGCCTCCGCAGACTCCGGTCGATCTCGTCTACTTGTGCACCCCCTGCAACCCGACAGGCGTTGCGCTGAATCGCGCGCAGCTGACCGAATGGGTCGAGTGGGCGCGCAAAGTGGGCGCAGTCCTTGCCATCGACAATGTCTACAACTGTTTTGTCACATCGAAAGACGTCCCGGGCTCTATTTACGAAATCGAGGGCGCCGATGAGGTCGCTATCGAGATGCGCAGCTTTTCTAAAGCGGCGGGCTTCACGGGCCTGCGCTGCGCCTACATGGTGATCCCCAAGAAGCTCATGCTAGGGGGTAGCTCCGCTCATGCTCTCTGGTATCGACGCGTGCAAGCCAAAACAAATGGCGTCGCCTATCCGATCCAGCGCGGTGCAGCTGCTTTTTTTACTCCTGAGGGACAAAAAGAAACCCGAGCGCAGATCGAGATCTACAAGAGCGCGGCTCGCGTTTTGAGAAGCGACCTCGGGCTCGAGTTTTTCGGAGGCATCGACGCCCCCTACATCTGGCTCAAAATCCCCGATCCGTTTACGGCGTGGGAATTCTTCGACTTTCTCCTTCACGAATGCCAGCTCATCGCCATTCCCGGCGAGGGGTTTGGCCAGGCTGGCAGCGGCTACATGCGCTTCTCCTGCTTTAATACTGTAGAAAATGCCGCTGAGGCCACAAAGAGGATTGCTCATGCTCTACGCGCTCGCCTCTGAACATATCCACGTCTTTCATAAAGAGGGCTGGATTCTCTTCGAAGACCTCGTAGATGGAGACAAACTCGCTGCGCTAGGACCTGAGGGCCACGATCTCTTCCGCACGAACAAAGCGCTGATGCGACGCGTCTACGCCGAGATCGCTCTGGGGCTGGTGGACAAAGACTACTTAAGGCTAGTCTATTCGCAGACGCTCGTTTCTCCTCTGACAGCGGAACAAACCCTTCAAGATATTAGCTCTTTCTCCATGCTAGAAGTGGGGATGATTATTGTGCTCGAGAGTGAAAGCGTCAAACCGGGCAGCGGCATTTTCCTTACTCCCGACTGTCCTTTTGAAAGGCTCCCCTCTTTCACCAAGGGCGTCCTCGTCGTTTATGCAGCGCAAGAGTCGCGCTACATCTTTAATCCGAATGATCCGCATACCCATTATCTCAAAAAGCTCGGCTACGGCTTTGGCGACAATTTAAATGTAACGACCCATCCTCTATTATATAAACTATGAAAAGCGATGCTGTGATCCCCGTCAATGGCGCCCTGCTCCTCATGGAAGAAGAGCGGCTGCTCAGTTTCTGTTCCTATGACTATTTGGGACTTGCCGAACACCCCGAAGTCAAAAAAAACGCGATGAAATTTCTCCTCGAGCACGGCGTGGCGTTCTCCTCTTCATCGCGCGAGATCATCCTCTTCTGTCAGAGAAAGCTCGAAGAGCGCCTCTCCGCATGGATGCAGCGCGACAAGACCCTTCTCTTTTCTTCACGCACAGAGGCTAACTGCGCTGCCCTGCGCGCGATTGGCCAGGAAGGGATGACGATACTCATTGAAGAGACGAGCCATTTCAGCTTAAGACGCGGCGCAAAAGAAAGCGGTGCCAAAATCGCACTCTTCTCTACTCCTGATGAGCTCGAGCAGCTGTTGCAAACCACGGACGCTCCCCATCTCGTCGCGCTGGAGTCTATTTCCAGTTTGACGGGCGAGGTGGCTCTCTTGCAGGAGATTGCCGATTTAGCCAAACGCTACGAAGCTCTTCTCTATGTCGACGGTTCGCACTGTTTCGGCATGGCGGGCGATGAGGGACGCGGACTCTGCGCGGATCGGGATGAGATCGACTTTATCAGCGGCTCGTTTGCAAAAGCCTGTGGGGCTTATGGCGGATTTGTCAGCTATCGCGGTCCTGTTTTAGAAGAGGCGATGCCCACTTCACTTCCCCCTCCGCTTATTGGTGCTATCGACGCCGCCCTGCATCTTCTCCCCCACATGGAGGGCGAGAGAAAGCAGCTCCACCAGCGCCAGCACTGGCTCAGGAATCAGCTCCGCTTAAGCGGCTTCACCGTTAGAGGCGAGTGCACTCCCCTCGTCGTACTCTCATTTGAAGGCCGCGAAGAGGTCCAGCACATCCACAAACAGCTGCGCGATGCGCACATCCTGTCGATGGCGTGCGACGAGCGCCTGCTACTTGCGCTGAACATCTGCCACATGCCCGACCATTGTCATGAGGTGCTTGATAAGCTCTGCCTTGCGCGTGCTGAGAGCCACGCAATCGCTCACAGAAGCTCCCCATAGCGCATTGCCTATCAGATGGCAGCGCCCAAAGCGCTCCTTCATCTTCGCTTCCAGCTTGCGGATGCGCTGAGCGTGTCCCACCTCGTATTGCGGAATCGCGTCTTGACAATCCGACACAAGCGTAACCGTCGGTTTCGCTTTAAGGCCGAGATGCCTTTCAAGCGCTTCCAGCGTGA
This sequence comes from Chlamydiota bacterium, assembly GCA_013287985.1. GTDB lineage: Bacteria > Chlamydiota > Chlamydiia > Chlamydiales > Rhabdochlamydiaceae > JABDCT01. The sequence goes on from JABDCT010000011.1 coordinate 5,589, forward strand.
GTTGGACATTCGCCTCGTCCGAATAGTCGTTAGCGCGCAGCATCGCCGTCAGGCGCAGCTCCCCGGGTGCGCTATTCTGCTGCGGAAAGACCATCGAATCAAAGACAACACCCAACAGCTGCTCCTTCTGGCTCGAAGGGATCAGATAGCCGAATCCCTTGTGCTTTAAGTGTGCATCCCGATACCCAAGCTGCACCATTTTGAGGCTCTGCGTAGGAATCTCGAGCAGTTGACTGATTTCTGCGTCGAGAGGCTTGAAAAGCTCAGATAGCACGCGCGGAGGTAGACTGCTCACTAAGAGATCTCCCTTGACGATGCCGCGGTTGGTCTCTACTTCAACGCCCGCTTTTGTAAAACGCAGGCCTGTTGCATGCACACCCGTTTGCACGTCTACAGTGCGGGCGAGCGCATCAATAAGCGTCTCAGTCCCTGCGCGAAATGAAAAGAGCGACCCTTGTGGACCAGAACTCTTCTTTCTCTTGCCGAAAAGCAGCCCCTTCGTCAGAGAGCCATGCTGCTCTTCAATCCGTTTGAAAAAGGGCAGGCAGCTCTCGATCGACAGTTTGCGGATGTCGCCCGCAAAGATCCCGAGTGTCAGCGGATCTAAAAAGCGCTCAGTGATCTCAACGCCCAATCTACGCACGCCAAAATCCCAGATCGACTCATCGCCGGCTTTAGGATGCGCGCGCCACTCATTGACAAGCCCCCAAAGAGCTCGTCTATTGAGGAGCGGCCAGGGCAACTTCTGCAGCTTGCCGTCCAGCCATAGATAGCGCACCTTGGCGCTCTCGTCGGCTTGAATGATCTGATCTTTTAGACCTAGAGCAGAAACGAGATCGAGGAGCGGCTGGCAGCGGCTCGTTTTAAAGGTGCGCGGCCCCTTCTCGAAGAAAAAGCCCTCATGAGAGGCTGATTGCATCCAGCCGCCTGGCTGATTGCTTTTTTCTAAGACCGTGACATCACAATGGCGCTTCAGCGCCCAAGCAAGAGAAAGACCCGAAATCCCCCCTCCTAAAACAATAACTTGCATTCAGTCTGGCCTTAACATAATCTTAATAAATTAAAATGGAGGTTTCTATGACTCTGCAACTGGCAAAAACTGGTGTGGTAGGCGATGTGCAATGTGGCAATATCCGCGTTATCTTTTGTAACGGCGTCGAAAATAATGAGGAGGGTGCCAAAGCCAGCGCAAAGAAGATTTCTCGCTCCTACTTCGATACCCAAGTTCACTATTTTCACAACGACACAACCCTAAAACAATTTTTCCAGCATCATAGTTTTGAAGAGCAGGAGCATCAATCGCATCTCGCTCGGCAATTTGCACAGTTTATCCGCTCCCACTTTTTCTGTCCCGATGCAAACATTTTTCTCTTTGCACACAGCCATGGAGCGATGGTTACAGAAGCCTCTCTTAATCTCTTGACTCCGGAAGAAAGAGCTCGCATCAGCGTGACATGTTATGGCGGCGCAACCATGCTTCCTAAAAATCTCGCTGGTCGAGTTTCAAATGTGATTAAGCGCGAAGACCTGATCGCCCATGTGGGCAATCACGCCAATGAAACGATTTATAAATTGCGCTACGAGATCGATCAAAAGGAACAAACGGGCCTCTCCTTCAATGACGCCGTCTACAAATACGCATGTGAAGAAGTGCAAGAGAAGATGACGCGTAACTACAATGCAATGCAGCCGCTCGATCAGCTTAAACTCCAGCTCAGCTTCATGCAGCAGCGAGAAGCAACAGCTTTGATATTTGTAGCTTACATTGTCACTGCAATCTTATATCGCACTCAAGAGATCCATAGGACTCTTTCACAGTATGATATCCAGGTGATTGCTGGCAGACCTAAGCCACCACTGGAAGATGCATTTGCCCAAAAGAACGGATTTGCCATTATTGGTGCAGCAGTGAGAAATCTAATAAAAGGTGCCGAGCATGTCCTTCACAACCACAACTTCGAAGGTTATCTCTAGGGAAGAGATTGTTCAATTTCTGAGACAGCTACGCGATGAGATCATAGTTGCATTTGAATCGATTGAAACAGAAGGCAAATTCGTGCGCACGCCTTGGGTCTACGACAAAGGCAGCGGTGGCGGTGAGATGAGCGTGCTGCGCGGACGCGTTTTTGAAAAAGCCGCGGTCAACTGGTCGGGAATCGAGGGCAAGCAGTTCCCCATGCAAGATGGCAGCGGTCCCTTTTTTGCTACCGGCCTCAGCCTCATCACGCATATGGCTAATCCCCACGCCCCTACCGTCCACATGAACATCCGCTTCATTCAAACTGAGAAGGGCCACTGGTTTGGCGGAGGCTACGACTTAAGTCCGATGGGTTTCCCCTATGAAGAAGACCGCGAGCACTTTCACCGTATCGCAAGGGAAGCCCTCGGTGAGGTCTACGAGGAGTTTGCACAGAATGCACGCGACTACTTCTACATTCCCCATCGCAAGAAAGAGCGCGGCGTCGGCGGCATTTTCTTCGACCATTACCATGACCAGGAGGTCTGGGAAAAGGTGGGCAGGTCATTTCTTGAGGGGATCATGCCGATCTATGCAAGGCGCATCCACCTGCCCTTCACAGAAGAGGAGCGCGATGTGCAGCTGAAACTGAGAGGGCATTACGTGGAATTCAATCTGCTTTACGACAGAGGGACGAAGTTTGGGTTTCTTTCGGGGGGCAATCCCGATGCGATCCTCTGCTCGATGCCCCCGCTCGTGAAGTGGTAAAAAAATATCCTGTCTATCCTAATATCCTGTTCATTTGAACTTCTTCGACCAGAAGCTGCACGTTTTCTACCGGCGTATCCGGCAGAATGCCATGCCCGAGATTGCAGATATAGCCCGGATGATTCCTCATGCTTCCAAGCAGTCTTTTGACGCTTTCTCTGAGTATCTCCGGGTCGCCGCGCAAGAGGTTGGGATCTAAATTGCCCTGTACTGCGATTCCTTGCGGCAGCGTGTGGCTGATCGCGCTGAGATCGCCTTCCCAGTCGAAACTGATTGCGGCAGGCCGGATGCTCGCTAGCTTGTGCGCGCGCAGCGAGGAGCCGCGGCAGAAGAGGATCACCGGAACATCGATGGCATCGACGATGCGCTGCAAGTAGCGCAGCGAAAGCTCTTCGAATTCCTGAGAATCGAGAAGATTGGCCCAAGAGTCAAAGACCTGGATGGCCTGCGCACCGGCTGCTACTTGCATCGATAAGTATTCGATGGAGGCTTGCGTGAGCTTATCGAGAAGGAGGTGAAAGCTTGTGGGATCGCTGCAGAGCCACTTCTTTGCATCGCGCATCATGTAGCTCGCCACGGTGAAGGGTCCGCCGCAAAAGCCGATGAGCGGCACGTTTAAAGCAGGTTTGAGCAGCTCGATGGTTCTTTTGACAAACCCTAAAGTCTCAACGATGGGACGCTGCTGCAGATTTTCAATATCGCGCGCGGTTTCTAGGCGCGGATGGACCTGCGGGCCCTTCCCTTCCGGAAAGGAGAGGGTGAGGCCAAAGGCTTCTGCGATGACGAGGATGTCGGAAAAGACGATCGCGGCATCGAAGCCGAAGCGTTTGATGGGAAGAAGGGTCACTTCTGCCGCCAGCTCGCTGTTGTGAAAGAGCTCCCAGAGAGAGACGCGCTCGCGCAATGCTCGGTACTCGGGCATGTAGCGCCCTGCTTGCCGCATCAACCAGAGCGGAGGTCTGCCCTGGTTTTTTCCTTTGAGTGCGTCTAGAAAAATCATGAGAGCAGACGGCTGAGGATCGCATCGACGTTGAAGCCAAATTCCGCCTGCAGATCGCTTAAAGGAGCGGATTCACCAAAGCTCTCAATGCTAATAGCGATGCCGTTCATGCCGATCCACTTGTGCCAACCGAACGAGGTCCCCGCTTCGATGCTCACGCGCTGACCAAGGTCACCGCCGAGTACTGTTTCCCGATAGGTATCGCTCTGTGCTTCAAAGATCTCCCAGCAGGGCATAGAGACAACGCGCACCGCCTTGCCGCGCTTTTCAAGTGCAGCAGCGACATCGAGAGCTAGGCTCACTTCGGAGCCTGTGGCAATCAGTGTAAAATCGGGCTTGCTCTTCTCCCTTTTCAGGATGTAAGCGCCCTTGCCGACCCCCTGGTCGTAAGGCACTTTTGTCTCTTCGAGCTGAGGCAGCGACTGGCGCGAAAGAATCAGCGCAGTCGGGCCGCGATGGCGCAGCGCAGCAATCCACGCCATGCACACTTCCCAGTTATCCGCCGGACGGATCACTTGCATCTGCGGCATGGCGCGCAGAGAAGCCACATGCTCAATGGGCTGGTGCGTCGGACCATCTTCGCCTAAAAAGACTGAATCATGGGTGAGCTGATAGATCACTTGCGTCATAGAGAGCGCAGCGAGCCTCATAGCATTGCGCATATAGTCAGAGAAAGTGAGGAATGTCCCTACAAATGGCACGTACATATCGGTCTGTGCCAGGCCCGAAGCTATGGTTGCCATCGCAAACTCGCGCTCGCCGAACTTGATGTTGCGGCCCTCGAATTTACCCGGTCCAATAATAGGGAAATGTTTCATCATCGTCATATCGGAGCAGGAGAGATCCGCCGATCCGCCGATGAGAAAGGGAAGCTGTTCGCCGAGCATGTTGAGACAGTTCTGTGAAGCCGTTCTGCCTGCAAGCGGGCTCTTCATTTCGATTTTGGTGAGTTTTTCTTCGAGATCTTCGGGAAGGCGCTTGTCGACCATCTGCGTGAACTCTTTATAGAGCTGGGGTTTGGATTCTGCGAAATGGCGGAGCATCTCTTTCCACTTCTGCTCCATGGCGACGCACTTTTCCAGACGCTGATCGAAGAAGGTGCGCACGGCTTGTGGGATGTAAAAGTCCTCTTCCGGCAGGTTTAAATTGCGTTTGACGAGTTCAATCTCTTCGGCGCCGAGTGGGTTGCCGTGAGCGCGCGAAGTCCCCTCTTTGTGTGGCGCGCCTTTACCGATAATGGTGTGCATCACGATGAAGCAGGGGCGGCGCTGTTTCTGCCGGATCTCTTGGAAGATCTTGTCCATAGCATCGAAGTCATAGCCATCGACCTCATACGTATCCCAGCCATACGCTTCGTAGCGCTTTTTGGTGTCTTCAGAGCAGGATTCCGCTAGCGGTCCGTCGAGTGTGACCTTATTCGAGTCGTAGATGAGGACTAAATTGTCGAGCTGGAGATGGCCGGCAAGCGATGACGCCTCGCCCGAAATCCCCTCGATCATGCAGCCGTCGCCGGCCAAGCAGAAAACTTTGTTCGTAAATAGAGGAAAATCGGGTGTGTTGAACTTATTCGCTAGCAGCTTTAAGCCGAGCGCCTGGCCCACGGCATTACCTACGCCTTGTCCTAGAGGACCGGTGGTGGCTTCTACGCCTTCTGTGATATGCGATTCGGGATGGCCTGGCGTCTTGGAGTGGAGCTGGCGGAAGTGTTTAATATCGTCGAGGGAGAGATTGTAGCCGCTCAAATGGAGGCAGGAATAGAGAAACATGCTCCCGTGGCCGGCGGAGAGGATGAAGCGGTCTCTGCCTAACCACTTGGGGTTTTTAGGGTTGTGGCGCAGCTGGGTGCCCCAGAGAAAAGCGCCGAACTCAGCGCACCCCATGGGAAGACCGGGATGGCCGGAATTGGCTTTTTCGACGGCTTCCATCGAAATCTGTCTGATCGTATTGCCTATCTTTCCGAGCTGCTTCTTGAGATCTTCGTCCATAAAATTTCCTTGAGTATCCAATAAAGGCATCATTTTTACTCAGTTAGGAGATTGTCCGCAACTCGACTTTGAATGGGCTGTCTTTTTTTGCCGCCGCAACTAATTAAAAATTTAATAATTATACAAACACACCATTGATATTAACTCTTTTTTATTGTAAAATACCACGCATGGCGTTAATTACATCCAATAAAAACCCCATTCAATCTTATATAGTTGACCGAACCTATACTGAATCACAACTCCCTGGGGCTTATAAAATTGGAGCATACGTTGAAAAGCATTATTTCCTCTGTTCAGATACGAACGAGACAGTAGCGCGGCCTCTGTATACTCTTATTTTGGCTGATTTGCGCCACATGCTTTTCACGGCGTTTAACACTGCTTCGCCCCTTCTATTTAAACAATTTTATTTGCACGCCGCAGAAGCGCTTGCCAAGTTGGTTCTGTACAAAGACCCGGAGCCCCTATTAAAAATAATTATTACCTTAAAACAGAAGAATCCGGAGTTCAAAAGCCATTTGGACAGGCTCTCGGAAGTGTGTCAAACTGCTGAAAGACCTCTCTATTTTGCTCCCTTGGTCAAATACATCAATCCCTTAGAAGATCAATTGATCGTCCCGGTTATAGCAGCCGGTAAGAGCTTCTGTTTTGTTTATGCTGGGATCTGTCTATTAAGAGAAGCGTTTGATACTTTAGGATCCTCTGCAGCAGGGATTTTTCCTGAACCTAAACGCGTAGTGAATCTGACTACCTCTGCAGATCTTCAGTATCAGATTACTCGCTTTGAAAGAAATTTAGGGAGAAACAACCTCGATCTAATCAATCTCATCCCCACGTTGTACAAAGTCGTCGCAAATGTAGAGAAATATTACGCCACTTACGGCAAGTGGCTGACAGTTGACCATATAACGAATACCACACTGACCGCGAGGACATTTACTGGGCACGCAAGAGACTATTTGGAGTTTTTTAGCCATGTTAGTGAGATCTTTCGGTGGGCAACCGGTGAACTCGAAAAATCCAAAAAATATTTCATCCTTCTCGCCAATTTTTATCATTTTATGCAGGAACCCGATGCTCTAGAAAAGCTCGCCCTTTTAGATAAGGAGCATCCCCAGCGGTTTAATGAAGAACTATCAAAAATGCTTCTTCGCTTTACCCCGAAAAATCCAGAAGAAACTGCAGCCAACATACCCATCAGGGGATTGATCGAACGCGTAGACAATCTGCTCATGAGCTTTCTCGCAGCGCCTCTTAACAACGCAAGCCAATTGAAGCATTATCTAGTTCCGGCAAAACCTCCTAAGGTCAAACCCGCTCCAAAACAGCTTCTATCCCCCGATGCGAAGTTCCAACAGGTGCAACAGGTGTTGGATAAGAATTGGGCTGCCCTCTCTTCTCCCGAAGCTTATAATGTCCATTTCCATCTACAGCAGGCACTTTTACGCTTAGCCTCATTTTCCCTTGCGCCGCGTACTCCTCACCAGCTGCGCGCATTTGTGTTTGGTCTGATATTCAACATGCAACTAGCCATAGAGCAGTCTCTGACTGCAATCATGCACCGCGACAATCCCAAAGATGGAGTTCTGACCCACGATTTTTACTATCTGCTCTATAACCTTCCCGTAGACTGCCCTCTCGATGAAAAAACCAGGACCACTGTCTATGACTATAATGGCGGAGAGCTGCTCCTTCGCTTCCCACACCTCTCCAATCCTAAAGGCAATGCGGCAGAGCAATTGATCGCCCACACCATACTGGAGGGATACGATCCTAACACGCTCCTGGATGAAGCGCTGAAATATGCTCAGACCGCTTTTGATTTGTGTATGACGCTCTCTTCTTCATTTAAAGTATGCCCTCCCCCCAACAACCTCTTCGCACTTTTCGCCTCTTCCCTCGATCTATTCAGAACCTCTTTCTCCGGAGCTTCTTGGGAGAAAAACGCACCTTATTCCATGAGCGCCTTGTCGCAAGCCCTACTAGATATAAAGGTGAAAAAGCGCGATGAAGACCTGGGAGAAAACCTAAAGGGTTTGGTTGAGAACTTCTTTGTAAGATTGGAAGTCCTTAAAGCGCGTTCTGATCACACTGTGATGACCCTCGGAGAGGCAGAGCTCGTTACACAGATGGCAGCTGAAGAGCTCTTTATGATTCTCCTTTTACTGCAGGGTAAGAATATCAATATGAAAGAGATCGATCATGACTTATTTCAGATGACCGCCCTCCTTGATCTAGGCATTAAATGGGATAAGGATGAGACCGCATTCCTTAATAAAGGCAAACAGGTACGCAGATCGACACGCTATCCTAACAGCAGCACCCAAATAGCAACGCCCGTTGACCAGCAGAAGGTTCTTGGAGAGATCGCCGTTTTTGAGACGATCTGCCTGAAAGTTTTAAAAGCTTGGGAAAAACAGAGGAAATAAAATATGGCAGCCATAAATCCCGCCGATCGCACAATACGGCCTCTTCCCATTGATCTCTCAATCAAATCCGAAGAGACTCCATATTTTCTCCTATTTTGCAGGTACATTAATAATCATTATGCCCAAGCAGACGTAAATGAAGCTGCCGGCAGCACTATTCTTCGTTTTGTTCGCAGAGATTTCAGGCAGATTCTTTTTGTCAATTTATTTGAAAACAAACGGCCTTTCTTTCGGGCATGCATTCTTTCGTTCAACGAAGCGCTTTATGATTTTTTTTACAACAACAATCCCGAACCTGCTCTTAGGTTCATTCAAAATCTCAAAAAACTCAACAAGGATCCACTCTTTAATAACGTACTTGACAATCTTCCTGCTCTTTTTAATATCGCGTGTAAACACTTCTTTTTCGATTCCCTTATTAAATTCATTCCTAATCCAACCCAGCTTTTGATCAATCCGCCTATTGCAGCAGAAGTCAGTCTCTGGGTCGTATATACTAATACAAACCACATATTCGAATTGTTCGAAATTTTACTGGAGAAAGTTCCAGAAGAAAATCCGTTCGTTTATTTAGATGTGGGTTCGTTTCCGCGTGAACTTCGGATTGCTTTGTTTATTTTCAACAGGGCAATTTATAAAGATGTGCAATCCGCAAAGACACTATTTTTAACTCTTTACAACGCTCTCTATAACATCAAAAATTATTACGGAAAGTGGATAGATGATAAGCAGGCTATAACCACATTAGCTAAGACCGCTGATTTTCTTGATAAGGCTCCCTACTTCCTAAGCAGCTTCAAGCGAATAAAGGAGATATTCCATTGGGCAAAGAGAAGTCTTGAAAAAGCTCAAGAGAGCACGAGTTTGTACAGAAAGTTCGCCCCCTATGTCAGGCAACCTGATGCAGCTCAGAAACTCTCTCAATTGAGTTTGGGTAGATTTTCTTTTAATCAAGCCTTTAGAGAAACGCTGAAAGGATATGAGCCCCAGCCTGAGGAAGAAATTACAAATACTCGTATGATGGATACTCTCATCAAAGGGATATATAAATGCACTGTTCTCATTCTTGACCATCCCCTTAAAGAAGCAGAAAAGTGGAAGGATTTATTGGCTCTTCCCCAACTCAAGAAAGAAAAACCTGCACCCATTAAGCCCCGAGAAGCAATTCTTCCTCCTTCTCCAAAAATAGACGAGCAGCCTGCACCAATCCTAAAGACTCCTCCTCCTTCTCTACCCAAAGAAGAAGAACCCTCCTTTGAGGCGAATCTTCAAAGTCTGCGTCATCAACTGAAAATCTTCAGTAAGGGCTTTACTTCCTCACACGCCGCAAACGCCTTCTGGCATTTAGAAGCCGCACTTTTCCGTTTAGCTTCTCTAACCGCTGCACCCCAAACAACGCATCAACTGCGCGCGTTTCTCATCGGTCTTGTGACTGATCTACAGCTTGCCCTCGAGCAAAGCCTGACGGCTATTATGCGACGAGATAGCGAAACACACGGTATCCTCAGTCATGATTTCTACACTCTTCTCTACAATTTTCCAGAAAAATACGCCCCGGATGTAGATGTACGAGCTGCTATTTTCGGCTTTAACGGAGGCGAGTTGCACACTCGCTGTCTCTATCTGTGCAGCGATAAGGGAAATACGGTCGAAAAATTGCTCGCCCATGCGCATCTGGACACATATGATCCCAATGCTCTGTTTGCAGAAACCCTCTCCTATGCACAAGAAGCATTCGAGTTGTGTATCACACTCACTGCATCCTTTAAAACCTCGTCAAAGCAAAACCTATCCGCTCACTTCGCTACCTCCTTGGCACAGCTACAACCCTCCTTCTCCTCACGCACGTGGGAGAAAGGCGAGTTCAAATCAATGAAGCGGCTATGCGAAGTCATTCTTGATTTAGCACACAATCGCGACGATGAGATTGGCGATAACCTGAAAAGCCTCGTCGATAATTTCATCATGAGACTGGAAGTGATCAGAAAGGGTGTGGATTCTCTGCATCCAATTCAGGCTCCTGTTGCTATCGGCGACGCCCTGCTTATCACACAGATGGCCGCCGAAGAACTCTTCATGAACCTCCTATTTCTTCAAGGAAAGAATCCGGATATGGCTGCAATCGATCATCAATTACACCTGATGATCAAAGAGCTGGGCTTAAACATTGAATGGTCTCAAGAAGAGCAGCAGTTCCTCCACAAAAGCAAAGAAGTGCGCCGCTCCATCCGCTATCCCAACCACTCTCCTTCTAAAGAAGTTCAATCGGCGCGCGCTCTTGCAGAAAAGCACCCTCTCAACTCCTTCGATGCTCCTGGCGAGGGATTCAAATATGTCAGCAAAGAACTCAATAAGACGAAATCCCTCATTCGGACTGAACTCACTCTCTTCGAAACGATCTGCATGAAAGTATTAAAAGCATGGGAGAAATAAAGTATGGCGCTACCACCACCAGGCAGTTCTATTCCTAGCCGCTTAACTCAATTAGATCTCGTTGAGATGAACCAGCAGTTGCAAGCGGAGAATTCTAGGCTGCACTTACATGCTACCGGACCTATTGAATCAAATCTTGAAGATGCGCAGCTTAAGCTCTTCAGCGACTACATTAATGAAGGCCGGCCCATGGCACTGGATCTCGAGCAAGCCGCGGCCAGCAGTTTCTTGCGCTTGATTCTGAGAGACGTCCGATTGATCCTCTATAACCACTTTCATCCCGAAGTAAATCAGAAGTACAAAAACAACGATTTCTTCCAGCTCTGCTTATCTAAACATTACGAATGCCTTTACGCCTATTTTTATGAAAATAATAATGAACCTATTCAGCGCTTCATCGAGTTTCTAAAGAAATGCGATCTCGCGGAAGAAGATCTAAGGATTCTCGCTCTCCAAGCTGACCTTTTTACGACGAGCAACACCCAGCTCTTCAGTAACTCCATTCTACTCTACCTGAATGTGGACAAAAGGCTTGTCAAAACAGCACTTGCTGCTGTCAAAAGCCTCGGCTTGCTCTACATAAAAGTAAAACTGCTTAACGAATGCATCAACATGGGTATTTCTCAATACAAACCATCTGAACCCAAAAGTGAAATCCTCGTTCTCTCTACTGAATACCTAGACATAATTTCGAAAATTCTTTTATTTAAAAAATCGCTACTTCGAAAGAAAGACGAGTTGGCCTCTGTTATACAATCCTCTCTATCGGGGCTTGCTACATTAAAAACCCACTTCGCCGATTTGCTCGATGAGAATAAGGTGATGAGAGTAGACCTTTCCTCTGACTTCGCCATTCTTCATTCACAAGAGCTCCGCTCATTCTATAACCGCACTCGTGCATTCTCCAACTGGTCAAAAAGTGTCCTCAAAGAGGGTTATTTAGCTTTTGATGCACTGGGAAAAATCCACCTCTATATTCAAGACATCCGTGCTTTGAAGAGGCTGGAAACTCTCTGCCAAAAGTCAAGGAGGCCTTTTAACGATCTACTGAAAGAAGAGCTCATTGCCTACGCATCAGATTCTGCAAAGGGACCCAACTGGTTGAAAGCTACCGGAGATTTCTTAAAGAAGCTCTATCAATCTAATCGGCTTCTCCTAGAGGGCCCTCTGGAGGAAACAAGTCTCTGGATTGATGCTATAGACAATCCTGAGAAAAAGAGTCGGGAGCTCGTTGCTAGTGCAAAGCCTCTCTCTACCCTCGACTCCTCTTCGCTAAGCGCCCTTACCAAAGCACTCCGCGAAGATCTGAAAAGGGTATATGCTTCTCAGCCATCCGCACACGCTAGGAATACTCTCTGGCATTTGCAATCGATTCTTTTGCGTCTGACTTCTCTCAATATGGCCCCTAAAACCATGTCCGAACTGCGCGCAACCGCCCTCGGTCTCGTCGTCGACGTGCACCTTAGTTTGGAACAGACATTGACAGCTCTTATGCGTAGAGACGATCCCAAGAAGGGCGTCCTTGCACACGACTTGATCCAGTTGTTCTATCAAGTGCCCTTCCATTGCTCTCTCGATGAGAATATTCGCGAGAATTTGCTCGAATTAAATGGCGGAGAATTCCTCGTACGCACCATGCACCTCTGCACTCCTGAAGGCAATCAAACGGAAAAGCTCCTCGCCCTGGTGCGCTTTTCCGACCAATTTCCTGAAGATAGACTGCTCAACGACTCATTTGCTCTCGTAAAACGAGCGTTCCAGCTCTCCTTACACCTCTCCCAATCGCTTAGCCCTAACAAGAAGAAAGGCGAAGAGTTGCAAAAGCTGCAAGACAAAATCGAATCCTATTTAAATTACCTTCTTACTCACCTCATGAGAGATACCTGGGAAAAAACAGATCCCAAGGACTTTCCTATGCTGCGCTCACTTCTTACCTCTTTAAAAGATAAATGCTTCGTCGAGCTCAAGGGAAATTTTACTAATTTGATCGATAATTTCCTGCTTCGCCTTTCTGTGATAAGGACGAATGTACTCCAACCGATCCAGGCCCCAGTCGCTCTCAGCGACACCCTCCTCATCACGCAGATGGCGGCAGAAGAGTTATTCAACACGCTCCTCATTATGGACGGAAAAGACGTCTCTCCACAAATGGTCGATCACGATTTAAAACTACTCGTAGATTTCCTAAAGCTCCCTATCCAATGGGATGCTGATGAGCTTGCGTTCCTCAAGGAGGGCAAAGAGATGCGCCGGGTGCGTTACCCAGAAAGTAGTTCTTATGAACCCTTTAAGAAGGCGCGCCAGCTCGCAGATAAGTATCCCTTTGATGCGGCGTTCCTGAAAGATAAAGAAGAAGGCTTCCATCTGAATGACAAGCAACTGGCGAAAACGCGCGGTGAGATCACCAGAGAAATCGCCCTTTTTGAAACGATCTGCTTAAAAGTGCTCAAAGAATGGGAGAAGAAAAATGAGCAGCGTTAATCCCATAGGTCTTCAAGCGCCCTCCACCGTGGTTATTCCACCTGACGATCCCTCACGAGAAGCTATTGTGGACTTTCTTGATCTTGTTATCCCCACGCTTGTAACTAGAGTAGATAAGAAATATTACCTCGGAGCTCAATCTGTCCTGTGGCTTGTCAGGTATTGCATACAATTTATTATTATGACTCGTATTGGTGATACCATTGTCCCGGGGAACTTCAGCCGTTTTAGCAAGAGCCTGATAAAGTTTTTCGACGCCTACTATGCTTTTTGCTATGAGCATAATTCCGCTCCTATTCACGCTTTTCTCCAAAATGAACTGGCAGAATCCAAAGGCCAGCAGAGCATTGTAAGCGTTCTGAAAAAAATAGGCGCACTTTTCGAGCTGGGCGATCCGCTGCTTTTCGGTACCCTTATTGCCGATTACAAAGAAGAGTACCGCCTGACTTCGGAAGAGGATAAAAAAATGGGTGCCGCGGTCAGTATCTCTTTGCTGTGCGACGAGGCGACAGTTTTTATCGATATGATCTTCTACTACATTGTAGATACGCTTGCCTTTCTCGAGCATAAGGACGCAAAAGAAAAGTCTAAACATGGGGAAACCGCATTTTTTCAGGAAATCCGCCTACAGTTACAAAAACTCGATCGTCCCGTCAAATACACTGTTGCCCCTCTGGTGCGCAGAATCATTTTTCAAATCGGCAGCACCGATGGGCAAATGGTAAAAACGCTGGACGCGATTCAACAGGATTTCAAAAGGTACTACACTCCTATTTTGAGCGTAAACAACCCTATCGATTCTCGCTACATATCCAAGCATCAGGGAGTCTTTAGAAATTTTTTCCCCCGTATTTCCGAGCTCTACAGCTGGCTCAATAAAACAACTAGGGACTCGCAAAGAGAAACGGAAGACTTTTTTGGAGTCTATTTCTATCTACGCAATGAGGGCATAAGAGAACTGCCCGAGATTTATGATAAGGCGCAATTCCGCACGCTCTTTGCAAAGAAAATACGGGCTGTGAACATAAAAGAGCGCTCTAGCCTGCCTCTTGAGCTCAAAACTTATTTCTTTCTCCAAGAAATCCCCCTTAATTTGTTAAAAACCATCGAACGCTTCAATAGAGTAGGGCTTGGCACTGCCATTGATACTTTACGCCTCTGGCAACCCTTTCTTCCGCAGCCGCAAAAGCGCATCAAGGCACCCACTCCTTCTTTTCCCGTCAAAGAGGTCCAATTCGCCGAGGAAGTCGCTCCTAAACAGAAAGTGAAGAAGCAAAAACAGCTTTCCCTAGACGAACAGGTAAAGCTTTTTAACACCTGCTTTACTCATTCTTCCGATGCGATGCAAAATGCTCACAGGCACTTTAACCTCCTCATCCTTCATGTGCGCAGCCTTCCCATGCAAGAGAGTCTCTCGAGCTGGTCCATGCGCTGCATAGAACATAGCTCGCTTTTTCTCGAACAGCTGCTCCGCAGCCTGATCGCGAACCCACCTCCTAAACTCTCTCATGATTTAGTGGATCTGCTTAACCTCTGCACATTTAACAAGCTCCTCTCGGCAGAAGATCGCGAAACAATCGCCGATTTAAACGGCGGCGAGATCGCTGTGCGTTTCCCCGGTCAAGAAGAAGGGAACAATCAATTGGATAGGCTCCTTATCGCACCAGCCAGCAAGAAGCTCGAACTGACGCTGAACTATCTCGAAGACGTCTTCGATCTAGGGTTTGAACTCTCTCGCCAGTGGACCGACTCCCCTCTAGACAAGATAAGAAACGAAGCAAATCGCTTCTGGCAAAGCATAAGAGAAACAAGCCTCCCTCTTTCTTGGAACGAACGAAGCGAGCCCCTTCGCTTACAAATACAGCTGCATCAATTAGCGGAAAGACTGCTTAGCCAGAAAGAGCCTCTCCTCAATTTGAGCGATAACCTCGTGGAGCGCATAGCGCAAGCATCCAAACTGGTAGATCCCGCCTATGCAGATGCGCTTTTGATCGAGACGTGTCTCGTCGGACAATTGGCCTTAGAGGCACTACTGATTATTGCTCTCGATGTAAAAGGCGATTATGTCCGCATAGAAGACCATCATTTAGAACCTCTTGTCGAAAAGCTAAAGCTCTCCCTAACAGAGGATGAGAAAAGCCTCATTAAGCGCGGCTCCTTTATGCGCCAGCTCTTGCGCTACCCCGCCCGCTTTTTCAAAGAGAAAACCTTAAGCAAATGGGCCCAGACGCTGCACAATGCCGTTTCTTTATCGCGCAAATACGCCTCCGACGCCGGCCAGGATTTCACGGGGTTCCACACAAACCTAAGCAAGGCTGATCAAACGTCGTGGAACGCCATCAGAGAAATGGTCTCCACAGAACGCAATCTTCTCTTGTCCATCAGTGCAAAAATCTTAACCTGTATAGAAGAGGATATTTGATATGGCGCTCCCCCCTATTGGACCAATGGCGACCTCTTTTTCGCAAAAAGAAGAAGAAACAGCTGATCCCAAACGCTCTGTTGTTCTTGATTACATCAATTATAGGTCAATAAACTGCAAAACAGAGGAAGAATGGTTAGCCGCGAGCACCCTTTTTTCCATAGTTAGAGATGATATTCAACAGATTATAGAAAGCTTACAAAAAACAGACATAAAAGAGAGTGGCCGCACATTTCTTAGATTTCTAGACGGTTTTTATTCCTATAAATTTGAGAGGAATCCTGACCAAATTAATGAATTTTTCTCGACCCTCCCCGCTTCAGATCTCTTAAAAAAAATAAAGGCACTTTTTGCCTTAAATGACCCAGAGTTATTTGCTACCCCCTATAGCCAACTAAAACCTGATTGTCTTCCTCAAAACTCATCCGAGGAAAAGCAAACAAGCCGCGATTCACTATACAAATTCGCTTGGACAACCAGCTGGTTTTTCACCTTTCTCTCTCATTACGCCAAGGATACTACTGAATTTTCAAATAACCCTACTATCTTGCAAAAAGCAAAGGCTGGAGAGGAACTTTTTAGTTCAGCCCTTATAACAAAAATTCTATCCATGCCTACATACATGAAACACACTGTCGGACCGAGCGTTATAAAACACTTGAAAAGAGCTTCAAACAGACCTCAGGACCAGCTTTTTATTGATACCTATTTAGGTATTACCAATAACGTTTTGCGGAAAGATTACTTAACTCGAATCGAGGAATCTTCTCCAACCTCGAGTCGCGATTTGATATTGCGGATGTACTACGAACGCACGGTTGAATTATATTACTGGGCTATTCAAAAAACAGTGGAATTCCAGGAAGACTTTTTCTGCTTGCAGGGTCTTTATTCTTATCTGATAAATGAAGATACACACGATCTTCAAAACATGTGCAATTCACCAAGATTTCCCATTCTATTTAAGAAAAAATTGATCGAGGCAGGAAAAAGACCGCTTGCCCCTTCTACCCCCAATGAAATCAAACAATTCTTCACTATCTCAAATAGTAAACTTCGCTTTTTCAACCGCATGAACAACTTAATGAGGATTTGTGTCGGATCCGATTTAAAAAGATTGAAACCTTGGCTCGCACATCTTGCTTATCAAAAAAAACCTCGTTCTACTCCACATGTACATCCTATAAATCAACTGTCCTATGTAGAAGTGACGTCTGAACCTGAATCACCCAAACGGGCGACGCCAAAAACCCTCACTTCTATCGAACACCTAAAGGTCATGCGAATGTGTTTTTCCCGGCAAGACGACTCGGTTCAAAATGCAGCACGTTTTTTTGATCTACTTGGGCAGCAGATTCTTATCCTTCCGGCATGTGCAGACAATAGAGAAGCTCTTTTCTCCTGGACAATGCGCTCTGTGAAATATAGTTCGCTTTTCATTGAACAGCTTTTACCCCAAACGACTGAAGATCCAAAAGTCAAAATTTCTCACGATCTAGTGACAAGGCTCAATCATTGTAAGTCCCACGGGGAACTTTCAAGCGAATATCGCCAAATGATCGCGGATTTAAATGGAGGTGAAGTCGGGGTGCGCTTTCTACCACAGTTTAACGCAGAAAGCGAAGAGAGCAATCAATTAGAGAAACTCCTTCAATTAGCCTGGTCGTTTCGCCAAAATCCAAATATCTCCCCCCAACGCCTCCTGCAGTCTACCATCAACTTCCTTGAGGATGTATTTGATGTGGGCTTAGAGCTCTCCACGGAGTGGAAAAGCGATTCTCATGATCTAGCCACTTTTTGGCTCGAAGTGCGCAAAACAAGCCGCACTGTTACAAGTGAGCAAAAAAGCCATCCGCCCCATCCTCTTCAAGCCCATCTTCATCACCTTGCAGAAAAACTCCCCGGATTACAGGATGACTTGCTCAACATCAGCGACAACCTCATAGAGCAACTCTTAAACCTTGCCATGCCAGACCCCGCTTTTGCTGATCAGCTTCTATCCGAAACGGGTATGCTCACGCAATATGCTATCGAGGAGCTTCTGATGCTCTATGCAGACATGCAAGGTAAACAGAGAGATTTCACGGACCACAATTTAATCCCGATTTTTAAAGAACTCAAGATCGGGCTGACTCCAGAAGAAAAGGAATATGTGAATAAAGCAGCTGCGATGCGCCAATTTTTGCGCTACCCCGCCCGCTTTTTTAAAGAGAAGAAGCAAAGTACCGACGTACGCGCTTTGCTGGGTGCGATCTCTCTATCGCAAAAATATGTCACGGATGCGGGTTCCGGTCATAAGGACTTCAAGACAAAACTCCCAAAAGCAGACCAAGAATCTTGGAACCAGATCAGAACATTAGCTTCTACGGAACGCACCCTTTTCTTCTCAATCTGCGAAAAAATTCTTACCTCTATTGAGAGGGTGCTCTTAAATTAAGGCTTCGTCGATTTTTGGGATTATTTTGGCCGATTTTCGATTCAAATTGCAGGGGTCATATACGAAGTTGATATTACCCCTGCAATTTGAATCGAAAATCGGCTCAAAAGAACCAAAAAATCAACAGAAGCTTAATTTAAGAGCACCCTCTGAGCAACTGAATTCTTGATCTCCAGAGTGGAATCTCTTATACTCATACGCCTATGTCTTCTCAAGAAATCCGTCGCAAGTTTTTGCACTATTTTAAAGAAAAGGGACACACGATCGTTCCCTCCTCCCCTGTTGTTCCCCATGATGATCCCACGCTGCTGTTCAATAACGCGGGGATGAACCAGTTCAAGGACGTCTTCCTCGGTAAGAGCCAGCGCGACTATAAGCGCGCCGCAAGCTCCCAAAAGTGCATCCGCGTCGGCGGCAAGCACAACGACCTCGACAACGTCGGCCACACCGCGCGCCACCTCACCTTCTTCGAGATGCTCGGCAACTTCTCTTTCGGCGACTACTTCAAAAAAGAGGCGATTGCCTTTGCATGGGATGTGACCACGCAAGTCTTCCAATTCCCCGTGGAAAAGCTCTGGATCACCGTTTACGAAGAGGATCAGGAAGCTTTCGACCTCTGGCTCAAATATATGCCCGCGGATCGCATCGTCCGCATGGGCAAAAAGGACAACTTCTGGGCGATGGGCGATACCGGTCCGTGCGGTCCCTGCTCTGAGCTCTACCTCGACCATGGGCCTAGCTACGGCTCTGCCAGATCCCCCAAGGAAGATGAAGACGGAAACCGCTATTTGGAGTTCTGGAACCTGGTCTTCATGCAGTTCAACCGCGATCAGTCGGGTGAGATGCAGCCGCTACCCAGCCAGTCGATCGATACCGGCGCGGGTCTCGAGCGCGTCATGTCGCTCAAGATGGGCGTCGACACCGTATTCCACACCGACATCTTGCTCCACTTGATTGGGCAGATCGAAAAGATCACGAACATCAAATACAACCCCAAGGATGGCCACGCCAGCGCCTTCCACGTCATCGCCGACCACCTGCGCTCCCTGTCGTTTGCGATTGCCGACGGCGCTCAGCCGAGCAATATTGAACGCGGCTACGTGCTGCGCAAGCTGCTGAGGCGCGCGGTGCGCTACGGCCGCACGCTGGGTCAGCAAGAACCATTCTTAGCCAAAATATTGCCTGCTCTGGTCGACATCATGGGTGCCGACTTCCACGAACTTAAAGAAGCTAAAGACCGCATCGCCGAGATCCTGACCGTGGAAGAAGAGAGCTTCTTGCGCACTCTCAAGCGCGGCGGCGGTATTTTGAGCACGATCGTCGAAAAAGCGCTGCATAGCCCCCTCAAGCAGATCAGCGGCGAAGAGGCTTTCAAACTCAAAGACACCTACGGCTTCCCTCTCGAAGAGATCCTTCTGATCGCCAAAGACACCGGCCTACAGGTCAACATCGACGCCTACCAGATGCTCGAAGAAGAGGCCAAAGAGAAGTCGCGCAGCGCGCATGTCACTCATGCGCAGCAGGCCGAAGAGAATCTCTTTGCCCCGCTACTCGAGCAGTATGGCCCCTGCCAATTCGTCGGCTATACCGAAACCGAAATCCAGACTCCGATCGTCGCCCTCTTAAAAGAGGGACGCTTCGTAGAGAGCCTCGAAAAAGGCGAAGAGGGCGAAATATTCCTGTCTGTGACTCCATTCTACGCAGAAAAAGGCGGCCAGGTCGCCGATTGGGGCGCCATCCATGATGCAAACGGCAGATTTGAAGTGCGTGGGTGCCAGTCTCCCTTCCCGGGCGTGATCCTCCACCGCGGCACCGTTGTCGAGGGCTCGTTAAGCGTCGGATCTACTATTACTGCCCACATAGACGAAGAGCGGCGCATGAAGATAGCCAACCACCATACTGCGACCCACCTCATGCACTGGGCGCTGCAGAAAGTGCTCGGCAGCCACATCCGCCAGGCAGGCTCGCTTGTCGAACCCGACCGCCTGCGCTTCGACTTCAGCCACCACAAGGCCGTCTCCCCTGAAGAGATCCATCAGATCGAAGACCTCGTCAACGAGAAGATCCGCGAAGGCAGAAGCGTCAGCACCTACGAACTGCCCTTTGAAGAGGCGCAGCGCGATTCTAAAATCAAGCAGTTCTTCGGCGAAAAATATGGCGCCACTGTGCGCGTCGTCGACATCGACTACTCTAAAGAGCTGTGCGGTGGCACCCACGCTTCCCAAGTCGGCACGATCGGCTACTTCCGCATCACCAAAGAGAGCAGCATCGCCGCCGGCGTCCGCCGCATCGAAGCGTGCTGCGGAAAAGCGGCAGAGCAGTTTGTACGCGCAGAAGAAGCGCTCTGCTACGCTGCAGCCGCTCCGCTCAAAATCAACCCTGCAAAACTTCCCGAGCGCATCGAGCAGCTTCTCGAAGAAAATACGCAGCTCAAAGCGCAGTTGCGCGTCTTAAAGCGCTCTGAGCTCAAAACGCTCGCGCACGCACTCGTTGCAAAGATCGAAACAGTGGGCTCTTCGCCAGCTCTTATCACACAAGTGGATGTGGAGAGCGAGGATCTGCTGCTGCTCGCTGAAGAGGTGATGGGCATGGCGCGCTCGCTAGCGCTGGTGTTTGCGCTCAAAACGCCTCAGCAGGCGCAGCTGCTCATCAAAATAAGCCCCGACCTCGTCTCCAAAGGCGTGAGCGCAGGCGCGCTGATCAAGCAGCTCGCTCCCCTCATCGGCGGCGGCGGCGGCGGCAAGCCTGAAAGCGCTCAGGCCGGAGGCAAAAACCCGCAAGGCGTCTCTGACGCTCTGCACAAGGCAAGACAGCTAATCAGCACGTTGTGAAACTGACTTCAAGCGAATCTTTAGCGCATTTTAAGACAATTGTAGATAGCGAGCCTTCGCTTCTGATCGAAGGCCTCTGGGACGCGCCCAAGGCAGCGCTCCTTTCTCTCTTGCGCACTTACAACCTGCTCATCATCACCGGAGAAAAGCGCGAGAGCCGTCTCGTCGACGACCTCGACTATTTCGATCTGCAGCCCTTTTTCGAGTTTCCCGCTTGGGAGACGCTTCCCGGCGAAGAGATTCCCCCCAGCCCCGATATCGTCGGGCGGCGCTTTTTTATCCTGCACCAGCTGATGCAGAAGAAGCATCCCGCCCTCGTACTCTGCCCTCTCCAAGCCCTCTTACAAAAACTGCCTTCGCCCAAGACGATGAAACCGCTCTGCTCAACCTGGAAAATCGGCGAAGAGATCCCTTTCGACGCCCTACCTGAATTCCTCACAGCCCTGGGCTATAGCAGAGAAGCGCTGGCCATCGACAAGGGGCAGTTTGCCTTAAGGCGCGGTATCCTCGATATCTTTCCACTCTCCTCACCCGACCCCTACCGCGTCGAATTCATGGGCGACCAGATCGAGTCGATCCGCACCTACGACCCCATCGGGCAGAAATCCTTGGAAAAAGTCCAAGAGATCTTTCTCTGTCCCGCTTCTGAGACGAAGCTGCTGCAGGATCCAAGCCTTCTCATCGACTACCTCGGCCCCAAAACCCTGATCATTTTCGACGATCTGCTCGCTCTTGAAGATCGCTACGTTGCCCTGCGCAGTCTCCCCGGCAGTAAGGGACCGCTCTTTGCAACGATGGATGAGCTCTTTGCCGAGATCAAGGGCATGAAGACGCTCTTCTGGACCAATGAGCGGATGGAAAAGCTTTCTGAAGTCGAGCTAAAAGGCAAAAAAGGGCGCGCCTTTTACAGCGGCAAAGAGCCGCTTCAGCCGCTCAAGTTTGAGTGCTTCCAGCGCGAATTTACGAGCAAGCGCTGGCAGCACCCCTTCCATGCCATCGCCGACTTTTTCTCGCCCTCCGAAACACTGGCGGCGACAAGCAGCGACGAAATCCTCTACGGCCTAAACCAGTACAGCAAATCCACCCTCGAGCTGCACCTCGTCACCGCCACCGACAGCGAGGAGCAGACGCTTAAGGCACGCTTTGCCGACCAGGGCATCCACCTTCCGAAGCACACTTTCTTTGAGCGCGGCTACCTCACGAGCGGCCTCGTCGTCAGCGACAGCCAGCTGGCGATTTTCCCGATGACCGAGCTCACCCACCGCCTGCGCGTCCGCCGCCAGAAGTGGCGCAGCACGACGCACACTCCTGCCGCCGAATTCCACGCCCTAAAAGCCGGCGACTATGTCGTCCACTTCCACAACGGCATCGGCAAATACCTCGGCGTGGAAAAGCGCCCCAACCATCTCGGCCAAGAATCGGAGTTCCTTGTTCTCGAATATTCCGATGCGAGCAAGCTCTACGTGCCGATCGCCTCCAGCTACCTCGTCTCGCGCTACATCGGCGCCCACGAAGAGAAACCCACCTTAAGCCAACTCGGCACGCAGCGCTGGCACAAGACCTGCATGCAGGCGCAAACCTCGATCATCGGCTATGCCGAGGACCTGCTGCGTATGCAAGCAGAGCGCGAGCTCAAAGGAGGATTTGTCTATCCTCCCGATAGCGAGATCGTGACGGCCTTTGAAAACGACTTCCCCTTTATAGAGACAGATGACCAGCTCGCGGCGATCAGCGCCTTCAAGCAGGATATGCTCGGCGGCAAGGCGATGGATCGCCTGATCTGCGGCGACGTCGGCTACGGGAAAACAGAAGTGGCCCTGCGCGCCGCCTTTAAAGCCGTTGCCGACGGCAAAAAACAGGTCGCCGTCCTCGTGCCCACCACCGTTCTCGCCATGCAGCACTATGAGACCTTTTGCGAGCGCATGGCAAACTTCCCGATCCAGATCGGCGTCATTTCCCGCTTCCTTCCCGCCAAGACCGTGAAAGAGAACCTCGAAAAGGCTAAAACCGGCGCGATCGACATCCTGGTCGGCACCCACCGCCTGATCAGCAAAGATGTGACCTTCAAAGACCTCGGTCTGATCATCATCGATGAAGAGCAGCGCTTTGGCGTGCGCGCGAAAGAGCAGCTCAAAAAGCTTAAAGTCGGCGTCGACTGCCTCACCCTCTCTGCTACCCCGATTCCGCGCACGCTCTATATGTCGATCATCGGCGCCAGAGACGTCTCGATCATCAACACTCCGCCGCAAGACCGCCTGCCGATCAAGTCGCACATCACCGAGCGCGACCCCGCCGTCATCCAAAATGCTCTCTTACGCGAGCTCTCGCGCGACGGACAGGCCTACTTCATCCACAACCGCGTCGAAACGATCCAGAAAGTCGCCGACGAGCTGCAAGCCCTCCTCCCCGAAGCGCGCATCATCGTGGGGCACGGCCAGATGGACGCAGACGAACTCGACGAGGTCTACCACTCCTTCAAGAGCGGCCACGCCGATATCCTCGTCGCTACCACCATCGTCGAAAACGGCGTCGACATCCCCAACGCCAACACAATCCTGATCGACCGCGCCGATACCTTTGGCCTCGCCGACCTCTACCAGCTGCGCGGCAGAGTCGGCCGCTGGAACCGCCCCGCCTACGCCTACTTCCTCGTGCCCCAGCGGCGCGAGATGAAAGAGCTCGCCCAAAAGCGCCTCGGCGTCCTACTCGAAACAAGCGGCTACGGCGGCGGCATGAAGATCGCGCTGCGCGACCTCGAGATCCGCGGCGCCGGCGACATCCTCGGCATCAAGCAGTCGGGGCAGATCGCCTCAATCGGCTTCCATCTCTACTGCAAACTGCTCAAGCGCACGATCGAAGCTCTGCGCAACAAGAGCTCGCCCAATTTCACTGAGACCAAGATGGAGTTTGCCTACGACGCGCGACTTCCCGAAGAGTATATCGACGCTCCCTCCATCCGCATGGAGATCTACCATCGTCTAGGCGAGTGCTCAACCCTTGAAGAGGTAGACGCGCTGCTCGCCGAACTTGCCGATCGCTTCGGCGCCCCGCCGCCTCCGGTCATCTGGCTCTACCACCTAACGCGCATCCGTCTGCGTGCATCCAAGCAGGGCTACACGATGCTGAAGTTCGAGCG
>JABDCT010000012.1 GCA_013287985.1 Chlamydiota bacterium
CTTCTTTTTTGGCTTCTTGTAAAAAGCTATCAAACTCTTCTTTACTCGCAAAGCGTTTTATCTCTGCATCGGGATGTGCAATATTGACAATCCCGCGCAGGTGGTCGGTTTCGTGCTGGAAGACTTTCGCAGCAAAGCCCTCTAGGATGCGTTCGACGCGCTTTCCGTCTAGATTCATCCATGAGGCGTTAATTTTTTCCCAGCGCGGCAACCTAGCCAGCGTCCACTCGCACGCCATGACGGAAAGACACCCCTCCCAGCTGAAGTGGCGCTCATCTCCGATGGGTGTGTACGTCGGATTGATGACGGTTTCGAGATGGGCCGGGTCGCGGTCATAGCTAAAAATAAACACGGATCTGCTGACGCCGATTTGTGGGGCGGCGAGGCCCGCAGCGGGAAAGAAGGGCTTTAATGCATCGTAGAGCTGGGCTGCGATCTTTTCGGCAAGAGCCAGCTCATTAGGTTGGATATCTGTTGTGGCCTGGTGTAAGACAGGTTCTCTACTGGAGACAATCATTCAAGCACTCGGGTACGTTTGCTTAATCAAAGCCAACGGCTTTAGATTCTCGCAAAAAGCATAAAATTAATACAATGCATTAGTCTTTTTCCAAACTTTTATTCAGTTCTTGATTAACGCTAAGGGATGCCTTAACTTTAGCTTCGTGAATACGCGCTTTGATATTTTTAAGAACTTGGGAGTAGCTAGAAGGCAAACTCGCAGATGATTTGCTTTTTTCTTAGCCATCGAGGCCCTTGCTATAGAGGTAGCAAAAGTCTAGCAGCCTGCTAGACTTTTAAAGTTATTTTTTAAGCACAATATCATGCAGCTCCGCATTATTCGTTGCAATAGTTCCGCCAACAGTACGACCCGTTTTTTCTCTATAGTCGACAGGCGTGCCTTTCAACGTCGTCAGTTTTCCACCCGCTTCGTGTAATATCACCTCACCGGAGCAGTAGTCCCACAGTCCGCTTCTCACACCATTAGAGATGTAGAGATTGGCCTTTCCTTCAGCGATGCAAGAGAGCCTAAGGCCACAGCCATTGACGGCCAGAATCTTCTCATGAACAATCGTTTCCTCGAAAAATCTCTGGTAGTTTTTGACTGTATCTTTTGCAGACGTATTGCGCAGAGGCACGATGCGCGTTACAGGACCCGCTGGGACACGGATCAGTTCAGGCGCTTTATTTCCCACTTTCTTAAAGGCTCCGCCTCCCTTGACTGCAAAATAAAAGGTGTCCGTTTCAGGGTAATAATTGACTCCGATAACCGGCTCGCCGTTTTCGGTCAAGCCGATGTGAACGCCATACTCGGTGCCATGGTCAATAAAGTCTTGTGTGCCATCGAGAGGATCGATCATCCAGACGTGTTCTTTATCGAACCAGTTTTTCTGAGCCTCATCGAGCAGGCCGCCTTCGATCTTCTCTTCGGTTAGAAGGCCATAGGTGGGGAACTTGTTAATCAGGGCGTGGCAAATGAGCTGATTCGCTTTATTGTCTGCGATAGTGACTGGGGAATTATCCCCCTTTTTTTCTATGTCAAGGTAGGTCCCGTCGTGTTGGATGGTGTAGAGGAGTCGACCAGCGTCGTAGGCAACTTGCATCCCCACTTTCACTTCTTCCACCCATTTAGACGAGGCAACGGGAGCTGGAAGCTCAATGTTCTCTACCTGTCCTAGAGGTTGAAAAAGGGTAAAAGTAGTTAAAAATACTGCCATAAAAATCTCCTATTAAAAGGAATATTATAGCAGATTTTAATAGAAAATAGAAGCAGAAGATGCGACTGCCTAGAGCAGTCGCAAATAAAATTAGAAGTTTACGCCCAGCTCTCCGTACAGGAAGTTAGTCTGGACTTTCTCGCTCCAATAGAAGTCGTAAGAGACTGCAGCTGTGATATCTTCACAGAAAACGCTCTTTAGTTCTGCACCAATGACTCCAAAGTTGCGGCCCTCGGTGAAGACATCAACCACCGAGCGCGAGTTGAAGTTCGAAGAAGTCACAGAGATTGTATGATGCTCTTCAGCAAACTCGTGCTGCCAGTAGCCGTGCACTTCGGGCATCCAGGTCGCCCAACAGCCCTCAAAGGTATCGCCGATGCTAAGCCCTAACCAAGAGCGGAGTGAGTGTCTGCGCTGGTGGCGGACTTTGACATCGAGGTCTCCGGCTCCATGCTCGCGATAGTCGTCGATCTCGAGGTTGATATACTTGACGGCTGCAAGCGGCGTGAAGCGCCAGTCGCACCAGTGCCAGTCATAACCGAGACCGAGATATGCATCCCACTCCCAGCCGTGGGGCTTGGCCTTAGCGGTTCCCTCGTCTGTGTGGCGATTAATCTCATACCAGTCGCTGCCGCCGCCTGCTGCCATGTCGATGAAGAAGTTCTGGTTGCAGAAGGGAGCGAGTGTGCCGTAGAACTCTCCGAAGACCTCATCGATCTCAAAATTGCCCCAATGGTGGTCTACATCTGCGTCATAGTGCTCGTAGCTTAAGCGCACACCAAACGCGCCCCAAGAGAGAGCATAGTCAAAGCCTATCAGGCCGCCGACCGTGTTGAAGTCATACCCGTTAAAGCCCTCTACTTCACCCGCTACGCTGCCAAACACCGCAGCATAGAGCGAAGCTGGGTCACAGCTACAGAAGCGCTCGCGCGCTGCTTGCATTCTTCTGGTCAATTGCAGGTTGTGCTCGCTGCGCACGGCAAAGAGCATCGCACCCGGGTCGAAGTAACTTGTCAGAGAAGGCGCCGGAGGCACGGGTGGAGGTGGACAAGGGGGGCAGATGTTGCAGCTTCTGAGATCGAACAGAGCAAAGAGCTTATTGTTGGGATCTTCAATGAGTGTAAAGAGTAGTCCATTCGGCAAATTACCTGTTACAGAAGTAAACGCTCCCGTAATACCGGTACCTGTCGTGTTGTCGATAAGGAGAATCTCATCGCCTGGGTTAATAGTCGCACCGGGAACTGCTTCAATAACCAGAGCACCGGCCAGTACGACAGGGCCATTTTGCACGATGAGTTGATCAGATGTGGTTTTATCTTGGACTTTAAAGAGCAATTCGCCAGTCCCGGTCTGCGTATAGTTACCTGCGATGGTCAGCTTGCCGATCTCTGTCTTAGTGCCGGGCGCAACTAAGCCATTATTGGTCACAGTAGTGCCGCCATTAAGAATACCGACCCCTTGAAGCGTAGCGCCTGCATCAACATTAAAAAATGGAGAGCTACTTGTCACCGTATCGCCTGCATTTAGGCCAATTGTGACGACGCCGGCTGCCGCTTCAAAAAAAGGAACCGTGGTGAGGTTACCGAGCAGCAAGTTTCCACTATCTGTTTTAGTCACCGGAGCTGCTAAAAACGTCGTCGCGAAGATCCCTAAGTCGTAATCGCTTTGACCGCCTAGAGCCACATCGATGGTTAAAGGAAAAAGCGCAGTGATTGTTTTGGGCTGTGTTCCTGTTGGATCTCCTATGATGGCGTGGCCTGAAGTAGGGGGCTTATTACGGCTTCCATCGAAGAAAGCAGATGTGACATATGCAAGAGTATTCGCTTGAGCATTTGGGGATTGAAAACTTAAATTGGCGAGAACCTGGGCATCCTCCCCGATAAAAAAAGCCGGTGGAGGGTTAACGGCAGACACAGGTGCTAAAATAAGCAGCTCTCCGGAGGATGAACTGGTTAAGTTCGGTTGCGGAGAGCTTTTATTTGTCCCAAGTGCGGGGCCAAAAAAAGACGCTCCTAAAACAGTCTGGGTCGATCCATTCAGATCGCAGACTCCGCCAACGACATTCAGATTACCAACGTTAAAATTATTATTCTGCCCTTGTGTAAAAGTCACTTGAGATTTTTGCCCTACGGCGAGTCCACTAGGGATCGCATGAACACCATTCCCCGCAGCAATCGTCAGGAAGCCTTTTTGCAAAATAATAGAACCGAATGTGCTTGCTCCCGTCAATTCTATCGTCTGTTTGCCTTCTGGATCTCCAAGGATGACTACGTTATTCCCCCCCGATATATTCTGGAGCTGCAAGACACCTCCCGCTCCATTAAACGGGCTTGCATGAATTTCTAGATTACTGTTCAAAACAATAGGAGTTGTAATCGAGGCATTTCCCGATGCGTAGATGCAGCCAACGTCTCCTCCATTATCGAAGGTCAGGGTATGGGGGCCGCCTGACGTAAAGTCGATCAAGAGTGGAAGGACAGAATCCATTGTAATGAAAAGCTGGCCGATCGTGATATTACTCTTACTGTCTATGGTCACCCCGTTGCTCGGGAATGCGGTGAAGCTCGCAATATCTGTCGCCCCGTTTGGGAAAGTCGCAGCCGTGTTCATCTGCCAATTAGATATGGCACTATCCCATGAGTTCGCTCCAGCCGTTTTCCATGCCCCTGCATTTGTCACCGCCTCGCCCTCTATCGCCGCGGCCAAAGTGAGGCAGAAGAGAGACGCTAGATAAAAGTTCTTGTTTTTCACAGTAATTGTCATCGCCTGCTCTCCTTTTTAGAAATTAAACCCGACTTCCCCATAGAGGAAGTTCGTAGTAGTGTTCTCGTTCCAGTAGAAGTCGTATGAGACGCCTGCCGTCACATCGCCGCAGAAAACGCTCTTTAGCTCTGCGCCTACGACCCCAAAGTTACGGCCTTCGCCGAATACTTCGACTTCGGAAGTCGTATTGAAGGTTGATGAAGCAACGTGGAGGTGGTGGTGCTGCTCGGCAAACTCATGCTGCCAGTAGCCGCGCACTTCAGGCATCCAGGTCGCCCAGCAACTTTCAAACGTGCCGCCGATGCTAAGACCTAGCCAGGAGCGGAGTGAGTGTCTGCGCTGATGGCTAACGGTTACATCGAGATCCCCTGCACCATGCTCGCGGTAGTCATCGATCTCGAGGTTGATATACTTGACTGCGGCAAGCGGCGTGAAGCGCCAGTCGCAAAAGTAGCTGTCATAGCCAAGGCCCAAATAAGCATCCCACTCCCAGCCATGGGGCTTGGCCTTAGCGGTTCCCTCGTCTGTATGGCGCTTAATCTCATACCAGTCGCTGCCGCCGCCTGCTGCCATGTCGATGAAGAAGTTCTGGTTGCAGAAGGGAGCGAGTGTCCCATAGAACTCTCCGAAGACCTCATTAATCTCAAAGTCGCCCCAGTGGTGGTCGATATCTGCGTCATAGTGCTCATAGCTCACTTGGACACCAAACGCACCCCAAGAGAGAGCGTAGTCGAAACCAATCAAGCCGCCGGCTGTATTGAAGTCATAGCCCTTGGTATCGCCGATCGTACCAAATGCCGCAACGTAGATAGAGGCGGGCTCACAGCTGCAAAAGCGCTCGCGAGCGGCTTGCATTCTTCGCGACAGCTGCAGATTGTGCTCGCTGCGCACGGAAAAGAGCATTGCGCCCGGGTCGAAGAAGCGTGTCAGAGAAGGAGGCTGGCTGATGACAACCGGAACACACGGCGGGCAAGGCGCACAAGGCCCTTGCTGGAACTGCACGAAATACTGGTTGCCGCCCAGGATAAAGGTCGTGTAGATCAATCCTTCGGGGAGGTTGCCCTCTTTTGTAGTAAAATCTCCCGTAATGCCTGTTCCACCGCTATTGTCGATGATCATGATCTGCTCGCCGACGCTAAATTTGGCTCCGGGCTGGCACTCCACAAAGAGCGTTCCCGCCAGAAGCACACCTCCGCTATTTACGACAAGGAGATCATTGGGAGAAGAGGTATCGAGCGCTTTGATGAGGAGTTCTCCCGAAGAAGACTGAATGTACGTATTCGGCGCTGCACCAATTGCAAGGCTTCCGGAATCGGGGCCTTCATTTAAAGAAGGTAACGGTCCTGAACAATTAATTTCGGTTAAAGTAAGCGTTCCGATCGTTGAGGGTATTCCAGGAGCGACTATTCCGTTATTGATGACGCCCTGAGGCGAACAAATATCGAGAGTGCCTACCCCTTGCAATGTAGCACCCGCATCGACAGTAAAGCCAAAACCCACTCTACATGCATCACTACTTGTTAGACCAATTGTAACAACACCTTCAGAAGCGGTGAATGTCCCATCGACTTCAGTATCATTTCCGAGAAGAAGATTGCCCGGACCCGTTTTAGTAACGGCCAAAGTAGGTGAGAAGGAGCCTATAATAGTGGTAAATATCCCAAGATCATAGTCGTTCTGAGAATGCACGGACGCAACCTCGATAGTTAAGGCATCAAAAGCAATAATCCTTACCGGACCAAAGAAAAAAGAGGGATCTCCAATGTTTGCATGACCTGTCGTATTTACACTCGGCGAACCATCAAATGTAGCGCTGCTCACAAACCGAATAATGTTATTGCCGGGACTTACATTATCGAAAAAGAAAAGCTGACATTGAGCAATAAAGGCATCTTCCGCCAGAGTAAGAACTGAATCGCCATTCGGGTTATCGATCGCTAAAGGAGCTCCACTGTCTGTGCTATCAAAGAGATTCGGAAGACCAAAGATACCGACTGATTTAAATGCCGGGCCTACAATCGATGCTCCCGCAACGGTCTGTATAGTGTCATTTAGGTCGCACACGCCTCCAACAACATTAAGAGTAGCCGTTGCTGCAAAATTATTACTCGATAGAAACTGCACTTCTGATAAAAGACCAACCTCAAGACTTTTTGGGATGATAGTATTAGGACTAGTCACTAGTAAGAAGCCCGATTCAAGTACAATCGGACCGGCAAAGTTACTATTATTACCGTCAAGAACAAGAATTTCACCGGACGAACTGCTTGAAGATGGATCTCCTATGATTTTAAGGGGAAAGTTACCCCCACTAATGTTTGTAATAACTAATCCACCTACAGTACTCCCCGTAGGACATAAATGGATCTGCAATTCATTATCTAGGGTGATACCGGGAGATTCAATTATCGCGTTGCCAGAGCAAAAAATGGTCGAGATGCCACTATTACTACTGAAAGTGAGCGTATGAGTCAACTGGAGATCTAATTGAGAGACGCCGTTCTGACTCGAGATGAGAAGCTCGCCAATCGTGATCGGAGTGCCGTTATCATTCA
Organism: Chlamydiota bacterium; assembly: GCA_013287985.1. Classification (GTDB taxonomy): domain Bacteria; phylum Chlamydiota; class Chlamydiia; order Chlamydiales; family Rhabdochlamydiaceae; genus JABDCT01. The sequence goes on from JABDCT010000012.1 coordinate 7,034, forward strand.
CAATAGAAGCAGCAGTAGGACGTAAAAGGGTGAAACTCGCGATGTCGCTTTGTAAATGTGGGAAGCCCGCGGGATTCGAAAGCCAATTGCCCGCCACGTCCCAGGGCATTGCAGTATTAGCTTGGATCCACTCTGCTTTCATTAACACCAACGCATGCATCTCTTGCGCTGTTGATAACGTTAGGCAGAAGAGGGTTGCTAGATAAAAATTCCTACTCTTTCCCATGGAATATCCTTCCTGATAATACAAATCAATTACATGGGACATAATCTGTTTTTATATTTATCACCAGAAAAAATTCTTGACGGATAAAGGATATTATAGTGTATGAGGAGGAGAAAGGAGGGTGTTTATGTTGATGTGGGCACTAATTTTTTTAATCGTCGCGATTGTCGCAGGCGCATTTGGTTTTGGAAGAGTGGCAGGAGCGGCAGGTCAAATTGCCAAAGTTCTGTTCTTTATTTTCTTAATCCTATTTTTAATTTCTCTTATCTACCACTTTGTTGGTGGTTCTTCTCCTGGGTATTAAAATCCGACCCAGCGAAGCAGAAATGTCTTGAATATGCCTTTGCGCTGCTCTTCTTCTCGTCGATGAAGAGCAGTGTGAAGATTTCCGGCAAGTTATCTACCGCATCCGGAGCACAAATGTTATCGCCCATCGCAGGACAGGTGATGTAGGCCGTATTGCCTATCGTCTGCGCATGAAAATAGTGTAGATGCGCCTGAAAGACACCCCTTACTTGCGACCGGTCGATCAGCGCGCGGATCTCTGCATGGTTCTCCAAAAAGAAGGGCGTGATTGAGCGCTCTCCCATATGTGTTTCGAAAAAGAAATTGCCTCGCACGTCATGATCATCAATCCCACAGTGACTAAAAATAATGACCGGACCAGAAACGGACTGTAATGTCTCTTCGAGCCAATCCAACTGCTCATCCGGCAGACGAAACCGCGGAGGATTATCCCCGCAGATTTCCAACCCCAGCCAGATGAGCGTCAAGTGGCCCAATCGCCTCTGCCCATAGCTCTTTTGCATAAAGCCCTCTTCATTCCAGATCTGTTCGACTTGGGAGGTCGTCATGCGCTTAATATCATGATTGCCCAGAAGATGGATCACGGGACAGGGCAGTGCGCGAAAGAAGGCCATCAATCGGCGGTAGCGCCCCAAGTCGCTTTCCTCGCTCTCGCTGCGGATCAGATCGCCGAGGTTGATCAGCAGATCGGGCTGATGCGCAGCAATCGTTCGGAAATAGGCGGGCAGTCTCTCTTCGATTAAGTGGGAAGAGGCGCGCACAATCCCCGGGCGTGTTAGAGGCACTCCAACGTGAATATCGTTTATTATGGCAATTTTCATAGTGATCCCTTATTAAACAAGTATGTTCAGACCCCCGGTCCTTCTCCTCTACTTCCAGGCGATGATTCTCGGGATCCAGTATACGGCAATCCCCTCCGCCGGTAATTTTTTAACCAGCCATTTTGGATTCACCGGAGCAGAGTATAGTTCTCTCTTTATACCGATGATTATTATGGCAGTGCTCTCCTCATTCTTCGGAGGGATCCTTGCTCAGCATTATAGCAACAAACTGCTTTTTCTCGTGGGTGTTGTGCTGAATGGTGTGGGTCTGGCACTTGTGGCTCTTATGGCTCTTAGCCCCTATATCATGCTGCTTGTTGCCATGAGTTTTCTGGGAGCGGGATTTGGAGCTACTATGACCGCTTTAAACCCGCTCGTCGTCCATTATTTTTGTGAAAAGAGCGACATAGCGCTTACTGCTATGCAAGCATGTCTTGGCATTGGCATGGCGCTTTCTCCCCTCTTGCTTAATGCGGCTATCAGCCTCCAAATCTGGTGGGTAGATCCCCTTACTCTTGCCTGTATTAATCTGGTGATTTTGCTCTGCGGACTCGCCTTGATCCCCAAATCGACGACAAAAGGAGGGACGCATGCTCTTTTTATTCCCGCTCTTGTGATTTTTGCCCTACTCGCCTTTCTTTACGGCATTATCGAGACGACGTTTGGCAACTGGACGACGATCTATCTCTACCAAGAGAGAGGATTTAGCCTGATTAATGCCAACAATGCTCTCGCGATTTTCTGGGGAAGCTTGATAGTGGGGCGTATTGCGGCCACGCTGCTCATGATCAAAGTTTCCTCCCAGCTCATTTATCGGCTCCTCCCTCTGGTGATTTTAGTGGCGCTCGGCGTGATGCACTTTAGCAACCGGGAATTTCTCGCTTTTGCTCTGGCGGGATTGGGGTGTTCTGCCCTGTTTCCACTCACCATCAGTTTTGCACAAAGGCGTCTCCCCCAAATCGCCTCTTTTTCATCGGGAGTTTTGATTGCGAGTAATTTAATGGGGTATGGCACTGCGACAAGCGCAGGCGGGCTTTTGCACAGCGTGGCAGCTATGAGCTACCAGACCATCTATTTGTGGCTGGGGCTCATCGTCATCGTCTTCGGCATTTGCGCCTATATTAAAGAGCGGTAAGTATCCTCATTCACTCCACCACTCGACGCGATTAACGAGGTCGTCGACATTCACGTCATTAAATATTGCTTGCACGGCGAAGGCAAACAGAAAGCCCGCACCATCACCGGATAAGGTGATAAATGTATAGGGATCACCTTGCCAGACGGCATAGCCAGCTTGCAGTTCGTATCTAGGTGCGCCTATCATTTTCTGGTTTGGAGCAACTTTTTTCACATCGGCAAGCATCTCATCGAAATGCGCAGCAAAAGCATCCTTGTCCTCTTTCTGATCCCATTTCAAATAGAAGATGACCTTGGAATTGCTATCATTAAAGTCTAAAGCATGCGCACGCGAGGTGTCGATATTTGGTGTGCATATGACAGGGCCATTGGTTTTGAACAGCACGTGCTGATTGTGCCGGTTGAACTGCCAGCCCTTCCAATGCTCCATAACGGGAGGCAGATCTGTTTTTACTGGAGGCATTGTATATCTTGGAGCCGAGTAAGAGATAGAAATGCAGTTTTTAATTTCATCCCAAATTTTGTTGTGTTCCTTCTTTTTTTTCGGCAGAGAATACCAGAACTGAGCGACCTCAGAGCCAAAGACGCGGCATGCATACCACGCCTTCGACAGGTCTGCTTCAAATCCATCTGAAATACTCTTAGTGGAAGAAAAAGTCGCTCTGAGCTCAGCCATTCTTGCTTGAGCGGCGTCATCGCTGCCCAGATTTTCCACTTGAATCGAGCAGCCTACTCCGCCTTTGCCTGGGAAGAGCTCAAAATATCCGGATCCATCCCTAGAAGCTAACACGTCGCCCAAGCCCCAGTTAGTAGGAAAATGAAACGTAAAGAGATAGTCTCCTGCTCCTGTAGAAAATTCCTTGCCCACTACGATGGAAGGCGACCCCTCGATTGGCTTAGGCGGCGAAAGGGCAAATGCTTGAACAATAAATAGACAACTGACGATCATTTTTTTCATGGGGCCTCCAAATTTGAAAAAAGAAGTGTACCAAACATGATGGTTTTTTCATGACGCAATTCTGGCCCCTGTGGTAAACGGTGCGTATGAATACGACAAAAATTATTCTCACGCTCCTGATTTCTCTGCCGCTTCTGGCTCAGGAAAAGCTAAGCGAGACCGATGCTGCAGCAATCGCAAACGATGCCTACATCTACGGCTACCCCCTCGTCACCATGGAAATGACGCGCCGCGTCATGACAAATACCGAAACTGGTGAAGAGGCCAAAGCGCCGATGGGACAATTCGCCAATGCGCACAGGTTTCCCGATGCATCGTTCAAAACTGTCACTGCGCCCAACGCCGATACGCTCTACTCCGTTGCATGGATCAATCTCTCCAAGGAGCCCTACGTCCTCCATCTTCCCGATGAAAAGGGGCGCTACTACTTGATGCCGCTTTTAAGCGGCTGGACAAACGTTTTCGAATCACCCGGCTCACGCACCACAGGAACGGGAGCGCAAGACTACGCAATTACAGGTCCAGGGTGGAGTGGAACCATTCCCGCGGGTGTAAAAGAGATTAAATCCCCCACTCACCTCGTATGGATCTTGGGACGCACCTACAGCACAGGGACGCCCGATGACTATAAGGCGGTTTATGCACTGCAAGATCAGTACAAGCTCACGCCGCTTAGCGCCTATGGCAAGCCCTACACACCTCCGAAAGGCAGCGTAGATCCTGCTATCGACATGAAAACGCCTGTGAGAGATCAGGTCAACAAGATGGATATCGCGACCTATTTCACGACTCTCGCTACTCTCATGCAAGAAAATCCTCCTGCTGCGGAAGATGCGCCGATGCTTGCCAAAATGGCTAAAATCGGCCTCGAGCCGGGCAAAGCGTTCGACATGAGCGCACTCGATCCTAAAATTGCCAAAAGGCTGCAGTTCACCCCGCGATTGGCGGTGATGAAGATCATGTCACAGCAGAGCACAGCCGGACAAGATGTCAATGGCTGGAGCTACTCTCTTAAAACAGGCAATTATGGGACCGACTATTTGAACCGCGCGCTGATTGCCGCCATTGGTCTGGGCGCCAATCTCCCCGCCGATGCGGTCTATCCCTTCACCAAGGGCGATGGCGCCAATAAATATGTCCTGCATTTCGATCACGATCAGCTGCCTCCTGTGAAGGGATTCTGGTCGCTGACCATGTATGACGATCAATACTTCTTTGTCGCCAATGGCTTGAGCCGCTTCTCGATCAGTCCACGCGATCCACTTATTTTTAACGCCGACGGCTCCCTCGATCTCTTGATTCAAGCGGAAAACCCGGGCGGAAACAAGCAGGTCAACTGGCTCCCCGCTCCGAAAGGCCCCTTTATCCTCATGCTGAGGCTCTATTGGCCCGATGAACCGGTTTTAAACGGCACGTGGAAGCCGCCAGCTATTAAAAGAATGAGGTAAATATGGACATCTGGTTACTAGGTGCGTTCTGGTTTCTACTGGCGCTTATTGCGGATTTTATCTCGATACGCTTTAAACTGGCGGTTGCGCTCTCTGAAATTCTCGTCGGGGTAGTCATCGCCTTCTTGATCAGTCTCTGGCTTCCCGAGTACGCCAACTTTGGTTCCGATGTGCCGTGGGTCTCCTTTTTAGCAGGAGTGGGCGCTGTGCTGTTGACTTTTCTGGCCGGCACGGAACTCGATCCTGCTGGCCTTAAGGGCCAATTCGGCTCTGTCATGCTGATTGGCCTCGTCGGCTTTTTTGTGCCCTTCATTGGCTGCACAGCGGCCGCTTACTACCTGCTCGGGTGGAGTTTATTGGCTAGTTTGCTCGTAGGGGTGGCGCTTTCGACATCCTCTGTCGCGATCGTCTACGCTGTCATGCTGGAGCTGGGGCTCAATCGGACGCGCTTTGGAAAAGCCGTGCTTGCCGCCTGTTTTGTCAACGATGTAGGAACAGTCCTTGCGCTTGGGTTCATCTTTTCGCCCTTCACGTGGAAATCGGCTGTTTTTATTGGCGCCGCCGCGCTTGTGTTTGTCATCCTGCCTAAAATGACGCGCTTCACGTTCGACCGCTGGGGAAATCGCCACTCGGAACAGGAAGTGAAATTCCTGCTCTTCTTCCTCTTTGGCTTAGGATTCCTGGCTTTCTGGTCGGGTAGCGAGCCGGTCCTCCCCGCATATATCATGGGGATGCTGGTGGCATCGATATTAGAAAAAAAATCACATGCTGGTGAAGCGCCTCCGCGCCATTACGTTTGGCCTTCTGACACCTTTTTATTTCTTGCGCGCCGGCGCCTTTGTTTCGATTCCCGCACTGATTGCAACACCTCTTGTTTTCATCATTCTTTTTGCCGCGAAAATGATCACGAAAGCCATCGGTGTATATCCCGCTGCGAAGTTCGCGAAATACCAGCACAAAGATGCAGTCTATACGACACTATTGCTGTCGACCGGCCTCACCTTTGGCACCATCTCCGCTCTCTATGGCCTCACGCATGAGATCATCGACAAGGACCAATACTCGCTCCTTGTCGCCACCGTGATCGCAACCGCGATTATCCCCACCATCATTGCCAACGCCTTTTTCCTACCGAAGCATCACATCGAACCGCCGGAAGAGAAAAAACTCCCCGATCTTCCTCTGAACTGATATAATAACGCCATGTTCAAGCATCGCGCTGTTCAAGTTGTCCTTATCCTCGCTCTCTACTTTCTGCTCGCGCCTGTCCTGCCGCCCGTCGCGCATGAGGCGCTCTACACGATCAGCGTCTTCATTAAAGACCTCCTCATGTGGGTGCTTCCGCTTTCCGTCGGCCTCTTTATCGCTCATGCGATTGCCTCCTTTGAAAAGCGCGCCCCCCTCTTCATTCTCACTCTCATCAGCTTTGAGGCTCTTTCTAACTTAAGCAGCGTCTGGTATGCCTATTTGGGCGGACATCTGGCAGCGGACTTTCTGCCTACAATCCAACTTTCCACGAGCAGCACCCAAGATATCGCGGCTTTATGGCGCCTGCCTCTCATAAAACCCGCATGGTGGTCTGCAGACAAGGGCGCGCTAGCCGGACTCCTCATAGGTCTTTTCGCCGCATTTACACAAAAGACCCTCTTAATCGAGTGGGGAAAGGAGAGAGCCGAATGGCTGCTCACGCGCTGCTTTGCACGCCTTATTCCCCTCTTTGTCCTGGGATTTGTGGCGCGCATGTACAAGACCTCGATTTTGCAAAATGTGATGGCCCACTACAGCCTCCTAATTCTGTGGCTTGTTGCCCTTTTGGCTGTCTACATCGTCGCTTTATTTCTGCTCGGAAGCGGCAAAGCATTTTTACGCGCGCTCCGCAATCTACTCCCTGCCGGCGGCATCGCATTTACATCCGGCTGCAGCATCTCGACGATGCCATGGACAATCCAGAGCACGGCGAAAAATCTGCAAAATCCCGAGCTTGCCAGTGCGATTATCCCTGCCACGACAAACATCCAGCAGATCGGCGATTGCATCGCCAACACCTTCCTCTGCTTCCTCATCTACCGCCATTTTTTTGGGCATAATCCCGATCTGATGACCTGGATCCACTTCAGCACGATCTTCGTCCTCGCGCGTTTTGCAACAGCTGCCATCATCGGCGGGGCCATCTTCATCATGCTGCCGATCTACGAAAACAGCCTCTCCTTCAATCCCGAAATGATCGCGATCATTCTCGCCTTTAACGTCCTGCTCGATCCGCTAATCACGAGCTGCAACGTCATTGCCAACGGCGCACTCTGCCGCATCTTCGAACGAGTCTGGCTATCAATACGAGGTAATAATGTATCAACTGTGGACTAAACACGGCGCACGGTTAGAATGCGTGCGTTCATCTGCAGGGCTTTTTAATTGGCTCTTTCTTCCCGGCGGACCGGGGCTCGGCTCTGAATGCCTGCACTCTCTTACCAGCATCCTCAAAGTGCCCGGGACCATCTGGCATCTCGATCTACCCGGCGACGGCTCTAACAGCGCGGGAGAGATCTGCAATTGGGCAGAAGCCCTTGTTGAAGCAACAGGCGCGCTTGACAATGTTATTCTCGTCGGCCATTCGCGCGGCGGCATGTTTGCGCTAGCTCTTCCTGAGCTCCAGCAGAATCTAGTCGGGCTGGTGTTATTAGATAGCGCTCCAAATATGCAATGGAAGAGCGATTTTGCGCCCGAAGAGGGCGTCTATACGGACAACGCCTCTCTGAGAGAGTTTGTGCTAGCTGGCGCGCCCTACATGTTTACTAAAGAGGGCCTCGCCAAGGGACGTAAAATGCTCGAGGGGTTGCCCTACAATCTTCGAGCCATACAATGGACTCAAGACCATTTTGATCCTACTTATGAGGCAAAATGGATCCCGCACATGCCCGCTCTGATTCTTTCAGGAGCGGAAGATCAAGCCACTCCGCTTAAATATTTTGCAGAGAATAGGGCATTTCACCGCAACAATATCGTCATGAAAGAAATCCCCCACGCCGGCCACTTTCCCTGGATCGAAAATCCTCAAGGCATCATCGACGCATTTTCAGCATTCCTTTAAAAAGGTCGCCTTTTTTGGCAAGGCGCTTAAGCGTAGTTCTGAGCGTAAATTGGGTCGGATCGAGGCCCGGTTTGACCTCTTTCCACTCCAAGGGTGTCGAGACGGTTGCTCCAGGCCTTCCCCGTACAGAATAGGGAGCCACCACCGTCTGGCCATGCTCGTTTTGCAGGGTGTCGATGTAGACCTTCTTCTGCCGTTTTCTCGGAAGCCTCTCTAAAGATGTGATCTCAGGCAGCTCTTCATGCACCAGTGCCGCAACCCCCATGGCAAATTCCTTGACCTGCGGGTAGGTATATTTCCCTTTGAGAGGAACGTAAATATGCAGCCCATCCCCGCCACTTGTTTTGCAGAAGTTGGGCATGTGGATCTTCTCGAGCTGGTCATGGATCACTTGAGCTGTCTCCACAACCGCATCGAAGGAAATGCTCTCCGGATCGAGATCGAAAATCAAGTAGTCGGGCTTTTCCAGATTTTTCACGCGTGAATGGAAGGGATGCAGCTCGATCGAGGCCAAATTCGCGACATAAAGCAGCGTTTTGGCATTATCCACCAGAATGTAGTTCACTTTCTTGACCAGGTGCGTTTTGACAAAGGAGGGAACTTTGCCCGCCTCTTTCTGGTAGAAACTCTCTCCGGTAATGCCATCGGGAAAGCGGTGCATCACAAGGGGACGTGCTTTTAGATAGGGCAAAATCGTGCGCGAAATAGCTGCGTAGTATTCGATCAGATCGCCTTTGCTGATCTTCTCTTTCTTCCACAGGAGCTTATCTAAGTTAGTCAGCGAGACGCTCATAAAAGACCTGCTTGGCGGGTTTATCATCTCTCATGCCCTTGAAAATCGGTTGGCGCATGATTCCCTCTTTTGTCCACTCTGCAAAAGCTACCTCGCAGACGAGCGTGGGCTTGACCCAGTGCACTTCCATGTTCGGCTTCGGCTCCTTGCTAAAAGGGCATTGACTTGTCTTTTGCTTGAGCAGCTGGCGATAAATATCCTCTAGCAGCCGCTCATCGAACCCGCCACCTACATGCCCCGCATAGACAAGCTTCTTCTTGTCATAGACACCCACGAGAAGAGCGCCAAAATGCTTGCGGCCGCCTCTCGGCTCGGTAAAGCCGCCGATAACCACCTCTTGACGCATCTTTGTCTTCACTTTGAGCCAGTCGGGACTGCGGCGGAATTGATAGCTGCTCTCCAGCCTTTTTGCCATCATTCCCTCAAGGCCCAGCTTCTTGATTTCGCGGAAAAAAGCTTTCCCCGCGCCCAAGATATGCTCGCTGAATTTCACATGTTTTAGTTTCTTAGGTAAAAGCTTCTTCAGCAGCTTTTTGCGCTCCACAAGTGGGAGCAGATGCACGTCCTTTCCATCTAACGAGAGAATATCGAAGATGTAGTAGCAGAGAGCGCCTTCTTGCACCTTCTGGTAATTTTGCAGGAGCTGAAAATTGGGCCTCCCCTTCTCATCGAGCAGCACGATCTCGCCATCGAGGGCGAATCGCCCGGGCAATTTCTTCAGCTCGCCCACGATCTGAGGATATCTTTCATTGAAGGATTTCTGGTTGCGCGAGAGGAGCCGGACGCTGCGCTCTTTATAAGCTAAAGCGCGGTAGCCATCCCATTTTATTTCGAAGAGCCACTCATCGCTGTCAAACGGCTTGTCGGCGAGTTTTGCCAACATGGGCAATTTTTTTTCCACGCTTTTTCTCCAGACTCTGTTTGAGCAAGGTCATGATATCGTGAACTTTAGGAGATTTGGGCTCTTTTCCTTTTTTGACAACGACTCTTTTGCCTTTCGCCTTCTTCTTGATGAGCGCCTTGAGCTCATCGGTGTAAATATCCGAGTAGTTCTTCGCCTTAAAAGGCGCCGTGAGCTGATCGATGAGCTGGAGCGCGATCTCCAGCTCTTTTTTGCCTACTGCCTTTTCCTTAGGGACATTTAAGTCCTTAGGCTTGACCAGTTCCGCCTCGTAGCGCAACTGGTTGAGCACCAGCAGATCCCCATAGGGCTTGATCACGCCGATATGCTCATGATTCCTCAAGACGTAGATGCCGATGGCGACTTTTTTCGAGCGCTTGAGCGCCTCGCGCAGGAGGATGTAGGCTTTGCCTGCTCCCTTCTCCGGCTCTAGATAATAGGGTGTGTCGTAGTAGATCGTATCGATCTCTTCCGCCTCTGCAAAAATCGACGATTTCAATACTGCTCGTCTTCTTCGGATTAGCTTTTGCAAACTCCTCCTCGGTGACGATGACAAAATCGCCTTCGGCGTATTCATACCCTTTGACGATATCTTCCCAGGGAATCTCCTTGCCGTCGACCTTGCATATGCGCGCATAACGGATCTCGCCGTTATCTTGCTTATGCAGCATCTTGAACTTCAGTTCCCGCGTTTTGCTGGCGCTGTATAAGCGCACGGGAATGTGAATCAGCCCAAAACTAATGGCCCCTTTCCAAATAGAACGCATTTACTTGCGTCTCTTCATTTCGAATGCGACTAATAAGACACCAGCAGCAATGCTAGCAATCCCAAAACCGATCGGCAGACGATTGCATTGTTCTTCTTTGTTTACACTAGCTTGAATAGGTCCTACATCTATGATTTTTTCACGATGGGTATAGAAGGATTGATCGAGAATGATGGCATACACTCCCAAAGCAATCAAAAAAATGCCAATACACATGTGGATATTAAAACGACGCATATATGTCCCCCCTTTTTCGGGACATTAGCTTTTTAGGATTATGAATTCAACAACTCATCGGAAAATAAAATAGACGGCCCCGGCAAGGCATAAGCCTGCCCAGAGGTAGTTCCAGGTCAGCGGCTGCTCCATGAATAAGAGGGAAAAAGGAACGAAAACCGAGAGCGTGATCACCTCTTGAATGATCTTGAGCTGCGGCAGCGTGTAACTTTCACCAAAAAAGCCGATGCGGTTGGCAGGGACTTGCAGACAATATTCGAAAAACGCAATGCCCCAGCTGAGGAGAATAGCCATCCAAAGCGGCTTGGAACCCAGATTGCGCAGGTGGCCATACCATGCGAATGTCATGGCTATATTAGAACCGATAAGGAGTAGAATAGGTGTGACGTAATTCATGATTAGAAGGAAAGGTATCAAATTTTAGACAAAAAATCTCCCCATTTTTCTATACTGCTTGGCGATGGCTTCACCTATTGAGCGTATACCTCCTGCTCGACCAAACACCCCGAACGCGCTGCATCAGAATGTCTTCGTTGGCGCGCAAATCACGCCTTACATCAGCCAGATTATCGACCTCTTTTTGGCCGTCTTCAAAGAGCCGCCCTATTCCTACGAAGGAACGTACGAAGAGTATCTTCCGTTCATTAACATTTATGCAGAAAGCCCACACGGTATCGCCTGCCTCCTTTTTGATGGGAATAAGTTAGTTGGAGCGGCTACCGGAGCGCCCTTGGCGCAGATGCCCGAGAAATTCCGCACGCCCTTTGAAGGCCGCCTCGATCAGATCTACTATTTAGGTGAAGTAGTTTTACTCCCTGAATACCGGAAAAAATCCTTCGGCATGCAGCTCTATCGCACTTTCGAAACAGCCATTCCAGCCTCATTTCCCACACTCTGTTTTTGTAAAATCGATGACGGCAGCAGTGCGCTGAATCAGTCTTTAAGTTCCCATGGATTTACCCAGCATCCCGACCTCTTCTTTGACGGAGTCTGGCGCAACGTGGATGACAAGAAAGAATCCTCCCATAAATTGATCTACTGGAGTAAGAAATTATGAAAAAATTCGCACTATTCTTCATCGTCGCAATGACATCTTTAACTGCTTCTGAGACCAAAAGTATTGGCAATCCTCAAGACACCAACTTCCCCAAAGACGCTGAGGGGAGGGTCTATCATTTGGGATTGAAAAAGGGAGAAATAGCAAATAGGATCCTTCTCGTAGGCGATCCCGACAGAGCTAAACTCATCGTCCAGTGCCTCGATAATCCAGCAGACACATTCACCTACGCATCAAACAGAGGATTCACGACCTATACTGGAACAAAAAATGGCGTTCCAGTCACCATTATGGCGATCGGCATGGGGATGCCGATGATGGACTTTGCCGTCCGTGAAATACGCGCGATCACAGAAGGCCCGCTGTTCCTGATTCGCCTAGGATCCTGCGGCACGCCCAGCCAGGATATCCCGATCGGCACACTCGTCGTGGCCGAAGACTCCTATGGAATCACGACTGACTACGACGCCTACCACGCAGGGAAAAATGCACTCCCCTTCAAATTTACCCACACGCTTGCCGCAGATCCCTCTCTGCACAATAAACTTGTCGAAGCGCTCATCGGAAACTCCGTCCCTGTGGTTACAGCCAGAGATGCCACTACCGATTCATTCTACGGGAGCCAAGGGCGTTTAGACGACAATTTCGACGACAGAAATGACTCTCTCATGGATCGCATGCTTGCCGAGCATCCCCATACAGGATCCCTGCAGATGGAGACCTACCATTTATTCCACCTCGCCAAGCTTAATGAATACGCTAAAGGGAGCATGATTAGAGTCGCCGCCTGCGCCATCGTACTGGCCCAGCGCAAATCTAACGACTTTTTGTCGAATGAACGCAAACACGTTCTCGAAGAAAAAGCGGGTAATGCGTGTCTCGAGGCTTTAAGTGCTTCGTGAAACACTTCTCCTATTGATGATCAGTTTTGCTCTTGAAGCAAGAGTGGCAAGGCGCGCGGCCTTTGATTTTGGTTCGGGATCGATTAGGCTGCATGTCGCCGATGTGGATACAGAAAAGCACCAAGTGATTAAATCAGTCTACACCACCTCTCTAAACGTTTTCTTAAGCGAAGAGCTGTCCAAACGTCCCGACTTCAGCCCAGAAATTCAAGAGACCGCCCTCGCTACAGCTAAAAGGCTCAAACAAATAGCCACTCAGCTTGAAGCCGAAGAGTTCTTCGGAATAGCGACAGAAGCCTACCGCACTGCAACAAATGGAGCAGAGCTGGCAAAGCGCTACTTCAGCGAGCTTTCCATCCCCGTTGAAATTGTCTCAAAAGAAGCGGAAGGAAAATTCAGCTTTATCACGCTTGCCAAAGAAAACGCCATCAATCCACGCAATATGGTCTGCTGTGATATTGGAGGCGGGAGTTTTCAAATTACCTACACCGATCCACAAGGCGCCGTTCAGCTTTACTATGGGCCTTTTGGAAGAATCACCACTAAGAATGCTCTAATAACCCATGTGAAGTGTAATGATACGCACACACCCAATCCTGTGACTCTACAAGAATGGGAAAAGGGGTTGCACTTCATGCGCTCTGCACTCCCGCCTGCTCCCCAAGATCTCTTGGCTAAAATCAGCGAGCCCGGCGTGCAGATCATAGGAGTTGCGGGCCATCCTCCAGAACTTGCAGCATTGGGCGACTATCGCCAAGAAGATCTATTGAATCTACGCAATGAATATCTCAACAAAAAAGATGAAGAATTTATCAGTGATCAGCCCTTCTTCCTTGCTCCATATGCTGTCAGCGACCTTATTCTCGTATGTGCGCTGATGGAAAAACTCGGAGTAACCGGGTTCTCCTACCAAGAAACTCATGGGAGCTCCAACAGCACAGCGCTCTTAGTTACCGAAGAACTGTGGAAATGAAAATAGCTGCATTCCGACAAAAAATCCTGACTTCTCCTTGTAACGCTGACATCATTTTTCTTTTCGGTCACGATTATGAACAATTTTCTCATGCCCAAAAGATCTGCGATAGGGAAGGAACCTGGTTCAAAAACATGGGGATCCTTTTTAATCGCTCGTTTTTCCTTAAGATCGATCAATTCCAAAATAATAGTGTTCTTTATATAGACTTGGATATTCCAGAGGGAGATCACTCCATTCGATTTGGTGCTTGCACAGATCTAAATGAAGAAAGTTGGAAGCTCACTCTATATCAAAATGCAAGTAAAGTGCATCGAATTGTTGTTGCTTCATCAGAATTTAATGAGATAAAACACTACCATCCCACTTACAATTACACTCAACAACCTATAATGACGCGATGTAGAATGTTATTTTGTTGTTGTCATTCTCCAACAAGAGATTTCATCCCTACGTGGGAAGTCAAGGACCATTTAGTATGATTACGGTAAAAGCCACTATTCTCTTCGAAGGATCCTTTTGGGTAGGAATCTTCGAACGCACCGACAAAAAGAACTACTCTGTGGCTCGCAAAGTATTCGGCGGCGAGCCATCCGACGCAGAAGTGCACGAATTCATCCTACACAACTACCATGAGCTCAAATTCGGCTCCCCTCAAGAATTCAAACTCGTAATCAAGCGCATGAACCCCAAAAGGCTCCAACGAGAAGTGCGGCGCGAGATGGAAAAGATCAAAGAGAGCAGCAAGCCATCCACTCATGCCCAAGACTACATGCGCGAAGAGCTTGAGAAAAACAAGAAAGAGAAGAAAACACTGAGTAAAAAGGCAAAAGAAGAGCGCAAAGAGAAGCAATTCTCACTCAAGCAAGAGAAGAAAAAAGAGAAGCATCGAGGGCATTAAAAGAGTGAGCAAATTATTCATATGCCTTTGTATTACCTTTTTTGCTTATGCACTCAATGCGGAGGAAAATAGAATGTCAGTAGCTATTTTAGGTGCGGGCCGTATAGGAAGTTATATCGCCTCTCAGTTAGCTGAGAATACACAAAATGACATTCATCTTTTAGCACGCGGTAACTATGAAGCCATTAAAGAATCGGGAATTACCGTAACGGACGATGAAACGGGAGAAACGCTCACAACAAAGCGCTTCACCCTCTATCGCGATGTGCGCGACCTTCCTCCTTGTGATCTTGTCATTATTACCGTTCATGTTCATCAAAATCGCGAGTTATTAACTCAAGACCTCCCCTTATTCCGCCCTCATACGCGCGTTGTTTCACTACAAAATGGCCTTGATTTCGAACAAGGACTTGCAGAAATGCTTCCTTCGCATACACCTCTCTATAGCGGAACGTGCTGGATTAAAATATCCCAAATTGGCCCAGCACATATTAGACACCATTTTGGAAAGAATATTAAACTCGGTCCACCTGAAACCAAAATAAAAGATTTTTTTACACAGGCTGGTTTTTCTCTTGATCTCACGGATGATGTTAAATCGGTTCAGCTAACAAAAATGGCACTTAACATTCCATTTATTGCTTTGATGGCAAAGTATGGCAAATCCACGACAGAAATTTTAGCCGACCCTGAACTGAATGCGCAGCGACAAGCCCTTCAAAATGAGCTTGCTGAGGTCAGTTTTGCTATCGGCTCTCCCCTTGACCTGGATTTAATCAGCCGCGTGGTTGAGGATCTAAAGAAAACGCCCAACATCCCTCCTGCCTCACGAGAAAAGCTGGCCGAAGCCATGAAATATGAGCTGAAGCAACACATCCCGCCATTGATTAGAATTCTGCACGTGCCACTTTTAAAAAGTATGCTGTTGAAAATTGAATAGCCTCCTGCTATTATAATAATTTCCATGAAAAGATCAGAGTTAAAATACCTACTTCTTATCATCGTTGTTTTTATTGCCGCGTGCATAGAAACGGATATTTATTTGCCCGCATTTCCTGACATGATGCTCTTTTTTGGTGCCTCTGAAGGTGCCATCCAAGGTCTTCTAACCTGGAATTTCATTGGGATTTGCGTTTCGGGTCCTCTGTATGGCCCGCTATCGGATGCTATTGGCCGCAAAAAGCCCCTAATGGTCGCGCTCGGCATGTTTCTGCTCGGCAGTATCATCACGCTTGTTGCAGACAGCATGGATCTCATGCTCGTAGGACGCATTCTGCAGGGCTTCGGCAGCGGGGGATGCTTCACTTTAGGAACCGCGATCATCTTCGACGCCTTCCAGAAAGATCGAGCTATCAGTGCGCTCAATAAACTCAATACGATTATTCCGCTCATTATGGCGGCGGCACCGCTTCTCGGCGGGTGGCTCAATCATGCTTATGGATTTCGCTCGAACTTCCTCGCGATTGCGCTATTCGTCCTACTCAGCCTAATTGTCTGCCTCTTCTTTTTCGGGGAAACGCTTCCGAAAGAAAAGCGCACTCCTTTTAACAGCAAGACAATCCTGCGCGACTTCAAGCGCGCATTCAGCAACCTAGCGTTTTGGCAGGTGACTGTCGTCGTCAGCTTGCTGTTTGCGGGCTATATCTCATTTCTGTCAGGAACGGCTGTCCTCTTCGTGGTGGAGTTTGGCATGAGCAAGGCCGTATTCCCCTTTGTTCAGGCGGCTATTCTCGGGGGCTGGGTGGCTGGAAGCCTGCTGCTCGATCGCGTCATCGCTAAATGGGGGCATCTCAAAGTCAAAAAGATCGGCACCATCTTCTGCGTGATGGGAGGCTTCGGCTTTGCGCTTCTGTCGTTTTTGACCCCGCGCGACCCCTACCTTCTCACAGCATGCATGACGCTCTATGCCTTTGGCGCTAATTGGATCATCGGCCTCTACTTTCCTGAAGGGATGGAAATCCTGCCTGACATCAAAGGAGTCACAGCAAGCCTTCTTACCAGCGCACGCCTCTTGATTGCTGCATTAATCTTAGGATTATCGAGCGCACTCTATAACGCGACAATCTATCCGCTTGCCGGCATTGTCTTCGCAACAATCGTGATTATCCTGCCCACGCTGATCTACTACGAAAAGCGGCGCGTGATCTATTCTGAATAGAAAAGAAATTGTGCAGAACAAGCCATAACAGATAACGCCACAGCAGTAATGAGCAAATCCAAACAAGAACAACGGAGAGATGTGGGGGCGAACTGTAGACGCATTTCTTTTTGCAGACACCTGTCGCAATGTACATTGTGTACCATTGATTGGACATCCAGCCTGCTTTCAGGCTCATCATTCTCCGGAATAAAAGATATTTCGAAGCGCTCACCACTAATTTTCATAACACAACAAATCCTATCAAAAGACGATAATTTTCTTCGACAGACAATTTGCTCGATTAAACGAAAAATAAACTTGTTATTTCCGTTTTTTGCCGATGAACACAATTCCGGCTCCTAAAAGCAGAAGAATGATTCCGCCGATCTCCAGCCAGAGAACCGACTGATCCTGTCCGCCCTCTTGGGTTACCTGATAGACTTCTCTATGTGTCGAAACATTCCCTCTACCTTCTCGTGAATCGCGAGAAAAACCACGGTTTCCATGGTCCATGTTCCGGTCAGTACTGAACACTTCTACACTTGCTGACGGGTTACGATTCCTCATAATGACCGATGCAAGAACAAGCGCAACGCCTACGATTATAACTATAATTCCTAAAATTTTTTTCGAACTCATAGTCTACCTCCATTTCCCCTTCTATTCGCATATTCAAAAGAAAATGTAAAACTATTTTGGGGACGTTTCCTACGTGGAGTGCATTGGCCATCGCAGTCAGGCTTATTTCCTTTTACCTACGAACACGATTCCAGCGCCTAAAACGATAAGAACGATTCCTCCCACTTGAAACCAGAGGACGAGCTGGTCGTACTGGCCGGCTTCTAGGTTTGCCGCATTAATTTTTCTCTGCGACGATTCAGTGAAGCCTCTACCGACTTGTTTTGTAGCGCGATTTGAGGAGAAGAGTTGGTTTGTCTGGTCGACTTGCTGTTGCGAGCTAGCGATTTCCATCCGTCCTGATGAGACGCGATTCCTAATATAAATCGATGTAAGAAGCAGAACTACACCCACAATTACAACAAAAATTCCTAAAACTTTTTTCGGGCTCATTGTCCACCTCCATTTCCCCTTTTATTCTCACAATGAAAAGAAAATGTAAAATCAATTAATACAAAGGAGATGATCCCCCACGCGCAGTGCATTGGCCATCGCTGTAAGGGAAGGATTGACCGCGCCTATGCTGGGGAAAAAGCTGGTATCTACGACATAGAGATTGTCCAGTTCATGCGCCTTGCAATGCGTATCGAGAACTGAGGTTTTAGGATCTGTCCCGAAGCGGCAGGTGCCCGCTTGGTGGGCAACCCCTGCGATCGGAATATCCGTCTTTAGGTATGCATGGCGCGGAATCAGATGGTCGGGATGCATGCCTAGGACACCTAACATCGATTTGAGTTTTTCATAGAGCTTTTTCTTGGCGACCTGATTATTGGGCGTATAGTGCAAGGTGATTTTGCCCTGTTTGTCAACCGTAACACGGTTATTCGGATCGGGAAGGTCTTCTGTAGAGAGCCAAAAATCGACCGCGTGCTGCGCAATCTTGTCCAAAACAAATAGAGGAGCAAGCGCTGTTAGGATGGGCTTTTCCCCCTTGTACATCGGCCCGAGCGATTTTCCCACCATCTGGATATTCCCCATGGGAAAAGGGAAATCGTCTGAACCCAAATAGAAATCATTTAGAGAAAGTGTCTTCTGGAAATGGGTCAAATTGGGCTCTGAAGAGAGTGCGATCACAGCTTCGCTATTGTGGAACATATAGTTGCGCCCCACGAGATCTGAGCCGTTGGCAAGCCCGTTTGGGTGCTTTTCATTGGCAGACATGAGAAGCAGTTTGGCGGAGTTTGCAGCGCCACAGGAGACCACGAAGATCTTCCCGCGAAAGCGCTCCATTTTCCCCTCGACCTCTACACACACTTCGGTGACGACTCTACCAGAGGGGTCGGTGTTTAGTTTGACAGCGCGGGCATGGGTGAGAAGAGTGACGTTAGGGAATTCAAGGGCAGGGCGTACACCGACCATTTCTGCATCGGCTTTGGCTTGGACAAGGCAAGGGAACCCGTCGCAGGTGTTGCAGCGCACACAACGGCTAAACGCCCGATTTTGCTCATTCAGCATGATCGCACAAGGCGCCGGGAAAGGATGGTATCCCGCCTTTTTAAGATCGTCGTAGAGCTTCTGGATGCGCGGCTCGTGGGAAACGGGCGGAAATGGATAGGGCGCGCTAGATGGCGGTTCGGTGGGGTCGACCCCGTGTCTGCCGTGCACTTGATAAATGTGTTCTGCCTGGCTGTAGTAGGGTTCCATCTCTTCGTAGCTAATCGGCCACCCGGGAGAGATCCCATCGTAGTGCTTGAGAGCGCCAAAATCCTCTTTCCGCAAGCGATAGAGCGCAGCGCCATACATTTTAGTCGCCCCGCCTACAAAATAATGGACCTGCGGCTGGAAGGCTTTACCCTTTGAATCAAACCAGGTGTCCGGGGAGACATACCTGTTTTCCACAAACACGGATTCGGCGCTCCAATTTTGCGGCTCCCTCGTGAGCCAATCCCCCCGCTCTAAGATCAGAATGCGCTTACCCGACGGGGCCAGATGACGCGCCAGGGTTCCACCTCCTGCACCGCTGCCGATAATGATCAGATCAAATTCTGTGTCCATATTCTCCATGCTGACGGATCAACTTGGCGACAAGCCCTGTCCATCCCGTCTGATTACTCGCTCCAAGCCCCGCGCCATTGTCCCCATGGAAATACTCATGGAACAGGATGTAGTCGCGCCAGTGCGGGTCCGTCTGAAACTTTTCGATGCCTCCGTAAAGAGGCCGCCTGCCGTTCTCATCTTTCAGAAAGATCTTAATCAAGCGATGGGTGAGCTCGGATGTG
Organism: Chlamydiota bacterium; assembly: GCA_013287985.1. GTDB lineage: Bacteria > Chlamydiota > Chlamydiia > Chlamydiales > Rhabdochlamydiaceae > JABDCT01. Next base: position 26,586 of record JABDCT010000012.1, read on the forward strand.
ACCTCCCACAGCGTCGCTAGATGCCCCGAACCGGTAGGACACTCTACTTTAAAGTCATTTCCCAGGTAATAATCGTATTTTTGGAGGGATTCGATGAGCAGAAAATTCAGAGGGAACCATATCGGCCCTCTCCAGTTTGAATTGCCGCCGAAAAGAGGAGTTGTCGATTCAGCCGGCTCATAGTTTAAGCTGTATTGCACTCCCCCAAGCTCAATGGAAAAGGGATGGTCTTGCAGCTGCCGCGATACAGAACGGATCCCGAAAGGACTTAAAAAAGCTGTTTCGTCCAATGTTTTTTCAAGAATCCGGCGCACCCGATCTGGACTCGCAAGTGAAATGAGTAATTTGTGATCCGCCATCTCTACTACGCTTTTCACCAGTTGAGGACGATTCTTCACGAGCCACATAAAGCGACTCTGAAATTCAGTAAATGACTCGTTGTGCAGCGCTTCATTTGTCGTAACGGCAAATAGAGGAATCAGCCCTTGGATCGTGTCGTAGTTTAAGACGCGCCGCTCGCCGCTGGGCATCGCTAAGACCCCATAATAGAAGCCCTCCTTCTCGTCCCAAAGGCCTTCGTTCGGATCCCCGATGTTGTTGATCGCATCTGCGATATAGATGAAATGCTCGAAGAATTTGGTCGCCATGTCCTCGTAGGAGGAATCGTCTACTGAAAGCTCTAAAGCGATTTGCAAGAGGTTGAGGCAGTACATGCCCATCCATCCCGTGCCGTCGCACTGTTCCAAAATGCCGCCCATTGGAGCACCCTGAGACCGGTCGAATACGCCAATATTGTCCAGTCCGAGGAATCCCCCTTCAAAGATATTGCGCCCCTCCTCGTCCTTTCTATTGACCCACCAGGTAAAGTTTAAAGAGAGTTTGTGGAAGATCTTCTTCAGAAATTCCCTGTCTTTGCGGCCATACATCTTCGATTCGATCTTATATATCCGCATCGCCGCCCACGCATGCACGGGAGGGTTTACATCGCCAAACGCCCACTCGTATGCAGGAATCTGCCCATCCGGATGCATATACCATTCTCTTACGAGCAGATGTAGCTGCTCTTTCGCAAATTCCGGATCGATAAGAGCGAGTGAAATCGTATGGAACGCCAGATCCCAGGCTGCAAACCAGGGGTACTCCCACTTATCGGGCATGGAAAAGATGTCATAAGCATCCACATTCCACCATTTGGCGTTGCGCCCCGTTTTATGCTCTTCTGGAGGGGGCGGCTCCGCTGGATCTCCCTCCAGCCAAGTCTCGACGTTGTAGTGATAGAGCTGCTTGTTCCATAAAAGGCCGGCAAAAGCCTGGCGCTGCACATTCAGCATATCGTCAGATAAAGGAAAGGGGGTGATGTGCTTATAGAAGGCGTCGGCCTCTTGGATGCGCTGATTAAAAGTCGCCTCAAATTCGTTGCCAAACGGATCTTTCACGTCGCCTTTATTGCTCAGGCGCAGCTTCACAATGGCCGTTTCTCCGGAAGCAATCTTCAAACGAGAGTAGGCGGCTGCTTTCGTGCCCCTTTTGCCATTCACCGCTTCCTTGCGTCCATGGATCACATACGCATTGATCCCATCCTTGACGTACGGAGAGGCATTCTTCCCGCCAAAGAGCCTTTCGCTATTCGTTTCATTCTCTGTAAAGAGCAGCTCGTCGGGCTTGTCGCAGTAGAGCCAATAGTCTCCCAAAGAAGCGTGTACAACGTTTTGTCGCGCTAGAGTCAGCGAGGGCTTCGTGCCATTTTTCACCCAAGACCAGGTGTTGCGGAACCACAACGTCGGTAGCAGATGCAATTCTGCATCATCTGGTCCGCGGTTGGCCACACTGATCTTCACCAGGATATCTTCAGTTGAGGCCTTTGCATACTCGACAAAAACATCGAAATAGCGATTGTCGTCAAAGATTCCCGTATCCAGCAGCTCATATTCCATCTCCATGCGGCTGCGGCGGCCATTTTCTGCAATCAGCTGTTCATAAGGGAAAGCGCGCTGGGGATACTTGTAGAGATATTTCATGTAAGAGTGAGAGGGAACATTATCCAGATAGAAGTAGTACTCTTTGACGTCCTCTCCGTGATTGCCCTGATCGCCCGTCAATCCAAAGAGGCGCTCTTTTAAGATCGGATCCTGTCCATTCCATAGACTAAGTGCAAAGCAGAGCAGCTGCTTATTATCGGAGATTCCCGCAATCCCATCTTCTCCCCAGCGATAGGCTCTAGAGCGCGCGTGGTCGTGCGGGAAATACTCCCATGCATGACCCCCATCGCTATAATCCTCGCGCACCGTGCCCCACTGCCGTTCACTGAGATAGGGACCCCATAAACGCCAAGAGGCGTCGCCAAGAC
>JABDCT010000013.1 GCA_013287985.1 Chlamydiota bacterium
GTAGAGAGCTCTGCGCCCTCTTCGACTTTAGGCAGGGTAAAAATTTTTCTGATGTCTTGCTCTTTCATCTTAATCTGGGTAGCATTGTACCCGATTTGAAGAATTTTTACTTCATTTCTTTACGAAATCTTAAAAATGGATGGATTATGGCTAAGATCACTATAAAAGGGCACCCCTTCTCTACCAATGGCGAGCTACCTGCGCTGCACTCAGAAGCACCTAATTTTCATCTCGTCGACCAGGATCTGCAAGATCGTACACTGAGAGATTTTAAGGGAAAGCGCACACTTATCTCTATTGTGCCGAGCCTCGATACCTCCGTATGCTCCCTATCAGCAAAAACATTCAATCAGCACATTCTCAAGCATCCAGAAGTTCAAGTTCTGGTGGTCTCAGCCGATCTGCCCTTTGCGCAAAAGCGCGTCTGCGGAGCTGAACATCTACACAATATCGTTACGCTCTCTATGATGCGCTCGAAGGATTTTGCTAAGGATTACGGCGTTCTTATTGTCGATGGCCCGATGGCTGGTCTTTGCGCACGCAGCGTCTTGGTACTCGATGCTCACGATCGCGTCGTGTATCGCGAACTTGTCCACGAGCTTTCCCACGAACCCGACTACAAAGCAGCTCTGAAGGCCTTATTAACTTGAATATGAAAGTTCTATATTTTCTCATCATTGCCACGTCATGCGTCGCTATGACTCATGAGCATCCTCAAGAGATGGCTATGCATGGAATGTATGGAACATATCCCATGGAAAGCGATGCGACGGGTACAAGTTGGGAACCTGCATCTACGCAGATGCCGGGAATTCACCGTACGCCAGACGAATGGCTTTTAATGACCCATGGATACCTCATGGCGATCTATGATCATCAAGGAGGCCCTCGAGGCAGAAAGGAATTCTTCAGCGAAAGCATGTTTATGTTCACTGCCCAAAAGGACGTAGAACAAAATACTTTTGCCCTGCGCAGTATGATAAGTCTTGAACCCGCAACGATCAAGTGTCGGGGATATCCGCTTCTATTGCAAACAGGAGAAATCTGTGGAACGACCCCTCTCATTGACCGGCAGCATTCTCATGATTTTTTCATGGAACTGGCTGCCGTTTATACAAGACGCTTCTCAGAATGCAACTCCCTATTTGCTTATTTTGGATATCCTGGTGAACCGGCACTCGGTCCTCCTGCATTTGTCCATCGTTTTTCAGCCTTTTTTAATCCCGAGGCCCCGTTAACCCATCACTGGTTGGATTCTACCCATATTGTTTTTGGTGTGGGCACGCTTGGATTTGTTCATGATTGGCTAAAAATCGATGCATCCATTTTTACTGGAAGAGAGCCCGATCAGCATAGATGGAATTTTGATCCTCCCCGATTTGATTCATATTCTGCCAGGCTTTCGATCAATCCCACCGACAATATCGCAGCACAAATTAGCTATGGGTTTTTGAAAAGTCCAGAACAATCAGAACCCCATGTAAACACGCACCGCACCACAGCCTCTTTGAGCTATAACAAAGCGTGGGGAAGCAGTAATTGGCAAATCACTGGAGCGTGGGGACTCAATCATAATGTACCCGGCCATTCATTAAATGGTGCCCTATTAGAATCTGCAATTGAAATCAAAAATACTCATGTCGTTTTTGGCAGGGCTGAATACGTAGAAAAAGATGAGCTATTTATTCCTCCTAGTCCTTTGGCGGGTAGAGTATTCAAGGTAGGCAAGGCGGATTTAGGCTACATCTTTGAATTTCCTTTGATTCCCTATACACGTTGGGGCCTTGGATTTGTAACTAGCGCTTCTTTCGTTCCCCATGCGATCAAATCTTCTTACGGAGGAACTCCACTTTCATACATGGCCTTTTTGAGAATTGAGTTAATAGACTCTAAGTGTAAGTCGGAAACCAGATCGTCTCATCGATGAGGGCTTCGACTGTGGTTTTGGGGAGACGGCGGGCATGACCCTCGGCGATTACAGTCTGGGCAACGGCTATGCCAATAGCACGTGTAACGCTGCGCAAAGTATCGAGAGTCGGGAAAAGCGGTCCGTAAGGGTCTTTGAGCATCGGAGAATGGGAAGCCAGCACTTTTGCCGCGGTAATAAAGACGGCATCGCTCGCATGTGCGGCTTGCGTGGCGATGAGTCCAAGGCCAACACCTGGGAAGATATAGACATTGTTGCACTGGGCGATGTTGATGAGCTTGCCCTCGTATGCTACAGGATCAAAAGGGCTGCCGGTCGCAATAATGGCTTCGCCATGGGTCCACTTGATGAGGTCGACAGGACGCGCTTCGCAGCGCGAGGTCGGATTGGAAAGAGGAAAGATCACGGGGCGCTTCACATGACGCGCCATTGCGCGGACGATCTCTTCTGTAAAGGCTCCCGGCTGCGTTGAAACACCGATCAGAACCGTCGGATGCACATTCTCGATCACCTCTAGAAGAGAGATTTTTTGCGGGTTTTTAACTTTCCAGGTTTTTAACTCGTGCTGTTCATGAGCAAAGGGACGCTGATTCGGTTCGATCTTGGTCAAACCGGTATGGATCAGTCCGTCGATGTCGACCACGTAAAACTGCTTGCGCACAGCTTCTTCGGCAAGACCTGTCTCTAAAGAGATGGCGCGCACGATCTGGTTGCAGATACCGAGTCCTGCTGATCCGCCGCCGAGAACGGCAAAGCGCTGGTCCTTAACAGTAGCAGCGCTGGCTACTGCAGCAAGCACGACAGCCGCTGTGCCCTGAATATCATCGTTAAAGGAGCAGATCTGACGCCGGTATTTTTCGAGAAGGTTCCATGCATGCGGCTTAGCAAAGTCTTCCCACTGCAAGAGCACGTTGGGATAGCGGCGCTTGATGGCGCGGATAAATTTGTCGACGAATTCTTCGTAAGCGGCTCCATTGACTCTCTGGTTGCGCCAGCCGATATAGAGGGGGTCTTTGAGCAGGTCCGCGTTGTTGGTGCCCATGTCGAGAATGATCGGAAGGGTGCGTGCGGGATGAATCCCCCCCAAACACTGTGTAGAGCGCCAGTTTACCAACCGGAATGGCCATCCCCCCCACTCCAAGGTCGCCGAGGCCCAAAATGCGCTCGCCATCCGTCACGACGATCACATCGATATCGTCGAAGGGATAGTTATCGATCATCTCATCTATCTTGTCCTGCTGGGGAAAAGAGAGGTAGAGGCCGCGCGGCTCGTGGTAGAGGAGGCTATATTTGCTGGACACGTCGCCGACGGTCGGTGTGTAGATGAGGGGGACCATTTCTGTGACATGTTCCAGCACCAGACGGTAGAAGAGGATCTCATTGCGATTCTGCAGGCCGCTCAAAAAGAGGTATTTGGCCAGCATATTCTCCTGAGCGCAGAAGTTGCTGTAGCGGCGGTTGACCTGCTCTTCGATGGTGGAGACGTGATAGGGTAAAAGTCCATTAAGACCGAGCTGATTACGCTCCTCTTGCGTAAAGGCTGTCCCTTTATTGAGCAGCGGATCTTCTAAATAGCGCAGAGGGTTCTTCATGCCACAGCCCGTTTAAAGTTCCAGGCGGTGACTGCAATCCAGAGGCCGCTTAAGCCCAAGGTCGTATAGGTCAAGATGGGGCTGACGTCGATGAAAAACACTTGGAGAGCGAGGATCAAGAAAGAGGCAAGAGCTTTGGCGCTGCGGTAGGCAAAAATATCGATCACGGCTTTGGCGCGGAACTTCTCATCGCTCTTGAGAGGCACATAGAGCATCTCCCTTAAGATGCCAAACAGGGAGAAATCGAGTGATTTAACGGCGATGTAGGATAGGCCGAGCAGCGGAAAGAGGGGGAAAAGCGCGTAGGAGAGTACCCCGCCGCCGATCAGTAGAGGCAGAGCGTAATAGCTCCGCTTCAGCCCGACGAGGCGAATGAGGAAATAGCTCCCGATGAACTGCATCGAAACGGTGAGAGCGTGCACGATGCCGAGCACGCGCGCGCCATATTCTGTGCGCAGATCCTTGTCGGCAATGGTCTTGCCGAGGAACGCGTTGAACTGAAAATCGATAAGTGCCGACGAAAACTGCATCAGCACCACAATTAACAGAGCAAAAATTAAAAATCTAGAGCGCGCGATCAATTGGCAGCCGTGGAGAAAACTCTGCAGGGAAGCGACACTATGGCGTTTGAACTCGGTCGTCACATGATGAACCGCCGCATGGCGCGTCATACGCCAGTAGAATAAGAGCAGAAAGAGGTAGAGCGGGCAAGAGAGGAAGAGCAGCTTTTCCGAGCCATAGGTCACGGCAAAAAAACCGGGAAAGGCGCTGCCAAAGAGCGAGCCGAGACCGCCGATGCCAAAGAAAAAGCCATAGAGGTATTTGGCGCGGTCGATCTGGACCGTCGAATGGATCACCGACCATAGCTGCTGGAACATGAGAAGAACGTAGAGCTCCTTCCACACATAAAAAATAAACGGAAGCGAGGCGAAGCGTTCAAAAAAGCAGGCGAAGAAGAGGTTGCCCCCCGCTACGACCACAATACTCACAAAAAAGAGTTTAAAACAGCCGAGGCGCGGCAGTAGCGAATTGTAGAGAGAGACGATCAGGATATTGAGCGGAACCGTTGCGAGCCATGCGTAGGGGAAAAGCTCTGCGCCAAATGCTTGGATGAATAGAGAGTTGCTCACCGGACGGACGATCGCATACTCGGCGCAGATGAGAAAGTTGACGAGCATGGCAAAAAGGATAAAGAGCCGCTCGCTCATCGTATAGCTGCCGAGCTCTTTGCGCAAAAGGTCTAATCGCATCCTGAGTATTATACTCCCTTAATGGAGCTCACCCAACCCTAAAATTTTTCTTTGGAGGGCCTCGGAAAGCTCTCGAAGATATAAGCGGGGGTCACCTCGACAAATTCCGCTTTGCGCTGCAATTCTTTAATATTGCGCGCTCCTCCGTAGGTCAGACCGCTGCGCAGGCCGCCCATGAGCTGATTGATCAGCTGCTTGGCACTTCCGCTGACAGGGCCCCAAAAATCGATCCCCTCGGCTACAGTCTTTTCTTTAAGACCACCGTAATATTCATTTTGAAAATCAGCGCTCGCCTGCCCGCGGAACTTGGCAAAGGCACCTTCAGGAGTCTGTTTTTTGACCGCCGCGCTCTCCTCTGTGAGAGCAAAGAGCTTGCCGATCATGACTGAACTCGCTCCGGCAGCCAGCGCCAGAACCAGATCGCGGCTATTGCGGATCCCTCCATCAGCAATCAGTGGCACGCGCAGCTTTTCGGCGACTTCCGCACAGTCCGCAATAGCAGAAAACTGCGGCACGCCAAAACCTGTGACAATGCGCGTCGTACACGCAGCGCCGGGACCGACACCGACCTTAACGGCGTCCGCACCCGCGTTCACCAGATCGTGATAGGCCATAGGCGTACACACATTGCCCGCGATCACCTCTTTATCAGGATGGGTGCGCTTGATCTCTTGGATGTAGTTGAACATGCGGTCTGAGTGGCCATGCGCCACATCGATGCAGACACCGGCCGCACCCAGGTCTAATAGCGCCCTTGTCTCGTCGAGCTTTTGTATCCCGCAGGAGATAAACATCTGGGCGCCATACTTTTTGACCCATTTTTTCTGCTGTTCTATCGTGGTGAAGCGGTGGAAGATGGGGAAACTCCCCTCTTCGATCAAAATATCGGCCAGCTCCTCGGAAATCGCCGTATCCATGTTGGAACAGAGCAGCGGAATATTCATTTTCAATTTTTTCGTTAGCCAAGTCTCAAGAGAGGGCTCTGTGCGCGAAGGGACATTGTTAAATTGCGGCACGAGGGCCACATCGTCAAACGTATAACTCTTTTTCAGACATCTTTCCATTGCATCTCTCCTGATCGAAACTATATAATTTTTCCATGATTACAGTCACTATACTCACAAAAAACTGCTCGCGCACCTTAAAACGCACTCTAGAATCGCTGGGAACATTTTCTGAAGTCCTGATCCTCGATTCAGGTTCGACCGACGATACGCTTGCCATCGCCAGCCACTTTTCCAATGTCACCTGCCACGAAGAGGATATCTTCACCGGCTTTGGACCGATGCACAACATGGCAGCCGCACTCGCCTCTTACGACTGGATTCTCTCGATAGATGGAGATGAGAGCCTATCTCCTGCCCTTATCGACGAATTAAATAATCTCGCGCTGGACCCCAACTGCGTCTACTCACTTCCGCGCCACAACTACTACAATCAAAAGCATATCAAGTGGTGCGCCGGGTGGCATCCGGATAGAGTCGTGCGCCTCTATAACCGCACAAAAACGCGCTTCAGCGACGATCTCGTCCATGAAAAAATCCTGAAATTAAATGAAGTGAAGCTCCACGCTCCACTGATCCATACGCCCTATTTGGAAACGAGCGACTTCTTAAGCAAAATGCAGCACTACACGACGCTTTTTGCCAAGCAACATCCCGGCAAACCTCGCTCTTTTTTAAGCATCTTACTGCACAGCTGGTTCGCCTTTTTTAAGAGCTACATCTTGAAAGGGGGAATTTTTGGAGGTAAGGAAGGGTATATTATCTCTTCGTACAACGCCCAAACGACGTTTTACAAGTACTTGAAACAAGCAGAAAAAGAGCTCTAAAACCAGCCTTTTTTCACTTTAAATACATTGCCATTGTCTAGCTTAAAGTACCAATTCCCTTCCGAAAAGAACACATACACACGCCAACCTGGCTGTACTGTTTTATAGGTGCCACTAAAATTCCAAGAAGTGCCATCAGCTAAAGTGACACCAACTTTAAACATGTAAGTCGCCCCATTTAGAATAGTAGAATAATAACCGACAGGTTCAGGAGTTGGTGGCATAGGTACTGGCACCGGTGTAGGAGCTGGAGGTGTAACAGGTCTAAGCGATAGCACAGGCTTTGGGGGAGTCATAACGTGCGAAAGCTGTATGCCGCGTATCAAAGCCATACCAAGATGAGCGAGACCTTCGATATTGTTGCCCTTATAGAATTCCTTACCTGCATGACAAATTCCCAGAGTGATCTGAAGAGAGAGCGAAGCGACAAGCAGTTGAAGAGATCCACATCCAGAGAGAAGAACAGCTGCATAAAGCGCGCTGTTGACCGCATGCGCTAAATTTTCGAGAGCCAGTGCGTATTCTGCGTTATAAACGTTGTACCCGAATTCAATGGTCTCATTGAAGAGGTCGTGGCTTGTGGTAATGAGCATACCTACGGGGAAGGCAAAAATGGTGAACGCAAGAGCAGTGACTGCAATTGTTGTTTGAAGAGTGTCATTGTTCTGCATACACGTATAGACGCGCAGTGCACTTGCTCCGACCATAATGGGAAAACTAAAGGGTTTGTAGAGACTCAAGAAAGGAACTGCACTGACTGCTAGACGCTTACCTAAATGCGTCCAAGAATCGTCATTTGCGCCAATTGAAACATCGGTTTTGTATTCGCGATGGATATAACTTGTCGACAGGGCCATTATTATTTCCTCGTAATAACGATATAGTCGCCAAAATAGTCTTCATTGACGGCGTACCATAATGTTCCACCCACCTGCTTGATGAACAGATTATCGCCTACTTTCCAACTTGGCTTGAATCCAGATTGCCACTCTGATCCATCTGCCATTGTATAGAGTGCAATACCATCTTCTCCCCTTTCGATATGAGCAATCCGCGTATTAAAAGGTTCTACCTGCTGAGGACGCACTTCTGTCGATTGACTGGTGTGCGTAGTTCCGAGCACGTATGAGAGTTGCAAACTGCGAATCGCTGCCATTCCAAGATGAGCCAGACCTTCGATCGTATTACCTTTGTTATACTCTTTAATGGCATGAAATAGGCCCAATGCGATCTGCATAGAAAGCGAAGCGACTATGAGCTGGAGCGATCCAAATCCCGTGAGAATTAAAGCGGCATAAAGTCCGCTATTGGCAATATGCGCCAAGTGTTCGATGAACTGATCATCTTGGCCCAGTTGTTTAATCTCATTGAAAAGATCTTGTCCTGTTGTGATCAGCATCCCAATAGGGAAGGCAAAAATGGTAAAAACAAGAGCGCTGACAGCTAACGTGGTTTGCAGAGTATCATTGTTCTGCCAGCACGTGTAGACGCGCAGAGCACTTGTGCCAACCATGATAGGAAAACTAAACGGCTTGTAGAGGCTCAAGAAAGGCAGCGCGCTTACAGCAAGACGCTTGCCAAAATCACTCTCCACATCGTTTTTGTATTCGCGGTGCGCATAATTCGTTAGTATGCTCATTACTTTATCCTCGTTGCATTAAACCCTTTAGCGACCCAATTGTATGAATCAAAGTAGGGCAGTTGTTTAAACTCCATGTCGATTCGATCGCCTGTTCTCCATTGGTAGACTCTCCAATTCCCATGAACGAGCCATTTAGACCCGTCTTCTAATGTGATGTAAGCCTGGCCATAATCCTTAAACTCAATCTTTGTGATGCGCTGATTCATATGGTTTATGGGTTTTCCAAGAGAAGTAGGGGCTGGTATAGAGAGGATCTGTTTGAGCTGAATGCCGCGCACAGCTGCCATGCCGAGGTGCGCTAGACCTTCGATATTATTGCCCTTAGTAAATTCCTTAACCGCATGGTAAACGCCCAGTGCGATCTGAACTGAGAGAGAAGCGATCAGAACCTGAACAGTTCCAAAGCCCGTGAGGAGAACAGCTGCATAGAGTCCGCTATTTGCAATGTGAGCTAGATTTTCGAGAACCTGAACGTATTCTCCGCCGTAGACATTGTATCCAAGCTGGATCGTCTCGTTCATGAGATCGTGACCTGTGGTGATCAGCATGCCGATCGGGAAGGCGAAAATCGTGAAGGCAAGGGCTGTGATAGCGATGCTTGTCTGCATCAGGTCGTAGCTGACGTTTTTCCAGGGATTCTGAGAAGAAGCGATGAGATTAGAGACAGCACTATAGACGCGAAGCACGCTTGTGCCGACCATGACCGGGAAAGAAAAGGGCTTATATAGACTTAAAAAAGGAACTGAGTTGACTGCCAGGCGTTTGCCTAGTTCAGTCCAAGAATTATCCTTCCTTTCAACGGTTACATCGTTTTTATATTCACGATGCATGTAATAAGTTTGTACGCTCATTATTTCTCCATAAAAAAAGCGCAGGAGATGTCCCCTGCGCTCAATAATTAGGCTTTTTTAGCGTTATAAAAATCGTTATAGCCCATATTACTTCTTGTGCTGTTAATGAAAACCCACTGTCCGTCTTTCATGAGAACGTCCACATGATCGCCTTGTCTCCAGTTATACAAATATCGACCGGAGATTTGCCATTTGGTCCCATCTTCTAGTAAAACCGTTATGTTATTCCAATCCTGCCCATACATGCTTTTGATCTTTGAATGGTATTGTGTGGGAGCAGGCAATGGCTTAGCTGCTTCGATGACTTGCGCAAGCTGCATGCTGCGCACGGCTGCCATACCGAGATGAGCAAGACCTTCGACGTTATTGCCCTTATTGAATTCTTTTACCGCATGGTAAAGGCCGAGAGCGATCTGAGCCGATAGAGAAGCGATCACAACTTGAACCGTTCCAAAGCCAGTGAGGAGAACGGCTGCGTAGAGCCCACTGCTTGCAATATGAGCCATATTTTCGAAAACCTGGACGTACTGGCCGCCGTAGACATTGTAACCGAGCTGGATCGTCTCGTTCATGAGATCGTGTCCTGTTGTGATGAGCATACCGATCGGGAAGGCGAAAATAGTGAAGGCAAGAGCTGTCACAGCAATCGTTGTTTGCATCAGGTCATAGCTGACGTTTTTCCAAGGATTCTGAGAGGAAGCGACGAGGTTAGAAACGGCAGAATAGACGCGAAGCGCACTCGTGCCGATCATGACAGGGTAACTAAAAGGTTTATAGAGACTCAAAAAAGGAACTGAGTTGACTGCTAGGCGTTTGCCCAGTTCAGTCCAAGAATTATCTTTTCTTTCGATTTTTATATCGTTTTTATATTCACGATGAACAAGACTTGTTGACAATGTAGTCATTTATTACAGCTCCGCGTATTTTTATTTAACTATCTTAAATATTGTAGTAAATTACTAATTGCAGGTCAATGTTTAAGATAAACTTGATAGGAGGAGTTTCTTGAATGATTGTAAGCCATCCAGCGGTCGCCATCTTGCTCGATCGTGATGTGATCGCCAATGTCCCAATTTGCGCCTAAATAGGCATTGCCATCGACTTTCCACAGACTGCCATCGGCCAATCGAAAAACGGCCCAGCTGTTCCACATGTCTGTAATCGGATCAAAATCCCAAGTAATTTTAATTTTATCGATTTTCGAATCGTGCGTACTCAAGATTTTCATATCGGGCTCTTTTTGGAGCCGGGTAATGACTTTTTTAAGTTGATAGCCACAGATCAATGCCATCGTAAGGTGAGCAAATCCTTCAATGCGGTTGCCTTTTCTAAATTCTTGTATAGAGTGGTAAACGCCTAAACACATTTGAAGAGCCAGCGAAGCGATCAGGACCTGAACAGGCCCTCCGGCCAGCACACCGATGAAAAGCGCGCTATTGAGGCAATGAGCCATGTTCTCGAAAGCCTCAGCATACTCCCCTGCCTGCAGATGGGCCGCTAGGAACATCAGGTCGTTGAGCATGTCATGACCGGAGGTAATGAGCATACCCACCGGATGGAGAAGAAGAGTTGCCGCCAATGCCGCTACAGCCAGAGTCGCGTGGAGGGCATAATAGTCCATTTTGGTATCGGAAAGCGTCGTGTAGGTGCGTAATGAAATATTTACTAACGTGGCGGGAAGGGAAAAGGGAGGATATAACTTGAAAAAGGGCAGGGCAGATTTGCCCAAACGCAGTGCTAGATCTCCGTAAGAATCTGTATTATCAAATTGTTTTGAGGGAAAATAATTATTTTGAACCGACATAATACCGCCTTTAATTTAGCGGGTATTATATCACTGTTTAATAACTCCATCAATATAAAACCATTTACCGTTTACATTAATAAAATGGCTTTTTTCAGTAAAAGAAACATCTTTATTTTCACGCTTTAAAATAGCGCGGAAGGTTACGGTCGCATTTTCTTCCCCATCCACAAATTCCAGGATCTGCAGCCCTTCGAAGTGGGTGCTTTGGCAGAAGTGTAAGATATCCTGTCGCCAGCGAACAAAATCGGGTGAATACCCGGGATTGGAGGGATGAGTGGACTGAATGATGTAATCGGCCAGATGCATCGCATAGGCCGCATAGCGCGAGCGCATGAGAAGCAGAGCATTCTCAGGCAGGGCTCCGTCGTGATAGCGCTTGCAGCACTCTTGATAGGGTTTCTTACTCCAGCAGGGACATTCCATAGAAAAAACAATACCCTATTTTACGAAATTAGCGCATGTTTTTTAGCTGAATGAGTTCCAATTCCGCCGCTTCTAAATTGCGCCAATAAGTGGGCGTAAGAAGATCGACTGTGGACTGTAATCCAGATAGAACTTCGTTGGGTTGCATTCCTGCACACGGCAGCTTGGTATTGACCCAGATGTGGTCGATCGATTTGGCCTCAAAGGTATTTGCCCCGATGTTAGTATTGTAACCCACTAGATTTCTAAAGGGAGCGCCACCCTCACGATCGAAAGCGAGCTGCATCTCTTCTTCTGTAAAATTCATATCGCCCAGTGCAATGGTTGTGCAGTCTTGTCTCAAATTTGTCATGAGATAATGCGCATAGTCAAATGTCCCCGGATTGAGGGGATCACCGGGTAGGTGCGCGTTAATGACGCGCATCTTTTCCTGACTTGCATTGTCAATAAACATGAGGTCCATGAGTGTGCGTTTCGGGTCGGTGTTCGGAAAGGCTAAAGCAATCGCGCTCTCTTCCGGCACATAGGTAAACGCTTCTCTATTGTAAATCACGATATTGTGGTCTTTCAGCTTCAACTGGGGATCGGACAATACGATGCCCATTGAAAGAGGTAATCTGCTCTGGAAGGCGCGGATAAATTCCGGGCTGCACTCTTGAAGCGCAAGAATCAAATGAGCGCCATTCACTGGATCATTGATGATCTGGAGCAGATAATCCATCACAAGCTCATCGCGCATTGTGAGCTGGGGATATTTCTGGCTGGGCAGATTATCCAACTGCGAAATCATTGAACCATTGAGCCCTTGGGAATCCTTTTCAGTGACCCAGGACATAAAATGATCATTGAGGATGTTCCAGGAAACTACACGCGCATTACCCACCTGTGCTCCAACAGGCAAGTGATCGGAGGGGAATTGCCATTTTTCTGCGAGCTTCCCAACGACGAATTTCGCTTCGAGCGCTTGAACCTGACACCCTAATTGCGCCCCGCGTAGAGCAGTCATGATGACGTGGCCAGCGGTTGCAATATAGCGGCCCTCTGCAAATTCATGGCGCGCCTCGAGGAGGCCCGTCACCATTTGGACGGCAAAGAAACAGAGTGCGAGTTCGAGACTTCCTTTCACAAATAGAGACAAATAGAGAATGTGTGAAACAATTTTCAGGCATGATTGTAGGGCTTCGGCACTCTTTCCGTCTTTTACATTTTGACTGAGAGTATAAAGCTCGAGAATGACGTCATAGCTTGTAGAGATTAAAAGGCCGAGAGGATGAGCAAAAATCGTACCGGCTAAGCTAATCACTGCAATTGCAGTGCGAAATGACTCGGAGAAGAGCTCTTCTGGCGTCCTTGCTTGGGCCAGAAGAACAACTGAGCTGCCAATGCGAAGTGCTCCCGTTCCAATAGCAAGCGGAAAACTAAAAGGCTTATAGAGCGCTAAGAATGGAGTCGCTGTTTGGACGACTTCTTTACCGATTTCCCATGAGCGATCAGCCCAATTATTAGTAGATGCGTCTTGCTTAAATGAATTAATTACACTCGTCATAATAACGAGCATTATATCAGAATGCCTCTATTATTATAATTATATAAAACTTTTTATGGTCGCGGATCTTCTAAAAACTCAAACCACGTATCGAGATCATAGGTAGTAATACGCGTCGTATTGGCTCCCAAATAATCCCTTTCTTCATACTGGACAAGGGTGCCATTTTGGATTTGATAATTAAAATACCAATCCCAATAAGAGATGCCTGTGATTAGACTCGATACATGGTCGATCAGCTCCTGCGGAGCAACGCGGTCCGTAAATAGGCCATACTTGTAATTAAACGGAACCTCCATGGATCTCTCTCGACCTGAAAGGGTAAATGTTTTTTTGGCGGTCAGATATAGGACTTCTGGATTGTGCATAATGCGCACATTATAAAACCTGCCATTTAGGTAGTAGTGATAGACTTTATTGACACAATCGATGGAAGAAAATGCAGCTCTGATATCTGCATCAAAATAGGGATCGTCAACCCTTTCTGCATATACGATGGGATGCAGCCCGGCATAAACAGACGGCATCAATTTTCTGCGATCTGAAAGATCGATAAGGGTATCTGCGCTATTCTTTAATGCATCGGGGATAAGGTCTTCGATATGCCATTTAAGCTCCTGTGGAATGTACCTTAGAGAGCTGATAGCAAGTGGGCAAGAAATGGGATCGGAAAGTCCAACAGCCCAGATCAGCTGATTGTGGGGGTTGCGGACAACGTAAATTTCATACGTTTTGTTCATGTGACGGTAGTTCACCATCGTGTTGTTGAACTCTGTAGCGTTGATGACGCTTTGGATGCGCTGATCAGATTCTGTATCGAAGCTCTTCGTTACTAATGGAGGGACAGGTTTTATGATTGGTCCAGCAAATCCCTGCATCCCTAAGGTAGTGCAAAGGAGACATAGCGCGATCTTATACATACATCCTCTCTTTTTAATAAAGAAAGGATAAAGGCCACATGACTTTTTTGGAAAATTATTTTTTGCGCATCTCTTCGCCGGGAGTTTTCACACTAGAAAAAACGGCAAAAACTTTTGTTACAGAGCACTTGCCCTTTCTAGACCATATGCGATGACATCTCGCAAATCTGGAGAAGAAACATGTTTCATTGCCTTTTCATAGTGCTCGACTGCCAGGTCTTTATTTTTTAGCACTCTATAAAAGTCGCCCAATAAACAGAAGTTTTTTGCACGAATATCTTTTAAGTTAATTGGAGGGTTTAAAATCTGCTCATAATGGTGTATTTTTTCTTCTATTGAAGCATCTGGCTTAGGAGCATCAAATCTGCGAGGAGAATATAATAATCGAATCGCAAGCGCCATTTGATAAGCTTCCATCTTCTCTTGACCTGTGGTGAGCGGTTCGGCACATTTTAAACATATGAAAGAGCGGATTTCTCTCATTGCTATTCGGAGTTGAAAAAAATCGAGATTATTTGCACCCAACATCTGAAAGTTATTGAAGATTATGGTCACGTTTTCGATTAATTGTTTGCAAAATTCCT
This sequence comes from Chlamydiota bacterium, assembly GCA_013287985.1. Classification (GTDB taxonomy): domain Bacteria; phylum Chlamydiota; class Chlamydiia; order Chlamydiales; family Rhabdochlamydiaceae; genus JABDCT01. Next base: position 14,374 of record JABDCT010000013.1, read on the forward strand.
CTTTTGGAAGAGACCCGGATTTTTCTGGCAAACTATCTTGGGATAAAACATGACTGTTTTTTTTGAGGCATTTCAGAGCCTTAGCAGGATTTTGATTCTCAAGATGCAATTCGTAACGAGAAAATAGAATACGTGCTCGTAATGCGAGGTTTGGCTGCAAAGAATAGGCCGTTTGATAATGATTCTCAGCATATGGCACATGGTCACTGGCTGCTGCTAAATCTCCTAATCGAAAATAAATAAAAGCTTTTATATTGATTAAGGAGTCTACACTCAACTCTTTGCTATTTAGTGATTTACTGGAAAATGACTCGATTTGCGCAGCGATCGCTTTGATAGCGGCGGAAAAGAAAGACGATATTTGTTCTTCCTTTTTGACCCTTTTGGCCGGTGGGGCTAGATCTTCCTGCGGGGCAGGACGCTTAGATGGAACTTTAAAAACAACTTCACTAACTGACATAATTGTTATATTATAACAAATGCCAGCTTAGTTATCAATAATTAGACAAATCTTACAACAATCGCAGTCGTGTTGTCGGTAGATCCCAATTCTAAAGAATCGTTAACTATTATATCAGCGAGATCGATAGAAGGCTTATCCGCAAAGCGTTCCACCCGCTCAAGAAGTTGCTTTACAGTGAGAATAACGCCGTCACAAGAGCCGACAAGTATATCCCCCTTCTGGGCATAGAAATGGGCGATTTTGGGCACTCCCAATACCCCAGGAAAATCATTCCCTTCAAAGATTTGAGCCGTAATTTCATTTAAAACATGGTCGCCTAGAGCACGGCTACAATTTATTCCGGTCATTGGATTAGGAAATCTTAAATGAGTAGGAGATAGAGAGGTACACCACTCCTGAACCATCGATGGTTCATTCTTAATATAGGCTGCGCGCAGGGCTTCTTTAAGATGATTCCAACTGCGATCCGAAGAGAGCGGAATGTAGGTCCACTTATCGTCAATCCGGCGACAGAGGCCTAGTTTACAATCACCGATTGAAGCGAGTGTAATTTCATGTGTCATTGGATGGATATACCAGGTCAATGCCGTGCTGCCGCAACGCAATGAAGCATTGCTTTTTATTTCTTCATTGATCTTTTTAAAGATCTGGTCAAATGCGGAATAGACCGAATGCGTTTGGATAAGTTGTGGAATTTCTTCAAATACACGACGGCAGGCATAATCCGCGACGCTTACGCCACCATGTCCATCAAAAATGGCGAATAGATTACCTTTCGCCAAGCAGACATCTTCCATCGTTTTGCGTTTTCCCTGTTTCGAGCTTATGGAAAATGTATGCGCTCCCAAGGTGTGCTGATCTCTAAAAGTGAAACAGGAAAGAAGCTCTTTCATGGTAATGCAATAGACGGACTGGTGGGGATGAAAGGTCGTGCATTCGGTTAAAGCATGGGTTGCATTGCGATGCATAATAACCGCCTCATCATCTCTTGTAAGAGAACGAGACACATTATACCAGGTGCGATGCAGCTGATTCGCTAGGCGATCTTTTTTTGCTTCAGGATTACTGCCTAAATAAGCTGCAAAGACGCTGCCTTTTACCCTATCGAGAAAGGCGCGGATCCGGAGCTTTGGATCGATTTCCAGCTCCATTTTATCAGAATGATGATCTTCCACACTCTGAGTAGAGCTTTGGGTATCTGGTGTAAGTGGCATTGGCGATGTCGTCATAGAAGGAAAAGATGCTACCTGAAATGAATCTAAAAAATAAAGCACGAATTTTTGCTAGACTTTTGCCTCGCTTCTTCACTAAAATTTTTCGCATCGTAACATCCGAATTGGAGAATATTATGAAGTTTATCACCTCTCTTCTAGCTTCCATGTTAGTACTCAGCCAAGGTTTCTCTGCGCCAACAGATGAACCGGCAGAAAACTGGCGAGTGATTAAAAACAGTCCCCTCTTTTCTACTTCCGCTGACTTTGATTTCAAAAATGGCAACAGCTCGGTCGGAAGAGTGGTGCGCACCGGTCTTCTTTGCCCGCGCTACTATTACGATCTCTACAGCGTTCAAGACAATTTCGAAGCGCGCGGCATTACCCGCTTTTTCTCATTGGGCTTCCTCTTCTCTTGGGGAGTGGAAATCGACATCTACGATGCTTCTTCTCGCTATTTAGGTTTAATCCAAGGCCAAACGCTCACAAAAGCGCGTGCGAAATTTATGTTCTACGGTCCTATGGGCGAAACACGAGGCATTGCTTACCTCAATAGCGAAAAGGCTAACCTATTGATCGTATCTCCCCTGGATGAGAGCGTTGTTCTCGCAGAACTGACTGGTGATGCGTATGGAGATGTGAGCTCCTGGGCTGTAAAACTCAACCATCGTCTATTAGAAGTGGACAGCCGCCTGCTCAAAATCTTTTCTGCTTTCGTAGCTGATTACCATTCTAGCTTCAAAGAACCTCCAAAAGAAGTGTATCATTATAATTTTAATTACAACTATAACCAGTTTGATTTTAATTAACGATGTTAAGGCCCAGCATTTTACTGGGCCTCGTATAAAACTCCTTTACGATTTATAGTTTTATGAAATTTTGTAGGGAAAATGTCATATTCAGTGCAAACAATAGTAGTAAAACTCATTTTGAAACGTCCAATTCTACTCCCATTTCTTCCTCACGCGTTTTTTCCGATTTCATTACGAGTCGAGATCGCATATCCGAAGAGGCGGCGTGATCTCTGTACTCATTCCAACGGTGCAGACTGCGGAAATGGCAAAGCAGCCTAAAAGGAGATGACGAATCTCACCTTTCTCGCAATAGAGTAAAGATCGCTTTCATCTTCTTTCATTTTATCAGAAATTCTCTAAGACGCTAGCTTTCTCACTTGGCCTTGCTTTTCGTTTCTGTATGAGAAAGGCAGAGGTAAGGACAAGAAGAGCTCCAAGAACATTGGTCCAGGTAAGGGGCTCATGTAAAAGAAGTGCTGCTATCGAGACGGTGATGACCGGTTCGATAGTAAATAGTAGAGAAGTCTGGGTTGCGCCAATCAGCTGCATCCCCTTGATCAAACAGAGAAGCGGAATCAGGGTGCCGGCGAGCATTAATAAGGCTGCAAGGGTCCACTCTGTTTGCGTGGCGGGGAGAGCCACTGTCCCCTGCGTAAAGGCGAGGATTAGAAAACTCGTGAACGCTCCAGTCGTGAGATGCGCGCTGGCATTCAACGCAGGCAGATTTTTGGTAAAATGCGCTCCAAATGCAATATAGCAGGCGTAGGCAACCCCTGTGCCTAAGCCAAAGAAAACGCCTGTCCAATACTCAGGAGAGGGTGTGATCGGCGTAAAAGGGTTAATGACTAATATACACCCCAAAAACGAGACTCCCAAGCTCACCCATTGCATGCGTGAGGCTGCCTGTTTGAAAACAAAGCGCTGGATCAAGAAGACAAAAAAGGGAAAGGTGTAGACCAATATCGTGGCAAGAGAGGCTCCAATGCGAGCTATCGAGAAAAAGAAAAGCGAAGTTTGGAGAGCATCTCCTACAACGCCGATTAAAAAGCAGGTCATCCGCTTTTTAAAAGGGAGATGGACGCGCTTTTGGAAGAAGAGAAAAAACCAGAGAAGAAGAGCCGCTCCCCCGAAACGCCAGATAAGGGCGTTGTACATGGAAATGTTCTCATTAAAAATCCATTTTGCCCAAATAGCTACAGTCGCGTAACCGCAAGCTGCCATGAGGATAAGTAGGGATCCTTTTAGTCTGGGAGAAAACATGATTTTTAGGTGAACAGCTGGGGGAATAGCGGCAGTCGGACTTGAACCAACGACCCACGGATTATGATTCCGTTGCTCTAACCAGCTGAGCTATACCGCCTCAAATAAAAAATAGCGGGGGAAGGATTCGAACCTCCGGCCTTTGGGTTATGAGCCCAACGAGCTAACCACTGCTCCACCCCGCGATAAATCGAAGTTCTAGACGATACCAGAAGGCAGAAATTGCTACAACTTATTTCCCCTTGTACTCTATCGCTCCTGTAGTCGGGCTGAGGAAGAGAAAGCGCATTTCTCTCTCTTTAAAATTGAACATATTCGTTATGGGAGCAGAAAATCCATCATAGGAAAAATTGCCTATTCTACCTAAAAACCAGTTATCCTCGATAAATCTAAGGACAGATGTCTGATCGATGAGGGTATTATCAACAAAATTTGACTTCGCCCACGGGGAGATCAAAATAAACGGCAGGCGAAATCCATACCCCGGACGGCCCTGTAAATTTCCCAGCGGCATATGCGTTCCCACTTCGCCTGGAGCGGTATACTGATCTTGAGCGATTTGCGAGTCGTTGACGATCGGAAAAGGCTCGTGGTCATACCACCCACCCCCATCGTCGTAAGCAATAATAATCGCCATGTTCTTCCACTGAGGAAGCGTCTGGAGCTTGTTGATAATCGGGACAAAAAATGTCTGCTCTAAGAGTGAGTTGGAGTTGCCCCCATGTCCATTTTGAAAAGCTGGAGCTTTGAGAATGGAAACGGCGGGCAGATTTCCCGATTCCATGACAGTCCAGAAATCTGAAATATCATAGAGATGGTTGGCTTGGTCTGTCTTGCCAATCATGTCGGGCGAACTGGGCGGAAGATGGTTAGGATTGGAAGTCGACTGGTAATACTGGAATGGGTTGTGATGAGGCACGTAATCGATAATCGGCGTTCCATTGTAATCATGCGTCGCACTACAATTAGCAAAACCTCCCTCAAAAAAGCCCCACGTAATACCATTCGCGTTTAATAAATTCCCTAAATTTATTCCATCCAATGCGGCAGTTAAAAGCGGATTTGAGCATTTGTCAAACTGCGGATCGATGTCATTGATTAGCGTTCCATTCACCACTTTATCTAAAATATTGAGAGGAGTGGCACCGGAAGTATTACCCGAAATGAGATTGATCGCTGCTGCTGCAGATTGTCCTATTCCTGATTGATGATAGTTGTCGCTCATGGAAAAAAATTGGGCGTAATTCCATAAAGCCGTTACGGTATTTCCATCATAATATCCCATTACAACTGTTGGATCGACAAGGGGTCCTGGAAACTGCACCTGAACAAACATGTCCATTAGCCCTTTATCCCCCGCCAGCTGCAACGTCGCGTAGTCGTGCAAGGGGTTCCCTAAATTAACTTGCGAGGGCGATAAGCGAAAAGGCTGCCTTAGGTTCTGATTGTTTGTTTGCAAGGAATTAGTCAGTCCATTCACAGAGGGAGTACGTTTTTTGGAATAGAATGGGGTTTCCCCCGGATTATTTTGCGCAATAGGGTAGGTTCCGAAGTAGTGATCAAACGTTCTATTCTCCTGGAAAATCAGGATGATGTGTTTAATAGGAGTTGCGGTCGGAAAAGATTCAGCACATGCTACTGTAGAAGCTGCTAAAAACAAGAAGAATTTCATCTTATGGGACCTCTCTAGAGTTTATTGCGATGGCGATCGATAACAATGATCTCGTTATGCCAGACGGGTTGATACAATAGGTCTGAGCAGACCTCCTTGCGTCCACCGAAGGAGAAATTCAATGCAAGGGCGCCCTGGCCAATCCACTTGAAGATATGGTCGTAGCTCACATTTCCCTCGAGGGTAACGTAGGTGCAAATAGTCGCAAGCGCGCGCAGGCGCCCCCCAAAGGTATTGTCGCCAAATTTGCCCGGAGCATAGAAATAGGGTCCGATCGCCGCATAGAGGTCGAACAGACACATTTCGTTAAAATGGTAGCCCACTTCTGCATCCAAGCCCTTCATCGCCAGTTCATGCTTCCCTGTTAATAGAAAGCTATTGTCCTCAGGAAAGAAATCGAAGGCGAAATCGAACGCGCGCGATCGTTTCGCACCAACAGGCAAATAGCCATCGATGCGAAAATCCCAACACTCTCCCAGTGCTTCTAGGCCCATGGAAACTTGATTGTAGGGTCTTTTATGGGTTTGGCGATAATCGTAGAAGAAATTCACCCCATAGACTCGGCTGGAACACTCGGGAAGCCATCGCACTCCCCAGCCTGCATTGGCTGCATATTTCCCATCGTTGAAAATATGGCCTCGCAAATCAGCAAACACGACCCAATTTGGGCAGCCGCACGCAGGAGTCAGTAACAGGTCTAGTGAACTATATCCCTTGTTATAACCGATTCCACCCGGTTCAATATGCCTGACACCGATGGTGTATTCAGCAAAGGCTAAGGAACTGAGAGTCAAAAATAGAGCACAAAATATTTTGTTCATGCAAGGGAACCTTTTCAAAAGTTTTTGATGTTTCGGCTGCGTCAAAGCCCCGGGGTTGAGCTTCTCGCAAAAGGGGTTGTATTGGATTCATACTACCCCTTTTGCGAGAACTCAACCGCGGGAGCTTTCACGTCAGCCCAAACATTAAAAACTTTTGAAAACGTTCCCTAAACGATAAAATTTTCTATCTATTTGCTAAAGAGAATTTTTTCTAATGTGCTTTTACTTGTGCCTTGGCACGATGCTGCAAGAGCTGCTGCATTCTTTTGATAGGCCTGATAGGTGTTTGGCTCGAGAAGCTCGAGGAGACTTGAGCCAATTTCATGAGCGCCGATCTGTTTTCCCGCTTTTGCTTCAAGCACTAGATCGACGAGTTCGGGCTGCGTGTCCATGTAGGGGCCGAAAAGAACAGGAATGTGCCCTTGGATAGGCTCGAGGATGTTATGCCCTCCTATCCCCTTTACAAAGCTTCCCCCTACGATCGCAAGCGTTGAGAGCTGGTAGCAGGTCATGAGCTGTCCCATTGTGTCGATAAGGATGATCTGCTTATTTCCATTATTTCCCTCCGTGTAAGCAGAGAGGCGGTAGCCCTTTTCAGTCAGCTGGGAAAATACCGATTTGAAGCGCTCTGGATGGCGAGGGACCAAGAGCACCTTTAGCCGTGGATAGTGCTTCCACACTTCTTTGAACTGCTCGAGTATGAGCTCCTCCTCTCCAGGATGCGTCGAGCCAATAGCTACAACAGGTTCATCGGCGAGACCGAGGCGTTTTTTAAACTCAGAAGAAGGGGCTTTAGGTGTGTTGTCGAATTTCAGATTCCCCGTTACGCAAAGTTTGTCTCGAGGAATATGCAATGAGGCAAAGCGCTCGAGATAGAGTGTATTCTGCAGGCAGAGAAGGTCGAGCTGCTCAAATAAGCGGCGCGTAAAAAAGGGCACTTTTTGCAACCGCTTCTGGGAACGCTCTGAGAGCTTGCCGCTCACGAGGATGGTCTTGGCACCCTGCATTTTAGCCGCGCGCAGCTGATTGTACCAGAGATCGCCCTCGCAGAGAATGAGGTAAGAGGGGTGTAAGCGGCGTGCGACTCTGCGCATGAGGAAGGAGAAATCGAGCGGAAGGTAGAAATAGGCCGCAGCTCCGGGAAGGGAGCGCTTGGCTTCAGCCATCCCTGTTTCGGTGACCGTGGAAAGGTAGAAATGCGCACCCTGCATTTCTTGGCGCATCTTCTCGTAGAGAGGGCGCATTGCGCGCGTCTCCCCTACTGAAACCATGTGGATCCATACAACTCTCACCCCTGGTGGAGCAAGCGGCATCCCACAGCCAAAACGGGCAGCAAACGAGGCGCGGTACTTTTTATAGCGAATCGCCTGCCAAAGGAGCTTGGGCAGCGCAAACAGCCCAAGCAGAAGGAGGCAAAAATCGTAGAGAAGGATCATAAGACGATGTTGAGGATTTTTCCAGGGACGAAGATGAACTGCTGCACCTCTTTATCGAGATAGCGCGCGATCTGCGGCTGATCCTTCACAAAGTCAAAGAGCGCTTCTTGCGTCACATCTTTCGGGAGATCCCACTTTCCTCTCATCTTGCCGTTGATCTGGATGACGAAGGTCGCTGTGTCATCGACGAGATAGCGGCTATCGACTGCAGGATAAGGAATGGCTGTCAGGCTCTCTTTGCCCCCGAGATGCTCCCACGCCTCTTCGGCGATGTGAGGGGCAAAGGGATAGAGCACCTGCGTCACCATTTTGAGGACTCTTTTCGGATAGGCCGGAAGCGGAGTGAACTCATTCATGAACTGCATCATCTTGGCGATAGCCGTATTGAACTGTAGAGACTCGATATCGCGTTCGACGGCGTGCACCAAGCGGTAACCGAGCTTAAGCGCCTGCTCGCTGTCTTCTTCCACCACCTTGTCGGAAAAGATCATGTCGTAAAAGCGGTTCAAAAAGCGGTAGCAGCCACTGACGGCGCTGCTGTTCCAGAGCTTTTCCTTGTCGAAAGGCCCCATGAACATCTCATAAAGGCGCAAGGAGTCGGCGCCAAACTCTTCGATCATCTCATCAGGAGAGACGCCATTGAGCTTGGATTTGGACATTTTGTCGATCTGGCTTTCGAGTTTCTTCCCTGTGCCTAGCTGATAGAAGTCGCCCTCTTTTTCTTCCACTTCGTCAGCGCTGACATAGCCACCGCCGGGAATTTTGTAGGAACGCGCTGCTACCAGACCCTGATTGCGCAGACTCTGGAAGGGCTCGGAGGTGCTGACCAAGCCGCAATCGTAGAGCACCTTATGCCAGAACCGCGAATAGAGCAGGTGGAGCACAGCGTGTTCGACGCCGCCTACGTAGAGATCGACCGGCATCCAATATTTTTCGATCTCGGGATCCCATGCCTTTTCTTTGTTGTGCGGATCGCAAAAGCGTAGGTAGTACCAGCAAGAGCCTGCCCACTGAGGCATGGTGTTGGTCTCGCGTCGCGCTTTTTTCCCTGTTTTAGCATCGGTGATGAACACCCATTCAGGCACACGAGCCAGGGGGCTCTCCCCTGTTGGGGCCGGCTTAAAATCTTGCAGCTGCGGAGGACAGAGAGGCAGCTCATCTATATCGAGCGCACGCTGCGAACCATCTTCAAAATGCAGAATCGGGAAGGGTTCGCCCCAGTAGCGCTGACGCGAAAAGAGCCAGTCGCGCAGTTTATAGCTGACGGTTCTTTCGCCATTTTTTGTCTTTTCGAGCCATTCGACCATTTTCTCTTTAGCGACCTGTGGCGAAACGCCGTCTAAAAAGCCGCTATTGATCATTACACCCCCATGAGGCCAGCACATTCTGCCGGCGAGGATGTCGATACGCGCTTCGGATGGTTCGCGCTCTTGTAAAAGCTCAGGATGGTCGGTGAAATCGGGATCGATGACCGGCGTGATGGGAAGTTCGTAGATCTTCGCAAACTCAAAGTCGCGCTCATCGTGAGCGGGAACGCCCATGACCGCGCCTGTGCCATAACCCATGAGCACGTAGTCGGCAATCCAAATGGGGATAGGTTCATGCGTCGCAGGATTGATCGCATAGGCACCCGTCCAGGTACCCGTCTTTTCTTTCGCGAGATCAGTGCGCGCAAGATCGCTCTTGGCAGCGACTTCTTGGCAATAATCTTCGACAAAAGGCTTCTGCTGAGAGGTGGTGATTTTTTTGACAAGCGGGTGCTCAGGTGAAATGACAAGGAATGTAGTTCCAATAAGTGTATCGTGGCAGGTCGTAAAGACGGTGATCTTCTCTTCCCTCCCCTGTACCTTAAAGTCGATCTGCGCGCCCTCACTCTTGCCAATCCAGTTCGTCTGGAGGCGTTTGAGGTGATCGGGCCAGTCAAGCAGGGCGAGATCCTCGAGAAGACGCTCGGCGTATGCGGTGATTTTGAGCACCCATTGGCGCAAAGGGCGCCGCTCGACGGGGTAGCCGCCCTCTTTAGCTACGCCATTTTCCACTTCTTCGTTGGCGAGCACGGTACCAAGCGCCGGACAATAGTTCACCAGGCTCTCCGCCTCGTAAGCGAGCCCCTTTTCGTAGAGTTTAGTGAAAATCCACTGGGTCCATTTGTAGTAGGAGGGGTCGCTGGTCGCGAGCTCTCGGCTCCAGTCGTAGCTGAGGCCCAGAGACTCCAGCTGTCTGCGGTAGGTATCGATATTGTGCTGCGTCGTGATCGCAGGATGCGTTCCTGTGCGGATCGCATACTGCTCAGCAGGCAAGCCAAAGCTGTCCCAGCCCATCGGGTGGAGCACATTGAAGCCTTTTTGGCGTTTATAGCGCGCAATGATGTCGGTCGAAGTATAGCCCGTTACGTGGCCAACATGCAGCCCCGCGCCGGACGGATAAGGGAACATATCGAGAATATAATACTTCGGCTTGCGGGGGTCGAATTCCGCCTTAAATGACTGACGCTCTTTCCAGATACGTTGCCATTTTTTTTCGACGCGTAAATGATCGTATACCATAATGTTGTCAAGAAATAGTTGGATGCATTATGGTAGCAGAGTAAGTAGTTAAACTTCTTCAAAAAAATGATCGAATTAACAACATTTCGCAAAAACAAGGTTGACCTTGCAGACTATGACCACTCGAAAGATGTGGCTAACCGTCTGCTCATGGCGCAATTCTCCTCCCAAGACGTAGAAATCCTTCAAGAGATACTCTACAGCTCGCTCACCATCGATGTGGCAGCTTTAGCCAACACGCTCTCGATAGATGCTAAAGCACTCTCTCCCACACTCGAGCGGCTCAGTCAGACCGGGCTCTTCAAAGTGGCCGGGAAAGAGATCCGCGTCGACAAAGAGATGCGCAAATACTACGAACTGCAGCTGATGCGTTTTGAAGAGGATTTTAAGCCCGGAATGGACTTTATCCAGGGATTACTCCGCGGGGTGCCGATCCACGTCCTACCGAACTGGTATGCTATCCCACGGACATCCAATAATATTTTTGACTCTATCGTTGAAAAATACCTAGTTACCCCCCTCTCTTTTCAGCGCTACCTCATGGAACTTCAATTAAGCGATCCTATCGAAAACGGCATCATGCAGACGGTCTTTCAAGCCCCTCTTCACGAGATGCCCGCTTCGCATTTCATGCAGAAATACAATCTCTCCCAGCAGCAGTTTGAAGAGCACATGCTCTATCTCGAACTCAATTTCGTCTGCTGCGTCCGCTATAAAAAAGAAGGCGCGCACTGGAAAGAGATCGTCACTCCTTTTTATGAATGGGCCCAATATCTCGGTTTCCTGCGCAACTCCCTCCCCCATTCGATTGCTGATGAAGAGAAAATCGCGCGTAAAAAGAGCAGCGATTTCGCCTTTGTGGAAGAGCTAAGCGCCCTGCTCGAGCTTGCGGCAAAGCAGCCACTCATTCTCCAACGCTCTAGCGAAGATATTGTCACACTTGCGGAAAAGAGCTTCAAAGTTTTGAAAAAGCAGTGCCCTGAGATCTCTCAAGCAGATCTGCACCACCTGATCAGCAAGCTCATCCACATCGAATTTGCAGAAGAAAAAGGCGACAAGCTCAGCACAACCGACGAAGGCAGCGAATGGCTGTCTAAGAGCATGTTCGAGCGCGCAATCGCTTTTTACCGCCATCCGCTCAATCATTTAACCCGCGAAGACCTTCCCCGTGAACTCGTCAATGAAAAAGTGATCCGCGAAGCGGAAAAGAGCCTAAACCGCGTGCTAAAACTCGGCTGGGTCTACATGGATGATTTCCTCAAAGGCCTCTTTATTCCGCTTGGCGAACACCAGGCGATCCAGCTCAAAAAAGCGGGCCGCTGCTGGAAATACCAGCTCCCCAACTACACGGAAGAAGAGCTTGAGCTCTTCAAAGCCGTGATCACAGGATCGCTCTTTGAGGCGGGCATCACAGCCCTTGGAACGCATGACGAGCGCGACTGTTTTGCAGTGACTGCCTTGGGCCAAGAGCTGTTCGGCAATGAATAGCGATAGCAGCTTAGTTTCTAACCGCAAAGCGTTTCACGACTATGAGATCCTCGAATCCTTCGAGGCGGGCATCATGCTCGTTGGCACCGAGGTGAAGTCGCTGCGCGCCCATGGCGGAAGTTTGCAAGACGCCTACGTCCTCGTCTCCGGAAACACGGTCACACTAAAAAACTCCTCCATTACCCCCTATGCACATGGTGGAACCGCATTCAATCACGAAGAGCGCAGAGACCGCAAACTCCTTTTGCACAAAGGAGAGATCGAAAAGCTGCGCCGCTTCTCCGATGAAAAAGGTCTGACCATCATCCCTCTCTCCATGTACCTCAAAGAAGGAACCATCAAGGTCAAAATCGCCGTTGCGCGCGGCAAGAAGAGCTACGACAAGCGCGCGGCTCTCAAAGAAAAAGAATCCGAGCGCGCCATTAAGCGCTTATTAGGCTAATTTAACAGGATGGACAGGATAAAAAAATCATCCTGTTATATGCCGCGATATCGCAGTTGAATTAATCACCTTGCCAATTTATTTTTGGGAAAATTGAGGAGAACTCTATGTCCCCAAAATCGCGCGCTTTTATATCCAGCACTACAGCGTTTACCCTGCTTTTAGCAGTGGGTCACGCCCTAACCATGTACACTGTAGACACACCAACCGATGCTGCGATCACTACCGGCGGTACATCCACAGGACCGCAATCAGGCGACTTGCGCTTCGTCCTCAACACCATCCTGAGCCAGCAAGCACAAGGCTTGACGGATTCACGCCAAATCAACTTTACCGTTTCTACGGCTACTCTGAGCGCGATTCCTCCCATGGTGGGTCTATTTGCAGATGAAACGATCACTATTGGAAATGCGAGTGGTACTACGACAATAGACGGCGCTGGTACGACCCGCGCCTTTTTTATCCCTCGAGGAATTGTGATACTCCGAAACCTCGTGATCCAAAATACAGTCGCCCAAGGTGGCAGTGGGGGTGATGGGGGCGGCGGAGGCATGGGTGCAGGTGGCGGCCTATTTGTCGGCAATGATGGAACCTTTACTGCGCCCACCGTGACCTTACAAAATGTCTCCTTTTCAAATTGTAACGCCACTGGAGGTGCAGGTTCTTCTCAAGTCACAGGAGGAGGCGGTGGAGGCGGACTCGGAGGTAATGGTGGAGGCAATTTAGGTGGAGGCGGCGGTTACTGTGGTAACGGTGCAACCGACAATGGAGGTGGTGGCGGTGCGGGTGGCAGTGGAGGAACCGGAATTACTACTCGTCCAATTGGAGGCGGCGGCGGAGGGGCGATCATTGGAGGAGATGGAGGAACCGGTTTTGAGTTACAAAATGGTGGAGATGGAAGTGCAGTGACTGGCTTTGTGTTTGGCGGGGGCGGCGGAGGTTCCGACTCGAGTGGCTTTTTTAATGGAGGAAATGGAGGAGGTACAAACATCGGGTTTGGAGATTCCGTTGGTGGCGGCGGCGGCGGCGGATACATCGGATCAAGCGCAGATGGTAGTGGAGACGGTGGTAAAGGCGGAACAGGAGGTGGAGGTGGCGCGTGTAGTGACGGTGTAGCAGTCCTTGGTGCCGATGGAGGTATTGGTGGTGGAGGCGGAGCCCTTTTTGGAAGCGGTGGCTTTGGCGGAGGCGGCGGCAACGGCGGCGGTGGCGGCTTCGGAGGCGGGAGCGGTGGCTCAGGCACTAACGGTGGCTTCGGCGGCGGCAGCGGCGCTGGCGCAGGCTTCGGTGGCTTTGGTGGCGGCAGCGGCGCTGCCGCCTCTGGTGGCGGTGTTGGAGCATGTAATGGAACAATTTCCAATGGAGGCGGAGCTGCAGGACTGGGCGGAGCGATTTTTGTTACCGGATCCGGCGCTACTCTTTTTTACACAGGCACATCGACAATTACAGGCAGCTCGACAATGGGTGGAAGCGGCAATGGCACAGGCGCTGCTGTAGGTACGGATCTGTTTGCCATTTCAGGCAGCATCTTAAATTTTGCTCCATCTGCGAATCAATCGATCACCCTAAATGGATCTATTGCGGATGATAGCGCCACTTCTCTTCCGGGAACTCCTGGCGGGTATGTGCCTGGTACCGGAACCGGTACAGCGCTCCATGCAAACGGCCCCGGAAATCTAATCTTGAATGGCAATAGCAGCTACGTCGGCCCAACAACCGTATCCGGTGGAAGGCTCTCTGTCAATGGCTCGATTATAAGCAATACGACGGTCCTCTCTGGAGCGACCTTAGGCGGAACTGGATTTATCGGCAGCGGTAGCGTGTCTGCAAGCGTGACCGTGCAAAGCGGTGGAACCCTATCTCCCGGGAATTCGATCGGGACTCTCACCATCACCGACACATTAAATTACGACTCCGGCGCCGTGACTCTTATCGAGATCGATCCCAGCACTTCTTCGAAAATCGTCGTGAGCGGCACAGCCACC
>JABDCT010000014.1 GCA_013287985.1 Chlamydiota bacterium
AAGGGTCAAGCTGATGGCGTGGGCATTATAGCTTGAGCGCACGAAGGGCCCGCAATACATGTGCTTGACTCCCAGGGAGTAACCATATTCTTCGTAGCGCTTGAACTGCTCGGGGGAAATGAAGTCTTTTACCCGGAGCTTGGTCTTGCTGGCCTGCAGGTAGTGGCCGATCGTGATGATATCGACGCCCGCTTCTTTGAGGTCGCGGATCGTCTCTTTGACCTCTTCTTCGCTCTCGCCAAGCCCTCTGTCATGTTTGGCGGACACTACCGCCTGATCGACATCCCCCTTTCTAACTCACTCAACTCCAGGGTCAATCAGATCTTCGTCATTTCCCAATACTTTGCCGCCGAGCTCCACCAGCACATCCTCTCCACCTATCAGCTCGACATGTTCCGCACAGGACGGCTTGAGCTGCTGACTCCGCAAGAAACCATGGAAGGCCAGCGCTTCTTCAAGGGCACAGCCGACGCCGTGCGCCAAAACCTCGATACCATCATGAAATGCCAGGCGGAATACTTCCTCATCCTCTCCGGCGACCAGCTTTACAACATGGACCTACTCGATCTGCTCGCCTTTGCTGAAAAGCAGGAGTCAGACCTCGTCATTGCTGCTCTATCCGTCAAAGAAGCTGAAGCGCGGCGCATGGGCGTGCTCAACATCGATAAAAATGCGCATATCACCGAGTTCTATGAAAAGCCGCACGAGCCTGCCATCCTGAAGCGCTTCGAACAGCCAGACAAGCACTATCTCGCATCGATGGGCATCTACATCTTTAAACGCGAAGCCCTCATTCGCCTGCTCCAAAAAGAGGGCGACGATTTCGGTAAGCATCTCATTCCAGAAATGATCAAAGAAGGCCGCTCCTCCGCCTATACCTACAAGGGCTATTGGGAAGATATCGGCACCGTCTCCTCCTATTACCTTTCCAACCTCTTGATCACAGAAGGGAAGGGGATGGACCTCTATCAGGAAGACAACAGGATCTATTCGCATCCGCTGCACATCCCCAGCGCCCTTGTGAATGGAACGCAGATCGAGCGCTCGCTCATCAGCCAAGGCGCGATCATAGAAGCCAAAGAGATCACGCGCAGCATCGTCGGCGTGCGCTGCAAAGTGGGCAAAGGAACCGTGATCCAAGATTCCATTATAAACGGCAATCGCAGCTACCACCCCCTTCTTGAAAACAGCACCACTCCCTACTTTTCGATCGGCGAGCACTGCCTCATCAAAAAAGCGATCATCGACGAAGAGACGCGCATCGGCAACGGCGTGCAGCTGATCAACAAGAACAACCTGCAGACCTATGATGGCGATGGAGTTTATATCCGCGACGGCATTATCATCGTCACTTCGGGCACAGAACTCCCCGATAAATTTGTACTCTAATGACTATTTGGACTCTCTCAGACTTACACCTGGCGCTTGGCGTTCCGAGCAAAAACATGGAAGTCTTTGGGCCCAGCTGGGACGACTACCAAGAGAAGATGCACAAATCTTGGTCTGAGCTCATCTCTCCCGAAGATCTCGTGCTCCTTCCCGGCGACATCTCCTGGGCGATCCATCTTGATGATGCGCTCGTCGACCTCAACTGGATCGATAAGCTCCCCGGCACCAAAGTGATGATCAAGGGCAATCACGACTACTGGTGGTGCTCTTCGAGCAAGATGCAAAAAATCATGCCTCCTTCAGTCCACTTCATCTACAATAACGTATTCAATTGGAAAGATGTGACGATTGGCGGAACCCGCTTATGGGATACAGCCGAGTATACCTACAACAGCTACATCGTCTTTCAAGAAAATCCGCGCGTGCACAAAAAGACACCTGAAGAGTTTGCCCACCAGAAAGAAGAAGATGAAAGGATCTATGCACGTGAATTAGAGCGGCTCAAACTCAGCCTAAATCAGCTGGATCCCAAAGCCAAGTTGCGCATCGCCATGACGCACTATCCCCCTTTAAGCCCCACACTGCTCCCTAGTAGAGCATCCGCTATTCTAGAAGAGAACAAGATCGATATCTGCATCTTCGGGCATCTCCACAACGTACGCCCAAACAGCCTCCCGATGGGAGAAGCACGCGGCGTGCGCTACATCTTCGCCTCTGCAGATTATTTAGACTTCACTCCCATCAAAGTCGCGGATTAGGGTATAGAACGCACTCTGCGTTTTGATCCCTTGCATCTTTGTAGCCTCATGCTCCAAGCTCCTGCGGCGCAAGTAGCTTTCAGCAAGTTCCAGGAGCAGCTGCAGATCCTCTTCGCTTGCGATGAGTGTCTGCGTCTGTCGCATCGCGATCCAGAACAGCCTGCTGTTATCGCGGTGTGCAAGCAGGTCCAGTATATCGAAAAGCAGGTCGAGGGCAGGCTCCTCCTTCAAGATGCGTTCGATCGAGATAAAGGCCTCCTCCTCGTCGGAATCTATCATCAGGCGTGCATGCAGAAAATCAAAGAAGAGCGTATCAGAGACATACTCATAAAATCCGTCGACGAGTTCGGAGGCATAGATCGACTCGCCGGCATCTATCTGGTCAGTTGCGTAATCGTAGAGGAAGCTCTCAAGGTCATGCGCACAAAATTCTGAAACCGCCTCAAACAGCGCACTGGATTCTTGCCCCTGATCGACATTGGTATCGAGAATGCGTTCGAGTTCAGAGAGCGCATCTTGCAGCGGCTCCTCATTTTCCATCTGCTCCTGATCGTAGAGATCGACCAGCCGGTCGAGCTCGTCGCAAAAGATCGAAAGCGACTGGCGATGTGGAAGCAGCCTGCGCCAGAGTTCGAAAAGAAGCAGATAGGCTTGATCGGCGCGTTCAGGCTCGTCCTCTCCTACCCAAAGCATCTCGCTGAGCTCTTCGGGCGATTCGCAATTGTCCGCGTATCCCTTAAAGCTCACCTCATCAAGGGAAATATTAAAGCCTTTGAGCCTCTCAAAGAGCTGCTCTTCCGGCACGCTCCTCAGGTCTTCGACCTGCCAGGGTTCAACCGACAAAGAGGGATCTTCAAGCCAGCTTGCCCGAATTAAATTAAATAGTGCGCGTCCTTTGGTGCTCATAATCCTATAACTATATATTTTACTGTATTTTCTTCCATCTCTTCTCTTGAATTTGAATGAAAAATAGCATATAATTGACCTATTTCTCAAGGCATAGGAGTGTTTATGAGTATAGAATCATTTTGTCAGATGACAGTGGATGGAGCCAACATGGCTCACGCTGCCCTCATCCCTTACCAAGTCAATAGCAACCCTCTTTATAATTTTTTAGCTGCCATTCCCGAAGCCCTTCTCGCACTCGTGCAAATAGTCGGCGGTATCGCCATTGGTCTCATCTTTGGTCCTCTAGGAATGATTTTCCAAAATGAATCGTGCGGAATACTTGCTTTCGCAGCGCTTGATCATTTAGGAACAGGCTTAGCCGCGCTGATGTTTAGCATCAGCAACCTCACCTCTTTTGGTCTGGTCGGTTCTAAACTTAACCAATCCCCTTCAGCGCGGATTATTAACACGATTTTGTTAAAAAATTCGTTCACTAATTTTTCAAATCAAGTTTATGTATCTGTCAACTCATAAATTCAAGCCGCTAGTTGATCCTAGTGGCTTTTTGCAGCCCTAAAAAATTTTACTATGCCATACCGCTCATTTCGTCTTGACTCTATAGACATACAGCTGCTAAAATAGTTGCATTTCATCAACTTTTATATGGAGAATTTATGTCTTGTGCAGAAACTATTATAGGCGTTAACCTAGTCGGAGCAGTCTACGTTCACAGCACTCTTTTACCTCACCAAGTTAATCGTAACTTTATTGTTAATTTTCTCAGCGCCATTCCAGAAGCATGCATTGCTTTTGCTGAAACGATCGCAGGTTTTGCCTTGACGGTTATTTTCGGCCCATTGGCTGTCATTTTCTTAGAAGAAAACTGCGCCGCGATGGCCCTAACAGGTCTTGGTCACTTAGTAGTCGGTCTTGGCACTCTCTTGTTCAGCGCGGGCAATATCTTAACAATCGGTATTCTCGGTTCTCGCATTAGTGGATATGGTCGTCAAATCAAAGAACGCATGAATGAGATGGGTCAATCTTGGGAGGGTTCATCCAAAGAAATGCTTTCCGGGTTTATGGAGAGCTGCTTCCCTGAAGAATCACGCAGAGGTTCTAGCTTTTCCCAGCAACGAGGAGAGAGCAGCTTCCGTTCTTCTTCAACTTATCAACAACGATATTAACCTTCTAAAGCCACTAGCCTTAGCTAGTGGCTTTTTTTTCATCCTTAACTTCAAAACATATCTTTAGAACTATGGCTGCTTCTCTTATAACGAACCATTCCGCTTATTTTGAGACGGAAAACCTTATTGTCCGCTCCATTACAGAAAGCGATCTCCCTTTTTACAAAACACTCTTTGGCCACCCGGTAGTCATGAAACTCTACCAGAATGGCACCCCCTGGGACGAAAAGAAGATCGAAAATCGCGTTGAAGGCTGGATTAATCGCTGGAAAACAGGCGATGTCTATAGCGCACTTGTCGTGATCCACAAAAAAGATCAGACGCCTATCGGACATTTTGTGCTCGGCCACGGGTGTAAAATCGGCGAGGCAGATGTGGCGGGTCTCGGATTACCTGAATACCAGAATCGGAAATATGGACAAGAGGTCGCTACCGCGATCTTTTCACGCTACCTTCCTGAACTCAAAAAATTTCCTGTGAATATTAAAGATACAGATGCGCCTGAAGGCCCTTTGACCGAG
The DNA here is from genome assembly GCA_013287985.1 of Chlamydiota bacterium. Lineage (GTDB taxonomy): Bacteria > Chlamydiota > Chlamydiia > Chlamydiales > Rhabdochlamydiaceae > JABDCT01. Next base: position 4,741 of record JABDCT010000014.1, read on the forward strand.
CTGCACGCAACGGCAAATCAACAAAATGCAGCTTCAAAGCGACTGCTTGAAAAATATGGGTTTGAGCTAAAAACTATTGGCGACGAAAATGGCATTAGCCGCGGCAACTATTACAAAAAGGTATAAAAAACCGTTTGTCCTTCTTGAGCTTCTTGTAGCATTTGCTCTGGTTTCCACCTGCGCACTGCCTTTCTTGCGCTATCCGATGGAGCATCTCGTCGGTGAAATCGATACGCTCTTTAAGATGGAGCTTGCACGGGTAGGCGAAGAGATCATGGCCGATGCGAAGGCTGCACTCTACATGAAAAAGGTTCCTGCTTCCTGGATCTTTGATTCAGGCAAGCGAGAACCGCTCGTTTTTAGTCAGGAGCGGATCACCGTCGAACTACCCTCCGGCTTAAAACGCAGCTACGACAAAAAGGTGACGATTTTCCCAAAGAAGCGTAAGACAGCCGATAGCGGTGAAGTGTACGCGCTGCTTGCCTTTGTCGTCGATCTCACTCCGCTGCAAAAAAGAAAAACCGTTACCCCCCTGCGCTTAAAAATGAGCGCTTTCTGCACACAATCTATTGTAAAAAAATAGCTACATTCTCATCTTGAGGGAATGGATCCTTATGTTGCGCCTGGCGCAAGGATGAAAGAGTTTACGCTGCGTGCCATTGTACTCGGCATGCTGCTCAGTTTGCTTTTCGGTATCGGCAACGCCTACCTCGGACTTAAAGTCGGCACCACCGTCTCCGCATCGATTCCTGCCGCTGTCCTTTCGATGGCGATCCTCCGCGCATTTTTCAAGCGCGTTACCATTTTAGAAAACAACATGGTGCAGACGATCGCCTCTGTAGGCGAGGGCGTCGCCGCGGGCGTCATCTTCACCGCTCCAGCCCTTTTTCTTCTCGGCGAGCCGCCTTCGATCTTCCGCATGTTTATGCTCTCTGCCCTAGGAGGTGTGCTCGGCGTGCTCTTCATGATCCCGATGCGCCGCTACATCATCGTCGAAGAACATGCAAAATTCCCCTTCCCTGAAGGCACAGCATGCGCTGAAATCCTCAAATCGGGCGAAAAAGGCTTTGCCCAAGCTAAAGACGCGCTCATCGGCATCGCCACAGGCGCTCTCTACAAGGTCTTGTCCGGCGTTTTCCATCTCTGGGATGAGGTGGCGAGCTGGACCTTCACTCGCCCCGAACGCACGACATTTGGCGTCGACTGCACCCCTGCGCTCCTCGGCGTGGGCTGCATCATCGGACCCCGGATCGCCTCCTATCTCTTCGTCGGCGGCGTGCTCGGCTGGTGTGTGATCATTCCACTTATTTACGCCTTCGGCACAGGAACTACCGCTATCTATCCCGCGACGCATCCGGTTAGCCAGATGACTCCCGATGAGATCTGGTCCAATTACGTGCGTTACATCGGCGCGGGCGCTGTCGGCATCGGCGGCCTCTTAAGCCTTATCCGCATTGCACCGGTCATCCGCAAAACGCTTCACGTGGGATTCAAGGAGCTGGTTAGCGCCGGCCAGACGCGCAAGAATCTGCCTCGCACAGACCGCGACATTTCGCTGCGCTGGCTCATCCTCGGTTCTGTAGCCATCGTTCTCTTTCTCTGGCTCTTTCCCGGCCTTCCCATGAATTTCTTGACCATCTGCCTGCTCGTGTTGCTTGGCTTCTTTTTTGTGGCCGTTAGCGCCATCATCGTGGGGATCGTCGGCAGCACGTCGAGTCCCACATCCGGCATGACGATCACCACGCTGCTGATCACCTGCCTCATCTTTCTTGCCATCGGTTGGACAGAACGCTCCTACCTGATTGCTGCCCTCACGATGAGTATCGTCGCCAATGTGGCGATTTCCCTCTCGAGCACAACCGCCCAGGATCTCAAGACCGGCTATCTCCTTGGAGCTACCCCGCGCCTCCAGCAGATCGGCGAGATCATCGGCATGATCCTGCCCGCAGTTGCGATTGGCGGCACTCTCTACCTCCTCAACACCGCCTACACCTTCGGCTCCAGCAAGATGCCCGCCCCGCAAGGCACCCTCATGGCCCTTGTGGCGCAAGGCGTGATCCACGGCGACATCCCGCTCGGACTTGTGATGATCGGCGTTGTGATCGGTCTGCTCTTTGAACTGCTCAAACTGCCCATTCTGCCCTTTGCCATCGGCCTCTACCTCCCTCTTCCGCTCAGTTCGGGGATCATGGTGGGCGGCGTCTTTTCAGCGATCATTGGGCGGGGCACAAAAGAATCCAAAGATCGCAGCATCCTCGCTTCCTCGGGACTTGTCGCCGGCGATGCGTGCATGGGGGTGCTGATCGCCCTCTTTGCAGTGCTCGGCTGGGTCAACACCGACGCCCATGGACTTCTGCCTTCCTTCGTCAGCCTCCTCGCCTATCTTCTTGTCGGCTGGGGACTTGTCGTCCTTTGCAAAAGAAAATAAAAAATCTCATTACTTGCTCTGCTATCTCTCTGGTGAATTTAAAAATGAAACCCTGTAATATCGATATTTTCGTTGGTAAAGTAACATTTGAAAAAGCACCCTCTCACTCTATTAGAAGTTGTTATAGCTATTTCGCTGACCGCGATGCTGCTCTCTTTTCTCTTCAGCAGCTTCCGGCAGATCTCGGTTGCGAACATCAAGGTGCAAAAAAGCGCTGAAGAGGTGCACGCGCGTGCGTGCGTCCATCTGCGCATAGCCCAACTTCTGCGTTCACTTGAAGCAAAAGAGGGTCTGGCTTTCTATACGTCTCCCTTTCCACTTGGAACGGGAAAAGCGCTTATCATGGCTTCGCCCCATACTCTGGATAAAAACCCCGCCTATTGCGGAAAGCTCAAGAGCGTGCTCTACCTCAATAACGATCAAGAACTCTGCTTGCTGACCTACTCAAAAGATGAAAAGGAAGCGCGCAATGACATACTCCTCACACACGTTAAGGAGATGAGTTTTCAATTTTTTCATCCGTCTCAAGGGAAATATCAGCCCGAGTGGGAGGAAGAGAGCCCGCCGCCGATTGTGAAGATTCTGCTGAAGCAGGAAAAAGAGCTCACTTTCAGCTTTATTGTGCCTCAGACGCACTGGAAAGTGACTTATGAGGGGCCGCGATGAACATTCTTCCTCTTGTCTCTGCCTTCATGATGCTCTTTGCTATCGGCGCCTATACTTTGATGCATCAGTGGATCGCCATGATGCAAGAGGAGCGAAGCACAACAGGATCAGAGCGCATCCACTTAGGGATCGTGTCTCAGGTGGAGGAGGATCAATACAGTAACGCAAAAGGACCAAAAGCGGCTGCTAAAAAACCGGTGCAACAGAAGAAGCAAACGCAATACCACTCTCCGCGTGAGCAGGCAAATCTGCCCGAATCTGCCAAGCTCAACTTTGCGCTTCTTCTCAAGGAAGAGAATGCTCTGCTTTATGAGACAGCAGCGGAACTCCTGCGCCTATTGTATGAGCGTAGCGCCATCTACCGGCCGAATTTCGAATATGACGTGCTCGATATTCTGATGAAAACCGCTAAGGAAAATCCCGCTGTCAAAGAACTAGATCAGCTTCTGCCGCACATCCAAACGGAGAGCGATCTCTTCTACAAGCTTCTTAAAGGCACACACACCCATTCGCTCTATACTTCGATAGGGTATCCTCCACTGACGGATTTCTTTTCTTTTGTTGGCGATGCGAAAAAGCCGATCAACCTGCGCTTTGCCTCTAAAGCCCTCCTGATTGCCCTGCTCGGCCACACCTGCGCCAACCAGGTCATCCTGAAAGAGCAAGCGAAGTGGGATAAAGAGCATAAGAAAACGCCTCTGACAAAAGCAGAGTTCGAAGAGCTCTACATGCAGTATGGCTCTAGGGAAAAGCCTTTCACAAAACTAGAGCAATTAGTGCAATTCAGCAATGCGAAGGGGAAGACGAAGCCCAAAGAAACGGTCGTCTTCGACAAAGAAACCCGCATGCAACTCAAATATTAATGCCTCTTGCGCGGGAGGATGATCGTGAAGGTGGTCCCCTCGCCTAGCGTCGATTCTGCGCTGATCGTGCCCTCGTGCTTGTCGATGATGGTTTTAACGATCGAGAGGCCGAGACCCGCTCCACCGAGTTTGCGCGAATGCGCTTTGTTGACGGTATAAAAACGCTCAAAGATATGCTCCAGGTCTTCTGGCGGTATTCCAATCCCCTTGTCCGCAATCGTAATTTTGATCTCATTTTCGTTGACCTGAGAGATGGATAACGCAATATGTGCAGGCGGTTTGGAGTACTTTGCCGCGTTGTGCATCAGGTTCATGATAGCGAGTTCTAAGAGATCGCCATCCGCTTCGAGAGTCATCTTGTCGCGCGTTTTTTCAATGGTGACCTGTGCGGATGAGTAGACAGAAAGGAGCATGTGGCGGCAATTTTCCGCCATCGAAATCAAGTCGCACTCCCTGAATCTGCTCTCTGGAATATTCTCGATGTCGGCCAAGGTGAGAAGGTTTTTCACGAGATTGTCCATCCGTTCGCAATTGCGCACGATCTTCTCCGTGATTGCGGCGAGCATCTCAGGTGTCATTTCAGGCAGGTCTTGGAGCGTTTCCGCAAATCCCTTGATGATCGTGATCGGAGTGCGCAATTCGTGGGAAGCGTTGGCGACAAAATCCTTGCCCATTTCGAGGACTTTGTAGTGGCTCGACTTGTCCTGCAAAACAACGATGGCGCCCTTGCCACCGGCTTTGGGGGCGGCGACGAGATCGATGTAGATTTTGCGTTCAGCGCCGAAGGAGAGCGCATCGGTCAAAATCGCATTCTGCTCCTGACACGTTTTGAGGAGATGAGCGCACCGCGAAATGAGCAGTTCGTTGGCCTTCTGTAGATGCGGCGGAAAGTGTTTGCCGATGAAAGCACGCCGAGGAGCGCCCAGCATCTTGCTGCCGATGAAATTGATGTAGCGCACGTGCATCTCTGCATCGACCGCGATGACTCCCTCTCCGAGCGATTCCAAAATCGCCTCTTTCTCATTGCGCTCGTCGGTGATGCTCTTGATCTGCTCGCCAATGCGCGTCGAAAGGGAGTTGAGAGTGGCGGCTAGGCGCTGAAACTCATCGCTGCCTTTTATTGCGATCAGCGGAATCTCTGCGCTCTGTCCCGTCTGATAGGGGCGCACCGCATCGACGATCGCGCGGATCGGAGTCGTCAGGCGGTTGAAAATAATCCAGATGAGCGCGTTGAAAAAGAGCAACATGAGGAAGGAGAAGGCCAAAAAGCCGATCTCAAAGTTGCGCATCAGATCTTGCAGCTGCCAATAGGGAAATGCCAGGCGCAAGACGTAGGTTTTTTCTTGGAAGGTAAAGCGCTCTGCCACGTAGGCGAAAGTGCCGCCAAACGTCTCCGACTCCGCCACGACATAGCCCGAGCCCTCTTTAAGCGCCTGCTCCACTTCAGGATGTGTAGCGGGATAGAGGTTGCGGTAGCTTTCGCCTAACAGGCGACTGACATGCGAATCGTAGACTAGCTCATGCTTGTCGTTGATGATGCTCATGCGAAAAAAGGAGAAGTACTCCTGCTGCTTGATCATCTCCACCATATCGCTTTCAGATGAGGCGCGGGAAAGCCGCTGGATGAGTTCTTTTGCTGTCTCTTCAAGAGTGTCGCGTACAATGAGTGTGACGGTGCGTTCGATAAAAGGAAAAAGCGCAGCGACAAAGACGACAAAGAGCACAATTTGGCTGAGGATGATCTTCCTGCGGAAGCTTAAGTTATTTTTTAACTGCATAGATGGTCATTTTCCCTTCAAATCCCTTTAATTCCATCGGAGGTAGCTCCTCGACGGTTATGCTTTCGCGCACATGTGGCTCATCCAGCGTCTGTTTGGAAATGAGGATCTGCATTCCTTTCGCATTTTCACAGAGACGCGCAGCAAAATTCACGTTGCTGCCGAGCACTGTGTAGTTGAGGCGATTTTCTGCGCCCATATTCCCTGCTACGACGAGCCCCGTGTGGATGCCGATTCCCATTTCGACGCGTTCTTTGCGCCCCACATTCCACTCTTCCAACGCTTCGACCATTTTCTGTGCGCAGAGAACAGCCTGCAAAGCGCTATCCTCTTTCGTAAGCGGCGCACCGAATAGCGCCATCACTTCATCACCGACATATTTGTCGATCACACCGCCATATTCGTCGATGACGTGCGACACTTTTGTCATGCACCCATTGAGAAGTTCGATCACTTTAGTCGGCTCCATGTTTCGCGTCATCTCAGTAAAGCGGCGGATGTCGCCGAAGAGAACGGTGACCTTTTTTTCTTCTCCGCCCAAATGCACAGTACCCTTGAGAATCTCCTGGGCTATTTCCGGCGACACGACCTTATTGAGCACACCTCGGACCCGCTCCTTTTCCTGTAGTCCCTTAATCATCTTCTCGAAAGAGGAGCAGAGGACCGCCACTTCGTCATGGCGGCTGGGAGACACCTCGGGCAGGACGATATTCTCGAGCTTGCCTGCTGCGACCTGCTCAGTGACTTGCGCAAGAGCGGTAATCGGGCGGGTGACGTGTTTGGCAATGCTGTGCAGCAGGGCTAAAACGAAAAAGAGCGCTCCAAGAGCAATGAGGCGCATGCTCCAGGAGAGCTGGTGGATGACTGTGCGCGTTCCATCATCGAGCATCGTGATAAGGGCAAAGGCATCCTTCTCGGGGTTGAGCAGATAGAAATCGAGATTGATCCCTTGAAAAGGCGTGCTGTGGAGAAAATAGTAGGTCTCATCCTTCCATTTCACGAGCCCGCTCTTCTTCGTTTTCATCTCTTCTGTCAGCGGCATGTCGAGCGCCTCTGGCGTGATGCGCTCGCCGTCTGGCGAATATCCACTAACGATGCGCCCTTCATATGAAGCAACCACTGTTTGGTGCAGCGTCAAGGCCACTTTTTTAATCATTTCTGAGAGGTCGACGCCAATGGTGAGAAGATTCTTATCTTCTAATTGGAGGACGTTGCCGAGGAAAACGCGCTCCATCTGAGGGGGTGCGATAATGGCAAAGCGGCTCCCGATGTGGGGACATCCTGGTTTGGGAGGATGCGCAGTAAAGTAACCCTCGGCATCAAAGAACTTCTGTGTGTAAAACACATCTTTGGTGAAAAAAGCGCGGCCTTCTGCCTCGTCAAAACGCGCAATCCCCAGAGGGTTTTCACTAAGATGAGAAGCAAGCTCCGTCAGCATGATCGCTTGATCGACGCGCTCGAGAAGCTGGATCTCCGCACTCAGTTGATCCTCCATACATTGCCTCTCTGGTTGTACAGGAGGTTTTTTAGGAGGGGTGTCTCCCGGCTGTAGAGGAAAGAGCAGATTGGCTACTCCGCGATAGGTCGCATCTCCAATGTAAACCCAGGAATTCTGCTCGCCATCCGCGATCTTTTCCGCTGTGTGCATCGGAACTGAAAGGGGAATGAGCAGCGCATCTTTCATCTGAATAAAGTCGATCCATTGATTGAAGCGAAAGAGCACGGCGGCGTCCAGAGTAGGCGCGGCATTCATGAAAATCGATTTTCCGAAAAAATTCTTGTCGCGCACGAGATTGAAGAGGAGAGCATCGATAATCGCCTGGTCCTCATTCAGTGAGAGGCGCAAATTCTCCTCTATGTGCTGGCGATTCTGCTCATACATCTCGAAGATCTGCGCGCGCATGCCGCGCTCCGCTCTTTGCAGATTGACATCGGTTAAACGCACCTCAAGAAAAAGAGAGATGATCGACGCCAAAAGAAAGACGAGTCCTACCCAGAGGAATAGGCGCGTGCGCAGACTCATTTGCTGTCCTCGGGATAGAAATTCTGATAGCCCTTTTTGGTAATCAAGATTGTGTCTTCATAGCGCGATCCGCCTTTGCCCGGCAGATAGAGACCGGGTTCGATGGTGATCACCATTCCCTCTCTCAAGACAACATCTTTTTCAGAGCCCGTTTTGCGGATGATGGGATACTCATGCACTTCAAGGCCAAGACCATGCCCTAGGCTATGGACAAAGTAGGATTCCAGTCCCTCTTGCGCCATCACCTCGCGTGCGCCTAAGTCGAGATCTTTAAGCTTGGCGCCCGGTTTGCAGAGGGCAAGCGCCGCTTTTTGCGCGGCTTTGACCGTCTCATGGAGGGCAAGGAGCTGAGGATTTCCTTTGCCGTAAAAAACGACACGCGTCATGTCAGAGGCATATCCATTGAGCATCACCCCGAGGTCCATAAGGACGAGATCGCCCTTTTTGAGCTTCGTCTTGCCGGAATGGTGGTGCGGAAGAGCGCTATTTTTGCCAAAGGCGATAATCGGTTCGAAAGAAGCGCCGTCGGCTCCATGTTTTAGGGCATAAAGAGTAAAGGCCAGTGCAAGCTCGCGCTCCGTCACGCCGCTCTTAAGCAGCGTGCAGATGTGACGAAAGCCCGCAAACCCAAGCAGCGCGCTCTTCTTCATCAACGCGATCTCTTTCGAGTCTTTGATCGCGCGCAATTCTTTGAGGATCCGCGGAGTGGGCTGCAATGTGCAGATGCCACGCACAAGCGCCTGCCAGCGCGCGATTTGGTCATAGGAGCTGCGCGTGCTATCGATGAGAATCGTGCTGTTTTTCGGGAGGCATTTCTTTTTCGCCTCGTCGCTGGAGAGAATCGCTCCAAGCGGCTTTGCGACCTCTAAATAGCGCCCGTCGACTAGGAGCTGCCATGATTTTGGCAGCACAATCAGCGTGCCGGCGGATAATTGAAGGCCCGTGAGATAAAAAAGATCGATGGGATCTTCAATGATGCACCCACCGAGGTTTTTTTCCTTCAAATAGCCTTGTAGCTCAACTAAACATTTTTTTGATTTCATCTCGACTCATGCGCGCCATGATTGGCTTGCCATTTGGGCAGTGCAGAGCGCGCTTTCGGACAGCCCGAAAGAGGCGCACTGCTTCCTCCACATTAAAAGGCGGACCATTTTTTGCAAAACGCGCAGCGATGAGCGCAAGCGCTTCATGGCGCTTTTCCTTCGCATCGCTCTTACCGATAAGACCTTGCAGCGCCTGAGAACTTTCAGCGAGAAGTTCTTTTATCTCGCCAAACTCGAGAAAAGGGGGTATCGCCTCGACAATCAGATGCTCTTTTCCAATCGGCCGAAGGGAAAAACCGAGCGCTTCTATCGCCTCAAGATGGCTTAAGATCATCGCCATTTCTACCGGATTGCACTCGACCGTCATAGGGATGAGCAGGCCCTGCTTCTCCACCCCGCGCGTCTCTTTTTCCATCAGCTTGTCAAAAGCGAGGCGAAAGCGCGCCGCTTTCAGATCGACTAGCAAGAGTCCCTCTTCTTCAAGGATCAGGTAGTGGGCAAAAAGGCCGATCACCCTTTCCTCTTCCTGCTCAAAAGGCAGCGGCATGAATGCTGCGGTTTCCTGCGCGCGAAAGACCGGCGGTTCGAAGACCGGCATAGGTGTGAAGGGCGCCATCGAAATCACGGGCGCGGGCGGTGCGATCAGTGCGCGGGAGACCACTTCGCGCACCCTCTCTTGAAAGACACGCTCATCGCGCAGGCGCACTTCGCGCTTCTGCGGGTGGACATTGACGTCAACGAGATCGGGAGGAATAGTCATGTGGAGCAGATAGGAGGGGAAGCGCCTCTCTTCCAACCTCGTTCCATATGCTTCGCGAATGGCAAAGTTGAGTGCAGGGCAGACGACAGCGCGGCGATTGATAAATAGATACTGCCCTAAGCGATTAGGCCTACTTTGGGCCGGATCTCCCACTAGGCCCGACAGGCGAAAACTGCTGATCTCTTCTTCGACGGAAAAGCCGGCCTGCACAAAATCCTCGCCAATTAAACTGCGCGCCCTCTCCTGAAGCGTCGCTCTCCCTGAGCGAAACACCGTTTTGCCGCCATTCTGGAGTTCAAACTCAATTTCTGGATAGCTCAAGGCAAGGAGAGTGCTGATGCGTACGATCTCCGCAAATAGAGCAGGCGGGGATTTTTGGAACTTTTTGCGCGCAGGGACGTTGAAAAAGAGATCGCGCACCTCGATGCGCGTTCCTTTTAAGCGGGCGCAAGACTGCACTTTTTTGATAGCGCCGCCTTCGATTTCCAGCTGCGTGCCCGCTTTTCCCTCTTCAGCCGTAATGAGAGTCATATGTGAGATCGCCGCAATAGCGGCAAGCGCTTCGCCGCGAAAACCCATCGTATGGAGCGCGAAGAGATCCTTCGCCGAAACAATTTTCGATGTGGCGTGCCTCTCGATAGAGAGCAGTGCGTCCTCTTTACTCATCCCCACGCCATCGTCGGATACAGCAACGAGAGCCAGTCCGCCGGCGCGCACTTCGATCGTGATTTTCGTAGCGCCCGCGTCGATGGAATTTTCGACGAGCTCTTTGACAACAGAAGCGGGACTTTCAATCACCTCTCCTGCCGCGATCTGATTGATGGCTTCTTGCGAGAGAACTTGGATTTTCATTGCATGCGATTATGCAACAACGCACTTAAATGTTAGTATTTAAATATGTCTGCTCGAGAAGCTGCTATTTCCGTTGTGCGCATCCTCCAAGAAGCGGGGCATATCGCCTATTTTGCCGGAGGATGGGTGCGCGATTTCTTGATGAAGCGCCCTTCTGATGACATCGATATCGCCACCAGCGCATCGGTTTCGGAAGTCCAAGCGCTCTTCGACAAAACGATTCCCGTCGGAGTGGCTTTCGGCATCGTGATTGTCGTCCACAAGGGCTTTCAGTTCGAAGTGGCGACCTTCCGCAAAGACCGCGGCTATACAGACGGCAGACGTCCCACCGGCATCGAACGCGCCACACCGGAAGAGGACGCCGAGCGCCGCGATTTCACCATAAACGGCATGTTCTACGATCCGATCCAGCAGAAACTCTACGACTATATCGGGGGAAGCGAGGATATCCAGCGAGGCGTGATCCGCGCCATCGGCAATCCCCATGAGCGATTCGCGGAAGATCGTTTGCGGATGATGCGCGCCGTGCGCTACTCCACGCGCTTTAATTTCCCCATCGAAGAAGAGACAAAGCGCGCCATCCTCGCTCACGCATCGGAGCTGCTGCCCGCAGTTGCCATGGAGCGCGTCTGGCAAGAGTTCAAAAAAATGGCACAGTTCGCGCATTTTGACTCGGGACTCATCGCACTCCACAAACTAAACTTGCTGCCCACTATTTTTCCTGAACTTAAAGGGGTATCTGAAAAAGAAATTGCACAGCGCGTCCAATATATTGAGCAGTTTCCTCCGGATGCTCCGCCCTTTGCCAGCGTGCTCGAACTTTTTCCAGGCTACTCTCTCGAACAGATTGAACTGCTTGCCGATGCACTCAAGCTATCCAACCAGGAGAGAGCCTTTGCGGCTTTTTACCACAAAGCGGGGGCGCTCTTGGCCATGCCCGCCGAGTGGCGCGCTAAATTGGAAAAAATCGAATGGGCCACCTTCTACAGCGATCCCGATTGCGAGGTCTGTCTCAACATGATTGCCGCGCGCTCCCGAGACAAGGGCTTTTTGCAAGAACATACTCGACGCAGGAAAGAGCTCGCCGGAGCAATAGAGCGCATCCGCCTCAAAAAACCCTACCTCACAGCCGACGATCTGCTCGCATGCGGCGTTAAGCCCGGGGTGAAAATGGGACAACTCCTCAAAGAGGCGATGCGCATCGCCGTCAACGAAGGAATTGAAGATAAAAGCGTCCTCCTGCACAAGTTAAAGCTATGGAATTGAATTGGAAAAAAGGAGTGGCTCTCACCGTTGGCGCATGGCTCTTTTTTACCCTCGCCATTGCGCTAGCTAGAACTGCGGAGGGGAACCTTCTGCCTATTCCTATCCTACTGCTCTTTCAAAACGGCGTAGGTCTTCTCATCGTTTTGCCCGTCATTGTAAAAAACGGCTTTCACGTCGAAAAACCTCATTACAAACTGCTCATCCTGCGCGCTTTAGCTGGCTATTTAAGTTTTGCATTCATCTATCTCGCCACTCAAAAAATCAGCCTCGTCAACACCATTTTGCTCAGCAATTGCACCCCCTTTTTCATCCCCTTGATCATATGGGTTTGGCGCGGGATCCGCATCGAGTGGCAACTCTGGGTCGGCATCATCCTCGGCTTTATCGGCATTACCCTCATTTTGAAACCCACAGGTGAGTGGCATGTTGGAGGAGGACTCTTTGCTCTTGCTGCCGCCCTTTGCTTTGCTGTTTCTATGATTGCGCAGAGACGCCTGATCAAAAAAGAACAAACTGCATCTATATTGTTCAGCTATTTTCTCTTCGGCTTGATTGTCAGCCTTCCGCTTGCCATTTACTATTGGCAAGCTCTCACATTTAAGGATTGGGGAACCTTGATGGGGATTGGAGTTCTGGCGACGATAGGGCAGTGGCTTTTTCTAACGGCATTCCGTTTTGCAAAGCCCTCTTTCTTAGGCCCTTTTAATTATTCGGGTGTCGTCTGGGCGTTTGCATTAGAGTGGATAGTCTGGCACCACTTTCCCGACTGGCTAGCGCTTGTCGGCATCTGCATCGTTGCCGCTGGCGCCGTCCTCGTCATCCGCGCTGCTGCGGATAGTCACTGAGGGCTGCTCTTGATCGATCCACTCCCCTACGTCCTCTTCTAGGGTAGGAAGAAGCTCGGGATAGTTAATGGCAAGCCACTGTTCTAAATTGGTGCTTACCCTTAGGACTTCTCTCAAGTAATGCGAAGGCTTCACTGCATCATCGTCTTGTACAATCTGGCCTACGTCGTAGTGGATGATCTGATTGCCGACAAATCCATAGTTATGGCTTGGATTAAAATCTTTATCGAGAAAACCGCGCTTGCTCTTATTGACAACGTGGCGCAGGAGGGTCCGAATGGAGCTTTTTGCCTCATCAACCCGTCCGGTTTTCATCAGCTTGTCAATGTGTTCCGTGATCGGCGTTGCTTTACGCTGCAAAATAAATTCCAACTGGTCAGGGCGCACCTGCAATTTTTGCCCAAATCGATCACATAGAGCTGTAGTTACCCCCAGATCGCGGGTCTTATTGAGATGAACAAAAATCAGCCCGGTCTCCTCGCGCAAATATTTATAGGCCATCTTATGGCTAGTGAAAATCTGCTTTCTTCGAGCGATGCGTCCCTCTGTTTTATTAAAACGGTATTGGCCAAGGCCGGGAATGGGGAAAAAGCGCAGCCAATTTTTTGGCATCAAATGCTTCATCTTAAAAAACTTAAGGACGTACTCGCCATCTTTGGAAAGAAAGGCGTAACACTGAGTACCGTTTCCTAGGTAATGAAATTCTTGCCCAAGAATGTCGCGGATCTCCTCCATAATCTCGTTGCTCGGCGCATCAACCACCCACTCTTCGTTAAATTCCAGCGACGACCGTATCTTGCTTAATGAGAAGCCGCGTGCATTTTTCCCTGTCAACATCCCTACCCCAGCAACCATCATAAGAGTGATAATGAGAGGGAAAAAATAATGCCAAAATTGTGGAACTTTCTTTTTCATCCTCATATTCTTAGAGGGAAAACTTTTTTTATCCAACAAGAAAAAAATCGCTTGCGCAAATAAAATATTGTCTACTAAGCTAAGCCTTATGAGCCTATCTAGGGATTCCTATCAGATTTGTGTGGGAGTTTCTGGAAATAGATATCGACAACTTTGTGTAAATACACATGGAGAAAGCAATGAAGAAATTAGCTAAGTTCCTTATCCCTACAGCATTGATTGCACTCACTAGTAGTGTGCAATTGATGGCAGACGCTTGCGAGCCACCCTGCCCTCCACCGCCATGCGAGCCTTGCTGCCCACCACGAGATCCTTGCGCTAATTGCGCACAGTTATGGCCCACACGCGGTCCAGACTGGATTATTACTCCAAACGCAGGTCCTTGCGTCTCTTGCGGCGTTGACATGTTCGTCACTGCTGAGTTCATCTACTGGACAGCGCATGAAGACCACCTAGGCTATGTCCTAAGCACAGGAACAAATTCAGGAAGCAGTAATCAGCCCACTGCAACTACACCAGATATTCCAGGGGGTAAAGTTTTCCACCCTGACTTCAAATTCAAGCCTGGATTTAAAGTAGGGTTAGGCTTCCTTACTGACCATGATGGTTGGGATGTGTACGTAAACTACACTTGGCTGCACTACAACAACATCAAAGGCAATGCATCAAGTGGTGATGGTGATAATGATGCTGATGATACTAGTGTTGCCCTTTTTGACGAAATTGTTGGCATCAACGGTCTCGGAGGCAAAGGTGGCGTTAGCAACCCTGATACTGCCTCTGCGAAATGGAAACTCAATTTCAACGTTATCGACCTCGAATTAGGTCGCAACTTCTACGTCAGCAGAAACCTCTATCTCCGCCCCTATGTAGGATTTAAAGGCACCTGGCAGAAGCAGCACTTCGATGTTGAAATGGTAGGCACTACTTCATTTAGCTCTGGCGGTGGTGGTGGCGGAAACACAACCGTAGCATCTGACGGCACTTCTACTAATAGTGTAAAGTACTGGGGAATTGGCCTCCGTTCTGGCTTGGATACTGCATGGCACTTTACTAAGAGTTTCAGCTTAGTCGGTGAAGCGGCAGTTTCTCTACTCTGGGAACAGTTCAAATCCCATCGTTTTGATACAGCAGCCTTTACACCGCCCACTGGTGGCGCTGACCTGTTTATTTCTAATATCAATGTGAGCGATAACTTCCACACCATTAACCCTGTGTTTGAGCTCTACATGGCTCTCCGCTGGGAAAGCTGGTTCTGCTGTGATAATTATCACCTCAGCATCGAAGCTGGTTGGGAAGAGCAGTTCTGGAACGAACAGAACCAGTTCGTTCAAATCGCAGTCGAAACTCGTGAAGGTGACTTAAGCCTCCAAGGTTTCACTCTAAAATTCCGCTTCGACTTCTAATTTAAAGAACGAGAAGTTACACAAACAGAGGCACCTGCGGTCGCAGGTGCCTTTTTTATTCCCCCAGACCTGTTTCTCTAGCAAAACACGGGCATGTTATAAAAAACATTTGCTGATTAATCCATTTTTTTTTAAAAGGGAGAAAAGCATCGTCAGGAATTTCCGCGGCGCTCTCGATGAGGGGCTTTAAAGGAAGTTCCGAACGCTTTTTCAACCTTGCAAGGAGAATTGTTATGAAAAAATTTACACTATCGGCTGCTGCTAGTCTCATTGCAGCGCTGTTTTTAGTTGGAAGTGCTAATCTGTATGCTGGATGTGGCTGCGGATGCAACAAATGTTGTGAGCAACCTGCACCATGCTGCCAAAAGCCATGCTGCCCAAAACCATGCTGCCCAGAGCGCAAATGCCCTCCTAAGCCATGCTGCAAACCAAAATGCACATGCAAATGCAACCCATGCAAATGCCAACCAGCTTGCCCAGCTCCATGTGATGGTGACAACGGTAACTGGAACAACGGCGACATGAACAACCAGAACGGCAACATGAACCGCGACAACCGCGACATGAACAGACGCAATGGTCAAGACATGAATCAAGGTCAAGACAACATGCAAAAAGCACCAGCACCACAACAACAAAGAAAAGGATATTAATCTATCCTAAGCGCTATGGCGGTTAAATCGTCATAGCGCACTGCTCCCTGAGAAAATTGATCGACTTCTCTTAGAAGGCTTTCAACAATTTCTTGGGGAGCTTCATTTTCAGCCTCTCTTAAAAACTCCATCAGACGCTCTACTCCAAAAAGCTCACCCTGCCCGTTAGGTGCATCGGTAATCCCATCTGTATACAGAAGGAGAAGATCGCCTTTTTCCAGCACAAAATGCATGGTAGCGGCGGGTTTTTGCATCTCTATCACCCCGAGAGCGCTTTCTCTGCTGGTTAGATGAAGGATTTCTCCCTTCCGAAGGAGGAGAGCGGGAGGATGTCCCGCTGCGCAGAAGGTTAGAGCGCGTTTTTTGGGCTCATAGATCCCCACCCATGCGGTGACAAAGTTACCTGTAGCACCCGTGTCGAGGCAGAAAAGATTGTTCGCCTCAGCGATGGCTTTACCCAGATCAGGCTGCTGCTTAAGCTGGCTGCGCAGCAAGCTGCGCACGATGAGACTGTATAAGCAGGCGGAAATCCCCTTGTCGGAGCCATCGGCAATCGCTACAACGAGCCTATTATCTTGAAAATAGAGGTCGTAGAAATCGCCTGCGACCTCGCGCGCGGGGAGAAATCCGCTCCCCACAGAAATGCCGGGCAAAGCAGGCAGCTTGGGAGGAAAAAGGCTGCGCTGAATATCGTGGCCGATCTGCAGCTCGTTTTTCAGTACCTCTTTTGCAAGGCGCTCTTTTTGTGTGCTTTCGATCTGCTGCTGCAAGGCTTCGAGAGTCGCGTTTAACCGGCTGCCGAGAAGATTGATTTCAAAACCCAGCGCATCGTGCTGGTAGCGCACATCGAGATCGCCCTTTTCCGCTATCCCCATCACTGCCTGGAGCTGTTTGAAAGGACGCGCCATACGCCAGGTGAGAAGGAGAGTAGCCCCGCCGCCAAGGATGACGAGAAGCAAAAGGAAATGCCAGAGATTGGAAAAGAGCGCAGGGCCTTGGAGCTGCTCTAAAGCGCCCTTTCCGCTGCTCACCACAAGGGCAAAATCCACTCCTTGCGGATGAACGCTCACAGCATAGGGACGCTCATCTTCATCCCAAACCGACAGGTTCTTCCAGAGATCCGCCATCTGATCAAGGGAATAGAGACGCACCTTACTTAATTGCAGCGATGGGTCGCTGCTGAGCAGAAGCTCACCTTGAGGTGTGACAATCGAAAGATCAAATGGATAGACGCCTATTTCGACTTTCTGCATTTTTTTAAGCCACTCATCCGCATCGACGCTGCGGGCGAGCCATCCCTGCTTGGATTCAAAAAATACATACAAACGGCCATTGAAGATTGCGGCTTTACTTCCTGTAGATGCAACTTGCTGCATCTCGCTCGGAATATTTTTAAGCTCCTCATCCACCAGTTCGCCATGTTCCATAAGCTCTGCGGAGAGAGAAAGGAGATCGCGCTGCGTTTCGACCCACTGCTGAGTGATCTCGGCATAGCTCTTGCCTATGAGGCGAAGCTCCGTAAAAAGATCGCGCATCTTCAGGCGCTCTTCCTTATCCCACAAAATAAGGCTATAAATAATTAGAGGGAGAATGATGAGAAGCGCGCAAATAAAGAGGACGCGCTGCACCAGCGCTAGAGTGACTTTCCTTTTCTTGCTTGAGATTTCCTGCTCTGCCATAGTGTACCTCAACTGAATGAAAATTATCTATTTGGTCTAGCGTGAAAGCTCCCGCGGTTAGCCCCGCGTAAAAGGGGTAGTATTAATTGCAATACAACCCCTTTTACGCGGGGCTAACCCCGGGGCTTTGACGCAGTCCAAATAGATAATTTTCTTTCCGTTGAGGTATAAGCACAACATGTTACCAAAAGAAATCAGCAGCCTGCAACATCCAATTGTAAAACATGCTTTGAAAGTGCGCACTGACAAGGCATATAGAACGGCCGAGAGCGAGGTCTTGATCGCTGGTTTTAAGCTAGTACGCGAAGTAGCGCCCCTTAAAGCCCTCTTCGTCCTGCCAGGCACACCTCTTGTACCAGCCGATCAAGTCTATACCGTTACAGAGGATATTTTAAAAAAAATCACAGGGCTCATGCATCCCGAGCCGATCGCTGCCCTTACGGCCATGCCCGAAGAGAGCAGCCTGACAGGCGCGCGTTTTTTACTAGCTCTCGACCAAGTAAGCGATCCGGGAAATGTCGGCACACTTCTGCGCACAGCGCTGGCTCTAGGATGGGAAGGGGCCTTTTTGACAGAAGGATCTGCCGATCCCTTCAACGACAAAGCTCTGCGCGCTGCAAAAGGGGCTACGTTCCGGCTCCCCTTTCGCACAGGGACTGCACAAGAACTCCTAGCACTTGCTCGCTCAAATAAAATGCGCTTGCTTCTCGCCGATGTAGGAGGATCCCCGCTCTCCGCTTCTAAAGAAAATACGCTGCTTGTTTTGGGTAGCGAAGCAAAAGGCGCGAGTCAAGCGCTCAAAGATCAGTGCGAAGCCATTACCATTCCGATGAGTGGAAAAATGGAATCTCTCAACGTCGCTTGCGCCGGTGCCATTTTAATGTACGCAGTGAATCATGGATAAAGACAACAACCACCTCGATTGGGAAGAGAAAATCCACGCGCAGGATGCGAAGCAGTATCGTAAAGAGCGCAAGATGCTGTCGCGCAAAGATCGCTCACAATACAAAAAGAGCGATCAAGACCAGCTGAAAAAGCAGGCTCCCATCACTCCTCAGGAAGACTGGGTCCGCGGCAGAGTGCTCGCCATCACCCCCGATGGCATCTTAGTTGACGCGGAAGAAAAGCTCTTCACCTGTATGCTCAAAGGCTCTTTGAAGCAAGAGCGCACCCGCATCAAAAATCTGATCGCAGTAGGCGATTTCGTCCATTTCGAGCGCACAGGCCCCTCCGAGGGCAGTATCGCGCTTGTCGAAGAGCGCCACTCTATTCTGTCGCGCGCAGAAAATCTCATGCGCCGCAAGGAGCAGCTCATCGCCGTGAACATCGACCAGGTGCTGATCACCTGTTCGGTCGTCCTGCCTGCACTGAAACCCTCTCTCATCGATCGCTACATCATTGCGGCACACAAAGGCAACATGCAGCCGATCATCGTCATCAACAAGATCGATCTTTTGCAAAATCCCCCCCAAAACGGCCGAACGGGAAGCCATCGAGCATGAGCGCGAGCTTTTCAACGAGCTTGTTGAGACCTATCGCACTCTGCACATCCCGGTCTTTCCGGTCAGCACTCAGACCAAAGAAGGAATGGAGGCGCTCAAGAAAGCGATGGAGGGACGCTCCTCTGTCCTTTCCGGCCAGTCGGGAGCGGGCAAGAGCTCGATCATCAATGAGATCACCGGCTCATCCCTGCGCGTCGGCGAAATCATCGAAAAAACGCGCAAGGGCTCTCACACCACTACAACGACGCACCTATTGCCGCTCGGCCACGATGGATTCTGCATCGACACACCCGGCATTAAGAGCTTTGGATTATGGGATCTCAAACCCGAAGAGGTCGAGCGCTATTTCACCGAAATTGCCACCGCCGCCGAAAAATGCAAATTTACCGGTTGCAGGCATATTCAAGAACCCGATTGCGGGGTCCAACGCGCACTCAAAAAAGGGACTATTTCCCCCTTGCGTTTTGAATCATACTGCGCTTTAATGAATGAGTTGAAAGAGGAGCACCGCCCCAGATGACGATCATAAAACATTTAGACGCTTTAGAAATTCTCGATTCCCGCGGCTACCCTACAATTCAGGTCACAGTGACAACTGCCACCGGTGCGCGTGGAACAGCAGCCGTCCCTTCCGGTGCTTCCACAGGAGAAAATGAAGCCGTAGAACTCCGCGATAAAGACAAAAACCGCTACTTTGGCAAAGGCTGTAAAAAAGCCGTCGCCAACGTCATGGGACCTTTAA
>JABDCT010000015.1 GCA_013287985.1 Chlamydiota bacterium
GGCTGTAGGTCGCGCACCTCTTCATCAGAGATGTCCGACATCATGCGTGAGACGTAGCGGTCTTCAAGAAGGCGAGGGTTGATGAACTGCACCGACCAGACCAGCTGCTGTTTGCCAGATATAGGCTCAATCACGACGGCAATCTGCATCATCTCCTCAACGACTTGAACGAAGAGCTGGCTCACGCCTTTGGCAAAAAGCGGTTCGGCAAAGAGGTCGAGGTCGCTTATTTTCTCAATCAGGTTACTTGGGGCAATCGAGATGGATTGAGGACTATAGATGGAAAGTGATTCAGTGGGGAAATAGAGGGTGACGGGTATGCGCGATTTGATCGGGATAAGCGAAATGCGTGCAAAGTCGATGCGCAAGTCTTTCGCTCGCGGGTCGTCGATCTCAATGGGTGTGTCGGAAAGAAGGGGAATGCTCACGCGCTTCCACTGCTCGGGGACGAAATAGGAGACCTCATCGCCTTTAACAGAGTCTCCGCGCACAGAAAGGGCATCTAGCTCGGCTTTTGTGATGTCGCTTAAGTCAAATGTGAGACGTGCGCCTTTTGTCTTGAGGCGTTTGACGACCTCTTCTGGTCCTGAAACGTTTGTGGTGAGCTGGTAGGGCCAGATGTCGAGAAACTGGTATTCGCGCGGCGCTTCACCGATCGGCTGCGAGATAAAAACGGGAATCTTCTCAGAAACCATCTTGGTGAGGTGGATAGCGATATCGAGAGGGGAGACGCGGCTAATTCCTTTGGAGAGATTGATCTCGGGGTTTAAAGAACTCAGGTTGCGCTTTCCAATGAGGGCTTTCCATTCGCCCTTTTTATTCTGGGCGTCGATGACGATTTCGAGGTCGTTAGAGGTGAGCTCTTCCAGGACTGTTTTATTGCCGACAAGCGTTAGGGTGTAGCGCTTAGTGAGCGTTCCGTCGCTTTGTAGATCAACAATAGTGCGGCCTGGAGGGATGTTGATGACGCGCACGGGGATATTGCCAATTGTTTTGGAGGTGATCAACGACTGGTTGACGAGCAGCCAGATAATAACCGCCAAGACAAGCGAAATGAGTTTGCGGGGCCAGTTCTCTAGGAAAATTCTACGTAGAAGCGTCTTCATTCTTTTAGCCACTTGCGCATGTTAAATCGACTCTTGATCTCTTTTTCAGGATGAGGGGTAAAGAGGCTGCGTACAACGCCTTTGAAACGGTCGATCTTGACTCCGCGGGTCATCACGCCTTCGCGTGCGATCGAAACCTTTCCCGTCTCTTCAGAAACAACGATGATGAGCGCGTCGCTCTGCAGGCTCAAACCCAGCGCAGCGCGGTGGCGCGTTCCCATCGAGCGGGTGAGTTGCGTTTCTTCTTCTGCGAGCGGAAGGATGACAGCGGCTGCCAGAATCGTCTGCTCGCGGATGATCACTGCGCCATCGTGCAGAGGGGTAGTTGTCGCAAAAATCGACTCGAGCAGTTCGGAAGTAAATTGCGCACCCAAGGGAACGCCTTTGGTGGCAAATTCATCGAGGAGGTCTTCATGTTCCAAAACGATGAGGGCGCCAATGCGCTTTTCTGCCATGCGGTAGACCGAGGTCGCCAAGTGGTCGAGAAAGCGATCGAATGCGCTGAATTCTTTGACATTTTTGCCTTTTAGGCTGAGCTTCGAGAGGGCCGCACGCAACTCGGGTTGGAAAATAACGATGATGCCGATGACGGCGACGTTGGAAACGAGAATCAAAATCTGATGCAAGATGGGGAGTTTGAACCATGAGGAAGCGCCGAGGATAAGCAAAAATGCCAATAATCCAAAAATCAGATCGCGCGATCTGGTCTTCCAAAAAAAGGAGAGCAGGTAATTGAGCATCATTGCGATGATCAAGATCTCGATGAACGGGGACATACCTTGTGAGGATAATGCTAAGAGGGATTTTTGCCCAACGGAAATCCCACCACTGCTTCATAACAGAGGAGGAGATGGTTGACGCCATTAATCGCGCGGTGCGGCCGCGCTTCAGAGGGTAGGCGATAGGTAGCGGCAATGCGGTCTTTCGAAACACCCGTCTCCCAAGGATAGCGAGTCTTTTGGCGAATAGATTCAGCCCAATACATCGAAGCCAAATCCAGCCAGTGGTAAGGCCAATTAAGCGCTTCTTGTAAATCGGGATCGATGAGCTGTGAGAAGAAGGCGCGATCAAAAGAGGGGTTTTGGCAGATAAAGATCGCCTGATGGCGCTTCACGCCGAGCAGTGTAAAAGCCTCGATAATTTCGCGCGCAACTTCATGAGCAGGGCGCCCAGTCTGCAGCTTTTCGTGCGTAAATCCATTCACTTTGAGACTTTCGGGGTCGCTCTTGTTCCACACCTCGTCGGATTGATGCACGACAGTCTCAAACTCGGCAATAAGCGCGCCTGTCCCTACGTCAATAATTTTATAAGCTATTTCAAGGAGCGAGTGTTTAAAAGGATTGAGACCGTTCGTCTCGGTGTCTAAAAAGATTCCCAACATTATAACGTAATTATTGATTTTTCATCTCTAAAATGGCAAGTTGATATTAAAGCGAGGTCTATATGGCACACAATACAGGGATGAGTGATGAGGAGCGCGCCTCAATGAGTGGCGCAATGGCAAAAGTTTTAGCCGATCTCTATCTTCTCTATTTAAAAACACAGAATTTTCATTGGAATGTAACGGGTGCGGCATTCTTCTCCCTGCATCTTCTCTTTGAAAAGCAGTATCAAGAAATGGCCGACGAGATCGACGAACTGGCTGAAAGAGTCCGCTCCCTGGGCTTTTTTGTCGATGGAACCACTGTGGCTTTTAAAAAGATTTCTTCGATTGTGGAAGAGCAGAAGGTAGTCTCCTGGGAAGAAATGGTGAAGCAGCTCGTTGATGGCCATGAGGTTGTCATCCGCGAACTGCGCAATCTAAATTTTTTAGCAGAGAAACACCGCGATCCAGGCACTGTCGATATGGCAGGCCGCAGATTAGCTGCTCATGAAAAAGCACTATGGATGCTGCGTAGCCAGCTTTAGAGTGGTTATTAAGGCATTAGTTTGCTATTCTCGTTAATAAGATGGCCCTATCTCAACAAAAATTTCGCGAAGTCGTTTTTCAGCTTCTCTATAGCGCAGATTACTCACCTGTGGAAGAGGAGCTGCTTCGTTTTGCTATGAGTCAACTCGAGATCACTAAAAAAGAAGTGTGTGAGGCAATGGCGTTTAAAGAACGGATTAGAGAACAGCTTGAAACGATTGATCCTTTGATTGAAGAGGTTGCGACCGAGTATACCCTAGAACGCATCCCTCGCGTTGAAAGAAATATTTTGCGGCTGTCCATTTTTGAGATGCTTCACACGGAGTTGCCTCCAAAGGTGGCTATAAGTGAAGCGCTTAGACTCACCCGCAAGTTTGCGTCGCCTGAGGGCGTCGCATTTGTTAACGCCATTCTCGATAAGATATACAATAGACCACATGTCCCACAAATTTGAGCAAGGCCGCTTACTAAAGGAATTCTCGACATTCGGCATTGGCGGCCCCGCCCGCTTCCTTTTTGAGGCGACAAGCATCGAAGAGATGCGCTCTGCTCTGCAATGGGCTGCAAGTGAAAATGTTCCCTATTTAGTAGTGGGGAAAGGCTCCAATACGCTGTTCGACGACCGCGGTTTTGATGGTCTCGTCATTATCAATAGAATCAACTTCTCTACCTTTGACGAAAACATCGTCGATGTGGGCGCGGGCTATAGCTTTGCTCTGCTCGGTGTGCAGACAGCCAGGCGAGGGTTTGAGGGGCTAGAATTTGCTTCTGGTATCCCGGGATCTGTGGGCGGAGCAGTCTACATGAATGCCGGTGCAAGCGGGGCTCAGACAGCTGATTGCCTCACCTCAGTTACTTATCTTTTGCCGAGCGGCGAGAAGCGCGTCTTCCCTCGGTCGGAACTGACTTTTGCCTATCGCAAGTCGCCTTTCCAAGGACAGGACGGAGCAATCGTAGCTGCGCGCTTTACCCTTAACCCCGCAAAAGGCGCGCGCGAAAAGCAGCTCGGAATCGTCGCCTACCGCACGCGCACGCAGCCCTATGGAGACAAATCGTGTGGTTGTGTCTTCCGCAATCCCGATGGATCTTCTGCCGGGGCCCTCATACAAGAATGCGGATTGAAGGGAGTGCAAGTCGGCGGCGCTGCCGTATCGCCCCTACACGCAAACTTCATCGTCAACAGCGCTTCGGCAACTGCCGGCGATGTGCTTTCTCTTGCCGCATTAGTCAAAAAGACGGTACATGAGAAAAAAGGAATCGATTTAGAAATGGAGCTTTGTGTCATCCCCTTTTCGCGCTGATCTCCACTGCCATACTACCTGTTCTGACGGCTCGCTCACTCCTACCGAACTGATCGCGCGCGCCAAAGAAGCGGGCTTAAGCGCCCTTGCAATCACGGATCATGACACGGTTGACGCTTACGCTGAAGCGACAGAAGCTGCTAAAAAAGCGGGAATCATTCTAGGGACGGGCATCGAGTTCTCCTCTTATGAAGGCAAGCTCAGCGTCCACGTTCTCGGTTACAACATCGATCTCGAAAGCCCAGAACTTCTTGAGTTGTGCAAGCGCCACCAGATCAGAAGAGAGGAGCGCAATAGGAGCATTTTGAGCAAGCTCGCTCGCCTGGGCATGAATCTCGAAGAAAAAGACTTGGTGACCATTGGCGGACGGGTCATTGGCAGGGCGCACATCGCCCTCGCCCTAGTCAGGAAAGGGTATGTGAACTCCACGCAGGATGCCTTTTCGCGCTATATCGGCGATGGAAAGCCCTGTTTTGATCCCGGCGCCCCCATCACGCTTGACGAGACCCTCCGGGTGATCCACGCTGCGCATGGCAAAGCATTTTTAGCGCATCCCCATCTGTTGCCGGAAGGCGCAAAGGCGAGAAAACTCCTAGAAAAACCTTTTGATGGAATCGAGTGCTTTTATGCGCGCTGTCCGCGGGACCAGACGCATCGCTGGGTCGACATGGCCAGAGATCGCCATCTCCTGATCAGCGGCGGCTCCGACTTCCATGGCGCCCTCAAGCCGCAAATCCCGCTCGGGGCTTCCTGGGTAGATGAAGCGACTTTTAACGCCATTTTTACCCATGCATAGGCTCCTTTCCCTTCCCAAATCACAACCCTGTGATGGTCTCTCTCATATTTTTTCGGAAAAACTGGGCCATCCCGAGCGCGCTTTTGCCACTGTGCATATTACCGGAACTAATGGTAAAGGCTCCGTTTCAATTAAAACCGCACGCGCACTCGAAGCCTCCGGCTTAAAAGTGGGCCTGTTTATTTCCCCCCATCTCTTCCATTTTCAAGAGCGCATCTCGATCAACGGCCAGCCCATTTCGCCTGAAGAGATAACAGAGGGATTGGATGAACTCTACGCCCTCGGTTTGCCTCCTCACTTCTTTACACTGACCACATTTCTGGCTTTTACCTATTTTAGGAAAAAACAGGTCGATATCGCTGTCATCGAAGTAGGCATCGGCGGAACAAAAGATCCAACGAATGTGGTCCATCCGATCGTCTCTGTGATCACATCGATTAGTTTAGACCACACAAGCATCCTGGGCAGCACTGTCGAAGAGATCGCACGAGACAAGGCGGGGATAATTAAGCCGGGAGCAGCTGTTGTGGTGGGGCCTAGAGCACTCTATCCCCCTATTTTAGAGAGAGCCTCTAAGCTGGGAAGCGCACTTTATGTAGCGGATAAAGGGGTGGATTTTGAGATGGAAAATCGCTCCGTTGCACGGACAGTGCTCGAAGTGTTGAATGTAACGCCCCAAGCGATCGAGAGGGGAGTGGAGAGCGCATTGCCCTGCCGTTTTGAAATGCGCGGGGATATGCTTTTTGATGTCGCGCACAATCCCGATGGGTTCAAACACTTGATTGAAGCTTTAAAGCAGAAATTTCCGACCCGCACACCGCGCTTTGTGATCGGCATGTCCGATGATAAAGATGTCGAAGGGTCGCTTACTCACATTCAAAGGGGATATGTGCATCTTGTTCAAGGGAGCTATCCCTGGTGCATCCCGACAAAAAAAATGGCCGGCGCGCTAGAGCGCGTCAGCCAGGTCCCTTTTTCAGAACATGCCAGCGTACGGGGAGGAGTGGAAACCGCACGCTGCATGGCGTCTGCCGAAGATCTCATCGTGATCTGCGGCAGTTTTTATATTATGGCAGAGGCTGCGGAGGTATTAAGCCTGAACCACACGTAGGATCGGCATGGGTTGCTCGCGGATCGCATCGAGCTCCTCAAACCATTCCGTATAATCTACAGCTCCGAGCGACTCACCATGAGTTATCTCGCGCGCCATATCCAAAAGTGTTTGCACGATCTCTTTATTATCACTCTTCGCTTCCAGACGCTTTCTCTGACCATTCGACAGAAGAGGCATCATGTCTCTAAGGCGCAGGCGCCCTTCTTGGTTGCGGTAGTTGTAATAGAGATCTGCAATCTCATAAAGCTCAATGGCTTTTTCATACGTAGCTGGGTCTAAACCCTGCTCCATTTCCTGCATTTTCTCTTCCACCATGCTTTGTAGAAGTGAAAGCAGGTCGATCAGCTTGGTGCCACCGTTTTTGGAGGTAGAGACCTCATCTGCAATCTTATTCGCTAGTTCAATAATCTTGCGGTGCGACAGAGAAGGACAGCGCTGTTTGACGAATAATTGAATATGTCCTTTTAGCTGGTCGACTTTGTTTGCGACCTGCGTCATGCTTCCCTTTTGTAGCAAACCGCCTAATTCCAGTGCCGTGCGCGCAATTAGCGCGACAGTGCGATCTTCAAAAAAGTCTTCGATCTGGCCATAGAGGCTGGTGATCTGCTCATCGAGAGATTCCGCCCACTTATCGACGACTTCTGCCGTTTGACACAGAGATTCAAAAGATTCTTGGATCTTTTCAAGTTCTAGGTGGAGAGCAACACGTGTGTTGCCAATCTCCTCCAAGCTAATAGGTGCGTCTTTCATTCCGTTCAATTTTGTTTCGAAGTCTTGCACCTTCCTGCTAATCTGGCAATAATCCTGGAAATAAATCATATTATCCTTATTATTATGAGTAGCATTAACTGCTACCGGATTCATTATTGTAGCAGCTTTACGAATTCTTAACAATTCACTAACATTTCTTTAATATAATAAGGACTGAAGGAGCGAGCGGACGCTCTTGCTTGGCGTAATGCGTCACTTGGAAGCGAGAAGTGTCTAAAGGCATGTCTAAGAGCGCCTTAAGCTCCAGAGCCCCTTCAGGGTGTCCAGGATAGCAGGTGATGCACATCGCGCCACCTTCCACTAAAAGCTCCAGCCCTCGTTCAATACTAAGCAGTGTCGTCTCCACATGAGTAGTGAGATTCTTATCTCCGCCGGGAAGATATCCTAAGTTATAGACAATGAGCTTGATAGGATTTTCATGGCAGAGCAGGGGATAGGCCTCATGAGAGGCGTGAAAAAGATGGACCTGGGAATGGCCTTCGATTGCCGCTCTCGTTGCCTCTATGGCCTCTTTTTGGATGTCCAGGGCAATGACCCCTCCAGATGGTCCTACGCATGCTGCGAGCTTCAAGGTATCCCGCCCGCGGCCACAGGTCGCATCGATGGCCCAATCGCCTGGATTCAAAATTTTTTCCCAAAACTGATGGGCAAAGGTGAGATGAGACTGGAACATAATCATCGAAATATTCTATCATTCTTACGAATTGTGGGGTATTAGCTCAGTTGGTTAGAGCGCCACGTTGACATCGTGGAGGTCAGCTGTTCGAGTCAGCTATATCCCAAGCCCAAATGGATTTTCCCTTGGACCTATTAAGACGAAGCGCGGCTCATCTTATGGCCGCTGCTTTTCAAGACCTTTTCCCCCATTCTCAATTAGTGGGAGGAAGCGAAGAAGAGATCGGTTTTACCCGCGACTTCCAGCTCTCCAGCCCCTTTGCAGCCTCCTATTTGCCTCTCATTGAAAATCGCATGAAAGAGATGGCAAAAAGCGATCTGGAGATGCGCCTACTCGAAATGGTCCCCCAATCTGCGCACGGCTTTCTTTCTTCTAAAAAGCAGAAGAAGCGCGCCGAGGCCGCCTTGCGTTCCCAGCAGGGGCTCGTCAGCATATGCCAGATAGGTGAGTGGGCTGATTTCAGCGAAGGACCTTTTCTCACCGATTTAAGCCAGATAGGCGAAGTCGCCCTCTTCCACCACGAAATAAACGACGACATTGTACGCATACACGGCACAACTTTTCCTCAAGCTAATGCCCTCCAGGCATTTATAAAGCGCTGGAAGCGCTACGAAAAAGAGAACCACATGCAGTGGGTGAACCAGCTCGGCCTCTTTTTAGGGTCCCATTGGACAGGGAAAGGCGAAAGACTGCGCCAGCTGCTTCTTCACCTCTGGGAACAGGCATTAAGAAAAGAGGGAATAGAGCCGATCTCTGCCGTGTTTAATGGCTCAATTGCCGAAGCGCATAATAAATACTTTAAAGAATCAGGTCTAGAAGAGCTTAAAATCGCTCAGTGCGCCTTTATCAACCAGCCCAAAGGGGTCTATCCGGGCCTTTTCACCCCCGGCAGCTGCTTTATCGATCGTGCACATCTTTTTTATAGAGCCGAAAATCTTCGCTCCCTATGCATTTCCTCCTTGCAATTCCTCCAGTTATTTTTTAGAATGTTCGATCTTGATTATCAGTGGGTTTTAACTGGTGGAAAACAAGCAGCTCCTTTGAAGGAGGCCCTTACGCAGTGCAAGATCGATGCGATAGTCTCGGCCGGTGGAGGGAAACCCGAAGTGCAGATGCGGATTGCCGATGGCCTGGGAAGGCGGTGGGTGGGTCCCTTCTTGCGCATCGAGAGAAATATGCTTGTGCTCTCCGTTTATAACTCGCTTGAGCGCTTTGTCGCGCTGCTTTTGGAGCGCTACAAAGGAGAGCTGCCGTTTTGGCTCTGTCCCGAGCAAGTACGCGTTCTGCTCGTGAAAGAGGATGAAGCGCCGGCGTGGAAGCTGATTGAGAAGCTGGAGAAGCAGAACATACGCTGCCATCTGGATAAAAAGAGTGGAACAATTGAGCAAAAACTGCATCAGGCATTGCTTGAGAAAGTCCCATATGTTATTTTTTTAGGGAAACGCGAACTAGAAACTGGATGCGTGACTGTGCGTGCCCATGGCTCAAAGCACAGTGAAACCGTAAGCGAAGAAGCGTTTTTGAATACATTGTTAGAAAGGAATAGGATTGAGAGTCAATAGACAAATTCGCGCCCTAAAAGTGCGCGTTATCGACCAGGACGGAAATCAAGCTGGAATACTTGGAATCAATGAAGCACTAGCGCTTGCAGAGGCTGCAGGATTAGATCTAGTAGAAATTGCACCGAATGCGAAGCCTCCCGTATGTAAAGTGATCGATTTTGGAAAGTATCGCTACCAAGTCGCAAAAAAAGAAAAAGAGAGCAAGAAAGCCCAACATCAGGTCAAAGTTAAAGAGATCAAAGTAAAGCCCAATACGGATGATCATGACATTGAAACAAAAATTAAACACATGAAAGAGTTTCTCGAGAAGGGCAATAAAGTGCGCTTAACGTGCACCTTTCGCGGACGAGAAATGCAGCATCCTGAATTTGGGCACAGAGTTATCCAAAAGCTGTGTGATGCAGTTGCGGATATTGCGACAATTGAAAGCCCACCTAAGCAATTAGGGCGTAGTTTATCCGCCGTCGTTGCACCTGGGGTAAAGAAGAAGACAAAGGAGACAAGTCGTGACAAAAATGAAGACACGCAAATCAGTGAAGGCGCGGTTTAAAGTCACTGGTACTGGCAAGCTGAAACGTACAAGACCAGGCAAGCGCCACATTTTGACTAAGAAATCATCTAAAAGAAAACGCCATCTGAGTTCTCCTGCACTAGTAAGCAAAGGACAGGAAAAGATGTACAAAATGCTCATGGGAGTAAGTTAATAATATGGTAAGGGTTACACGATCTCTATCCACACACCGCAGGCGCAAACGCCTGATGAAAATGGCGAAGGGCTTTGTCGGCGATCGCAAAAACCACATCCGCCTGACAAAAGACGCCGTTATGTCGGCGATGGCATTTAACTACCGCCACCGCAAGCAGAAAAAACGCGATTTCCGCAGACTCTGGATTGTCCGTATTGGCGTCGCTGCCAAGATCAACGGCATTTCCTACAGCCGCTTTATCCAAGGTTTAACCAAGGCAGGTTGCCGTTTAAACCGCAAAGTTCTCTCTGAGATGGCGATTCGCGATCCAAATAGCTTTGCTTTAGTTGCTGGAGAAGCGAAAAGAGCTCTTGCATAGGGCATGGAAGAGAAAGTCTCCGCTCTGCGCAAGGCCTTTGAACATGACCTAGGAGCTGCTCGCGACAGCGATGCTGTCGAACAGCTCAAAGTCAAATATTTGGGAAAAAAAGGCCCTGTCCAAGAGCTCATGCAAGAATTGCGCGCCGTTTCCGCTGAGGAGCGGCCGCGTATGGGAAAAGTCATTAACGACTTGAAAGAGTCGTTCATGCATCTCTGCGTTCAAGCAGCCGAGGCTTTTGCTCAGGTCGAACAAGCCAAGCGCTTTGAAGAAGAGCGCGTCGATATCAGCCTTCCCGGCAGACCCCAATCTATTGGCAGACGCCATCCGATCCATCTCATGATGCGCGAAGTGATCGACATCCTGGTTGGGATGGGTTTTTCCGTTCAATATGGCCCCGAGATCGACTCCGACTACTACAATTTCGAAGGACTCAACTATCCCAAAGATCACCCTGCAAGAGACATGCAGGACACCTTTTACATCACCGAAGACCTCCTCTTGCGCTCCCAAACATCAAATGTTCAGTTGCGTGTCATGGAAGGCCACAAGCCGCCGATCCGCATCATCTCTCCGGGAACCGTCTACCGCAACGAGAATATAAGCGCGCGTTCACACGTCTTTTTCCACCAGCTCGAAGGGCTTTACATCGACCGCGACGTCTCCCTCGGCGACCTGCTCTCAACTATGCGCGAATTCTGGAGCAAGCTTTTCCACAAACGCGTCGAGATGCGCTTTCGTCCGAGCTTTTTCCCCTTCGTAGAGCCGGGCGTGGAAATCGATTTACGATGTACCGCTTGCGACGGAGCGGGCTGCCGCCTCTGCAAACACACGGGCTGGCTAGAAGTGAGCGGTGCCGGAATGGTTCATCCGGAAGTATTAAAAAATGGGGGCATTGACCCCGACGAATACTCAGGCTACGCCTGGGGAATGGGAATTGAACGTTTAGCGATGCTGCGCTATGGTGTGACTGATATCCGCCAATTTGCAGAAAATGACATGCGTTTACTTGCCCAATTTTCGTCGTAAATAGTATAGTTATACACCTTGGAAGAGTGGCAGAGTGGCCGATTGCGTCTGTCTTGAAAACAGAAGTCCTGCAAGGGACCGTGGGTTCGAATCCTACCTCTTCCGATTTTATTTGATGACCGCTGCACCTTTCTCGAAAACGAGGGTGCCGCCATAATAGGCTGTGATCAGAAGATTGGTCCAGCAAAAGAGATAAATAATCCCTACCACAACCCCAAGGATTCTATTCACTCTCTTGCTCTTAGTGGCAAGAAACGCCCTCGTCCAATCGAGCAATAAGCTAATCGTGAATCCGATCGCCGTTGTATAGGCGTGCTCTCTATGTTCATCTAATATGGCCCTATTCTCTGGCGTCGCGACGATGTCTCTCGCCACTTCACCAGCAATAACAGCGAGCCATGCAGCGATGACTCCTAAAGCTAAGATTAACCATGCTGAGGGTAGTAAAAAAGAGAGGTTTGGTCTTTTTTTGCTCCAAAGAGAAACAAAGCGCAGCACAACACCTGTAGTTAACAGGGCTATGGGGAAATGGACCAACATGGGATGGATTAATTCTAATCGCATATTTTTGATCAGACAAAAAAATGCGTTATTTGTCAAAAGAAACACGAGCCTGCAAGGCTCGCGATTTTATTATCTATGCCGATAGTGGAAATAGAGTCCAGGGCCTGGATAGTAGTAGCCAGGGCCGTAGTAGTAACAGCCTGGATTGTAGTAGTAACCAGGGCCGTAGTAGATGGGACCGCGTCTTACACGTGGACCTGGGCCGTAATAGCCTGGAGGGCAATAGGCAGGACCGTAATAAGCGCCAGGGCCTGGGCCTACGTAAACGCCTACTCGCGCTGCAACTTGTGTAGAGGCAAATGCATTTTCTGCAAAAAATCCCGTGCAAAGAGCAAATGCGCTTAAGAGTACTGTAGTTAATTTCATGAGTTCTCCTCACATAGGGCAAAGGAATAGCCTATGGTTCTTAATTATAAGAATAATGCATTTTGCAATTAATTATAATTAAAATAGATTATTAACGTAATTATCTGTCAATTAAATAATTAAAGAGTGTTTCCCAGTCAGAGTCTTTTTTGGCATTTTCGATCATGGAGCGGATCTTTTTAGGGTCGCGCTGAAGGATTTTGGCGAACTCCTCGAGATGGGGCCAGAGGTTGTTTTGGTTAAGCTGCTTTTTTAGCTCTATTCTGGTTTCTCCTACCATCTTGTGCCATGGGGAAATCGCTTTCATCTGGTTTTTGAATTTCGCGCGCACGCGAAGCAGATTCTGTTTGCATGTTTCGTTACTGGCAACGAACACCATATGTTGAAAGGGGTGTGTATTCTCGGTGAGACTGGTTAATTCCTCGATTTCTGGGAGTCTGGCAAAAATCATTGGAAGCCCACTATTTCCAAGGATATCAAGCACTTTAATTACAGCATCCTTCTGTACTGGAGTTAGATGGGCTAGAGAGCTGATTTGAGCGCTGGAGCTCTCGATGGCTTCGGGTTTTCTATGGGAAGTTAACCAATCTAGAAGGCGCAAGCATAAATTCATCAACCGAGCCAACACTCTCATCAGACAGTTGCCCATGCTATTTGATTGAGATGTCTCAATGGATTGAAGGGTAGACTGGTTATCCTGGACAGGACGATTCGATGGGCGAGCTGCCTGAGCAGGAAGAGATTTTTCAAAAAACGAATAACCGAAAATTTTAACCATAATTAAGATTATATACTAATCTTAATTAAAGATATATAAATTATTTATCAATTAAATAGTTTATAAAAGAATCCCAATTAGAGTCTTTTTTCGCTTTTTCGATTAATATGCGCATTTGTTTGGGGTCGCGGCCTATCCCTTTTGCAAAGGCATCGAGGTGAGACCAGACGTTGCTCTTTCCGAGCTGAAATTCCATCTTTTTGCGGATGCCGTCGACATAACGGTGCCAGGGCGAAAGGGAGCGGGGAATTGTATCTTTATAAAAGGTGCGGATCTTGATCAGATCCTCTTTGCATGTGGGGTTGTTTAATATAAAGACCATAGACTGAAAGGGATGGATAGGCATGGTCCTGGCTCTCATCCCTTCCAACTCAGATCGTCTACCAAGAATTGTCGCACGGTTGCAATTGCCGAAGATCCGTAACATCTCCGAAATATCGGTTATTTCATCTTTTGCAAGCGGAGGTAGGGAAGAAACTCGAGCAATAGCGGTTTTTTCCTCTTCCTGAGTCCGGCAGCAGAAGAGGGCGTAAAAGAAATCGACGATCCGCAACCCTAAATTCATTAGAGGCGCGAGTAGGCTGATGATGCATCCAGACCAAGATTTGTCCTCTTCTTCTAGAGATTGAAGGGTTGAAGTGTTAGCGGAGGGCGGGGTAGAAGAAGCCGGCGGGGAAATAGGGGCTGATTTTTCGAAAAACGGATAACCAAATATTTTTACCATTACTTAATTATACACTAATTAAACTTTAACATCATCAATTAAGTAATTAAGTAGAGATTCCCAATCAGAGTCATTTTTGGCATTTTCGATAAAAGAACGGATCTTTGAGGGATCGCGCTGTATACCAGCAGCGAATGTGTTGAGATGGTCCCAGACGCTATTTTTCTGGATCTGGAGCTGGATTTTTGCACCGATGGTTCCCACAAAAACGTGCCAGGGAGAAAAGGATTTGGGTCCGAAAGCGTCTTTAAAATTCTTACGGACATTGATTAGATCATTTTTGATGGTCTCTGCAGTTAACATAAGAGTCAGAGATTGAAAAGGATGGATCTGTTCGGTGCGCACCCGTATTTGCTCTAGCTGTGGTTGTTTAGCTCCTATTCCGAGCCGATTATTATTTCCCAGAATGTGAAATGA
Source organism: Chlamydiota bacterium (assembly GCA_013287985.1). GTDB lineage: Bacteria > Chlamydiota > Chlamydiia > Chlamydiales > Rhabdochlamydiaceae > JABDCT01. The sequence goes on from JABDCT010000015.1 coordinate 14,179, forward strand.
TTCTTTTAAATCTCGGATTTCTTCTTCAGTGAGGGGAGGAAGGGAAGGAATTTGAGCTATAGGGACCGGGGTCTCTTTGAGAATAGGGAGGTCAGGGGGACGGGGATAGGTGCATAAGAAGAACGCGTAGAAAAAGTCGACAAGGCGCACGCCCACATTCAAAAGGCGCGCCAGTAGATTCATAAAGTAGCTCTGCATGCATTCCGACCAAGATGTCTCCTTTTGGAGCGATTGGAGAGAAGAATCATTATTCGATGATGGAGGAAGGGGCTGGATAGACGGTGTAACGCCAGTTTCTTTAGTATCAGAAAACTCAGGTCTGGATACTTGCATGGCGTTCATGATAGGCTAATGCGCGATAATCTGTACATTAAAATCTTTAATATCAGTCTTTTAAGGATTGCCATTATTAACAATAAGCATTAAAATGGCCGGGATCGTTATTAATATATAAAAAGGAGAATATTCGTGAACAAAAAAGTAATTATCAGAATCGTTCTAATTTGCTCAATGCTGTTTGCTGTAGGAACGGGTGTTTTCACCTTCATCCAGAAAGACTTCCAAACCAATCTAATTACCCTTGAAAAACCTTCGAATTGGAAAGAATATTCTGCTGCCGATGCGCGCTATAAGGTCAATTTCCCAGCTGAACCCGTCCTCGAAAATAAGCAATTGGACATCCCAAGCGCTGGGCAGTCCTTAAACTTTGAACAGGTCAGCGCCGAGAAGAAAAAGGCCGTGTATGCTCTAAGCCACGTCGACTTTCCACGCAAATGGACGCTTCTGGGAAGCAATACCTTGTTAAAAAAATCTTTAGATCTACTTGTTGAAAATGAAGTCCCCGCTCAACAGCTCTTGAGCAAAGAGACGACGTCTCACCAGGGATATCCTGCTCTCGACTACGTCGTTAGCCGCGGTGGAGACGAAGTGAAGGGGCGTCTTGTCCTAGTAGGTACGACTCTCTATCGCTTGACCGTTTCTTACCCGAGTGAGCTCAAAGAAACAGTCCAACACGAGCAGTTCGTGTCCTCGTTTAATTTAGTTGGATAAATTAAACTTATTTGCCATCATGCATCCTTTTTTGAAAAAGGATGCATATGCAAATTCGTTTACCGCCTTCTCTCCCCACAGATACAGTCCGCGCCGTCTTTGTTGCTATTTATAACGACCCTAAACAACCGGCCTACACACGGGTTGTTCAATTAGAACCGCGCCAAGCAACGTTTAGCCTGGATCTTCCTACACAACTTCTTATCTCAGAAAATAAAGTCCGCATGATCGGTTATTTTGCAGATCGCAGCAGCGGGACTTTACAGAAGGTCAGCGATATTATTTTTCCTGCGCTGCAGTTTTTGCAATGGGGCTAATGTAGATAAAGGGTAAGTCTTTGCCCCAACTTACATTAGAAAGCTTAGACATCGCACTAGAATAGGCTTCCCCGGTATAGGGAAGTCTAAAATCCATGAAAATCTCTAACTTCTCATTGACGAACATTCCCGTAAAGTTGTCGATTACCATCCATGTTCGGACAGGCACTCGGTTATCTGTTTTGCATGAGACATAACTCATGCAAGAACCACCCAAAGAAAGTAAGTTCTCATATAGCTCTTTAGGCTCCAAGATATCTATGTTTTTGCACTTCGCTTCAACTCCTAATGATTTTAGATTGGTAAGGGTATTCATTTTTTCGACAATCTCTTCAGGAGAATTTGGAGTGCGATCGTCAAAGTACCAGCTCCAGAAGTCGCTAGAAAGCAGCAAGTTATACTTTTTTCCGCTATTTGAAAGCAAGGAAAGGGCTCCTACTCGAGAGCACTGTTCATTTCTTGCATGTTCGTTTCTAGCAAAAACACAGAAGGTCCTTTCCATAGATAAATAGGTGCCGGAATAGACTACAGTGGGCGGATGCTCAAAAGAAAGGGTACGCCTAGAAGTAGAGAAGTGCTCATGTAGAGTAGTCGTAAACGCTTTTAATATGGCTGTCTCAGAAATATGATGCAGTGTGGAAGTGACATTTTTCGCTGGGGAAGGGGGAGGAAAGGCTGGAGTGATGCGGGCGGTGATGGTATTAGTAAACACAACACTCACGCGGGTTGCATCGGCTGGGGGGTCAAGAGAAAGTTTCTGCTTTTTAGACGCAGGTTCTTCAAGACCGGGAGTGAAAACAACGCTGGACACTTGCTTTTGGGCTTGATCGAGAAGAAAGTCATTTACGTTTTCTGACCCTGATGAAACTGAGGGAAGACTCATTTTAAAACTCCTTTTATAAAATGAGTCTATTGTAGACTATTCCGTGTTATATTTGAATTAAAACAAATTATTTTAGTTCACGGATATGTTTCATCACAAAAAATACTTTGAAATCGAGGGTCACCATTACTAGAATGAACTCTTTGCAGTTTATTGGGTTTTTCAAAGACTTCTCCAGTTTTTATTTCCACCGTCGTCGTGTTTTCCCTTTGAGTTACTGTCCGTTTCAAGGGAAAGGGCACTTTAAATCCATCTTTATCAAATACTGTTTGTCTGATCTGCTTTTCAGCAAGCCTTGAGAGTTCATCATCTCCGCCATCAATAACTTTGTTCGGAATAGAAAAGTCAATTTCTCCTAGTGTCACTGGTTTTGTTGACATTATTTTTCTCCTTTGTAAAAAAATAGTTTTAATTATTTTGTTGTATTAAAATTTGTTTGTTTGTTAGCATCTCTGCTTATGCATATTCAACTGCGCAGTTTTTCACAGCTTGATGGAACTCGATGCGGCGCTCATGTCTGTGTCTATACGGTTACGCCTAATCACACTTATCAAGTCCTTTTTGAAAAAGCCGTTGCAGGGCGATCTTTTATCGAGTGCGATAGTGCGTTGTTAAAAGCCGGAAGGTATGTGCGTATTTCAATTTTTCGAGCAGATGAAGCTAGGCAAGTTCCTATTTTAATCAGCGAAAAGACCTACTTTCTAACCGTAGATCTCAGCGCTGAGTCCGAAGTTGTCATTCCTGACTAATCTGGATAAAGGTCGCGGGGTTATTCCAAGTAGAAATAGAAAACCCTCTCCCCTCCATTCGATACGCCTGACCGGTAATCGGCTCCCTAAAACTGAAGAGATACTCATTGTCGCAGAAGCCTTCTTCAATCTTATCGAGAACAACCCAACTCTCAAAGTCCTTCGCATCGTTGGGATGGAATGCCTTAAAATTCACTTGCATAATCAAGCTGCTGTTTAATTCTTTCTGACTTTCCATTATCTTTTCATATAATTGATGACGGATTTTATTGTATGGAAGCGTTAAAACTTCTACTTTGTATCCATACTCTGAAAGATTTGTGTGTTTGTTTAAGAATGAAACAACATCTTCTGGATTGAGTAATGAGGTCCGTAAATAATTCTTCCAAAATTCCGGTTTAACATTTAATCGATGGTCTTTCTGAGCAAAATCGGAAAAAAGAGACAGTGCTGCAACAGGTCCGCGCTGCTGATTTGACGATCTATCATTCACTTTGAAAATAAAGCGTGGCTTTCCATCTAACTCGTAGAAATGATTAAATTCTGAAACGAGACTTAAGGGGATATCCATACCTAATTTGGGACCAGCAGCAAGGCTTGTCTCAAGTGGGGTAGCATCTTGCAGGAAATCGACAATGAATTCGTTATAGCCTAATGGGCGATTAGCAGTTAGTTTACTTGGAGTACGGGGTATGACTGGAATGATGCTCTTTGCATACTCTTGTTTTAGCCTCTTTTTGGGGGGTTCTCCCGTTGCTTCTCTTCTAAATACAACCGAAATTTGGCTTGTATCTTGCTGTTCTTCTGCCTCTCTTGAGGAAAGAAGATGCGCAGAATCGAAGAACTCTCTTCGCATCGATTCAGCCGCGACCTTTGAGATCAGATCACCTTCCTGTGCATAAAAATCTTTTTTATATTGAGGAATATCAAAATCTGCAATAAGTGAACTTTTAATTTTATAATCGCATGTCATAGTTAAATATTTTAATTTTTTTTCTAACAACATAATTATACATATCGATGAATATTCTTACATGAGAAAAAATCTTTTCAAAAATGCGGCGGAAAAGGCACTATCGAAAAAAAAATCAGGAGATTCTATATGGCTAAGCTCTATTTTCGTCACGGTAGCGTAGGAAGCGCAAAAACACTCAACTTACTTGCTGTCGCCCACAATTACCGCCAGCAGGGCAAAGAGGTGCTGCTGATGAAGCCTCGGCTCGATGTGCGCTTTGGCGAGGGGAAGATCCGCTCTAGAGCCGGTCTGGAAATGCCTTCAGATATCGAAATCACCGATGAGACTAATCTTCTTGAGGTTAACTACGAGGGAGTTGCTTGCGTGCTCGTCGATGAAGCGCAGTTTCTTTCCACCGGCATCATCGAACAGCTGCGCGCTATAACCATTGTAAAGAATATTCCCGTGATCTGCTATGGGCTCCGCACCGATTTTCGCTCGCATCTCTTCAATGGCTCGCGCCGCCTCATGGAGCTTGCCGATTCGATAGAAGAGGTGAAATCGACCTGCTACTTCTGCAATCGAAAGGCGATCATGAACATCAAGCATGTCAATGGATTGGCGGATCTGGACGGCCCTAGTGTGCAACTGGGCGCGGAAGAGAAGTACTTTCCCACATGCTTTGCCTGCTATATCCAGCAGCTAGCCGACGCTAAACAAGATCTTGCGCAATTTGGCGGCGGACATCAGCCATATGTTCACACATTTTGTGGAGATTGTGAATCGTAGCCAGCGTTAGAGCGGTGAGTTCCTTGGCTTTGAAGAGGTGGTGCAGATAGGCGGCGCTGTAGTGTGTACACGTCGTGCATGTGCAGCCCTCCTCGACGGGCCCAAAATCTTCGGCGTAGATGCTCTTTTCGATTTTTACAGCTCCATTTTTTGTGAGCAGTACCCCGTGGCGCGCAGCCCGGGTGGGATATGAGCTATCGAAAGTATCGATCCCCAGTGGAATCCCCCGGCCAATCGACTCTAGATCTCCCATTCCCAGCAGGTGATTGGGTTTGTCTTCCGGCAATAGGGGAAGGGTGAAGGAGAGGATCTTCTCCATCTCGTCTTTGCTTTTTCCCATGCTTCCACCGATCGCATACCCGTCAAAGGGCAGCTGGGTGAGATGCGCACAGCTCTTGGCGCGCAGTTCGAGGTGAGCACCTCCATGAATGACCGCGTACATCGCTTGCCCTTGGGGGCGTGCCTGGTGAGCCGCAAGTGAGCGCTCCTCCCAGCGATGGGTCCTATCGATCGAGCGCGTCAATGCTTCTTCTCCGATATGGTAGGGAGGAAGCTCGTCAAAGGGAATGATGATGTCTGCGCCCAGATCCTTTTGTGCGGCAATAGAGCTCTCGGGAGTCAGGAGAATGGGGCTGCCGTCGCGGTAGGAGCGAAAAAGCACGCCTTCTTCATCGATCTTAAGCACGAGATTGCCGCTCGACTTCTGGCCTCGGCTCTTGAGTTCATCAGCCACTGACCCATACGCAAGACTAAAAACCTGGAAGCCTCCCGAATCGGTAATGATAGGCATGTTGCGTCCAATAAATGAATGGAGGCCGCCCGCTTTCCTCACGACTTCTGTTCCCGGCTGCAAAAGCAGATGGTAGGTGTTGCAGAACATTAGCTGCAGGCCGATTTCCGTCACTGTTTTGCTGTCGAGCGCTTTGAGCGTGCCATTGGTGCCAACCGCGACGAAATTGGGGGTGTCGATCACGCCGTGCGGCGTGTGGATGCGTCCTACCCGTGCACGCGAGATCTTTGAGCGGTGGAGGATTTCAAAATCAAATGCGGTGCAGAGCGTCATGCTTTAAGTGGGTTACAAGGGGGGTTAAGAGAAAAATGGCGATCAATTTGGTCAGTGTGCTGACCAGGATGATCTCGAATGGAGCAGCTACTGTGCCCCACAGCCCTAAAAGCGTGAAGAGCAGGGTGTCGAGCAGCTGAACGATCACAAGCGATAGGCTGCAGCGCCATGCGAAGGAAATCTGGCGGCTGAGAGCGGAGAAGATCTTAAGGTCGATGCGCTGCACAAGGAAAAAGGTGGCGATCGACGCACAAAACAGGCGCGGAGAGGGGAGGAGGAGGGAGAGATAAGCGGTTTGGGCGGTGTCATGGCTCGAAGGTTGAAAGAGGAGGTGGATCTGGCTCATCATCGCAAAGAAAAGCAGAAAGAGCAGGCTGGAGCGTGCGGCTTTTGCAGCGGCATCTTGGCCCCAATACTCGCGCAGTAGATTGAGGGATAGAATACTGCCGATTGCAAACGCATCGCTAGGGGTGACCTCCATGCCAAAAAGCGTGATCTGCTTGAGAACAAAAAAATTGGCGAGCAGCGCCTCTATGGCAATGAGTGCAGATAGAGCTTCACGTCCTAAGCGAAAAGCCGCCCAGGTGAAACCCAAAATAGCGAAAATTTGAAAAAGAAAGATCCCCTCGTTCACAGGGGGCCATTATCGCATAAATCAACAAATTTAACCACCGAGAGCACATTTTAGGATTTTTAAAAAAATCAACCACAGAGATCACAGAGAACACAGAGTAAAAAGGAGAAAAGAAAATTCTCTCATTTTTTCTCTGTGTTCTCTGTGATCTCTGTGGTGAAAATAATTGGTGAGATTACCCTTCTTTAATGGGGATTTTTTTAGAGGTGGAGCCTCTGCGCGTCTTGTAAAAAATTACTTTGAGGACGCCATTTTTGCACACAGCATCAGGCTCTTTTGTCTCATCGATATCGCCAGGTACAGCTACGCGATAGGAAAAGGTGCGCATCGCTTTGCGGTAGTATTTCTTTTTTTTATCCTCAGCTTCTTCCTTTTTCTCGGCTTTAATCCAGAGGACTCCCTTGTCAAAAAGCATCTCGATTTCATCGGGCTTCATGCCGGGAAGAGCTGCTTCGACGTAGATATTGTCATCATCTTCCGAAACACTAAGGCCGGTCGGGCTGGTGAGTTCTTGGAGATCCCAGTCGTCATCGACATTTTCAAATAGGGAATGGGGAAAACGCAACCTGGGAAAGGACCAGAAGGAGCGTTCCAATTTTTTTGGATGTCTCATGACAATAGTTATAAGCTATATCAAGACGTTTTTTCAAGAGATGATTTGAGTCTTTGTTGGAAAAAGGGATAGAGGGCTGGATTGTGCCGTTTTATCCAATGACCAAGACGCAGTGTTTCAAAATAGAGAATGCGACGGGTGTTCACGGGGGTTTTGAGTGAGTCGTCGATGGTAAATGAACCGAGATCGATATTCATCGCTCTGCCATTGAGAAATGCCATATTGCGTTTCATGATCGGGTCGTTGTCCAAGACGCCCGCTTTGCTGCGCGCAACAATGAGAGAGAAGATTGTATCGAGATATTCTTGCGCTTTTTCGACCTCGCCCGCCTTCACAAGCTTGGTAAGCGTGGGATAGGCCATATCGGCGCGCTTTTGCACAGCAAATTCGGT
>JABDCT010000016.1 GCA_013287985.1 Chlamydiota bacterium
TGTTGCCGGAAAAGCCGAAGAAGTCGAAGTCGCCAAAGCTGCTTCTGTAGGAGTGGCGCTTCATGCCGACGGGAATATAGCCATTGGCGCGCAGCTCCCAATTGCTGCTCAGCGCTTCTAAGCCGAAACTCACCTGGTTGAAGTTGTTATTGTGCGACTTGCGGTAGTCGTAGTAGACGTTAGCGCCCCAGACCCAGCAGGAATCGGGACCGAGGTAGCGCCAGCCGATACCGGCGTTGGCCGCCCACTTTCCATTGTCAAAGACGTGGCCGCGCACATCGAAGAAGGGTAGACCTAAAGCCATCTGTTCAGCGGGTGCGAAGAAGAAGTCGAGGCTCGAGTATCCGTCGCGATAGCCCACGCCGCGCCCAAAGCGGTGCTGGGCACTGATGACAATCGTTTCAGGGCCGCACATATCACAGCACTCTTGTGCGGTCAGTGCGGTCAGCGCCAATAAACTAAGGGTAAGCGAGAGCCTTTGAAACATAGAAAACCTCTTTGAGGCTATCCGTAAACTCAGCTTCTGTCGATTTTCGGGTTCTTTTGAATCGAAAATCGGCCAAAATAATCCCAAAAATCGACGAAGCCTGAGTTTGCGGATAGCCTCTTTATTCGCCTTGTAATTAAGAAGCTTACTAATGTCAATTAATTATTTTGAAAATCCTGAGCGCACAGTTAGAATGCGCGTCAATTAATATTTTTTCTACCCTTCCAATCACATATTTAATATAGTGTTTTTGCTTCAACAGGAACTGATCTATGCGATACTTAATTAAATTTTTTGTTTTCTCCCTCCCGCTATTTGCTTTTGCTTATGAATACAGCACGGGCTGCGTCAATATGCTCACCGGAATTGTCGAAACTTCCTGGTGCGATCTGACCATCCACGCCCAAGAGCCCATTGAAATCAGGCGCACCTACAATGCCAGCCGCATCAATAAACCATTCGGCAGCTGGGACTTTGTCCCGCATGAGCACCTGGTGATCGTCGACAAAAAGAAGAGCTCCACTGCGTTTGCGTCCGAACCAAATGGCATGCTCCTCACCTACCGCTCAGTCAATACCGACTCATTTGTTGTGGACTTCAGCGCGAGCAATAGAGAAATCGCAAGTAGAGCGCATCCCTCCCTTTCCACCTTGAAGTCTCAGAAGCTCGTCAGAGAGAACAGAGATTCGGTCATCATTCACGCGCAGGATGGCAGTGAAAGGCGCTATGCATGGGTTTTTTCCGATAAGGAGCGCTCCCACTACATCATAAAAGAAGAGCGCCTTCTCAATGGGAATCACCGCTTCTTTAGCCACGACTCTCTCTATCGCTTAACGGAGATCAAGACGACAAGCCCCTCGCAAAAGATCACTTTCGCCTGGTGCCGCTTTAACTACGCCAAAGACAATAGCCAAGTAGAGGTCCATACCAGCGATTCCAGAAAGGTGATCTATCACTTCCAACCGATTAAAGCGCTGGCGACATTGACAAGCGTCGAATGTCCCGACCAGTTTGTAGAAACCATCGAAGCGCGCTCCATCGATGGAATTGCCCTTCCGCTCTTTCAAGGCGCATGCCGTTCCGACTACCAGCCCTACCGAGTGGTTTACTACACAACCGAAGAGACTTCCGGCCATGTGAAAGCCCTTTTGGCTCCCACCGGGGAAAACGGCGCCTGGATCACCACCCATGAGTTTTTCTATGCTCCGCACCGCACAGAGGTAGTGGATGCCGCGCGGAATCGAACCATCGTCCATTTTTCAGATAGCTCCTATCCCATCCGCGTGGAGCTTTTCAACCGCGAGAACCAACTGGTACACCTCACCACAATGAAGTGGACCGAGGAGGGACTCTTGACAGAACAGCGCGAAAGCGATGGCAGAGGAGTCCTTATTTCTCTTGCGCTCTATCACTATGATCAGGAGGGCAATCTGATCGACGAGAAAAAGAATGGAGCACACATCCAGCGCACATTCGGACAGAGCCATCTGCTTCTGCGCGAGCAGGCGAGCGGCGCCACCACTGAATGGACGTATAAAGCAGGAACGCACCTTCCTATTGCAAAAGCCGTTTTCCAGGGATCTGCTCTTGTGCTGCGCGAAACGTACGCCTACGACGGCGAGAATCTCTTGGTGAGTATTGCAAGAGAAGATGGCTCATCGCATGCAGAGCGTCGGATACAGCGCACTGCGCAGGGAATGCCTGAAAAAATCGAAGACTATAGAGACGGCGCACTGGTAAGAAGCTTTGCGCTGACCTTTTCTCATGCAGGCCACCTCCTTAAAGAGCAGATGTTTGACTCAAGCGGCCTTTTTATTAGAGGCGAGGAATGCGCCTATAACGCATCTGGCCAGCCCATTCTCGCGATCAACGCGCTGGGCGAGCCTCACCAGCGCTCATACAACTCGATTGGACAGTGCATCTACGAGGAGAAAGCCGGCTGCGAAACATTCTACACCTACGACCTCGCAGGCCGTCTGATGGCCATCGATAAGCGCGGACAGCATGGCGAACAGGCGCGCTGGACCTTTGCCTACAACGCCCTCAATCAGCTGATTGCCACCAGCGATCCCCTGGGCTTAATGCATGAGGCGACCCCTCAAAAACGGCCGAGTGAAGAACAGCCCCTCAGCTATGATAGTCTTGGCCGGGTCCAGTCTGCTCTGCTCAACGGCATCACCAGGCATTATAGCTACGACCTACTCGATCGCATGACGCAAATCGTGGAACAGGGTGCGGCAGGAGATCTGGTCAGCGAGACCACTTTTGCCTATGACGCTGCGGGCAATCTCAGCAGACGCGGGCGCCGTATTGACAGCACCACCTGGTCGCTGGAAGAGCGGCATTTCGATGCGCTCAGCAGGCCTATCAAACTGATTGATACGCTCGGCAAAATAACCGACATCACCTATGAAATCGAGGGGAACCTCCTCAAAATCAGCGAATGGAAGCCGGATGGCAGCCGCATAATCGTATGGCAAGACAGCCGCTCGCTCCCTCATGCACGAGAAGTCCACACCGGCAACCGCGTCGTGCGGACCGACTTTAGCTATGATGAACAAGGGCGCTGCATCGATCAAGTCACCGACGGTGTAGCAATGCACTATCAATACGATCAGCAAGGCAACCTCGCCTCGCTCACCTCATCGGATGGCACCATTCACTACTCCCTCGAGCACAATGCCAGCGGCGCGCTGATCCGGGCAACCGATCAGAACAGCGGCAAGGGCTTCGAGCGCACCTACGACAGCTCTAACCGGCTGATCAAGGAAACGCTCGCCAACGGCCTTGTCATCGAGAAAGAGTATGACGAACAGGGACGGCCCATCCAGGTCACCCTGCCCGACCATTCCGGGATAGGCTATCGTTTTGAAGGAGCCTATCTAAAAGAGGTCAATCGCCTCTCTCCTTCCGGAACGCTGCTCTACAAGCACACCTTCTCAGACCATGATCTGCTCGGCTTCCCACGCCACCAGCGCCTGATCGAAGGCCTCGGTGACATCACCTACACGCGCGACGCCGCAGGCAATGTGCTTTCGATGCGCACGCCCTTTGAAGTGCCCACCCCGCATCCGACCACCCAACCCCTCATCAAAGAGCGCATCGAACGCGATGCACTGGGGCGCATCACACTGAAAGAGTCCGCCGGCACAACCAGCCGCCGCACCTACGACTATTTGAACCGCCTCGTCTCCGAAGAGATCGATGAGGAGATCGATGGCGAGCGCCAGACACGCACCTACGCCTTTTTCTATGATGAGACGCATGAAATTGGTGCGGTGAATGCAGAGGGCAAGATCGAGCAAGCCAAAGTGCGCGCCCCTATCCCCGTAAATGCCGGCGATGGAAGCGTAGTCTTTGAGCTAGGAGGACGCACCTATCTGCCCTTCTTCGACACACAGGGCAACGTGAGCTACCTAGTATCTCTCATGCGCCGCTACGTGATCGAGAGCTATCTCTACACGCCGAATGAGCAGATCTTCGACGAGTGGGGCGATCGGCTGCACACCTCAGCAGTCCATAACCCCTGGCGCAAAGCCGGACAAAGATAGGCATGATTTCAAGGGCAGGTGCCGGAAGTAATGGCGCCTGTTCTGTTGATGGTTCCTGTATTGCCACCGGCGTCATCAAACGTGAAGGTTCCGGCTGTATTAATCAGATTGTAGCCATTGGTGCTGCTGTTGTTTTGTAAGAAAAGACAGAGCGAGCCACCGGCATTGTTTTGCTGAGTTGTAAATGGGACGGCATTACCGGTCATCGAATTGCCTACGAAATCTGCCGCCATGAGTCCGCCACTCACTCCATCGATATCACAGAAAACGCTCTGATTATTGGAATCAAACGTATTATTAAAACAGGAAACATCTAAGGAGAAGTGGGTAGGATTTGTATTGTCGATGTCAGACAGTAGCCAGAATCCGATGCCGCTATTGCCGCTCAAGGTATTTCCCGACAGGTCCGTTTGGAGAATGGTATTATTTGCATATTGGATTTGCACCCCATTGACATTCCCGTTGATTTGATTATTCGTCAGAATGAAGCTTAAGCTTGCTGTATCAAGATCCGGAGGGTTCTTGGGCTGAGAAAATAGTCCATTTAATCCATTATTGCTCATCGAATTGCCATCCATGACCACTTTAAGTGTGCACGACTCGGATGATTGAACATCGACACCGTTCTCCACATTTTGATCGAAGCGGTTGTTTATCACCGTCCCTAGAATAGTGGCACTGTCAGGGGGATTAAAGACGAATTTGATGCCGTGTTTCTGATTTAAAATGATGGCATTGTTTTCACAATCCAGCACTGCAGTGGCATCGTTAAAAACCGACACATCAAAACCATCATCGAAATTGTCGCTGATGGTGTTATTTAGCACCGTAAGATAAGAAGTGCCCGTTGCTGTGCGCAGACGGAGGCCATATTGGGCGCCGTGCTCGACTGTATTATCTGCGATGAGGACAGAACCTACATCCAGTCCAAAGACTCCATCAGCCGTCACCCCTGTGATCGTAAAACCCACTACCTCATTGTTTACGGCCAGAAGAACACCATCGCCTCCCGTATTCGTGATGACAGGAGAGGTTGCTGTCAGAGCAGGAATCGTAATCGATCCTTCGGTTGTCGGCAGAAGGTGGCTCACGCCCGACCCCCAGAAGCGCTGGTTATCACTTAGTATCACGCCTACATCCATCCCCGTCGTTGTCCCGTCACCGGGGAAGACGTAGAAGATGTTACCTGGTTGCGATGCTAACTCGGCTTCAATCAGCATGTTAAAAGGGTCCTCGAAGGTGCCCAGAGAATTAGTGCTTGTGTTATCGACAAAGAGAACAAAGTAGGGAAGACCCGTTGCAGGATCGATCGCGGGACCTTCCTCGAACTTTTTCTTCTTGTGGGTGCTTAAAACGATAATCTCCTGCCGCTCAACTGGCTGATAGACGCGGCCTACCAGCACGTCGGGGCAGTCACAGCAGTCGGGGATGGCTCTTTTCGCTTTTGCATTAGGACCAAAGGGCAGATTCAATGCGATGAGTCCTTGAGGGCGATTGTGGAAGACCTTATCCCACGAGTCGCTGACCTCCAGCGTCAGGAAAGAGGTGATGTCAGCTGTAATCCGCGCCTTCCCGCCCCAAGCATTTTTATTAAAGTCGCCGCTGAAATAGTAGGGACCGATACCCGCATATAGATCAAAGCACCCATCGATCCAGAAATGGTAGCCCACTTCTGCATCAAATCCAGGCATCGACTGTTCGATCTTTCTTCGCTCTGATTCATCGAGGAGAATTTGATTGCCGCTAAAGCCTGCGAATTCCACTGAGCGTTTCTTATCAAAGGAGTGCTTTCTTTCCCCAAGGGTGATGTAGCCGTTGGCGCGCACTTCCCAAAAGGTACTAAGCGCTTCGAACCCAAGGCCGATCTGGTTAAAATTCTTCTCGTGGGACCTGCGGTAGTCGTAATAGATGTTTCCGCCCCAGACACAGCAGGCGCAGGGCGAGAGGTAGCGCAAACCGAACCCGGCATTGGCCGCCCACTTACCATTGTCAAAGACATGAGCGCGCAGATCGAGGAAGGGAACTCCCCAACGCGTTTGCTCCTCATTGGCGATAAAGAAGTCGAGGCTGCTGTATCCCGTCCCCTCGTAGCCTATGCCCTTGCCAAAGCGATGCTGAGCGCTTAGCACCATCGTCTCTGGGCCACAGATCGTGCTGCACTCATCAGCAACAAGTGCACAAAAAGCAAGCAAACTTAAAGTTAGGGAAAGTCTTTGCAACATGGAGAATCCTCCTTATGCAACCATAAAGAAGATCCCTAATTTTTTCTTCTGATTTATTAATGAGTAGATGAATACATTATCTTTGCGAGTGTTTTAATCGTCGGATTGCGATGTTTCAAAGCTGAATACATCGTTGATTTTGGCAATTCAGTTTGTTTTCTGAGATTGGCCTTATTGAGAGCATCAAGATAAATGGAGATCATTTCCATCGCGCCCTCTGGATCATTATTTTGCAAGCATTCCAGAATAGCAAGTGCAGTTTGTTCCTTATCTATTAGCTCCTTCAACGGTTCTACACGCGTTAGTCCTTTGACCTTTTCAGGATTGAATTTGACTAAAGATCTTTGCTGCTTTTTTGATGTCTTTTTCTTGCCCATTTTTATTGCCTCCAAGCAATAGAATAACTGTTGCGTGTGGTACAATTCCATAATATATACGTCGACCATCAGCAAATTTAAGCTCTGAGATTTTTCCTAAGTTTCTGATGTGTCCGAAATGTCCATTTTCTTCAATCTTTAGCAATCTTTCGAGAATTTGTCTTTGCGATTTAAGCGACTGCGTTTTAATCCAGTCATTGTAGTTCTCGGTTTTATAAATGGAGTATTTCGTCATTTCTTAGAAAGCCTCTAAAAAAATCCATTGTACGATATATCGTACTTTAAGGCAAGTCTACAAACTTTATTTCCCTTCTATTTTCAAGGACTCGATCTTGTCTGCAATCTCCAGTCCCAAAATCTGTGCATAGAAAGAAAGTTCCGCTTCCAGCGAGCGCTGGATATTCTCCGATTGCCGGAATCCATGGCCTTCTCCGGGGAAGAGGAGCATCGCCACGGGCACGCCCTTCTTCTTGAGCGCTTCGTAGATCTCGAAGGTCTGGTTGGGTGGGACGATCTTGTCTTCTTCGCCTTGCAGGAGCAGAACGGGTGAGCTGATCTGATCGACGTGGTAGATGGGTGAGCGCTCATGAAGGAGCTCCATCTCTTGCGGGTAGACGCCGACGAGTCGATCGGTGTAGCGCGATTCAAATTTGTGCGAATCTTTGCAGAGCAGTTCGATGTCGCTCACACCAAAATAGCTGGTGCCGGCCGCGAAGAGATTTCCGCGCTGCAGCGCACAGAGAACGGTGTAGCCGCCGGCGCTTCCGCCGCGGATCAGGAGGCGTTTTCCATCGACGATCCCTCTTTCTACAAGTGCATTCACCGCGCTAAGGGTATCTTCGACATCGAGTACGCCCCACTGTCTTTCGAGACGTTTGAAGTATTCACGGCCATATCCAGTGCTGCCGCCGTAATTGACGTCGAGGAATGCAAACCCGCGACTTGTCCAGTACTGCACTTCGAGGCTTAAATAAGCCGCCGATCGTGCAGTCGGACCGCCGTGGACGCGCACCACAAGGGGTGGCTTCTCATCCGCAGGACCTTCGCAGGTCGGATTTTTGGGAGGATAGTAGAAACCATATCCCTTCTTGCCGTTTAGGGAGGGGTATTCGATCTGCTCGGGACGAGAAAACCAGTCTGCTGTGACAGGAGGTTTAGAGCTCGCTTTGACGACAGAGTATTCCTTTGTAACGGGATCGAGCGCGATGATCGAGATCGGCATGGTCGGCGATGCGCCAAAGAAATAGACCTTGCCTCGGGCATGGACGAGGTTTGAGACATAGGTGAAGGGCAGATGGAGCGGCTTTAAATGCTTCTGCTCGGGGAACAAAATGCCTACATGATCGATGCCCTTCTCGACATAGGCGCACACAAGCGCCGTTTCATTGTTGTAGGTAATAAAGGCATAGGTGGGGCGCCCAAATACCCAAGCTGGGATACCAAACTCGGCGTCCATCTGGTAGAGGTTTTCTGCCTTGCCATCCTTATAGCGATAGATGTTCCACCAGCCGGTGCGGTCTGAGACAAAATAGAGATCGCCTTCCGGCGACCACTCGACTTGACAGATCGACTCGTCGCTGGAACCGGCGATTTTTACAGGTTTGGAGAGCACGCCTTCAGACCGAAGGCTGCAGAGCCACAGTGTCGTGCCATCCCAGGGCATATCGGGGAAATCATAGGTAAGAAAAACCAGCGACTTTCCATCAGGCGAAATGCGAGGCGAAGAGTAAAAGTCGTGTCCCGACGCGATCGTTTTTCGGGCGCCATGGCTGTCTATCCAAACAAGTGTGTTGAGCACACCGGATGGGGTGTGTTCCTCGCAGACGAGGATGATGCCATCGGATGTGATCGCTCCATCGGCAAAGCGCACGTTAGCATCGTCGCTGAGAAGTGTCTGTTTGCCATCCGGATCGAGGCGATAGAAGCTGCGGTCTTTGTCGCTGCTGTAAAAAATCGTCCCATCCTGTCCGACAGTAAAAGCGCCTCCGCCATATTCGTGGACGCGCGTTTTGACGTTCGCATCGGGAAGAAGTTCCTTCTCTCCCGTTTCCGTCAGTTGGATTAGGGCTAAGCGTCCCTTCTCAGCTGCATGCAGCTCATTCCAATAGACGTGAGTGTCATCGCTGTGCATTTCGTAGAAGGCGGAAGACTTTTCCGCAATCATGGGGGCAGTAATAGGCGACTGCCAGCTGCCGTATGGAATAATCATAGCAAGTGTCACAAGTGTATTAAAGATCAAGCCTATCACCTCTTTTTGGGAAAAGCAATTGTAGTCCGAGCTGATTTTGTTTTTCCAGCTCTAACGTCGGAGAGTGCGTCCCCACCACTGTCGTCATGGTGCAGCCCTGGACATGGGTCACCACAAGCGGCACGCCTTTCAGCGCATCTTGATTAACGCGTCTGGCGAGCTGCTGGAGCTCTTTCATCCATGTGTGGGCTTCATTGCCGCCAAAAAGCGCACCGCCTTTCGCAAGGGAGAGAGCCGGAGAGTCGAGGACAATCGCGCGCACCTTGTGCTGGTTGACAAGAGGGGTCAGACGCTCCCAGAGTGGGTCTAGAGCATTTTCGCGGCTTAATGCGACATCACCCAAGTAAACTAAATAGTCTCCTTGGGATTCAACCAAGAGAGCAACAGTCGTGGCGCCGCTGGGATGCGGCAGCTGGATAGCTTCAATGTTCAATGCAGTCCGCGGGACGGGAAGAGAGCGAGAGAGCGGCATGCGCACATAGTGAAATGCATCGAGATGGGGAAGAAGTCCCTCATCCGCAAAATTGGGCCACACTTTCCAATTAAAGACGTGATCGCGGATGGTTTCTATTGCAGCAGCTGTTGCGTAGAGGTTCTGTCTTTTCGCATCCATCGCCTGCATGATAAGACCCGAGAGGCGATGCAGATGTGAATCACTGAGAAGATGTGCTTCAACTGTTTCACCTTCGCGCAAATATTCGGTATAGGTGGCGCCTGGATCGATCGCTACGAACCCGTGCGATCCGTCTGCCGCGCAGAGCACACCAGTAAGAGGAGAAGCGTGATCTGCCAAAAACAGCAGCTGAAAGCGCGCATGCGCATGAGTCGCTCCCAACACAAGAGCGAACAGTAAACTAATCCAATTTTTCATCTGATAAAGCCTTTAATACCGCATCACTGGCAAGACCTGCCTTCTTGAGCTCCTGCATCGCTTGTACGCTAGCATGGCCTAGCAAGAGCTGTCTTTCCATGAGACCACTTTTGGCAAGATGATCCATCACTTCAATAGTTGCAAGACCTAAATCGACGAGCCGCTCCTCGAGCAGTTCGCGTTCTGTGGCATTGACATATCTTTGCACGCCGCCCGTCATCGAAATACAACGCGGGAGCGGATCCATGCGGTCGGTATAGCGTCCATGCGTGTAGAAGGCGATCGCGTAGCGATTTTTTCCCTTCCCCTCATCGACAACGCGGTGCACGGCGCTGCGGAAGAGCCCATTTGTCAAATTCTGCATCATGTCCCCGCACCCGACAATCACGGCTCCTTCAGGGACGACGATCTGCAGCCATTCGCCCTCTTTCGTCTTCAGTTGCAAACCCGGCTCTGTCGCAGGGAAAAAGATCGTAAACAGGTTAATATCGGTGTGTGGTGCCGCCCAGAAGCGCTGTACGGGAGGGCGCGCAGGATAGTGAAAGACGCGCAGGAGCGATTCGCCCTCGCGCGTCATCGCCTTGAAAAAATCGCGCGGCTGGCCGAGTGCTTCAGAAAATGCTTCCTCGAGAAAAGAGCGTTTATTCTCAATTTCATTAAAGAGCGTGACCAGAGGAAGGCGCATGTTGACTTCCTTCGGCCAGACATTATCGTGGCTTGTGCTTCCTCCGCCGATGAGTTCGCGTCCGACGCTGAAGAACTCTTTAAAGTCTGAACAGGACTGGCCTTTTGCACACTCTCCCGGGCAATAGCCTCGCTGTCCGTTAAGAGCGCGCTCGCAGTAGCGCATCTTATTGTCTACGGCCATGGCGAAGAAGCCGTTCATCGATTGATAGGCGTGGTTAAGCAGCTGCTTTTCGATTCCAAAGTTGAGGAGAGCGAAGAAGCCGACTTCTTGAGCGGCATTTTTCAATTGGCGGACGAAGCGTGGACGCGTGACGGGGTTGTCGTAATCGCGCATATCGAGTACGGGCAGGGAGGATGGCGGTCTCTGCGCTGCGCAGAGCGGAATCACCAAAACGAAGAAGATCGCTAGAAGGATTCGTCTCATAAAAAGCTAATAGTATTTTAATCTTTTCTTTATTTTCAAGCTGCGTCTCGCGCAGATTAAATTAGAGAATAGGAGGACGAGTCTACGGCCTGTGAACTTATCCCGATAATATCTTTCGTCGATTTTCCGGATTATTTTGGCCGATTTTCGATTCAAATTGCAGGGGTAATATCAACTTCGTATATGACCCCTGCAATTTGAATCGAAAATCGGCTCAAAAGAATCAGAAAATCGACTGAAATTTATTCTCGGGATAGGTTCGTAGCTCGGAGATGAGCGGCGCAAGGCGCGCGGCAAATTGATTGGCGGGAATTGCTTGGAAGGCACGGCTGTTTTTCTCACGCACCTCGCTATCATAGAGATAGCTTTTCATCAGCATCTCTAAATCGGCAAATGATGTAACGCGTGCGCCAATACCATAGGAGAGCACGAGGTCGATATTCGCCTTTTCCCAGAAGAGGGAAGGACCTATGCAATCGATGAGCAGCGGCACTTTAAGCGCCATTGCTTCGGTGATCGTGCCCGGACCCGGCTTTGTGATGATGAGATCACTGAGCGCCATCAGTTCATGGATCTGATGGGTAAAAGGAATGACATCTAAAGAGTTGCCAGGGGCCACTGTCAAATTGCGCATATGTGCAGCCAAACTCGTATTGCGCCCCGTGCATGCGAGCAGGCGCACATTGAGCGGAAGCGAAGCAATGAGCCTAGCATAGCGGTAAGCCAGATCGGAGCCCGCGCCACCCATCATGAGGAGCACCACTTTTTCATCTTGAGGTATTTCATGTTGAGAGCGTAATTTTGCTTTGTGGGTGACATTGAGAAACTGCGTGCGCAGCGGAAGGCCGATCGTTTCGATGTACTCTTCGGGGATGCAGCTTTTCAGCAAGAGGCTGCGCGTACTGGGTAGATCGCACCCGATCGTGATCTTGAAGCGCGGATGACGGCATTTATCGAGCGAGTAGACCCAGTTGCTCAAGTCATTATCAGTGGTGACGATAAGAAAGGGCAGCTCTTCCAAGCGCGCCGCTTCACTCGCCGGATAGTTGAGGAAGGGAATCACTGAAATGACGAGATCGGGCTTTTCTTGCGCGATCTTACGGCGAATGATCTCAATGGCTTTCTCCTCTCGGCTTAAGATAAGCGAAGGCGCAATAGAACCTGCGACGATGTTGGTGAGGTGGATAAAATTTTTGGCGAGAAGAAAATTGTAGAAGGATTCTCCGGACGGCACGCCCAAGATGCGCAGCTCATTAATGGGATAAAATGTGCAACACTCATATGCGCTGCCGAGGAGCTGCTCAATCGTCGTCGCAGCCGCTGCATGCCCGTAGCCACCCGTGCATGACAAGATGAGAATCTTCTTGACCATGAGCTTACAAATAATCCTTCGCACTAATCAGTGCAAGTAAAACTGAACTTTAGTCAGTGGAGGGAGCTGATTTCACGAGATATTGGCTCCTCGCATTAATTAATTTCCAAAGGGTCGGCTTGAACACGCCACCCTTTGGAAATTAATTAATGCGCGGTGCCAATAAACGTGAAAGCAGCCCCGAGCACTGGCTAAAATTCAGTGAAACCAACAATTGTACCGTTTCGCCCTGTTAGTTTGTCTCTGCGGTAGGAAAAAAAATCGTCCGCTTCACTGTGTGTGCAGATCCCGGCAATTTCGATATGGTGCGGAAGCACTCCGGCCTCTTCGAGCTGCGAGCGGCTCACAGCCCACAAATCAAAATAGAGCGGCTTGAATTGGAAAGCGCGAAAAGAAACGGGAAGCTCTTTTTCATAATGGATGAACTGCGCCTTTTCAGGTCCAAGACTCGGCGAAATGCACACAAGCAAGTTTTCGGGCCGGCATCCTCTCACTTTCAAGAACTCGACTGCATTTTTATAGATGTTGCACACATTCCCGCGCCAGCCGCAGTGGACATTGGCGATCATCCGTTTCACAGGATCATAAAAAATCGCAGACTGGCAGTCGGCGTGATCGACCATCAGCCCCAACTTAGGTTGATCGGTCGCAAACGCATCGCATTTTTCTTTCACAAGCTGCGCATCATTTAAAAAAATCAGGCGCCCGCCATGTTCCATGCTTGGGCTGCGCACGCACTCCAGACCCAGCGCAGCGCATATCAGCGCGCGGTTGGCACGCACATCTTCGGGATTATCTGGTCCATATGCAACATTGAGAGAGTCGAACGGCGGCTGACTCACGCCTCCGCGTCTAGAAAACACTCCGTGAACCAGTCCTGGGATGCCGGAGAGCTGTTCAAACTCCAGCCATTCGAGATTGTTTTTCTTTTTTCTTAACATAAAAATTCTTGAGCGGGCACAATTTTTGCTAAATAAGGAAATTTATGCCAGAAAACTGTACGGTCCTGCATGTGGTGCTTACCTTTTTTGCCCTCATCATGGCGTTTGTGACGCTATGGGTCAAGCGCTCGCCGTGGATCTGGGGCTCCTTTCTTGCCATTGCAGGTCTGCTCGCCTATCTGTCGCAGATTCTATTTCCGCTCGGTCTTATCCCGATCGGCGCACTGCTTCTCTGCCATAGCTTGATAGATGGGTTCCAAAAATTTACCCGCTTTCTCATCTTTCTTATAGCCACCAGCGTCTCCATCGGTCTCTGGTTCCATCTCTGGCCGGGTTTTCACAACTACCTCGTCTATGACAAGGTCTCCTTAAGTGCGGCATCGCACCCATACACTCTTTATCTCAATTTCGACAAACCTTTCGTCGGCTTTTTCGTGCTCGCTTTTAGCCTGCCGCTGCTCTCTTCTTTCAAGCAGATGTTCAAAGTAGCGATCCCTCTGTCTATTCTCGGTATGATTGTAATCGGACTGTTGGCCGTCTTTGGCAATCTGGTCGCATGGGATCCCAAGTTCCCCTCCTCTTTTTGGCTGTTTGCCCTCGACAACCTCTTTCTCGTCGCCATTCCTGAAGAGGCATTTTTGCGCGGCTTTGTCCAAAATGAGGTCTTTCGCTGGTTTGGGGGCAATGGAAAGTGGGCTGGATTTGCCGCTGTCTTTCTGACAGCCATCCTCTTTGCCGCTCTGCACATCAAATGGGTCGCGAGCTGGCCCTTCCTTGGACTGATCTTTGTGGCGGGTCTTGTTTATGGGGCTATCTACCAGATCACGCGATCGATCGAAGCGAGCATGCTCTGCCACTTCCTCGTCAACATCGTGCACTTTACTCTATTTACTTATCCCCTTTCGCTGAGTGTGCAGCTGTTTGCTTGCGGCTCTTGACCGCCAGCGACATGCCCGTCTCTTCCATCACCAGAATGACGGCCTGATCGGGTGGAACATCGCCTTTATGCATCGCCGCTTGGCGCTGGGTATGAGAAAAGCGCCAGCAGAAAACGCGTCTTTTAGGAGCAGATAATTTATCGGCAAACTCCTGCTCCTTGGGGTGTAGATGGGCAACTTTGTGTGCTCCTGCAAAGAGCATAACCGGGAGACATAGCAGCCAAAGTAACTTACTCATACCCTCCTTATATTTAAAAAATAATTTCACACAACAGACAATTCCACCTTCTGTATAATTGTGGCTCCCATGTCTCTCTTTCTATTGCTTATTAGCCACTTTTACGTCGATTTCTGCCTAGGGGTCTGGCCCATCTATAAGACATGGGCGCATATCGACCTGGCAACAGCCGGACTCATTACGGGGATCGCGGGATTTAGCGCCGAAGTCCTCCAGCTCTTCTTTGGTTACATGAGCGATCGCGGCTACCGCAAAAAGATCATGCTCTTTGGCATTCTTATCTCCTCAGGCGTGCTTCTCCTTCCCTTTGCCCATTCATCCCTCTCCCTCTTCGCCTTGATCTTCTGCCTTATGCTCGGCTCCAGCTCCTTTCACCCCTCTGGCATGGGATTCGCGAGCCGCCTCTTCGCCACAAAGAACCGCACCATCCTGTTTTTCACTTCCGGCGGCGCGCTCGGCCTTGCCTTTTCCCAACTCATCTTCTCCAAGACCATCGTCCTGTTTAACGGCCAGATCTTCCCTCTCCTTTTTCCGCTGCTATTCCTCATCCCGCTCGTCTGGCGCCACCCCTTCCCCGAAGAAACAGCACCCACACAACGCACCAATTGGCGCGAGTTCTTCCAACCCCTCAAGAAGGAGCGGCGCCCATTGAGCCTACTCTATATGGCGCAAGTAGGCAGTTACGGCGCTCAGCTCACTTTCCTATTCCTCTTGCCCGACCTCCTCCGTGCAAAAGGCTACAGCGACTGGCTTGCCAAGGGCGGCGGCCACCTCAGCCTAGTGCTCGGTTCCCTCAGCAGCATGCTTCTGATCGCCTTCTTCCTCCACAAGTGGTCGCATAAAACGCTCCTCTTCATCGGGAAAACATGTGGCACCATCCTGATCTACTTCTTCCTATTCGCCCCTCCGCTTCCTTTACCTGCTACCCTCGCCATCCTGGCTCTGATCGGCGGCACCTCCTTCCAAGCCACCGCTCTCATCACCGCATGGGGCCATCACATTGTCCCCAGCCACCCCAGCACCGTCTCGGGCCTCCTCATGGGTTTCGCCTGGTGCCTCTCGAACCTAGTCCCCAGCTTAGCCGGCCTCTTCTCCAGACTCCTGCCTTACTCACCTGTCATCCTCCCGATGAAGCTCATCGCCCTGATTCTGCCACTCAGCCTCGTGCCTCTTCTCCTCGTGCCCTCGAAACGCGCCGAACAGCAAGCAGCCTGAATTTTTGGCCAAAATACAGCCCCTCCACCCTGTTATTTACTTAAATTAAAGACATTCCTACTATGCGGTAAGAGACCTCTTGCTTACTTAAGGGTTCGTCGATTTTCGGGATTATTTTGGCCGATATTTGATGCGAATCGCAGGGGTCATAAATTACGCAAAAGGTCTAATGGATCCCGAACGGCCCGTCGAATGCGGACAGTGCAAAAAACCTGCCAAAGTCCTCTATAAAGAGATCATCGGAAACGCGGTGACCTGCACACAGATGTGCGCAGATTGTCCTGTATTTCAAGAGAAGCTGCATGGCACAAGCCCCCAAGAGGCAACTGCGAGCAAAACAGAAACCGGCCTCTGCTGCAGCAACTGCCGCACCAACTTCGAAGCGGTCAAGATGGGCAATCCCCTCGGCTGCAAAGAGTGCTACGTCGTCTTTGGCAATCTGCTCGTCTCCGAACTACTTGCAGCAGGCAAGATCCCCGCGCGCCTAAAGAAAACCGTCTCCTTCCGCCAGGGCCAGCCTATTCACGTCGGCCGCACGCCCGATAAACCTCTGAATATTCCCGCATCGAGCAGACTCAATGCGTTGAACGAAGCGCTCAATGAAGCGCTCAAGAAGGAAAACTACGAAGAAGCCGCCTTCTTGCGCGACCAGATCAAAGGCATCATGGAAAAGAGCGATGACAGCAAATCCTAACCTCTCCTCTATTCTTCTCGACAACGTCCCCTGGTCGGCGCAAGCACCGAGCATATGGGCTGCGACTGCTCTGACCTTGAAGCGCAATCTCTCGCGCTTCCACTTCCCCAGCAAAATGCAGAAAAGTGAAAAGGGCCAAGCGCTCGAGCTGCTCAAGAATCTTCTGCTTAATCTCAAAGAGCTCAACGGCGCCCACTTTTTTAGCGAAGAGCAGCTCAGCCTCGCAGATAAGGAGCTTCTCTGCGAACACTTTCTGATGCTGCAGGGCTTTTCGCAACCGCCCGGCGAGGCAGGAATCGTCGTCGATCAGAGAGGAGGCGTGCTCGCTCTCATCAACCGCGACAACCACCTAGAGCTCCGCGCACTTTCTCTCAGCGGCAACTGGGATGCGGTCTGGGATCTGCTTTCCAAAATCGAAGCTGCTGTTGCCGTGCAGAGCGATGTGGCCTTTTCTCCTAAGTTTGGCTACCTCACCTCCGATTTCACACAGTGTGGTACGGGCCTGCTCGTACAATCCTACCTCCACCTTCCCGCGCTCATCTGCACGAATAAACTGGTTCAGGCGCTACCGAAAGAAGAGGAAGACGTCGTTGCGATGGGACTGCTCGGCAACCTTGAAGAGCTGATCGGCGACATGCTCGTGCTGAAAAATAAATACACTCTAGGACTCACCGAAGAGTCGATCTTACAATCGATTCAAACGGCAAGCAGTCGGCTGGTTGGCGCTGAAAAAACCGCTCGCGCTGAGATCAAAGAAAAGCAGACGCCGCAGATTAAGGACCTGATCAGCAAAGCGTATGGCCTGCTCATGCACGCCTACCAGCTGGAAATCAAAGAAGCCCTGGGATATCTTAGCCTCATTAAACTCGGGATCGACCTCGGCTGGATCAGCGGCATCAGCGACCAGAAGATGAGCGCTCTCTTTTTCCACATCAGGCGCGGGCATCTCTCCCATCTTTTTCCCGCCCTTGGCGATGCAAAAGAACTAGGCCATAAGCGCGCCGAGTTTCTCCACAAGGAGTTACAGGGCATTACGCTCGGTCCACAAATAAATACATGATCGTAAAAGCACTCATCTTAATGGCAGGAGAAGGACAGCGGTTTGGTTCTCCCAAACAGTTCCATTTGCTCGCCGACAAACCTCTCTACAAGCACACCTTGGAGCGCTTTGTCGCCTCTCGGTTATTTGATGAGATCATTCTCGTAGCACCCGAGGGCTGGATGCATGACAATGGAGACGCGCGCGTCATCGCCGGCGGGAGATCGCGTCAAGAGTCTTCCTACTTAGGACTGCTCGCATGCGCTCCCTGCGACTACGTCGTCATCCACGACGGCGTGCGCCCCTTCGTCAGCCAGCGCATTCTCGAGGAGAATATCGCCGGCGCAAAAAAATATGGAGCAGTGGATACGTGCATTCCCTCAGCGGACACTCTCGTCCACGCGCCTGGCGGCAAGCGCATCGAATCGATCCCTCCGCGTGCAGATTATCTGCGTGGGCAGACGCCGCAGAGCTTTGCCTATCCGCTCATTCTCGAAGCGCATCGAAAATGCAGTGTAACCAGCGCCACAGACGATTGCAGCCTGGTTCTCGCGATGGGGAAAGAAGTTCACATCGTTCGCGGAGAAGAGACGAACATCAAAATCACGACAAGCTTTGACCTAAAATTAGCGAATAGTCTCTTGCATGGATAGTCCTTGGTGGAATCTCACTCCCGAAGCGTGCGCCTCTCTCCTGGAAACCGACCTGCAAAAGGGGTTATCTCACATAAAGCGGCAAGAGCCTAATAGACTTCCCGAGCGCAAGCCCTTTTCACTTTTTAAACTCTTCTTCAGCCAGTTTGCGAACTGGATCGTCTGGCTGCTCATCTTGGCGACCATCATTTCAGGTCTTTTAGGGGAGTGGATCGATTTTTTTGTGATCGGCGCGATCATCCTGCTCAATGCCATTCTAGGCTTTTTCCAAGAATACAAGGCGCATCGCTCCATTGCCTCTTTAAAAAAGCTCACGAGGCCTCATTGCAAAGTCATGCGCAAAGGCGTGCTTCAAACACTGGACGCCGAAGCGCTTGTACCCGGCGACCTCGTCTACCTCGAGGCGGGGGATATCGTCCCTGCTGATGGACGCCTCTATCACTGCTTTGGACTCTCTACACAAGAAGCCACCCTAACAGGCGAATCCCTCCCCATCCATAAGTCGGAGGCTCCGCTCCCCGCAGAAGCCCTATCTATAGGCGATCGCAAGAACATGGCCTTTATGGGAACCGAGGTCCTGACCGGTAAGGCATACCTCATCGTTACAGAAACCGGCTCCAAGACGCAGCTCGGCAAAATCGCCCAATTACTTGCTCAACATAAAGACACTCCCACACCCCTCCAGCTGCGCTTAGAACAACTGGGGCGGCGCCTGCTCTTTCTCTGCATTGGGATTGTAGCCATTGTATTTCTCCTGGGATGGGCGCGCGGTATTCCCCTCTTTGAGATCATGCTCATCTCGATCAGTCTTGCAGTTGCAGCTGTGCCGGAGGGACTCCCCGCCGTTATTACCATCGCGCTCGCCATCGGCGCACGCAAAATGGCGAAGCAGAAGGCCCTCGTCCGTTCCCTTGCGTCCGTAGAGACACTCGGCAGCACCTCAGTGATCTGTACCGACAAAACGGGCACGCTGACGAAAAATGAGATGCATGTCCAGGAACTCTGGGTGAATCCGGGGGATCGCAAGCGTCTCTTTGAAATCGGCGCCCTCTGCAATAACGCCAGCCTCACTGCAGGAGACCCCACTGAAATCGCCCTCCTCACTCTAGCCGAACAGGAAGGTATCAACAAGCAGGAGCTTGAAAAGCAGTTTCCCCTCGTGGGCGAAGTGCCTTTTGATTCAGAGCGCAAGCGCATGAGTGTCGTGCGCGCTCATTTCCTCTTCACCAAAGGCGCACCCGAAATCCTGCTCAATCTATGCACCCACATGCTCGTGAATGGCAAAATCGAGCCACTCAATACAGAAAAAATCCTGCAGGCCAATCACGCACTGGCCTCCAAGGCCTACCGCGTGCTCGCATTCGCCTATCGCGAAATAGCTCCAGGCGAACCTCTCGACCATCATCTTGAAGAGCGCCTCATATTCGTCGGTCTCGTCGCCATGAGCGATCCCCTGCGCCCTGAAGTGAAACAGGCGATCCACACCTGCACCTTAGCAGGCATTACCCCCATTATGATTACCGGCGATCACCCCGACACCGCGCTCGCAATCGCACAGCAACTGGGTCTGGGAGGTGAAGTGATCTCCGGCAGGCAGCTCGACAAGATGGACGACACAGAGCTCAAACGCTCACTCGCTCATACAAGAGTCTACGCGCGCATTGCCGCAGAGCATAAGCTCCGCATTGTAAAAGCGCTCCAGCAGCAGGGACAAGTGGTTGCCGTAACAGGGGATGGCGTCAACGATGCACCTGCCATAAAAGCCGCCGACATCGGCATCGCGATGGGGATCAAAGGCAGCGACGTCACCAAAGAAGCCGCCGACATGATCATCACCGATGACAACTTCGCCTCGATCGTCCATGCCGTTGAAGAGGGTAGAGGCATTTATGACAATATCATGAAATTCGTCAACTACCTCCTCTCCTCCAACCTGGCCGAGCTTCTCGTGATCTTCCTCGCCATGCTATGGGGTTTTAAGGACCAGCTCGGACACGTCTTTGTCCCTTTAGAGCCCGTCCAACTACTCTACGTCAACTTTCTCACCGACGGACCGCCGGCCCTTGCGCTTGTTATGGATCCCATCGACCCGCGCGCCATGACGCGGCCCCCTAGAAAACCCTCAGACTCTTTTCTCTCGATGCGGGCGCTCCTGCAGTTTTTTGTGACGAGCGGCCTGATTGCAGCCGGCACCCTATTCGCTTGCCTCTATGGGCTCAAAACCAGCCCCGATCTGGCTCGGACCCTCACGCTAACCACACTCGTGATATTAGAGATGATCAAAGTCCTCATGGTCCGCGCCCGCTATAAGATTGGCTTTTTCTCCAACCCCTACGTGCTCTATACCATAGGCGGAGCGCTGCTCCTCCAAGTTGCCGTACTCTATACCCCACCCCTTCAGGAGATCTTTAGCGTGGTGCCGCTGGGCTTGCACGATTGGGGCCTCGTGCTGGGAATTTCGGCAATAGTATGGGGTTTAGGGACTCTTGTGGGGAAGTGCTTCAAGAATTGAGTTTCAGAGTCAACATTCTACTCCGTTTCAGTCTGGACTTCCAGACGCAAACGAGCTCGTTCTGTAGCTTGTTGCATTTTTTCACGAAGAACATCTT
>JABDCT010000017.1 GCA_013287985.1 Chlamydiota bacterium
CCTGCTTGCGCTTTTTGAGCTCGAGGCGCAGCGAGTACATCAGATCCTGGTCGAAATCTTTGTGTATAGCCCACTGCAGGTATTCGATGGGAATTTCTGAAAAGGCGCGCCCTTTGTGTTTTCCAAGCGGCATCACCTTGAGTTGGATCGGCTTTTCCAGGCGATCGGTGAGCTCTTTTGTGGTTTTGAATTTGGCAGAGAGGTATTTAAAGACTTCGATGTTGACGACGACGTCGCTCATCGCACGGTGTGCGCCTTCGGAGGCGATGTTGAAGTGCTGGCGCAATTTTTCGAGGGAATTGACGGGTGTCTCGCCATAAAGGCGCGCCATGCGCAGCGTGTCGATGTAGGAGTTGGAGAGAATCTTGCAGGGGACGCTTGAGCGCTTCGCTTCTTCTGCGACAAATTGCATGTCGAGATAGATGCCATGCCCGACGAGAATGGCGCGTTCTGCCATGTTGAGAACCCGCGGCAGCACTTCTCCGATTTTGGGCTTATCGGCCACCATCTCATCGCTGATATGGTGGATCTGCGCAGAGGCTTCCGGGATGGGGCGTTCAGGATTGACGAGTGTTTCGTAGCTGTCTAGGATCTCGTTAAAGGTGAATTTGACGATCGCGATTTCAATAATGCGGTCGTTATGAGCTTCCAGCCCCGTCGTCTCGCAATCGAAACAGACAAATTCATCGGAAGTGATTAATCCCACAGCTTTTCGATCTCTTTGATGAGCTGTATCCGCCCACCGCTCTCTTTGATCGAGTAGTTTACATGAGGGAGGGATTTAAGACCTGTTTTTTGCGCAAGAAGCGCGAGATTCTGTGCGCAATTTTTGCGTCTCTCGTTGTCGGTGAGCTTGTCTGCTTTTGTAAACACGATGATGAAGGGCTTGCTCGTTTGCACGACCCATGAAAAGCATTCCAGATCTTGTGCTGTGGGCGTGTGGCGCAGATCGACGAGCTGTAGCATGAGCACAGGCCGGTTTTGCACGTAGTGCTGAATGTCATCGCCCCAACTTGCTCTCTCTTCTTTGGAGACTTCTGCGTAGCCGTAGCCGGGGAGGTCGACGAGGAAAAAATCATCGGCGCTATAAAAGTTGATCGAGCGTGTTTTGCCTGGCGTGGAAGAGACTTTGGCGATTCCTTTATGCGTGGAGAGGTGGTTGATGAGCGAGGATTTGCCCACGTTGGATCTACCGAGCAGAGCGATCTCCGGCTCCTTTAACGGAGGAAGTTGCGCGCGCAAAAAGACGCTGCTTAGGAATCGAAGTTTCTTAAAGTCCATCTACTGTTATATCTCTTCCATCTGCGGTGTGGCAGATGGTGATGTTGATTCTTTTTTCTGGCAGCAGAGTCGGAATTCTCTCTGCCCATTCTACGCAGCACACTCCGCCCGCTTCAAAATAATCGAGGAAGCCGAGCTGCAAAAACTGCTCTTCATCTTTTATGCGGTAGAGGTCGAAGTGGAAGAGAGGGACGATTCCGGGGTAGATGTGCAGATAGGTGAAAGTCGGACTATTTACGCCTCTTTCGGCTTGACCGCAGAGGCCCGCTGCAAGTCCCTTGATCAGAGTGGTTTTTCCAGCGCCGAGATCGCCGTGCAAGGCAATAAAGGCGCCGCCTTTTATCTGCTCTGCTAGTTTGCGACCGATAGCAATCGTCTCCTCAGCACTAGTTGAGGAGTGTACTCTATTCATTGTTCGCGCTTTCTTCCTCCAGCCAGCCCTCTACGTGCGAGGTGAACTCGGGGAATTTAGCCAGGGCTTCGACAAACGCGCCGAGATTTTCCTCTTGCATATGCTGCTGGATGAATTTTAAAAAATTCTCGTCGAGCTGGAAGCGGTTCTGGTTCAAGACTTCGGTGACAGTAAGGGGTTTAATCTGATTCTGGACGAAGTCCTCGATGACAGCCGATTTGCTATTGTAGAGCTTGCCCGTAATCGCTGAAGAGAAGACGATTTTGGTAATAGGCTCTTTGTGTTTAACGATATAGCTCTTAATAATGTCCGGATCTTCAGAGACAAAAAATCTTTTAGCGCGCAGGCCGTTGACGCGTTCTGTATTTTCGGGGCATTTGGAAACCCAGTCGTAGATCGCATCTTGCGGATTAGGGTGGGTGTTGTTTCCAAAGACTTTTCCGGTGAAAGGGCAGATGTAAATTTTGGTCGTCTGTTCGTTGACGCTCTGCTGCTGGAGCTGGATTTTGATCTCCGTTTCGCGCCATAGCTTGCCTTGAGCTTCAAGCTTTTCGATGAGCTCCTTTTGGCCTTGATAGATCGTCTTTTCTCGGATAAGGAGGACGGGCTTTAGTAGGAACTTTTTTTCTAAATAGTAAAGATAAGTAGAAACTAGATCAGCATTTTTATTTTTACTGAGAAACTTTTCTAGTTCAGTCTTTAAATTATCCGTTACGACGATTTTGGCCATCTGGTCCTCGTGCAAAATTCTTTAAAGGATGGAGAGTATCTTAGCGGAGCATTATTCTTCAAGGGTGAAAATAAGAAACGGCTTTAATTTCACATTAACTTTCTTGATTCCTTTTTTGAAAATGGATAATATAGTCAACAAACTGTGAGGTTTTCATGACAACCACTTTACAAGACACCCTCGTTCTGGAAGAATTGGCGATCCCTGGCTATGAAAGAGTAATTAAGGTAACTGACGAAGCAGCACGGCTTCTGGCTTGTATTGCGATTCATGATAGGCGCCTTTGTAAAGCGTCCCTTGGCGGCACCCGCATCCTTGCCTATGCTTCATTTGACGATGCTCTCCGCGACTGCTTGCGTCTTGCGAAGGGAATGACCTACAAATCGGCCGTTTCTGAAAGCGGGTGGGGCGGCGCGAAAAGCGTGATTATGCTCGCCAAAGGTCAAAAGAAAACTCCAAAAATGCTCCACGCCTTTGCTGAGGCGCTAAATAGACTGGAAGGCATCTATATTTGCGCGGAAGACGTCGGCACGACTCCTGAAGACATCGCGATGGTCGCTCAAAAAACTCCTTACGCCGTGGGCCTGCCTAATGAAAAAAGCAGCGGCAACCCCGCCTACTACACTGCATGGGGTGTCTTTCGCGGCATCCAAGCAGCGCTCAAGCATCTTTTTAACAACCCTGCGGTCGAAGGGCGCACGGTTGCGATCCAGGGCGTAGGCGCAGTAGGTGAGCGAGTAGCAGAACTGCTCTTCTGGCATGGCGCAAAACTTATTTTAGCAGACATCAACCAAGAAAAAGCACACCACCTCGCCCATCAATATGGCGCGAAAGTGGTTGCTCCCGATGAGATCTACTCGCAAGCATGCGATATTTTTGCTCCCTGCGCACTAGGTGCCATCATCAATCCAAAAACGATTGCTCAGTTGCGCTGCCTTGCGGTGGCAGGTTCAGCCAATAACCAGCTGCTCACAGAAGAAGATGGCGAGCGTCTGATGCGCGCCGGCATTCTCTATGCCCCCGACTTTGTCATTAACGCCGGCGGCCTGATCAACGTGACAGCTGAAACGATGCCTTATGGCTATCGCCCCTGTGAGGCTCGCAATAAAACAGACAAGATTTTTGATCAGCTAATGCTCATCTTTGACATCGCCACGCAAAATAAGATCTCCACAGAAGCTGCAGCGATGCGCCTGGGCGACTACCGCCTGCGCTACGGTGTAGGCAAGCGTGTGGATCCGATCTATATGCACCACGCAAACATGAGTTACTAATGTTAATAAGTCTCATCAAGGAGAGGGTTGCTGCCGCTCTCCAAAAGGCTTATGGCGAGGCTATAGAGCCCGAAGTCGTTCAATCGACCCAAGAAAAATTTGGTCATTACCAGTGCAATAATGCGCTCAAGCTCGCCAAAGTGCTGAAAAAGAGTCCGCGCCTTGTTGCGCAAGAGATTCTGGCGCACTTCGATGGCAGCCAGCTGATCCAGAAAGCTGAGGTTGTCGATCCGGGTTTCATCAACTTCTTTCTCGATCCCCACTTTCTCGCCAAACAAGTGGAGAAAGCCGTACAAGATCCGCGCTTAAGCATACCCCTTCCGCAGCACCCTCTGCGCGTGATTGTCGAGTTTTCCTCGCCCAATATCGCCAAAGAACTCCACGTCGGCCACTTGCGCTCGACTATCATCGGTGACGCGCTCGCTCGCCTGCTCGAATTCCTCGGCCATGATGTGCTGCGCCTCAACCACATTGGCGACTGGGGCACGCAATTTGGCATGCTGATCGCCTATTTGAAGCTGCATCAGCCCGATGTACTCACCGGTAAAAAAGAAGCGGACCTGCCTACGCTCATGAACTGGTATCGCGCTTCCAAACAGCTCTTCGACGCCGATCCCGCTTTCAAAAAGAGCGCCCAGCTAGAAGTCGTGCGCCTCCAGGGTGGCGATGAGGCGGCATTAGAAGCGTGGGAGATGATTTGCGATATCTCACGCCGCGCATTCAAAGAGATCTACGATCTTCTCGATGTGAAGCTTGTCGAACGCGGCGAATCTTTTTACAATCCCTATCTCCCCGCTGTCGTCGCCGATCTGGAGAAAAAAGGATTGATCACCCTCTCCGATGGCGCCAAATGCGTCTTCCTTGAAGGATTCACTACACGCGAGGGAACCCCGCTGCCAATGATTGTGCAGAAATCCGACGGCGGCTACAACTACGACACGACCGATATGGCCGCCATGCGCCATCGCATCGAACAGGAAGGCGCCGAGCGGATCGTCATCGTGACGGATGCGGGCCAGAGCCTCCACTTTCAGATGATCGAAAAAGTATCCGAGCTCGCAGGCTATCTCAACCCAGCAGCCGTGCAGTTCAACCATGTCCCATTTGGCGTCGTCCTTGGCGCCGATGGCAAGAAATTCAAGACGCGCTCCGGCGAAGTCGAAAAGCTGATCGACCTCATCACCGAAGCCGTCAGTCGCGCACAGGCGATCTTCACCGAGCGCCTCCCTGATGCCACTCCTCAAGAAATCGAGGAATTGGGAACGATTCTCGGGGTCGATGCGCTTAAGTATGCCGACCTCTGCTGCCATCGCCTGAAAGACTACACCTTCAGCTATGAGCGCATGCTCAAGTTCGAGGGCAACACAGCGGCCTTCCTGCTCTACGCCTATGTGCGCATTGAGGGCATCAAGCGCAAAGCGAACAAAAACATCAACTTAACCGCCTCCATCACACTCGACGATCCTGCGGAAATTGCGCTTGCTCTGCACATCCTGCGCTTTGGCGACACGCTCGACTGCATGGCGCGCGAACTCTTGCCCAATCGCCTATGCGAGTATCTCTATGATCTCGCTGAAAAATTCCACGCCTTCTTTCGCGACTGCCACGTCGTGGGCTCGCCTCAAGAAGAGAGCCGCTTGCTTCTCTGTGAAGCGACAGCGCGCACACTCAAGCAGGGGCTTGAGATCCTCGGACTAAAAACTTTGCCTCGCATGTAATCGCACTAAAATTTAAAATCTCTATTTTTGGAGGTTTGCATGCATGCATTATTTCTATGTTTATTATTCTGCTTCTCGCTTTTTGCCGACGAAGCGCTGATCTATGAAATAGTAGAAGAGCATCCCGATGCCATCGAATTCTATGAAGAGGGCAAGCTCTATTTGAAGCCGGATCGCATCCGCGCCACGCCCCAAGGACTCTTTCTCTACTCACCCGATGATGACCAGTGGCTCCCCATCGTACACATGTTTTCCGATACACAAGGCTGCTACATTGCAGCGCGCAGCGACATCATGAGCGGCTCGATCCTGCAGCCCACCACTATCCGCTGCACCCACTGCAGCTGTAACTACCAGCCGTCGGTGTTTAATCTGTTCAAATGTCCGAATTGCGGGCTACCACCTTATTGAAAGGATGAAGGCTGAAGGATGAGGGATGAATATAATTTTGCGACTCGTCTTTTTTACGACATTTTGCGACATGATTTACGACATAATTTGGTAAAATTTGTCGTATAAATCGATTTTTCTTGCTAACTCTCTTTTTTTATGACATATTTAAGTTAAAAGATGTCGTAAAAATATGCCGTTTGCTCCCCATTTTACTATTACAACCTCCATAGCCTCAGCCATAGCGATGATTGAGCGCGCTCGCGGTTTCTTGGAGGCCGTTAGGCTCTCAGACGAATGGATCGCCAAAATGCAGCAGCGCGCATTTGTTCTTGAGGCGCACCATACGACTCATATCGAAGGGACGCATTTGAGCTTGGATCAGTCAGAGAAACTCCTTGCAGGAGAGAGTGTTACGGGAGTAGATGCAGAAGATGTGAAGGAGCTACTCAATTATAAAAAGGCCTTCGACTTTGTCGCGGATTACGTCTCTTCAAAAGGACCCATCACAGAAGGTTTAATCAGAGAAATCCATAAGCGCCTTGTTGAGGGAGTGAGAGGGAATAGCGCTCTTCCTGGCCAATACCGGACTGTACAAAACTTTGTCGCTAATTCGCAGACTAAAGAGATCATCTATACCCCGCCGCCGCCTTTTGAAGTTCACCCGCTCATGGCGGATCTAGTGGCCTGGATCCAGAATGAAAAGGCGATTTCTCCTGTGCTTGTAGCGGGCATTGCGCAATTTCAGCTAGTGCATATTCACCCGTTTATTGACGGCAATGGGAGAACGGCGCGTCTTTTATCTACTCTATGCCTCTACCAAACGGGCTATGATTTTAAAAAGCTGTTCACAATCAGTGAATATTACGACCGCAATCGCCACGACTATTACCATGCTATTCAATCGGTTAGAAACAATCATATGGATATGACCATATGGTTAGAGTATTTCTTACAGGCACTTGCGAATCAGCTCCATGAATTACAACTCAAGGGAGCGCACGTGATGCATGTAGAAGGGGTTGTTGAGCGGTACAAGTTGTCTGACCGCCAAAAGAACATTGTTGAAAGCATGCTAGCGAATGGTGAACGATTAAACATTCAACAAGTAGAAGGAATCTGCCCAGGAGTCAATAGGCGCACGTTGCAACGCGATTTGGCAGATCTCATCCAGAAAGGACTGATCATTCAGGAAGGTGTAAAAAAAGCCGCACGCTATCGCTTGGCATAAAAATTATGCCGGCAAAACATAATGTTTTTCAGCATAATCCTTTTGCACTGGAACAGGGTTTCTCACTAGATTTATAGCTTTAATTTTTGTTAGCATATCGACTGAATTTGGAGGAAAGATGAAGTTGATGGAATTTGCTTCACATAAGTCTATCGCAGGATCTATTCCTGTTGTATTTGCTCCATTAGGTTATGGTGCAATTATTCCTTTAACCGCGATTTCTCCTTTTTTAGCTGTGATTGGTATTGTTGAAACGGTTGCCCGAGCTGCTCTTTTTGCTGGGGTGAAAGTGGTGCATTTCTTCATCCCTACTGAAAATAGCGCCTGGATGGATGAAGCGATCGTACAATCTCTCTATACAACGCTGGCTATATCATTCGGTCAAACGGTTTTTCTATCATTACTAGGCTCAGCGGTTACCCTTATTTTTGCCGCAATTGTTACAGAGAATGTGGCGTTTTTCGTGCTAGGTATGGGTATTATGGCGTTATCACCAGAATTTCTCATGCCTCGAATGAAAAATGGGATGCCTGAATTTTTTAATTCTACCTGGATGCTGAATATGCTAAATGCCCATTATGATGGATTCAGCCGAATGAGCATTATACCTATTAAATAAGCTATCCTCTTCCAGCCTTCAGTGCCATTGTGATCAGATCCGTTAGTGTCGCATCCGCTTTGCGTTGTTGAGCGGTCTTCACGGCTTTGTGGGCCTCCGCCATCGAGTAGCCGAGGTTGATGAGTGCGCTGACCGCGTCGGAGACGGCGCTTGAGGTCGGTGTGCTGCTCGGCAGCGCTTTGTCACGCAGTTCGATGATCATGCGCTCGGCTGTCTTCTTGCCGATGCCCGGGATGCGCGAGATGAGCTTGGAGTTATTGTCATGGATGGCTTGAGCGAGGTCGTCGAGCGACATGTGGCCGATGATCGCAAGGGCGAGTTTGGGTCCGATGCCCGAGATGTTATTGAGGCGGTGGAAGAAGTCGCGCTCAGAACGGGTCAGGAAGCCATAGAGGGTGTGCGAGTCTTCGCGGATGATGGTCGCGATGTGGATCGTGAGCGATGTGCCGAGCTGAGGCAGGCGATCGTAAGTGCTGAGCGGAATGTGGATGCCGTAGCCAAGGCCATTGATCTCGATGGCGATTTTGGAAGGCGAACTCTCTGTTAGGGTGCCGCGGATATATTCGAAGGACATCTTACCTCATGGTGTGTGCGTGACAGACGGCAAGCGCCAGGGCATCCGCCGCATCTTGCGGTGTCGGCGGAGAAGAGAGGCGCAAGATGAGCTGGACCATCTGCTGCACCTGCTCTTTGCTGGCATTGCCGGTTCCGGCGACTGCGAGTTTAGCTTTTTTGGGAGTATATTCAAAAAGGGGAATGTCGCGCTTTTCTGCAGCGAGAATCGCCATGCCGCGCGCCATGCCGAGTTTGAGGGCGGTAGAGACATTTTTTTGCACAAACTGTGTTTCAATGGCGACTGCATCGGGGGCATGGGCTTCGATTAGCTCTTCTAAGGCGTTGAATATAATCAAATATTTACGGTTAAGGGGCGCCTGGGCAGGAGGGCGGATGCAGCCAAAGTCGAGCGGGGTGATCTGCCCCTTTTCAACGATGACCAGGGCGTAGCCGGTGCAGCGGGTGCCTGGGTCGATGCCAAGGATTATTTTTTTTGTCATAGTGTCGAGTATACA
This sequence comes from Chlamydiota bacterium, assembly GCA_013287985.1. GTDB lineage: Bacteria > Chlamydiota > Chlamydiia > Chlamydiales > Rhabdochlamydiaceae > JABDCT01. The sequence goes on from JABDCT010000017.1 coordinate 8,726, forward strand.
AAATCGCGCTTTCTGTGGTATGAATATGAGGATGAGATCCCTTCAAGGAATGGATTTTCGTAATATTATTGTGAGGATGCCCAACTGGATCGGCGATCTGGTGATGGCGACCCCCATTTTAGCTGATTTGCGAAAAGCTTTCCCCGATGCCCAGATTACTGCCATGTGTCGCGCCCCTGTGTGCGATCTTTTGCGCGAAGAGCCCCATATCGATGAGCTTTTTTATTTTAGCAAAGCAAGTGGCTTTTCTCGGCGCAGCGATAAGAAAAATATTATAGAAAAGCTTCGCGTCGGCAAATATGACCTCGGGATCTTGCTCACTCATTCACTCTCTTCCGCTTGGTGGTTCTGGCAGGGCAAAGTCAAGGTGCGCCTTGGCTACGACTGCAATGGACGGCGCTTACTCCTGACCAATCGTATGCCGCTGCCCGATAATATCGATCGCCAGCATCTCGTGATCACGTACAAAATGCTTTTGCAACCCCTCGGCATCCCTATCTCCGACACCCCTCCGCATATCTATTTGGCGAAAAGAGAAGTCGAAGAGGCAAGGCAACTCCTTAAACAGCACGGCGTTACCCAAACTAGTCGTGTCGTCGGCATGAATCCCGGCGCAACGTATGGGTCAGCTAAATGCTGGCTCCCTGAGCGCTTCCGCGAAGTCGCTGAAAGACTGCTGCGCGACCCTACGGTTTTCCTCGTCTTTTTTGGCGATCAAGCAACTGCGTCGCTGGTAAAAGAGATCTGCCATGGTCTTCCACCGCGTGTCATTAATTTGGCTGGACTGACTTCGCTGCGCGAGCTGGCGGCGCTCATTAGCGTCTGTGACGTTCTCCTGACAAACGACAGCGGACCGATGCACATCGCCGATGCGCTCGGCACAAAAATTGTCGCGCTCTTTGGATCTACAAGTGAAATTGTCACCGGCCCCTACCGCACAGGCAAGGTGATCCACAAGCACGCAGAGTGCTCGCCCTGCTACCAGCGCACCTGTCCGATCGATTTCCGCTGCATGAAGCGCATCAGCGCCGATGAGGTGTACAAAGAGATCGTCCAGATGCTCGAAGAGGGAGCTGGCCAGAAACTGTACAATATTAGGCATGTTTAAAAAAGCGTGGCGCGCTCTCGCCCCCAATCCCCTCGATCAGATCTTAAAACGCGCACAAAAACAGGGTGCCAAGAGGGTTCTGCTCTATTGGAATCGGGGTCTCGGCGATATCGCTCTTGGACTTTTCGCCATTGTCTATCGCATCCGCACGTTTCTCCCTGATGCGGAGATCACGTTTGTCACGCGCCCCAACCTCGAGGGCGGCTTTACTCTGCTCGGCGGCGTGAAGGTGATCGTCCTGCCCGAGCTGAAACGCGGTCAGGATATTGTGATGGATACTGAGGGCTATGATCTGGTGATCGAGCGGCCCGATCCGACTTATTGGGTGAAATGGCAGCTAGGAAAGCTCACGCCGAAATTGCACTGGCAGAGCCAGTGGGATGCGCTTTGCGAGCGCTATCCTCTCAAAAAAGAGGGGCGGTATATCGGTGCTCATGTGCAGACGGAAACGGCGTATGCGACCTGGCGCAACTGGCCAGATGCGCACTGGCGGGAGCTATTTGAGCGCGTGCATAGGCGTGGAGTGGAGGTCCTTCTCTTTGGCTATGGCAATGAGCCTGTTTTCAAGCAGGAGGGTGTGATCGATTTGCGCGGACAGACTCCGCTTTTTGAACTGCTCTCCATCATCAAAAACCGCTGCGAAGCGCTGGTCGTTCCCGATTCGGGGGTAAGTTCCATGACCTACTTCCTCGATATGCCTTTTCCCCTCAAGATCGTCTCGCTATGGGCCGATCCTTATATGGGCATCCTGAAACAGAATGTCGCTTCGCCCAACCCCCTGCTCGTGCACAAACCGCTGATCGGCCCGGGAAAAAAGATCGATCTGATCACTCCAGAAATGGTAGAAAGGACGCTGTTTGATTGAGCCGCTGACACACGCTTTTGAGCCCAATGATCCCACCGACTGCGAGCGCGGCCGCCAGCTGCTCGCTGCGGGGCAAGTGGGCTGCCTGGTCTTGGCCGGCGGCCAGGGTACGCGCCTTAACTGGCCCGGCCCTAAGGGCACCTATCCGCTTACACGTTTTCAGAAGAAGACGCTCTTTCAGCTGCTCTGCGAAAAAACACGGGCGGCAAGCGAAGAGATCGGCGCTCCTCTACCTCTTGCCATCATGACCTCCCCGCTCAATCACAAAGAGACGGAGAGCTATCTGAAGAAACAGGGCAGATTTGGACTCGATGTGGATCAGATCGTGCTGTTTGAGCAGGAGATGCAGCCATTTATAGGCGGCCCGGGAAGCGGCCCGACGGGCAATGGCGATGCGCTCAAGCTGCTCGTGCGTGCAGGAATCTGGCAGGGGCGCTCTCTTGTGCAGGTGGTTCCGATCGACAATCCGCTGGCCAATCCCTTTGATGCGACGCTGTGTGGTTTTCACGACAGGCAAGGGGCCGATGTGACGATGAAAGTGATCGAACGCAAGGGTAACGAAAAAGTGGGCGTCGTGGGGACGGAACATGGAAAAATCAAAGTGATCGAATATTTCGAACTGCCTGAAGAGAGCACGGGCTGGAAATTTGCGCACATCACGCTCTTCTGTTTCAGTATGGAGTTTGCGAAGCAGGTCAAAGATGTGCAGCTACCCTGGCACCATGCACAAAAAAAGGGTGTGACCAAACGCGAGACCTTTATTTTCGATCTTTTAGACTATGCGAAGGAGCCGCGCGTGATCGTCTATCCGCGCAGTGAAACATATGCGCCGCTCAAAAATGCGGAGGGGGAAAATAGCCCTGAAACGGTGCGCGCAGCACTGCTTATAGCTGACCAGAGGCAGTATAAGAAGGTGACGGGGGTTGATGTAGCGAAAGCTGTTTTCGAACTCGATCCACGCTTCTACTTCCCGTCGGATGCTCTCATCAAAAAATGGCGCGGGCGCCCCCTTCCCTCCCAGCCCTACGTTGAGGCTTAAGGCGGATATATGCTAATCTGGAAAAAGAACATTATGGTGTTTCAATGAAAATCGCATACCTAGGAGCCGGGACGTGGGGGTTTGCACTCTCTTCGCTTCTAGCCTCAAATGGCCATCAGGTCATCCTCTGGACTTCGCGTCCGGAATTTGCCAAGCTTCTTGCTAAAAAGCGCCAGCATCCCAAGCTTCCCCACTTCACCGCGCATGAAGGCGTCACCTTCTCGAGCGACCTCGATGAAGCATTAGATGGCGCGGAAGTGATCGTTGAATCGGTCACCGCGTCCGGTATCCGCCCCGTTCTCGAACAAGTGAGCGCACGCGGCATGGCGCACTGCCCGGTTGTGATCACCTCGAAAGGGATCGAACAGAATAGCGGGCTACTCCTTCATGAAGTCGTCCTCGACGTGTTTGGCGAGAGCCACCGCAACCAGATCGGCTGCCTCAGTGGGCCGAGCCACGCCGAAGAGGTGATCAAGCAGCTACCGACTTCTGTCGTCTGCGCAGCTTACGAAAAAGATCTCATGCTGATGATCCGCGATCTCTTCTCCACGCTCACCTTCCGCGTCTACCCCAACTCTGATTTGAATGGAGTGGCGTTCGGCGGTGCGGTGAAGAATATCATTGCGATCGCGTGCGGGATCTCCGATGGGCTGGGCTTTGGCGACAACACCAAGGCAGCGCTCATGACGCGCGGCCTCCACGAGATCCGCAAGCTCTCCGTTACCAAAAATTGCCGCCCGGAAACGCTCTACGGCCTCTCCGGCATGGGCGATCTCTGCGTCACCTGTCTCTCTAAGCTATCGCGCAACTATGGCTTCGGCCGTCTGATTGCGGAGGGCTTCGATCCGCGCACGGCGCAGGAGAAGATCGGCATGGTCGTCGAAGGGGTCTACAGCTGCGTGTCAGCCCTGCAGCTCGGCCAAGAGTTTCAGATTCCCGTCCCGATCACCGAAGCGGTTTATTCGATCGTGTACGATGATCTCAATCCGCGCGATGCGGTGAAAGCGCTTCTGCAGCGCGCGATTAAAGAAGAACATTTATGACATTGCCTATTGTCACAGCAGATGAGATGCGCCGCCTCGAGCAGCTGGCATATGATGCTGGGATAAGCGAGCAGGCATTCATGGAGAATGCGGGGACAGCCATTGCCAAAGCGGTGGCGCCTTTCAAAGGCCCTTTCCACGTGCTCGTCGGCAAGGGAAATAATGGCGGCGATGCACTCATGGCAGCCTCGGTGCTGCGCGACATGGGTTGCAAAGTGCGCGCCTATATGCTCTATCCGCTAGAGGAGTGTTCGCCGCTGTGCAAAAAGATGACGGCGCGCTTTGGAAAGGCGGAACCCTTCAAAGCCGCAGAGCTGAAAGAGGGTTACATCCTCGCTGGCCTCGTGGGAACGGGGTTTAAAGGGAAAGCTGAGGGGCTGCTTGCTGAAGCTATTACAGCTGCTAACCAGTCCGGCCTGCCGATCTTTGCAATCGATATTCCTGCAGGACTCAACGCCTCCACAGGACGTGTAGAAGGCGTCGCGATCAATGCCTTTCAAACCCTCTCTTTGGGCCTCCCGAAGGGGGGATTCTTCGAGCCCGATGGCTGGAACCATCTCGGCCGCCTCATCAATCTCGATTTTGGTCTAGAGCCCAAGTATCTCCAGCAGGCGAAATGCGATGCACACCTCCTTCTAGACAGCGCGCTCCACGCGCTTCTTCCTCCCAAAAAGCGCACCCGCCATAAATATGAAGCAGGCTACGTGCTTGCAGTTGCCGGTTCTCCGACCATGCCGGGAGCTGCGCTTCTCTCCTGTCTTGCCGCTCTGCGCAGCGGTGCGGGGATCGTGCGCCTCTTTCACTCGGAGGAGCTCGCCTTAAGCGGCCCCTATGAAGTGATCCAGGAGCCCTTTAGCATGAAGAGGCTTGCCGAGGAAGCGAAGAGAGCCAAGGCGCTGCTCATAGGCCCCGGACTTGGACGCACGCCTGAAAAAGAAAAAGAGATCAAAGAGGTGCTCGCTACGATCCAGCTTCCGACTGTGATCGATGCCGATGCGCTCTATTTCCTGTGCCCCGACTGGCGCTTGCCGCCGGCTATTCTCACACCTCACGTGGGGGAAATGCAGCGCCTTCTCGGTAAAGAGGTGAGCGCTCAGGCTGTCCAAGACTATGTGGACAAGCTCCAGGTGACGCTTGTGCTCAAAGGAGCGCCGTCCCGCATCTTCCACCCGGGCAAAAAAAACCTCGTCATTGCCCGTGGAGATCCCGGAATGGCAACTGCGGGAAGCGGGGATGTGCTGACAGGCGTGCTAGCGGCGCTTCTCGCACAAGGGCTAACGCCCTACGATGCCGCAACGCTGGGCGTCTGGCTACATGCGGTAGCCGGCGAGCGTGCTGCGCGGGTCAAAACATCGCGCGGCATGATCGCGTCCGACATCATCGACCATCTGGCCGATGCCTACAAAGAAATACTATAGAAAGCGACGAAGGACTCTTCGCCGGGATTGCGGCTACCTAGGCTCGCATTGGAGATGTGGTAGAACTGCAGTCCCAGGCGGTTGCGCTTGTTATCTTGGTAGCTGAGAGCAATTGATGAGCGGAATTCCAGCGGATAGCCGAGATTCTTGCCATTGCCCTTATAATAGAGCCCTGGAGCAAAACTCGGAGAGAGCACGATATAGTTGGTCACGTAGATATCGTAAATTGCACCTGCACAGACATAGAAGGCGCCATCTTTCGTCGCCATCGCGCAGACGAGAGGCTGCACGCCGCACCAGTTGACACCTGCCTGATATTCGAGCTGCCCCTGGACTTGGCGCTGGTCGGGCCGCAGCGTATTAAATGTTCCCACGCCTACGGAGACGCGTGCAGGTCTGTCAGCCGCATAGAGCGAAGCCCCCAATAATAACACTGCGAAGAACAATTTAATGGACATGGGCCTCCTGCCAATAGGGGTGAGAGAGATCTTTTTCATAGGCTTGCGTAATTTCGCTGTAGATGCGCGCAGGAGCGAGGTTAGCGCCGTAAAAGCCGCGCAGATACTCTTCGATCTGGCCGGGTACGGGGACTTCGATGCCTTCAAAGAGCGCTTTTTTCAGCGGGAAGACGCGGGAAAAGGGCATCGGATGGGTGTATCTGAGCTCGCGCTGCTTCCAGGAATCGGGCAAAAAGATGTTGAACTCATTGGAGAGGATCGTGTGGAGCTCTTGCTTCTCGGGATCGAGCCCAAAATGGTAGATGTCGATCATGCCGCCGTTTTCGCGCACAAAGACCTTCAGGTAGGTTTCAGGGCGGTCTCTTCCCGACCAGTCTTGGACGCAATACTTTTCAGGGTCCATTGTCCCGAGGACGCGCTTGATATTGGCGAAGTCGGGTGAGAGCACGGCGATGTCGATATCCCAGTCCCATGGAATCGCACCGCTGTAGCGGTAGGCGCCTAAACAGGAGCCGCAGTCGAGCCAAAAGAGGATCTGGTTGTCGTGGAGCAGTTTGACGATCGTACCGAGCGCTTCGATATCGGCTTGCAGCTTTTCTGCATCGCCCGGACGGCGCTGATAGCTGCCCATCGGGATCGATTCGGCCTGCATATAGTCATTGACGGCGAGGCCCATGCAGCGGTAGCACTCCAAATTGGAATGGACGATAGGAGTCTTCGTTGCTTGAAGGAGGTGCCGATGCCGCGCGCGCGTCTCTTCGAAGCAGAAAGCTGCGGCTTTTAGTCCTCCCCCTACGATGAGGCTTAAAGGAAGGGTGGCCACCGATGAGGCAGTTCTGATGAAAAAATGATCGTCATAGGCAAAGCGTCGCTCAAAACGGTAAGCAAGTTCGTTATCGGGCAGTGCGCGTTTGCCTTCGAAGAGATATTGATAAGGAATAAGGGCGTAATTCGCCGCCTTCTCCAGTCCATGAGCGTCTTCGGCTGCAACATTGAGAAATGTATTGGAGCAGATGAGATGGTAGGCATAGACCAGCGGCATGCCGAGTTTGATGACGAGTGTAGAGCTGCGCTCGAGTAGAGAGGTTAGCTGCATAGCGCCATCTTATGCAAAGCCGTGAATTGAACGCAACTCGAGTAGTTAGGGGCGTGTCGTCAATTGCTAAAAAAGTGACGACACGCCCTAGACTTTATCCTCGACGCCGTAAATCCGGCCATTTTTTGGGTCTGTTTCTTCGAAGTAATACTGTTCAATTTTAAGAGGAGTCGGAGTCCCGGAAGGAAAGGTTCTATCTCTTTCCCTGCAAGTCTTAGCTGTTTTCCTTGAATCAGTTTTGATTTTTCACTCTTAGAGACTGTTAACGGATTTGGTTTCAGTCGATTTTTGGGACTTTTTGAACCGATTTTCGATTCTTTTTTCGGGGGTTATATTTGAGTTAATATTACCCCCGAAAAAAGAATCGAAAAGCGGTCAAAAATTCTCCAAAAAGCGACGAAACCCAAATCCGTTAACAGTCTCTTAGAGTCTACAGGGGTTTCTGAGGATCCAATAATGAATAGATCCAGTTAAAGCAGGAACCGATGCTGCCGCAGCTCTGCAGGCTCGACTCGTCTGAAAAGACTCATGCAGGGCGCACAGGCTGCGCGCCCTCTCATATAGATTGGGGTGGACAAGAGGGATTAATTGGATTAGGTTTCAGTCTTTTCGTCCTTCATCTGCCAAGTGAGTGGTGCGTAGAAGCGAGGAGAGGATGGATTTTCCTGTTTAAAACAGACGAGAAAAGCAGCGGGGAGAGAGCGTTCATTGGGAGGGGTGTAACGAAAACCGGTATTGTTGTAATGCACTGTCCAGAACTGGATGCGCCTTCCGCCAATCGTTATTTCTTTTGTCTCGTCGCTATCAATAAAATCGATGAATTCATCAAAATTAGCAAAGTTCCTATCTGTTTGTGGATTTTTCACATTGAAAACAGCAGTTAATTCACCATCATTTATCTCTAGGAGTTCAAGTAGCCTAGACATTGAATTGTATATATTGGTATCTGTATAGCGATAATGCAGCCGTGTCTCAATTCCGGGGGTGAAAGAACAGAAATCTTTAAGCGTGGTTAGTGGAGGTTGGTCTTTTATAAGTTCTGCACTATTTTTAATGCTTTCACTTAGAGGAGAAGGCTGTGATTCGAACAGCTTAACCATTGTGGCAATCGTTTGATGAAACTTTTCCAGCCCATTATATTCTTGCCCATAAAAAAGGATTGCTGCAGCCACTTCATCCAAAACAGAGTCAATGTTTTCTGGAAGGAGGATCGGCTTTTGGCATATCTTACTCATTGCAAATTGGAGAATCAGGTTACGAGCAAGAAGGGGTAGTGTCTCTTCTTTTTTATTGGGTTGGTCAATGACTATTTTAAATAAACGATTGGACTCTGCCTCATAGGTTTTTAATTTTTCCGGATCTGCTGGAATTGCTTCCATTAGGATAGTAAGGTCAGAAGGAAATTTAAGAATCAATGCGATTGCTCGGTCTTTAGCAATAGCAACAAGGTGAGGAGCTGATTCTTTTGTAATCGGAAAAATGACTGCGTTTTCCACTAAATTCGCGAGCATTTGATAGGGAATGGAGAACGTAGGCTCAGGGCCTTTTTGCTCTATCCGTTTCTTACCTAATTCATTGATGAAGCGTAGCATCTCGGGGCAGGGTATGAGATTATCATCGAGCTTAGCAAAATGGTCAAAAAGCTGGATAAAGGCAGCTTGAAAATCGGGTCCATCTACGAGTTCTTTGGCCAGCTCTTCTGGCTGCTCGCAGAGTCTCTTCCACAATTTTTCATCAAATTTGGGCTTCTCCGGCACTGCCGCGCCAAAGAGGGCATTCCAAATCGACGCCAAGAAGGAATAGATCCAATTGAAGCAAGAAGAGACGCTGCCGCAGCTCTGCAGGCTCGACTCGTCGGAGTAAACTTTTGCGCGCTGTATAGGGAGGGTAACTTCAGAATCCGAAGGAGCGTAGGGAAGGGGTTTAATCGACGATGTGCGTTCCATAATATTATCTTTTTTCAGGGGCTTTCTTGACTATAAATGGGGCAAAAAAGCGATCGGGGAGTTGATCAAATTCAAATCCAAATGATTTGGAGCCTTTCTGCTCTGGTTTTAGTCCTACAATATAAGCAGGGCTTGCTTTCGCTGTAGAAGAAGGACCGCCCATGCCGCCGGTTTCGGAGTAGTACATGCTGTAAAACGTGACTTGTAGGCCAAAGATCTCTATCAACAATTTTCCTTCGATCTCTTTTCTGGCTGGAATTTGGGAAGAACCTGAAGACATTAAGTGGAGATATTCTTTGTAATCGCGATAGCCTAGTCCACTATTTGCCCAATCCTCGATCTCTGAAATCAACACATGAGAAGTATTGCGATTGAGATGCTCAGCAATTGCTTTGCACATGTCGCTGGCATTTTTTTGCGGAGCATCCGGTTTCAATGCATTGATAAGGCGTGCAAAGGCAGAGTATAAGTCTGTTGCTGTGTGATCGTAAAGCAACTCTCCATCGCATTTTGCTGTGCGTGAGAAAAAAGGGCCTAGATGTTTAATTTGGCCTGGATTGGGCTGCTCTTTCAAAAGCAGAGCTTGTTTTTCCATACAGGCAGACAAGGGGTTCACACCAGAGGCGCTATAGAATTTGACTCTCAAATCCAGTATATGGTCAAATAAAACGCCTTCTAAGTCGTATTGACCAAGGACCAAGAGTTTCGCGGCTAGTTGATCAAGAACAGGTCCGGAGTTTAATGGAGGCAGAGTAAATGGCTTTTTGCACAGGATACTCATTGCTACATAGCGAGACAAAGCTCGTGCGAGATCGTCCAAGCGCGATGAGTCGTTCATCGATTGGGCTAAAGCATTTGCTTCTTTTTGGTATTGACTCAGTTTTGTTTCATTGGGAGGAATAGCTTGGAGGAGAAGATCCTGCGCATGAAGAAATTTAAAAATCAAATCAAACGGATGGTCTTTAGCAATAGCAAGCAAATGAGGAGCAGCTTCTGGTGTGATTATAAAATACTCTCTGCCTGCAAACATATTGAAACGCATTTGATAGGGTAGGGAAGGCGTAGGGGGTTGACTATGTCCCATTGCAGCCGAGCACTCGTGGGTGAAGCGCTGCATTTCCTCGCAGAGATTCAGGTTAGCATCGAGTCTGGCAAATTGGTCGAATAGCCCCACGTAAGCATCTTGAAAATCAGGCTTGCCCACCAGTTCTTTTGCCAGCTCTTGAGGATGTTTGCTGAGCCTCTCCCACAGTTTTTCATCAAATGCGGGCTTCTCCGGTGCCGCAGCGCCAAAAAGGGCGTTCCACATCGATGCCAATAATGAATAGATCCAATTGAAGCAAGAAGAGACGCTGCCGCAGCCCTGCAGGCTCGACTCATCGGAAAAGACCTGAGCGCGCAATACGGGCTGCGCAGCTTCAGAAAGCGATGGAGGTGGACATGTTGAGTTAATCGGAGTCGGTTTCATTTGATTTCTCCTGGCTTGTTGCGGAAGAGCTAGATTTTTCTTCGCCGTGATCTATCACATAGTATGCATATCTCGGGGGTGTATTGGGCATATCTCTATTCGATATTTCAACGAGATAGACACTTGTATCCTCGTCATTGGGCACTTCATGAGTTGTAACTCCTAAGGAATCGTCTTTACCATAGGTGCAGCGGAATACTTCAAAGGGCGTATCGAAATAATATTTTAAAAGAACAGATCCATCGATTTTCGCTTCTTTTATGGTTTCCTTTACATTCATGGATGATAGTTCGTGTTCATTAGGATTAGCCGTGTTATAAACCTTAGCAAATGCAAAATGTATGTCGTTGTTCAAAGAATCGTAGTATAATTTACCTGCCTTACCAGTCTCTTCTTCAATAAACGATTCGATTTCATGACGTATGTAAGGCATAGGCTGCGTTAATAGATCTTTTGCAGAGCTTTCCAATGCTGATTTTAGAAAAGATGGTAACAGTGTAAAGAACTGCACTCTTTGCATCATTTCATTGTGTTCATCTTTTGATGAACCCCCTACTTGATGGATCAGCAATATGCGCTGTACTAAATCTCTTAGGACTGAAACGGGAATGGAATGAGTGATGACTGGAAGAGCATTATTTTTTCCCATCGCTTCATAGCGGTATAAAGCGTATACAGCATTTTCGATATTTTCATCGGTAACATTATTCAGTAAGTCGCTCAATACCTCTTGTGTTTCCTTTTGAACCTTGCTTCTTTGCTCCGCGGTAGGCTTTAGAAGACGGATTATTTCGTCTCGTTGTGCGGGATATTCAATGATAAGTGCGGGATATTCAGTGATAAGATCTACGGCATTGTCTTTGGCAATAGAGACTAAAAGAGATGCAGGTGCTTTGGGGAGCTCATCGGTTTTATCTGGAGCTCCAAAGAGAAGCCTTGTAAAGAACTCCTTGTTATCTCGCATATCGTCGTGAAATTCCTCTGTTTTATCCCAATAGCGAACGCTAAATGCTTCAAATGCAGCAGAAGGGATAAGAAAATGGTCGAGCTTGGCATATTTATCAAATAGCTCGATGTATTTTGCCTGCCCGTGATCGGGGCTTTTAGCCAGTTTATCCGCCAGCGCTTCTGGATTTTTTGTGAGCTCTTCCCAAACAAGATCTTTAGTAGGTTTTTCTGCCGCGCCAAAGAGGGCGTTCCAAATCGATGCCAAGAAGGAGTAGATCCAGTTGAAGCAAGAAGAGA
>JABDCT010000018.1 GCA_013287985.1 Chlamydiota bacterium
TTGCCGCTTGCAGCGGGCTTCTGCTCTTTTGGAGCCTCGTGATGGTGTGTGTGAACAGGCGGAGGAGCGATATGGTGGGACTGCTCACGCACGTAAGAGACAGGCGGATGCAGATCTTCTTTTTCGATCTCCACTTCAAAGCCGCTCTCTTCTCTGATGCGCACCTTTTTGACTCCCGCCTTTTCCATGGCGGCCATGAGATCTTTAATCTGTTTAAAGTCCATTTAAACCCTTTGGATGTATTCGTTTGTTGTTGTATCGACTTTGAGGATGTCGCCCGACTCGACAAAGAGAGGGACTTCGATTTTAGCTCCAGTCTCTAGAAAAGCAAATTTGGTGCCCCCGCCGCCCACTTGGGCCGCGCCTTCGCCGCCTTCAGTCTTGACAACCATGAGCTCGAGGAATTGCGGCAGCTCGATCGAAAAGATCGCATCGCCATAGAACATCGCTTTGATTTCTATGCCCTCTTTCAGGAAGTGGACCTTGTCGCCAATGACATGCTTGGGAACTAAAATCATGTTGAGGTTGTTGATGTCGAGGAAGAGAAAATCTTTGCCTTCGACGTAGAGATATTCCAGATTGCGCTCGTCTAAGGCGACCTCTTGAACCGTTTGCCCCTCTTTGAAGTTCTTCTCGACCAGCTCTTCGGTCATCAGGTTTTTGAGCTTGGTCTTGATGAAAGGCGTGCCTTTGGCGACGGTGACTTTGACGGCCGACTCGACGCGATAGATCGCGCCATCGACAGAGATTGTCATCCCGGGGCTGATTTGGTTACTAGTGGCTGTTTTGCTTGTCATAATTTCCGACAATATCCTTTAGCTGCGCTAACTTTTTGATCGTAAAATCTACATCCCCTTGAGGACCGGTGGCACCTTCTCCACGACCCGCGCTCATATGCACGGTAATGAAGCCCAGCTGCTTGGCAGGTGTTAAATCGATCGCAATGCGATCGCCGCAAACAAGCGTAGACGCCGCTGGAGCCTTGAGGGCGGTGATCACCTCTTCGTAATAAGGTTTTTTACTTGCCCCTTCGCCAACAACAAGTTTACTAAAAACTTGCGGTTGAATACCAGCTTTTTCCAGCTTCTGCATCTGCAGGGCGGGCTTGCCTATAGAGACCAGAGCCAGGGAATGGCGTTTTTTGAGCTCTTGGATCAGCTCTACGGCCCCCTCGTGCACTGTCAAGATCTCGTCAGGCTGAAGCGGTCTGCTCAGCACATCGAGGCCATAGGTGAGGAAAGAGGCTCCTCCCGGAACTGAAGATGCAAAGGCATCGAGCGCCGCACGAGCGCTGAGAAGCTCGGTATTGAGCAGATTTAAGCGCTGAAAAGCAGCATCAAAAGTTTGAATTGCCAGGCCCGCGCGGATCATCGAGCGGAGCGCATCTTCGAGACGCCTGGGAGTCAGGCACTTCGACGTTTCAATGAGAGTATCGTCAAGATCAAAGATGATTAACAATTTTCATTATCTCCTGCGACAATTTTTTCGGATCGTGGCGGATCAGGCTGCGCTTCATCAGGTCGACTTTAGGCCCGAGCTTGCTCACCGGCCCGAGAAGCGGCGCTTTAATCACCCTCTCATCGTCGAGATCGTTCTCTACAAGGGTTCCCTCTTCCGCGTAGACCTCGATGAGCTCTTGCGGAGGCTTCTGGCTGTTGACCAGGATGTGGTCGAAGATGTCTTCGCCCGTATATCTGTTCACTTCGCTCATATAATCGCTTACCTTGTAGCTCGTCGTCTGCCCCTTGCGGTTCATTAAATTGACGACGAAGACCTTCTTCGCAGCGCTTTTGCGCAGAGCATCGCTGATGCCTTCGACGAGCAGATTGGGAATGAGCGACGTGTGCAATCCGCCCGGCCCGAGCACGATCAGATCCGCATTGCTAATTTCCTGGATGGCGTGATGATTGGCTTTTGCATAGGGCTCGAGGTAGATGCTCTTATACCCCTGATCGATCTCCTGCGATAGATAAACCTCTTTCTCCCCTTCCAGCACTTTGCGATTATTGAGAATCATTTTGAGGCGCACCTGGTGCGTCGTAACAGGGATGACCTTGCCCTTGATGAAGAGAATGCGCCCCATCTCTTCGACCGCTTTTTCAAAGCTGCCGGTCACTTTCTCCAGCGCCGAGAGCAGCAGATTGCCGAAGCTATGGCCGCCCAGGCCCCCCGTTTCAAAGCGATAGTTCATCAGGCTGCGCATCAGTCTAGAAGAGTGCGAGAGCGCGACCAGACACTGTCTGACGTCGCCAGGAGGCAGAACCCCCAGCTCATCGCGCAGAATGCCCGTGCTGCCGCCATCATCGGCCATCGAAACAATCGCGCACAGCTCAACGTCATTATGCTTGAGCCCCTGCAGAACGGCGAAATTGCCTGTTCCACCCCCGATGACGACGATCTTTTTCATACTAGTTCCTTTAACTTGCCGATGGCTTGTTGCATTTTTGGTGCTCCGTAGAGGTAGGTACCGGAGACTAGCACATTCGCACCTGCTTCGATACATTTTGGACTCGTTTTGTCGTCGATACCGCCATCGACTTGAATATTGAAAGGAGGAACTTCATTCTTCTCTTTTTCGCTCTGGACCACTTTGCCTGCATGGCGAATGCCAAGCTTGTCACAGGTCTCCCGCGTAAAGCGTACCTTGTCGAGCACATCGGACATGAAGGCCTGGCCCCCAAATCCCGGTTGCACCGTCATGAAAAGAATCAGGTCGCACTTGTCGAGATATTTAGGGACGAAAGACATGCTCGTCTCCGGGCAAAAAGCCAGCCCCGCCTCAACATTACAGCGGCGAATATAATTGAGGGTCTCTTCCACTTCTTCGGTCGCTTCAAAATGGATCGTGAGGCGATCGGCACCTGCTTCGACAAACCGCTCCACAAAATCGAAGGGATTGTAGATCATCAAGTGAACATCCAAGAACAGATCGGTCGAGCGATTGATCGCCGCAAGCGCGCGCGGCCCTAGTGCTAAATTGGGAACGAAGTGCCCGTCCATGATATCGACGTGCAGCGCATCGGCTCCTGCGTCCTCAGCTCGTTTGGCTTCTTCCGCCAAGCGGCCGAAATCCCCCGACAAGATCGAAGGCTCAATAATAAGTGGCCATTTTTTCATCACTCACTAGTATGAGGCGATTTCCACAAAAGTCAAGCCTCCAAAACCCGCCTTTTTGGAATGATCCCATAAAATGAAATTTTTAATTCACCGTCTCTGAAGGACTCACTCGTTTCTAGATGCTGAACGACCCCATCTACAAATTCCTGGCTTGTGGGAAATTCAAAAAAACCAGACAGATCCTTGCCGAAATCGTGAAAGCGGTAGTAGCCTTCAACAAATTGAAAAAAAAGCGCATGAGCAGGCTTTCCTGAGGTGTTTGGGAGCAAATTCAATATTCCCACCACATCCATTTGCAACTCGTCGTGCGCCTGCATAAAAAGGGCGTTAAGTGAGCGGATATTTAATGAGTCTATACGAAGCCAGTCCATCTGATTGCCCGGGCTCCATGAAACAACCCTATCAAATTTCATGAGCTCGAAAAAAACATCATCGATGGAATATGAATGGAATGCATTATTCGTTCTTTTCAAGCTTCTTGTAATCACAAGATCGACAAATTCCCTCCCTTTTAATTGAAGGCAGTCGGAAATAACACTATGGATAATTTGAAAATAGACAGCGTTTTCGAGCTTCCATTTACCCATTAATTGTGCACAGGAAGCCCTGCTATTTTCTAGAACCAGAGTAAAGAGTTCGATGGTTTTGCCATAACAGGTCCCCTTTGGGAGCCGCAGGGCTAGGTATAAAGCACCCTCTTCCACACTGCTAAAATTCTTCGCGTTAAGCCATAGATCGACCACAGCTTTAAGTTTCACATCGAGCAGAAACTGGTTAATTTTTGGTTGCCATTTAGGAGGATTGTCTAAGTCAACAGCCTTAACAACGTATTCAAATTGAGTAAAAACAGTGCCTTTGTAAAAGGAGTAATGAGGATAGGTAGATGCGAGTCGACTCCTATATTTGCAATAGAGTCTAAGACAAAATGCTCCTCCCATCGCAAACATACCTTCGGTTCCTAACAGAACCATTGAATCGGAGCTGACATATACAACGCAGGGCACAAGCACACAAGTAGCTGAGGAAATAAACCCCAAACCGTATTTATACACCTTCAAACGCGTCTCTACATCCCATTCCATGGGATCTAAATAGCCCCAGCACTTATTAATCGCCGAATTAATAACGGAAGTCATAAGAAAAGCATAAAACAAATAAACTAAATATGCAGCAGAAGTTTCTTTTGTTTTTCTTTGTCCGGATTGAGATAGAGCAGCGCTAGAGTGGAAGAATCAAAAAGCTGAACCTGAGCAATAAGCAGCTCATTGTGGGGGATCTTGAGAGACTCTATGCCACTCAAATCCTGTTCTTTAGAGACGATCAAGAGGCAGCCATTAAGCCTGCGTGTAAGGAGGGATTCAGGTCTTCCAAGAGCATCTAGCAAGAGTGTAAAAAGCGATTTTAGAAGCACCGGATCGAGGGTCGCGCTGAGTTCAACAGGCGAAATAGAATGGAAGAAGTTTTGCAAGAGCAGCGTCTCTCTTTCGGCGAGTTCACCTAGCTCCTTTTTCAGAAGCTCATAATTCTCATTCTGCTTGGCGATCATACCCCCGTTGTAATCGCGCACCTCTCCCACCCCCTGCTGCACAGTGCGCAAAACAGCCATGCGCGCCTGGTAGAGGTCGACAGAAAAGTCATCGCGCAGAAAATCTTCGCATTTAAGACGCGCCCGCAAAACGGTGGCTTCTTTCGGGTATTTCCGCCGCAGATGACCGACAATTTTCACCCGGTCGATGGTGAAAGTGCGCGCAGCAAACAGCTCGCGCAGCGGAGGTGTGTGCGGATGCAAAAGGCGTACGAGTACGATCGTAAATAGCAGTTCCGCTCCACGCTGCCCTTCGAATGAGATAGCTATTTGTGGAATATCTCTCGTGAATTTGAGCTGATTGCTCAGCGTGAGCACGCTGCGCATCACCTCTTCCTCATTGCGCGGCATGAAAATAGGCGGAACGAGCTGCTCGATGCGGCGCAGAATCTCTTCCGGCAGCCCCTGCATCAGCTCTGTTTGGGAAAAATGGTCGATCTCGACCTCTAAATAGCAGAATCCCTCATGCTTCATATAAGAATGCGGAACAGGCCGCACTCCAAAGCGGGCGAGGGCGTAGAGAAGGTGACGCTCTTCAAATAGCTCGTAAGGACGCAAGAAATTCAGGCCCACAAAGAGCGCGAGCACCTCTTTGCTGCCAAATGGAGTCTGCAGAAGGATTTTTTTGATCTTGAGTGAAATGTGGCGTTTTCCCGGCTCTTCCTCAATCTTTTTCTCCAGCGCTTTGCGCATGAGATAGGGAACCCAGATCATGCGGCTCATGTGAGAAATATCGCGCACTGCTTTGAACTCCTCCTTTACGGAGACGAGAAAATGCTGCATCTCCTCAAAAAGATCGTAATCAAAATAGGCGGGAAAGCGGCGGATGAGCTCTGCGATGCGCTCTTGAATCAGCGATGTCTTGGCGCTGAGCGAAAGCCCCTTCATCTCCAGGATGCGGCTGGCGTGGTAGATCGAGCTCACGCCCAAACAGATCTCTTTTTCCAAAAAGGGCAAGCTGCGTTTCACAAAAAGCGCATCCTCGCCCTCTTCGACACGGATGACCATTTCGCAGATTGCGTATTCGCGATAACTCGTAGCAAAACTGAGCACCACTTCGAGCGGCCGGCCGGGCAAAAGCCAGCGGCTCACCATCTCGAAGAAGAACTGTGCGACGTGGCGCCGGTGCGGACAGATGAGCGCTACGGAAAACTCTCTAGATGCCGTCTGTTCCCACTGCATGTGCGGCTCTTCAGAACCCTTTAACCGCGAGAAGAGCTCTTCGACCTGACTTTCATAGCTAAGTAGCATGGCAGACCTCCAATTCATAGACCGGCACAGCCGTCCTAGCGCCTAGAATGCGCGTTCCATGGGCTTCTGGGTCGGCAAAGGGCAAAACCCTTAGCTCGAGGCCATTCTTTTGCGCGAGTAGAAGTGCGCGCAAATGAAGCACCTTAGCGCCCCCCTTTGCTAGCTCAATGGCCTTTTCATATACAATTTCTTTTAACACCTGCGCCTCTGGATCGAGCTTAGGATCGCGTTCACAAATCCCCGGGACATCCTTATAGAACTCCACCCTTTCCGCCCCCAAAGCAAGCGCGATAGCGACTGCCGAGGTATCCGATCCCCCACGTCCAAGAGTCGTTATCTCGCCATCGACGCTAACCCCTTGAAAACCAGCGACAAGCACAATTTTCCCCTCTTCAAGCGGCTTTAACAACCGCCTAGGACGGACATCCACAATACGCGCCTCGGTATGTTCTGCTGTTGTGATGACGCCCGATTGGCTGCCGGTGAAGCTAATAGCCTCCTTCCCTAGCCTATCGAGTGCCATGGCTAGTAGCGCTACACTGACCCTTTCACCCACTGAAATGAGCATATCTTGTTCACGGCGAGGAGGTTGCGGATGAACCGAGCGGGCCAGCTCCAAAAGCTCGTCAGTCGTGCGGCCCATGGCACTGACCACAACGGCGATCCGTCTATATTCCTTGGCTCGCTCCAGAATAATCCGCGCAATCCTGCCAAATTGCTCGGCATTTGCCACAGCCGCGCCGCCAAATTTCATGACTAAGGTGCGATCCATGGACTCTTTTTAACGCCTTTAAACCTTCTAATCAATCAATAATCGTGCCCGTGCCCGTGTGCGTGCCCGTGCCCGATTCCCCTTTTTTTCAGGCACGGGCACGGGCACGAAAAAATAGGTTTACACCCTTATTCCTCTTGTAATTTTCGGAGTGGTTTGTTAAGGTATTGTCTACTAATGAATTCACTTACGCCTTTGGAAGCGATTTCAGAAGCAAAAATTCATTGGCCGAATGAGATGAACAACCCCTCATTCTGAGCCAATGATTTTTTTTATACAGGAGAAACCTTTAACATGACTAAAACCCAACTCCTCAACAAGAAAACTCCAAAATCTACCGAAGGAGTTGCCTCTTCAATGACCGCCGGCCAGATTTTGACAGGAACCATTGTCGAAATCACGAAAGATTTTGTCGTCGTTGATGTAGGGTTAAAATCTGAGGGACTCGTTCCTATCAGCGAATTTGATGATCCGAACGAAATCGTCCTCGGCTCCCCAGTAGAAGTCTATCTCGACCAGACAGAAGGCGAAGACGGACAGATCGTCCTCTCCCGCGAGAAAGCACGTCGTCAAAGACAGTGGGAATTCATCGTCAACCATTGCAAAGAAGGCGCTATCGTTAAAGGCAAAATCCTGCGCAAAGTTAAGGGCGGCCTCATGGTCGATATCGGCATGGAAGCATTCCTGCCCGGTTCACAAATCGACAACCGCCGCATCAAAAATCTCGACGAATATCTCGGTGGCACATACGACTTCAAAATCCTCAAAATTAATACAGAGCGCAAAAATATCGTCGTATCGCGTCGCGAACTTCTCGAAGAAGAGCGCATCTCTCGCAAAGCTGAAATGCTCGATCACATTAATGAAGGCGACATCCGCATCGGCGTTGTGAAAAACATCACCGACTTCGGCGTATTCCTCGATCTAGACGGCATCGACGGCCTCCTCCACATCACAGATATGACCTGGAAGCGCATCAAGCACCCATCAGAGATGGTGAACGTAGGCGATGAGCTCGAAGTCATGGTCCTCCACGTCGACCGCGAAAAAGGCAGAGTTGCACTCGGCATGAAACAGAAAGAGAGCAATCCTTGGGAAGATATCGAAAGCCGCTATCCACCTGGTACACACGTAAAAGGCAAGATCGTCAATCTGGTACCTTACGGCGCCTTCATTGAAATCGAGCCCGGAATCGAAGGACTCATTCACGTTTCCGAGATGTCTTGGGTGAAAAACGTCGCTGATCCTTCAGAAATCGTGAAGAAAGGCGATGAAGTCGAAGCTGTTGTTCTTTCCGTGCAAAAAGAAGAGGGAAAAATTTCTCTCGGCATGAAGCAAGTGGAGAAAAACCCTTGGGAAGATATCGAAGCAAAATATCCTCTTGGGATGAACGTCCACGGCGAAATCCGCAACCTGACTAACTACGGCGCATTTGTCGAACTCGAGCCTGGTGTTGAAGGACTGATCCACATTTCTGACCTTAGCTGGATCAAAAAAGTGTCTCACCCTTCTGAAGTCCTCAAGAAAGGCGATGTCGTTGATGCGATCATTCTGTCTGTAGACAAAGAGAGCAAAAAGATCACGCTTGGCGTGAAACAGCTTGGAAATAACCCTTGGGAAAGCATTGAGAAGACGATGCCGGTCGGCACGCTTGTCAAAGGCACCGTTACCAAGACGACCGCTTTTGGCGCATTTGTCGAACTCGACAACGGCATCGAAGCCCTCGTGCATGTCACAGAGCTCTCCGATCAGCCGTTTGGCAAAGTCGAAGATGTGATCAATAAAGACGATGAAATCACTGCAAAAGTGATCAAGCTAGACCCAGAACATAAGAAGATCGCTCTCTCCATTAAGGAGTACCTGGTCGATAAGAATGAGGTCAACCGCGACGATATCGTCGTCGGCAAAGCAAAAGCCCCCAAAAAGAAGAAAAAGAAAGAAGAAGAGTCCGAAGGGGAATAACTTTAGGAGCACTAAAAGCCGATGAATAAAGATCTAGTCGCCATTTTTGAATACCTAGAGCGCGAAAAGGGAATCAAGCGTGATGTCATCATCAGCGCGATTGAAGAAGCTCTGCGCGTTGCTGCACGCAAAAGCGTCAAGGGACTCATCAACGTATCTGTCCAAATCGACCCCAAGAGCGGAGAAATCCAAGTCTTCGCTCAAAAAGAAGTGGTCGATAAGGTCACGATTCCTGAAGAGGAGATTACGCTCGAAGAGGCGCGTCTTCTTAAAGCCTCTTGCGCGATTGGCGACTGGATTGATATCGAAACGACTCCAAGAGATTTTGGACGCATTGCCGCACAAACAGCGCGTCAGGTCATTGCGCAAAAGCTGCGCAGCGCTGAGCGCGATGTGATTTATGAAGAGTACCGCCACCGCCTGGGAGAGATCATCTCCGGCAGCGTGAAACGCGTTGTGCGCGGAGCCACTCTCATTGTCGATCTCGGCAAAGTAGAAGCGATTCTACCGGAACGCTTCTATCCGAAGACAGAGCGCTACAACGTCGGCGATCGCGTACAAGCCCTCCTTTTTGAGGTGCGCGACACCGAAAGCGGCGGCGCAGAAGTGGTGCTTTCTCGCAGCCATGCGGATTTTGCCAAACAGCTCTTCATTCAAGAAGTACCTGAACTCGACGATGGCACTGTCGTCATCGAGCGCATCGTACGTGAAGCAGGCTATCGCACAAAGTTAGCCGTACGTTCTAATGACGCCAAAGTAGATCCCGTTGGAGCCTGCGTCGGCGTACGTGGAACGCGCGTTAAAAACATCATTCGAGAGCTCAACAACGAAAAGATCGACATTGTTCCCTACTCTCAGGATAAGGTGCAGCTTTTAGAAAATGCGCTTAATCCAGTTGAGATCAAGAAGATCAACATCAGCGAAGACGAAAAAACCATCTCCATTATCGTGGAAGATGAGCAATACCCCATCGTCCTCGGCAAACGCGGAGCTAATGCTCGCCTCATTGGTCAGATGCTCGAGGTGGAACTCGACGTCCAGCGCATGAGCGAATACCAAGCGGCGATGAATATCCAACTCGCTCAGATGGCGATGATGGATGACCCCTCACTAGACCAGGAACTCCGCATTGAAGGCATGAGTTCGATGATCGTCCAGAGCGTCAAAGGCGCTGGATATGATACGCCGCGCAAAGTCTTAAATGCAGGCAGACAAGAATTGGCTCAAATCCCTGAAATTAGCCTCGAAATGGCCGATAGAATTATTGAGCAAGTTAGACTTAGACAACAGAGGATTTAACCCGTTTGGCCAAAAACTTAAAACTCCAAATCAAAAACACGCAGCTCGCAGAAGCGCTTCAGCTCGGCAAACCAAAAAAGCCTAGCAAAAAAGCAGCGGAAAAAGCTGCAGAGCCTAAAGCGCCAAAAGAAGCGGCTGCTCCACAAGCGGCTGCACCCGAACAGGCACAACCTCCAGCACCTCCACCTCCTGCACCAAAACCCGCTCCGCGAGCCGCAGAACATAAAGAAGTAGAAGAGAGGCCTGCGCCACCCGCTGCTGCTGAACATAAACCCGCTCCTGCGCGCGAACGCCTCCCCACCGAAGAAACACACCAACGTCCAGAAGGCGGCTACACACCACGTCCACGCCCGGAGGGCGGTTATCCTCCACGTCGCGAAGGCTACACACCCCGTCCACGTCCAGAAGGCGGCTATCCACCTCGCCGAGAAGGTTACACCCCTCGTCCAGAGGGCGGGTATCCTCCACGTCCACGTCCTGAAGGTGGCTACCCTCCTCGCCGTGAAGGCTACACACCACGTCCACGCCCAGAAGGCGGCTATCCCCCACGTACAGAAGGCTACACACCGCGTCCACGTCCAGAGGGGGGCTACCCTCCACGCCGCGAAGGCCCTTATACTCCACGTCCACGCCCAGAAGGCGGTTATCCTCCGCGCCCACGTCCAGAGGGTGGCTACCCCCCGCGCCGTGAAGGCCCCTATACCCCTCGTCCACGCCCAGAAGGCGGCTATCCACCTCGCCCACGTCCAGAGGGCGGCTACCCTCCACGCCGCGAAGGCCCTTATACTCCACGTCCACGCCCAGAAGGCGGCTATCCCCCTCGCCGCGAGGGCGGTTATCCCCCACGCGGACCTTCAGGCCCAAGAACAGGTGGCTTTGGAGCCGGTCCCGGCGCCAAGAGACCCTCTCGTCCTATGCCTCCGAGCGGCGAAAAGCCTAGGCCTTCCCCTCCGCGAGAACCGCGCAAGCCCGGTGGATTTAAAGACTTTCAAGATATAAAACCTCAGCGCAAAGGTGCTGATGGACGCGCATTTGACACACGCGACCGCCTTGGATTGCGCAGTAGAGAAGATGAAGAGTGGCGCAAAAAACGCGGCAGTAAAGGGCGCAAGAGCATGGAAGACGATCAAACGTTACGTCCAAAAGCCCTGCACATCCGTCTCCCTGTCTCTATCAAAGACCTCGCCGTCGAGATGAAACTCAAAGCATCACAGCTTATTTCCAAACTCTTTATGCAAGGCGTTGTCGTCACGATCAACGACTTCATCGATGATGAAACGATGCTCCAACTACTCGGCCATGAATTCGGCTGTGAAATTGCCATCGATACACGCGAAGAAGAGCGCATCCAGATCACAGATAAGAGCATCAAAGATGAGATCAAAGAAGCTAATCCGGAAAGACTCATCCTACGCCCCCCTGTCGTCACCTTTATGGGTCACGTCGACCACGGCAAAACCAGCCTTATCGATGCTATCCGCAAAACCAACGTTGCCGCAGGCGAAGCAGGAGCCATTACCCAGCATATCGGCGCATTCAAGTGCCATTCAGCAGTTGGCGATATCACGATCCTCGATACTCCTGGTCACGAAGCTTTCTCTGCAATGCGTGAGCGCGGCGCCGTCGTCACTGACCTCGTCGTTCTCGTTGTTGCAGGTGATGAAGGCATCCGCGATCAGACGCTAGAAGCGATCCGCCAAGCCAAAGAGGCAAACGTGCCTATCATGGTGGCGATCAACAAGAGCGACAAACCCGGCTACAATCCAGATAACGTCTACCGCCAGCTCGCTGAGCGGGAACTGCTTCCTGAAGTATGGGGTGGAACAACCATTACCGTTAACTGCTCTGCCGTCACAGGCCAAGGCATTAAAGAACTACTTGAGATGCTTTCTCTTCAATCCGAAGTTCTCGAACTCAAAGCAGATCCGACCGCTCGTGCGCGCGGCTCCGTTATCGAGTCGGAGATGCACAAAGGCATGGGCGCTGTGGCGACCATCCTCGTCCAAAACGGCACCTTGCACCTCGGCGACTCGATCGTCTTCGATATGCACTCTGCGCGCGTCAAGACGATGCACGATGAGCATGGCAAAGAGCTGGAAGAAGCGGGTCCCTCTACACCGGTTAAAATCACCGGTCTCTCAGGCCTACCTGAAGCAGGCAGCGACTTTATCGCTGTAGGCTCCGAACGCGAAGCACGTGAAATCGCCCATGCAAGAGCCGATCAACAGAAACACAAGCTCCTCCAGAAAGAGAAGCGCGTTGTGGAAGGCATGCTCGAGAAGCGCGCCGAAGCACAGAAGAAAAAAGTCCTCAACCTCATCCTGCGCGCAGACGTACAGGGTTCACTTGAGGCGCTTAAACATTCGCTCCAGAAAATCAAGTCGGACAAAGTCGATCTCTACTTCGTCTTCGAAGGCGTCGGACAGATTTCCGAGTCGGATATCGAACGCGCTGCAACCACCAACTGCACCATCATCGGCTTCCACACGAAAGTCGAGAGCCATGCAGAGAATCTCATCAAGCAGAAAAAAGTCCCGATCAAACTGCACGAGATCATCTACCACGCCGTCGACGATATCCGCGCCACCATGCGCGACCTTCTCGACAAGATCCCGCAGGAAAATGATGTGGGTGAAGCCATCGTCAAAACAGTCTTTAAATCCTCGCAACTCGGCTTAATTGCCGGCTGCCAGGTCACCGACGGCATCATCAAGCGCAATCACCATGTCCGCCTCATACGCGATGACAAAGTGATCTGGAAAGGCATGATCGGCTCGCTGAAAAAAGTCAAAGAAGACGTGCGCGAAATGAGCAAAGGCCACGAGTGCGGTATACTCCTACAGAACTATAGCGACATCAAAGAAGGCGATCGCATCCAGTCCTACGAGATCACCTATTTAGAACAAGAACTATAGACCAATGGAAAAAAAGCGTATCCAACGCCTCAACTCCCTACTCAAAGAAGTGCTCTATGAGGTGATCAACAAAGACGTGAAAGATCCACGCCTCTGCCACCTCGTATCGGTGACCGAGGTATCGATCTCCAATGATCTCCACCACGCAAAAGTCTCGATCAGCGTCATCGGCAGCGACAAAGAGAAGCAGGACTCCCTGATCGCTCTGCAATCTGCCGCTGGCTTTATCGCCATTACCGCTTCCAAAAAAGTGGTCATGCGCTATTTTCCCGCCCTTACCTTCAAGCTGGACACCTCCTTAGATCAGCACATGCACATCGAAGCGCTGCTCTCTAAGATCCACAGCGAACAGATCTCGCGTCGCCCTCCTTCCGATGAAACTGAATGAAGGGATCGTCCCTTGCAACAAACCCGCCGGGAAAACCTCGTTTAGCTTAATTGCAGCAGCGCGCAGACGCACAGGCATCCAGAAAATCGGCCACGCCGGAACCCTTGATCCATTCGCAACAGGTGTGATGATCCTGCTCATCGGACGCGACTTTACACGCCAATCCGGGACCTTCCTCAATCACGACAAGGAATATGAAGCGACCGTCCATCTAGGCATAGAGACGACGACCTACGATCCCGAAGGCGAAACCATCGCTGAAAATGCCTACATCCCTCCCCTTGGCCAAATAGAAGAGGCCCTGGGCTTTTTCCAAGGGACGATCCAGCAGATCCCGCCGATGTTTTCTGCCAAAAAAGTGGGTGGGAAAAAACTCTACGAGCTAGCGCGCAAAGGTGTAGAAATCGAACGGCAGCCGGCCACAGTGACCCTGACAACGACTCTTCTCGCCTATACATATCCCTACCTCCAGCTGCGTATCAGCTGCAGTAAGGGGACCTATATTCGGTCTATCGCTCATGATTTAGGGGTGATACTAAAGACAGGGGCGCATCTCTGCACCCTCACAAGGACCCGCTCAGGGCCCTATACTCTTGCAGACTGCTTTGATGGCAGCCTTCTTTATTCTTCCTCGCTCGAATAGGAATCGCCTACAGAATCCAGTCGAATTTCTTGTACTTGATCACGCCACATCTCCTGCAAGTCAGCCCTAATGCCCAGAAGTTCCGGCGTCATTTCCTCAATCACAGTGCTCCGTTTCCAGATGCTGTCCATCTTACTAAACGCCTGCTCAAGCGCATGCTTTGCACTTCGATCGCGAGGAGCATTCACTTGCACATATTGCTTCAGGAGAGCTTTACACTCTTCTATTCCTTTTTCTCTAGCCACCATGGGGAGTGATGTAGGCAACTGCGCCGTTAATCGCTCGATGACGCGCGTGACGCTAGGGGGATTAGCCCAAAAAAAAGCTCCGGCCAAACTGAATTTATCTACAATTTTAAGATTTTCAGTAATGATATGCTTTTCTGGATTAAGTGTTTTTATTAACGAACCAAAATCTGCTGACATATTTATAAATACCTTTTTTTAAATTTTACCAGATTGGCGATCTGTTTCAATGAATTCAAAATCCATTCCAACTGTATTCTTTATCTCTTCAGCCCGAGAAATAGACTCTCGCGTAATATTTAGTTCTTTCGCTATTTGAAAAGACTGATTGATTTTACGGCCAATTCTATCCCATTGATAATCCGACAAATTGGGGCGTTCTTTTTTTAAATATTCAAATGCTTTTTCAGCAAGAGTAGTAGCGCCGGTACCTAAGTATACAACCGTTTCTGGAGTGAGCGCTTTTTCAAGCGCGTCAATTACCTTATCCGTTGTAGGAAGAAGCTTATCCAAAAAACCCTTAGGTTTTCTCGGTATCATTTCGAGCTTTGGCGTCAGCATCTGCGTATCAGGATTGAAGTCATAGATGATTGCGGAGAGCGTTGCAATAGACATTATTGACTCCCTGGGATTTGTTTGAGAGCTGCATCAAATAAACTATCCAGCCCTCTAATAAATTTTTTCTCTCCAGCACGCGTGAAGTAGTCTTCCAACTTGCTTCTCAACATCGCGATCTGGTCACTAGACAAATGTTCCAAAACCTCAGGGGCAATGAGCGATTCGAGCGCAACGAAAATATTTATTGGAGCGTCGATCGGATATGCAAATAGCGCTTGCCTCTCCAATTCTCCCATGTTGAGTCGGCGAAACCCCCTCATATCCTCCTTTTCTTCTACTTTCGAGATCTGGTTTTTATTTCTAAATGCAAGGATGAAATCCTCATTTGTAACAAGGATGTGATTTTCGGGATCGAATGATTGAATAATTTGGAGAAGATCATTTACTTTTGTGCCAACTGCTCCTCTAGGGCCCATTGCTTGGATTTCATGTCTTGATTTGATAAATATAGTAGGCTTAGTAGCTGGCTTAGCTTCTATTTCTTGCGCACGATCGATTTCTTCTTCATTAATAAACGATAGAGATCTCTTGATCTTTGGAGAGCTTGATTGCATTTCATCTTCCTCTTGGAGGATGGTTTGCACTTGAGGCTTCACAGTCGGCGATTCTGTCCTATGATTGGACTTCAGAATCCCCTTGAAGGGATCGCGCACTGTAGCATGCCGTTTCATGATTTTATCCATCTTCTCAAATGTATGTTTAAGTGTCTGTTGAGCGACTTCATCTTGAGGAGCATTTACCTTTACGTATTTCTCGAGTTTATCTTTAAACAGCTCTACTTCGCGGCCGTCTATAGGGAGCAGTCTATCCAACTGTGTCGATAAGCGCTGGAGGACGCGTGTAACGTTAGGGGGACTCACCCAGCTAAAAGCCCCGGGCAAACTGAATTTATTCACAATTTTTAGATTTTCAGTAATGATCTGCTTTTCGGGATCAAAAGTTTTTAATAATGTAGTGAAATCTGAATTTATAGCCATAGTTACCTCTTTAATAAAAATTATATCAAATATTAATTAAATATTAAACAAAAATTAATTATTAATGTAAGTAACTTGCAATTAGATTGTTAAAAAAGAAAAGAGGCTAGACTGTTTAAAAAGCTTCCTTTTACTACTTTCTTAGGTGGTTCATTTTCAACATCTTCCGTCTTATATTTATGAACGTATACTAAGTACACTTTAGGAAATTCCACCTTCTTCTCATCTTCAAAGTTGTATTTATCGATTTTAGCTAAGAGCTGGTCTCTTTGAGCCAAGATCTTTTCCGAGAAATAGCTCGTATTAAGGGCAACGTAATCGCGGATACGATTCTTGAACTCCCTCACCTTTCCTTTGCCCAACTGGTCAATCATGCGTATATCCACCACATTGCTCAAAGTGCTGAGGACACGTGTGACATACTGATTGCTCGAGTCAAATATGCCGTCGACCCGCGTACGGATGCCAGATTTATGCTCTTTTTTTACGACCTGCAGATCTCTTGTGATGGTTTGCTCCATCAAATCCAGGTTCATAAATGTATCTAGAAAAATAGACATCCTCTTAGTTACTCAATTCTAAGATAGGTTTGACAAAAATCGTTATTGGTCCCATCGAGCAACGCGACTCATAAGATAAAAGGGCGGGTATTCCAGTCAGTTCTTCCACTTTGCTTTTTATCTGTCCCAACTCATTTTGAGAGATCGAGCTCGCATTAATAGGGCTTATAAATCGTAGCTTATGTTCGGGATGAGAATAACATTCGCTATATGCGACTGAAATAGCGCCTACTTGTTTGCTATTCTTCATAATATGTAAATGGCTCAGTGACAGCTGCGCAAATCCACAAATACAACTCATTTTCTTTCTCCTAAATGTTATTCTTGCTGAACATTTTGTTCCCAAAATGCATCGATGCTCTCATTAACCAGTTCAATTACGCCTTGGATATCGGGATCTGCGGAGGCATGAATGGAAAGATATCTAGTTAACTTTTCCTTAAGAATGGTGACTTCTTCCCGGCTTAGATGAGGCACTGAATCAGCGGAAACAAAGTCAAAAATATAATCAATGACTTCACTGGGTTCTGTAATGACCTCTTTTTCATGGGGTAATACACCGACTTGTTCTGGATCCAAAACCAGTTTTTCAATCACAAAATCCTTCTCAGGTACCCTCTTGGAAATCATTCTTTTTACCAGAGCAAAGCGGTGCTCCGCAGGGTCAAACGAGATGATGATGTAGCGGAGCTGTTTTAATTCCCCTCCTACTCGACTGTTGGGGAGGTGTGCTTTAATCGTTGCAATCTCTTCTGGAAAGTGGACACTCTTCTTTTTCGTTCCATTTTGCAAGGGCAGTTTGCTGACAAACAACCTATCCATTTTTTTCATCACCTTTTCTAGCATCGCATTAGCACCTGGATTGCCAGGAGCGCGCTTCTTTACATATATCACCAGTTTATCGCGCAAGATCTTGAGCTCTCTGTCGCTTAATGAAGCTAGATCTGCTTCTGTTAGCTTTTTCTCCATGTTTTCAAGTACCCTGAAGACGCGGGGTATTCTCATCATTAGCATTCTATCGGCCTGACCTTGAATTGAAAGGTCTTCCTTTAGTAAGTCCTTATCTGGATTAAAACTATTGACCAAAAGGCCTAAATTAATATTTGTCGCCATTTATTTACCTAATCTTAATTAATTGTAACAAAATGTTTAATATAATTAAATAAATAAATTAAAAACGTAAATAGCTGAAAATAAGTGTTGTGTTCAAAAATCGGCTTTTTTGTATATACTCTCGAATCAATGGAAGTTTTTACTACCCTAGCTCTACCTTCTGACGAATGGTTCCCTAGAGGGCTCACCATAGGAAGTTTCGATGGCGTTCACCTGGGCCATCAGATGATCCTCAGTCGACTACGCCAGCGCGTCGGGCCAGAGGGAGGGGTTGCCGTCATCAGTTTCAGCAACCACCCCAGCGAACTCTTCCGGGGGAAGAGCGTCCCGCTTTTATCTTCTAAAGAACAGAAGATCAAGCTCTTAGAAGAACAAGGCGTCGATGTGCTCTATCTCCTGGCATTCGATCAAGATCTCGCCGGCCAGTCCTACCATGCCTTCCTGCATGAAGTCAAAGAGGTCTACCCCTTCACCCACTTGATCCATGGCAAAGGCGACGCCTTCGGACGCAATCGCGAAGGAGATGAAACGCATATTCTGGCGATGGCGCAAAAAGAGGATTTCTCTGCGGAATATGTCGATAAGTTTTACCCCGAGGGCAAACCCCTCTCTTCAGGCGTGATCCGCGAACTCATAGCCGAGGCGCGTTTTAGTGAGGCGGCTTTTCTTCTTGGGCGTCCCTACTCCCTGATGGCACCACTCGAAATCAACGTCCAAGACCCTCACGAGGCACAAATGGCGACCGGCATGCTCTGCCTCCCTCCTGACGGCAGTTATGCGTGTGAAATCTTCTGGAATGGGAAACACCTCCCCACCCAAGCTATTGTCTTTCAAGCAGCTCAGCGCGTCGTCCTGCGCTTCCCTCACGCTCTTTATCCAGAGCGAGGAAGAATCGCCGAACTTGTGTTTCATTGAGCGATAGAGTACTCTGGTTGGCCTATGGCGAATCTCTCATGTGGTATTGTAGGACTGCCCAACGTAGGCAAATCCACCCTTTTTAATGCACTCACAAAAAAAGCGGCTGCGATGGCGGCTAACTATCCGTTTTGCACGATCGACCCGAACGTCGGGATTGTCGAAGTAGACGATCCTCGCCTGCCCATCCTCTCCACCATCTCCAAGAGCCATAAAATCATCCCCGCCACTGTGACCTTCGTCGATATCGCAGGTCTTGTAGCAGGTGCCTCCAAGGGAGAAGGCCTCGGAAACAAGTTCCTCGCCAACATCCGCGAAACCGATGCGATTGTGCACGTGGTGCGCTGTTTTGACAGCAGCGAGATCATCCACGTCGCAGGACGCGTTGATCCGCTCTCCGATATCGCGGTCATCAATCTCGAGCTCATCCTCGCGGACTTGCAGATGGCAGAAAACACCCTCGGCAAAATGGAAAAGCAGATCAAAGCCAAAAAAGAGCTCGCTGCAACTGCCGAACTCCTCGCCCGCGCGATCACCCACCTCAACGATAATAAGCCGCTCAGAAGCATGTCGGTGACAAAAGAAGAGGCGCTGCTCCTCAAGGCCTACCCATTCCTGACGTTGAAAAAAGTGCTCTACGCCACCAACGTCGCTGAAAGCGACCTTCCCAGCATGGAAAATGAATATGTGAAAATAGTGCGCGATTTTGCGGAAAAAGAGGGCAGCGAAGTCGTGCCCATTTGCGCTAAGCTTGAAGAAGAACTTGCTCAACTGACCCCTGCCGAAGCAAAGGAGTACCTTGCAGCTCTCGGCCTCGAGGAGCCGGGTTTAAATCGCCTGATCAAAAAGGCGTTCAACACGCTGGGACTCATCAATTATATCACGACAGGCGAGATCGAAACACGCGCCTGGACGATCAAACGCGGCACCAACGCCCAAGATGCAGCTGGAGAGATTCATACAGACCTGCAAAAAGGGTTTATCCGCGCTGAGGTTGTATCGTACGAAGATATGCTTGCTTATAAGGGACGCGTGGGAGCGCGCGAAGTGGGTAGAGCGCGTTCAGAGGGCAAAGACTACATCGTCCACGACGGCGATGTGATCCTATTCTTCCACAATTAATTTGTAACGAGCATACAAATCTGCTACGAGATCTTCGCCATACTCATCCGCCATCTGATCGATATAGGCTCCTAGCTTACTTTTGAGCTGGTCCTGCTTAATTCCTGCACAATTACTAGGCGTTATATAAGAGAACACCATATCCATCACCTTGAAGGGATCATCGCAGACGTATTTAGCTGTGTAGGGCTGATTCTTAGGGCAGATGACAATAACTCCTGTTTGATCGAGAATGAGTGTTTGAGTCTTTGCATCAAAGGATGTGGCGATCATTTTGAGTTGAGATGCTCCATCTTGTAGTTTATAGGCATTAAGCTTGGTGAAAATGCTTGCTAAGACGGGTAGGACTTTATCATTCCTAGGCGCATTTACCTCTACATACATAAACAGCTTTTGCTTAAGAGTCTTAATGGTGTCCTTGGAAAGGGCGTAGATGGGCCAATCCCCCAGTGAGCGATTAAAATTACTCAATGCCTCATATATATGGAACCGGCTAAGCCAGTGAGTCAGACAGTTTGTCTCTTTGACCCGACATTTTTCATCAATTAATTGATTTTTCGGATCAAAACTATTTGCAAATGAATTTAAATCTAAAAATAAGCTCATGTCGTAATTATATAGTAATATAAATTATTTTACAATAACAATTAATTGACGGAATGGGGCGCTTGCTATAACATGGATGGATGTTATTTGTTAGCTGTCACTTCGGGCTGGAAAAGCTTCTTTATCAAGAACTTGCTGAACTAGGGATTCAAGATTTAGAAGAGAGCCGAGCGGGTGTCTACGCGCCCTACTCCATGGAAAACGTCTACCGCATCAACTACCTTT
>JABDCT010000019.1 GCA_013287985.1 Chlamydiota bacterium
CGGGATCTTTGGCCATCACCCAGGGCTTCTTCGCATCGAAATAGACGTTGCCGGCGGATGCGAGCTCCATAATGAGCTGAGCGGCCTTGCGCAGGTGGAAGGTGCTATAGGCTTCCTTGATCGCTTGAGTGAGCCACTCGATCGAATCCAGGAAGGCGCGGTCGGAATCTGAAGGCTTATGGAGAGGAGGGATGCATGAGCCGACGTGCTGGTTGATAAAGACTAGCGTGCGGTTGGCGAGGTTGCCATATTTGCCCACGAGTTCAGAGTTGCAGCGCAATTGGAAATCTTTCCAGGAAAATTCCGCGTCTTGCGTCTCAGGAGCGTTGGCAGCAAGATAGTAGCGGATCTGGTCAGAGGTAAAGTTCTGGAAGAAGCGCTCCAGATCGATCGTCCAGCCTTCCGATTTGCTGAACTGACGGCCTTCTAAGTTGAGGAATTCATTGGCGGGCAGCTCATCGACGAGTTTGTAGGGCTGGTTCTGCCCCATGATCATCGCAGGGAAGAAGACGGCGTGGAAAGGGATGTTGTCTTTGCCGATAAAGTGGACAAGCGTTGTGGATGGATCGCACCAGTAGGGGCGCCACGCTTCGGGATCGCCTTTGAGGCGCGCCCATTCGCGGGTGGCGGAGATATAGCCGATCGGCGCATCAAACCAGACGTAGAGCACTTTCCCGACTGCTTCTTCGAGCGGAACGGGGACTCCCCATTCGGCATCGCGGGTGATGGCGCGCGGTTTGAGGTCGTCGATGTAGGATTTGGCGAAATTGAGGACGTTGGGCTTCCACTTTTTGTCAGAGATCCACTTGGCTAGCTTCTCTTTGAAGAGGTCAAAGCGCAGAAACCAGTGCTCGGTGGGCTTTAGAATGAGAGGAGAGTTGGTGAGTTTAGAGCGCGGATTCTTGAGGTCCGTTGCTTCGTAGCTCGCTCCGCACTTCTGGCACTCATCGCCTCTTGCATTTTCAAAGCCGCAACGCGGGCAGGTGCCGACGACGTAGCGGTCGGCGAGAAAGCGCTTCTCGCTCGGTGAATAGAGCTGCTCGGTGGTGCGCTTTTCGATGTAGCCATTGTTCAAAAGGTCGAGGAAAAATTGCTGCACCGTCTCATTATGTCCGGGCCAGGTGGTACGCGAATAGTGGTCAAAGGAGATGTCTAGCTGCTTGAAGAAGTCGCGGTTGATCGCATGATAGATGTCGACATGCTCTTTCGGGCTGCGCCCTGCCATCTGCGCGCTAAGCGTAATCGCCACGCCATACTCGTCGGAGCCGCAGATAAAGAGCACATCATTGCCGATTAGGCGCTCGAAACGCGCGTAGCAATCCCCGGGGAGGTAGGCGCCAATGATATGGCCAAAATGCAGCGGGCCATTGGCATAGGGAAGAGCTGAAGTGATGAGGATGCGGCTCATTACTCGTGCTTCATCGCCTCTTCATCTTCGCGCTTCAGCTGATCGAGATAGCTGGGATCGGGATGGTAGCGCACTTCGTCGAGAAGATCGCTTACATCAAACTCTTCACCGGCTTTGATATGATATCTTGCAAGATTGATCGCATAGAGAGCCAGTTCGAAATTGCTCTTGCAAATCCCTTTAAGGTTTTCATTTGTTAGCATTTCTCTTTGTTGCTTCATTTATTTCCCTGGTTTTCTAGTTTTATTTTCTTCTGCAATAAATATGCTGCGCAACACATCGTACGCGTGGTGCAGGTTATCATTGACGATCTGATAGTCATAGCGAGGAGCAAGCTCTAACTCTTTCTCTGCCCAGTGCAGCCGCTCTTCGATGTCACCACCGGCTTCCGTTTTGCGCTTAAATAGACGCTCGCGCAGTTCGCTCAAGTTGGGCGGGTGGACAAAGATGAAAACCGCCTCAAAATGCTGTTTTTTAAGCGCCATAGCGCCTTGCGTGTCGATGACGAGCACAATGTGCTTACCTTTAGCTTGGACCTCTTTTACGTGCTCTTTAGAGGTGCCGTAGTAGTTGCCGAAGAGCTCCACATACTCTAAAAATCCGTCTGCTTTGATCCTCTCTTCAAACTCCTCTTTCGAGGCAAAGAAGTAGTCGTGGCCCGGAATCTCGCCGGGGCGCGGAGAGCGCGTCGTTGTCGAAACATTCATAGAGACAGCGGCGGGAAACTCATCGATCAGCATGCGCACCAGTGTCGTCTTACCAGTCCCTGCTGGGGCACTGATCACAAAAGCGAGGCCTTTAGGCAAATTTCCAAGCATAGATTTCATTCTATATTTTGCACCTGTTCGCGAATCTTTTCTAGCTCTGCTTTCATCCAGAGAGCGCGCTTGGAAATGGCAAGACCCGCGGCTTTCGCCCCGATCGTCCCCACTTCGCGCTGCATCTCCTGGGTCAAAAAGTCGAGCGTCCGCCCGATGCTTTTCTCGCGGATGGAAAGCGTCTCTTCAAACTGCTGGAGGTGAGAGCGCAGGCGCGTGATCTCTTCGCTAATATCAGCTTTTTCTGCGTACATGGCGACCTCGCGAAATAGGCGCTCTTCCGTATCCGGAACTGAGGCAAAAGCGTCGCCAATTCGCTCTTTCAACTTGAGGAGGAACTTATCGACGATTCCCTTCTCCTCTTTCTCGATCTCGTGGAGCTCTTTGCCAATCAGCTGAAGGCGCAATTTCAGGTCGGTGGCTAGATTGCTCCCCTCAATTTCCTTCATGCGTTTAAAATCAGCTAATGCCGCTTCAATCGTCTTGTCAAGGTGAGCGCGTAGTTCTGCTTCGCTGTCGGCGAGTTGCTCTAGGGGCAGTTGGCCCATCTGCGCGAGCAAAAAGGAGAGATTGATCGAAGAGGTAGGATAGCCGAGTTCAAGGGCAATGCCTTCCCAGTGGCTCTTCAATGCTTTTAGGCCTTTTATGGCGAGCTGCTCGCCTTCCTGCTTGAGCGAGATGCGCAGGGTGATCTGTCCGCGTTCAACGTGCAGGGCGATCATGCGGCGCAGCTCGATCTCCCAGTGGAAAAACTCTTTGGGCAGATAGATCTGGAAGTCGAGCATCTTGCGATTGACCGACTGAATCTCAACGAGCCATCTGATTCCATGGAGCGGCGCGCTCTGCGCGCGTCCATAAGCTGTCATACTTCTCAAGCCGTCCTCCTAAAAGTATGGCGATGTATCGGCGATAGGCCATGCTGGCGAATCGCCTCTAAGTGCTGCGAGGTTCCATACCCCTTATGCTCTTTGAATCCATATTCTGGATAGAGCGCATCGTACCCTACCATGATCTTGTCGCGCGTCACTTTGGCAATCACTGATGCTGCAGCAATCGCCTGCGAGAGAGCATCCCCATCCACAAGGCCCTCTTTCAAAAAATCCCCGGGCGGAACCTGCGGCCCGTCGACAAGCACAAAATCGGGACGCACTTTGAGCCGCTCTATCGCCTGGGCCATCGCTTTTAGCGTCGCCTGGAGAATATTGACCTCGTCGATCTCGGTCGCCTCTACCAGCCCTACAGCATAATAGATTTCCGGGTGCTGAATCAGCTCCTGGTAGAGCTTTTCTCGCTCTGGGCTTGCAAGCTTCTTGCTATCATTGATGCCGGCGAGCTTATACCCTTCTGGAAGGATACACGCTGCTGCGACTACGGGCCCAGCCAAAGGACCGCGACCCGCTTCGTCAACGCCTGCGATCCGACTGAAGCCCTGCTCGCGCAGCTCCTCTTCAATCGCAGATAAGCGCTTTAAACGAAAAGTCTCAGCTCTTTTGCTCTTCTTCTGCAGATGACACCCCTGCTACTGGCACTTTACGCAGGATCTTCTCTTGGATCTTCGCTTTCTTACCAAATACCCCGCGGATGTAGTAGAGCTTGCTCTTACGCACTTTACCGCGTTTGATCACTTCTACTTTCGCAATTTTCGGGCTGTGCAGCATAAATACACGCTCCATAGCGGAACCATAAGAGACGCGATAGATCGAGAAAGTCTCTGACAGTCCACTGCCCTTTCTGGCAATCACTGTGCCGGAAAAGAGCTGGACGCGCTCTTTGTCGCCTTCGACAATGCGGGTGTGCACGTTAACAGTGTCTCCCACTTTAAAATCGGGAACGTCTTTTTTCAGAAATTCCGCTTCAAGTTCTTCAATCACCTGACTCTGACTCATTGGTATTCTCCTGGTGGATAATTAATAAAATTTTCGCATTTGGGCTTTGACGCAGTCCAAATGCGAAAATTTTCTTAATTATCCACTAATTCTGGCCTCTGCCTTCTTGTCTTCTCTAAACTTTTACTCTTTCGCCATGCGGCGATCTCGCGGTGATTGCCTCCGGCAAGCACAGCAGGAACCACCTCTCCCTCAAACTCTTCAGGCCGCGTGTAGTGGGGGGCATCGAAGCCTCCCTCTGCTTGGAAAGAATCCTCTGCTGCCGCATCCGGATGCCCCAGCACGCCTGGCACAAAGCGCGATACCGCATCGACGAGAACGAGAGCCGGGAC
Organism: Chlamydiota bacterium; assembly: GCA_013287985.1. Taxonomy (GTDB): domain Bacteria; phylum Chlamydiota; class Chlamydiia; order Chlamydiales; family Rhabdochlamydiaceae; genus JABDCT01. Next base: position 4,445 of record JABDCT010000019.1, read on the forward strand.
ACATCCATTGGTAAGGACAAAATCCCCAATGCTGATCTCCTCATCGACCTCTTTCATCGCACGCTCATCGATCCCTTCATAATGCCCGCATAGCAGGATCAGATGAGGTACTTTCGCTAGCCGCTCGCAGTCAGCCGCTTTAAGGGGCCTCCCCTGCGGTGTGAGGAAGACGACGTGCGCTCCCTCGTCTTTTACACTGCGGATCGCACTTACAACCGGTCCTGGCATCATCACCATCCCCGGTCCCCCTCCATAGGGGCGATCATCGACGCGCTGGTGTTTGCCTTCGGCAAACGCGCGGATGTCGGTGCACCCGATCTCTATCAACCCTTTCTCTTGAGCCCGCTTCAGGATGCTCACCCCGAAGGCTGAGCGAAAATAGGATTCGGGAAAGAGCGATAGGATCGTAAACCGCAATTATTTAAGCCTTCGCCTTTTTCAGGTTGCGTCTTTGCGCAGCCATTTTCGTGCGTTTCGCTTGTCTTCTGTCGTTCCACTGTGCAATCACATCGGGAGCCAGTCTTGCGATTAGCTTCTCTGCTTCGTGCGTGATTTCCGCACCTTGGTTGAGCCAGAAAAGCGCGCGCTCAGCGTCTACTTCAGCATTGTTCTCCGCCTTGAACGGATCGTACCATCCCAGGTTTTCGAGATATTTGCCGTCGCGCTTTGTGCGCACATCGGTCACCACGACGCGATATGTTTGGCGATTCACACGTCCCTGTTGGCGCAAGCGAATTTTCACTGCCATAATGATTTCTCCATTTTTAAATCGGACATTTTGCTTAATTTTGGCATCGATTTGCACAGCTGCTTCAGCCGCTTAAAATCTTTGACCATGCGATTGACATCGTCGATCTTCGTTCCACTGCCACTAGCTATACGGCGTCTGCGTGCGGGGACAAGCTCCACCTGCTCACTGCGCTCGCGAGGGGTCATCGACAAGATCATCGATTCTATCTTCTTAAATTCTTTCTCCGGCATATCCATGTCGGGCATATCAGGTACACCGGGGAGCATTTTCAGGATCCCTTTTAAAGAACCCATCTTCTTAAACATGCCCATCTGGCGCAGATAATCGTCGTATGTAAAACTGGCTTTGCGCAGCTTCTTCTCGAGGTCTTTGCTCTCTTCTTCGTCTACGACTTCTTCAGCGCGTTTAACGAGATTGATCACATCGCCCATTCCGAGCACGCGGTCAGCCATAGAGCGCGGATTGAAGAGCTGAAAGTCTTGGATGTGCTCGCCAATCCCTTCAAATTTGAGCGGCTTCTTCGTCACTTCTAGAATCGAGAGAGCGGCACCGGCTCTTGCGCTACCGTCGAGCATGGTGAGGATCGTTCCCGTGATGTCGAGCGCCTTGTCAAACTCTTGCGCTGTTTTCACAGCGTCTTGACCCGTTGTAGCGCTTGCGACAAAGAGGATCTCCTGCGGCTGAAGCAGCTTTTTCATCTCTTGCAGCTCACTCATGAGCACTTCGTCGATATGCAGTCTACCCGCTGTATCGACAATCAACGCGTCATAGGCCTCGCGTTTGGCTTTTTCGAGGGCTGCTTTTGCTACTTTGAGAGGATTTTTTTCTCCCTCTAAGGAGAAGAAATCGAGCTCGTTTTTCTCAGCTAAAATCTGCAGCTGCTGGACGGCTGCGGGACGCTGCAAGTCGCACGCTGCGACGAGCACCTTCTTTTTCATTCCCTTGCGCTTCAAAAAGAGACCGAGTTTCGCGCAGCTAGTCGTCTTGCCCGATCCTTGCAATCCGCACAGAAGAATGATCGACGGATGGCCGAGGAGCTTAATCTCAGGCTCTTCGCTGCCCATTAAAGCAACGAGTTCATCGTGGACCACTTTAATGAACTGCTCGCCTGGAGAAACAGATTTCAAAACAGCTTCGCCAAGCGCCTGTTCTTTAATGCGCTTGACCAGCTGGCTAGCAACAGAATAGTTGACATCCGCTTCGAGCAGCGCCATACGCACCTGACGCACTGCGTCAGAAACGTTGTCTTCGGTCAGCTTTTTCTTGCCGGCAAGCGAAGAAAATAGGGTTTTGAATTGACTGGCAATACCGTCAAACATAATGTGGTACCAAGTTTAACGGATAACACCCTGAAATTCAAGGGAAACCCAATGATCAAGAAATTTCTTGCGCTTTGTCAGGAGGAAGAGAAGTAACATAAATAACTTGGTTGATATCCCTATTATAAAACGCATTCGGAATACCACAATCAATCACAATCGAATGAGATAATCCCCAACTCATAGAATTTTGAAACGGTGAAATTAAAAACCTAGAACCATCAACAAACTCGATGCGCTTAAGAGTAATACTCTTTAATTTAAGAGTAGGCCCAGAATAGCGGGTAACCTCAGAAATCATGGAAGGAACATCCAGATTCTGGATTTTCCAAAAGGCTAGCTCCAATCGCGTTACATGAACGCGACTGCCTTCTTGAAAACCCCTCTTTGAATCTCCAATCGTCCAGATCGAACCATCACTCAGGTAGAGATGGAAGGACTTAGCATTTGGAGGAGGAGCAATAACTTTTAAATCAGACGCCATATCGTATAGAAACTAATCGAGGATAACCGGCCCAATCTTTTTCGACCAGAGGGAGTGTCCATGTGGGTGGAGTGAAGATATCTATTAAAGCCTGCCCCTGGGCAGCGCCGATTTCAAAAAAGCAGGTGGCACCTGGGTTTAAATACCCGGGAAGTTCTCGGCAGAGCCGTTCATAAAATTCTGTCCCTCTTTCTCCAGCAAAGAGAGCCCCCTTCGGCTCAAAAAGGCGCACTTCAGGGCTGAGCCCCTCATACTCCGCTTTAGAAATGTAGGGTGGATTACAGAGAACATAATCGAAGCGCTGGCCTTTGAGCGGTTCAAGCAAGTCCCCTTCGTAAAAAGTCACATCGACCTGATTGCGCGCAGCGTTTTCTCTTGCCACCGCAAGCGCGTCGGAACTGATATCGCTGGCGACTACTTCTAAATCGGGACGCTGCTTTTTAAGCCCAATTGCCAGACAGCCTGAGCCTGTGCAGAGATCAAGCACTCTCCCCTTCTCCATTTTTTTAGAGACCTGAGAGAGCCATACTTCCGTTTCTGGGCGCGGAATGAGCACGGCAGGCGTCACTTTCAGGCTGCAACCCAAGAAAGTCATCTCTTCCAAGATGTAATCGACAGGCTCGCCTTTGGCTCTACGCTTGAGCGATGCGCGAAAAGCAGCCAGCTCCTCTTCTAACAGAGGGCGGTCGAACTGCATGTATAGGTCGAGTCGTTTGACTTTTAAATGATGGGCCAAGAGTGTTTCGGCAGAAAGACGCGCCGCTTCGACCCCGCGCTCCTTGAGGTACTGCGTCGAGAGTTGCAGGACTTCGGTTAGAGTCTTCATACGGTGGCGAGTTTTTGCTGGTGGAAAAAGCTGACGAGACCTTGAGTGATCTCTTCGAGATCGCCCTCCATCACGCGATCGAGTTTATAGAGCGTCAGATCGATGCGGTGATCGGTCACGCGGTTCTGCGGAAAGTTATAAGTGCGGATGCGCTCGGAGCGATCGCCTGTACCCACTTGAGATTGGCGCAGATGGGCCATCTCTGCTTCAGCTTTACGGCGCTTTTCTTCGACGATCTTGGCAGAGAGTAGGCGCATCGCCTTTTCTTTGTTCTTATGCTGGCTGCGCTCCTCTTGGCAGTAGACCACGGTGCCTGTAGGAAGGTGCGTGATGCGGACGGCGGAGTCGGTCGTGTTGACGTGCTGGCCACCTGCACCGGACGCACGATAGGTGTCAATCTTAAGCTCTTTCTCATCGAGAACGATCTTCTCTTCTTCTCCAGGTTCCATAAGAACGGCTACGGTCACAGCCGACGTATGCACGCGGCCCTGCGCTTCCGTTTTAGGGACGCGTTGGACGCGGTGTGTCCCCGCCTCATATTGGAGAAAGCGGTGCACATTGGGTCCCGAAAGAACCATGATATATTCTTTGTACCCGCCCATTTCCGAATCAGAGCAGGAGAGAAGCTCCATTTTCCAGCCTTTCTGGCCGGCGTAATATTGGTACATGCGCACCATATCGGCGACGAAAAGAGCTGCTTCATCACCACCGGTTCCGGCGCGGATTTCCATGATGATGTTGCGATTGTCTCTAGGATCGGGAGGAACGAGCAGATTTTCCATTTTTGCGCGTGTGAGAGGAATCTGCTTCTCTAAGGAAGCGATCTCATCGCGTATGACTTCGAGAAAAGCGGGATCGAGCTCTTCTTTGAGAAGAGCCTGGTTCTCCGTCAGCTGCTTATTCAGAGAATCGAGCTGAGCCTGGCACTCCTTTATCTGTGATAGATAAGCGTGCTCTTGGGCCAGCTCCTTGTATCTCTTCTGATCCGCTAGGGCGTCAGAGCGCCCCAGCAGATCTTCCAATTCACTTAAGCGGGCGAGGAGCTTTTGAATCCGCGCTTGCATGCATCTTACTTCTTCTTAGGTGCAGCACGGCGAGCAGCAGGCTTAACAGGAGCGGCAGGTTTTGCCTCTTCTTTTTCTACTACTTCTTCTTTCTTCTTCGCGTAACGCTTGCGGAACTTATCTACCCTTCCTTCTGAGTCGATAAACTGCTTGCTTCCCGTGAAAAACGGATGCGAAGCAGACGATACAGCAACGCGGTAGACGGGATATTCTTTTCCTTCGAACTTCTCTTTTTCTTTGGGTTTCAAAGTGGAACCGCAAACAAATTTATGTCCTGTGGAAGAATCGACAAAAAGAACTTCTTGATAGTCAGGATGACCTTCTTTCTTCATATGAACTCCAGTTAATGATAGAAATTAAACGCCATAGAGCGATTAAACTCAACAAAAACGTGCCTCTATCCGTGTCGAAAAAGAAGCTACTCTAAGAAGGTTACGAAGTAACCTGCTCTAAATGCTTAAAATAGGTGAAATCCTGCGCCGCATGGCTATACCCATCATAATGGGCATTTACAAATGCTTGCATAGACTTAGAATTAAAAAAAGAATGCACGGACTTGGCAAAAAGCAAATAGAGCATTCCATCAGAACACGGCCCAGTAACCTGACCCAAGAATATCGCTGTTAATGAGGCAGCAATTACTACATGTGTATACAAGGGCTTGATGATTTGTTCATCAAACCATTCTGACCTTTCTGTTGGGATAAAAAAATGGATCGGCTTTACTATTAAAAACAGAGCTGCTCTAGCTATGGTTTCAGCAATACTTAGAAGTGCGCATGTTACCATGCAAACCCCAACAGCAACAAATGCTAAAGCTTTTAAATAAAATAATGGTGAAAGACAGCAAGGCAATGCATCATCTGCAACACGTATCACCGCGGTTAGACAATTTTTTTCTAAAAAACAGCCAGTTCCCGCGTGACCAATAGAGCTAATTGTATTCCAAATAGAATAGCTAATACTTTGACGAATTGAAATGTCTTTAAAAGAGTCCATTTTTCTCCAAAAAAACAATTTTATCATAATTAGTGAAAAAACACAACTATGGATTAAAGGATGAAATCTCTTGAAGATGCTAGTAACGCCATCCGGGCGGTTAGCAATCCTTCGAGCACCCCCTCTTCATAGCGAAAGAGCGGATGCTGCTCTAGCTGGGGGAAATCATTGGGCTGCATGAGGTCGTCTTCGATTATATGAGGAATAATTGACTGGGCGAGCTTGAGCATCTTGGCCTTTTGAGCAATAATAAGTTCTTCAAAAAGGGGTTCTACTTTTAGCATCTCTTCTCTCCTGAAAAAAACGTCTCATCAGCTCAGCGGACTCCTCAGCGAGGACTCCCCCTTCTACTTCTACCACATGAATAGGGTGCGGCTCGCGAATCAAAGACGCCCAGCTGCCGTCGACTCCATGTCTTAAATCGCGCGCTCCATACACTAATCTTTTGACCCGCGAAAGGATCATCGCACCCGCGCACATCGCACAAGGTTCGAGCGTGCAGTAGAGAGTCGACTGATTGAGTCGCCAATTGCCAAGGATGCGCGCCGCTTCTCTTATACAAACTATTTCTGCATGCGCTGTTGCGTCTTGCAACTCTTCCACGCAATTGGATGCTCTGGCGATAATCTTTCCTTCAAATACAAGAATTGCTCCAACAGGCACCTCTTGCCTAGTAAAAGCATTCCTTGCTTCTTCGAGCGCTTCGCTCATAAACTTTAGATCTTCATTACTCATGATGGACTTTTAATGCTTTCCATGTTAGCATGAGAGCCATACAATTACAATCGTCGCCGGAGCTCAAGAAAATTCAACTTGAAACTCAAGAAAGATTTTATTAGAATTAAGTCAAGCCCACAGGAGAATTTTAAATGTCTTTAGATAAAGGAACGAAAGAGGAAATTACAAAAAAGTTTCAGCTCCATGAAAAAGATACTGGTTCTGCAGACGTTCAAATTGCGATTCTCACCGAAAGAATTGCTGAGCTTACCGAGCATTTAAAATTAGCTCCAAAAGACCATAGCTCACGCTTGGCTCTTCTAAAGCTCGTTGGCCAGCGTCGCAAGCTGCTTGATTATCTCAATTCTACAGATACCAAGCGTTATCAAAGCCTCATTACCCGCCTCAACCTTCGTAAGTAATAAATTGCCCCTAATCTAGGGGCATGTTATATTCCCTTCCCAGTGGATAGAATGCCCTTTTAGAGAGATTAAATTATTTGATCTCTCTAAATGGACAGTTTATCCATGTACAAAAATTTTAGGAGCATCATGGATAAATTTAAAACTTCTGTTTCAATCAACGGCCGCGAAATTTCTTTTGAAACGGGCAAAATCGCCCGCCAAGCCAACGGATCAGTCATACTGCGATGCGGTGATACCGTTCTGATGGCAACCGCCTGCGCGACAAAAGACCCCCTACCAGACGTCGATTTTCTCCCCTTACGCGTCGACTATCAGGAAAAATTTTCCTCCACAGGTAAAACACTCGGTGGCTTCATTAAACGCGAAGGCCGTCCAGCAGAGCGCGAAATCCTCGTCTGCCGCCTGATCGACCGCCCTATTCGCCCCCTCTTCCCCGAAGGCTACTACCACGACACCCAGTTGCTCGCATACGTTCTTTCCTATGATGGCGTTCACCTTCCTGAGCCACTTGCCATCTGCGCAGTCTCTGCCGCACTTGTCATCTCCGACATCCCTCTCGTCAAGCCAGTAGGCGCTGTCCAAGTTGGTCTGGTCGACGACCGTTTCGTCATCAATCCTACTCTGCAAGAACTCAAGCGCTCACGCCTCGACCTCATGATTGCAGGTACGGAAGACGCGATCCTCATGATTGAGGGTTTTGCGGACTTCCTTACAGAAGAGCAACTTCTCGAAGCGATCCAAGAAGGACACAAAGCGATCCAGCAGATCTGCCGCACTCTCTTAGAATGGCAAGCAGTCGTCGGTAAAGCAAAAAATACAGGCAAACTGCGCCTTGCTCCTGATGATCTCTATTCCGAAGTCGAGCGCATCGCCCGCAAAGACCTGGAAGAATCCTTCCGAGTGGGTGGAAAACAGGATCGCGAAGAGCGCATCAGCGCCATTAATAGCACAGTTTTTGAGAAGCTCTGCCCCGCAGATGGCGCTGTCTACTCAAAACTCGATGTCAAGAATGCGTTTAAAAAGCTTCAAGCCAACATCATGCGCCAGATGATCCTAGACGAAGACAAGCGCCCTGATGGCAGACACAGCCGCGCAATCCGTCCGATCACCATCGACATGAGCTACCTGCCACGCACACACGGTAGTGCAGTCTTTACACGCGGCGAGACCCAGGCGATCGCAGTTGCCACCCTCGGCGGTGAATCGATGGCTCAGCGCTACGAAGATCTCAATGGCGAAGAGAGCAGCCGTTTCTATCTACAATACTTCTTCCCGCCCTTCTCGGTCGGGGAAGTCGGTCGTATGGGACCTCCCGGACGCCGCGAAGTCGGTCACGGCAAACTCGCAGAACGCGCGCTTGCAATGACGCTTCCTACCCGCGAAGAATTCCCCTACGTCATTCGCCTGGAATCTAATATCACTGAGTCCAATGGCTCCTCTTCGATGGCTTCCGTCTGTGGCGGCTGCCTCGCTATGATGGACGCCGGCATCCCCGTTAAACATCCGATTGCCGGGATCGCCATGGGCCTTATCCTCGAAGATAAGAAATACGCGATTCTCTCCGATATCCTCGGTGCAGAAGATGCGCTCGGCGACATGGACTTTAAAGTCGCTGGAAACAAACACGGGATCAGCGCCTTCCAACTCGATATCAAGATCGAAGGAATCACCCCGCAGATCATGCAAGCGGCGCTTGCACAGGCCAAAGAAGGACGTCTGCACATCCTCGGCAAGATGCTCGAGGCGTGCCCTGCACCGCGCGAGAAGCTCTCCGCCTACGCTCCACGTATCGAAACGATACAGATTAAGCCAAGCAAGATCGGCACCCTCATCGGTCCTGGCGGCAAGCAGATCCGCGCCATCATCGAAGAAACTGGCGCCGACATCAACATCGATGACAGCGGTATCGTCAGCATCAGCGCGACGACCCACACTTCGATGGACCGCGCCAAAGAGATGATCCACAACTTGACCTCAGACATGGAAATCAACAAGACCTACGTCGGCAAGATCACATCGATCGTTCCGTTTGGCGTCTTTGTTGAGGTGTTCGGTAAAGAAGGGCTCTGCCACATCTCCGAACTCTCCCATGAGCGCATCGCAGATATTAAGAAATTCTTCAAAGAGGGCGACACCCTCGAAGTGAAGGTGCTGGATATCGACGATCGCGGCAAAATCAAGATGAGCCACAAAGCCACACTGCCCCAAGAGGCGTTAAAAGGCTCGTAAGCTTTCAGAGGGTCCCCATTCTTGGGGACCCTCTCTTTTTTAGAATCGAGAGATATAGTTATAACGCGTCATTAGGGTCGGATGGGATTTTTTAAAGTTCGGGCTTGTGATATCGATAACTTCTTTGTCCGTTTCATGTGGACTACACTCTGTGGCAGTTTTCATATATGCCAATAATCCATCTTTAAATCCAATAGAACTGGCAATAAAATCTGCCTCTTTTTCATATAGGCGAGCCTTATAGGGGTCAGTTTTATTATCGTCAAACCCGCTTCCCGATAAATGACCTAATTCATGAGCAAAAGTTCCTGAACGGGCAGACTCCCATTCCCCTTGATTAATCAATTTGATAATAAAAGCTGAGCTGTCTTCAGAAATAATTGCACTGAGCTCTTTGTATAATTCGAGCTGACGTGCCATATTGCGGACTTTCTCTGGTTCTTTTAACTTCTCTATTAGATCCAACTCTTGCGCCGATAATTTATTGTTTCTAATCATTGCTGCAATATAGATGTGTACTTGATTAATATTCATCTGTCGCCAGTTTTTGGGTAGGTCTGATTCTTCCAAAAGCCAGGCATTTCCTAGCAACATTCTCCAGTCGGGAAAACATGCGGCGGCGTGCATTCCCATTACCCAATTCACTTTAGGTGTTGGAATCGGATCTAAGCATGTAATAGATCGGGCAATACTCGAATTGCTTGTACCCCTTCTGATCTTATTTGTTCCTACAAATCCGACGACTTTTTGCCACAGTCCTCCGATATGGTGTTCCATGATTATTTTGCGATTTTCCCAATCGATAGAGGGAAGCAAAATCTGTTCTTCCTCAAAGCCAAAATAGCTTAGAAGGCCGGGCGGACTTTCAATCACTTTATTACCAGTTAGTTCACTGTATCTACTACATAGATTAATCATAATGTTTAAAACCGCGAGATATAGTTATAACGCGTCATGAGAGTCGGATGGGTTTCTTTGCTGTCCTGGCTAGCGATATCAACGACACGTCTGTCTGCTTCGTTTGGACTGAGCTCTGAACTTATTTTCATAAAGGCCATTAGACCTGCTTTAATTTCAATATCGGGAAGAGAACAGGCGATAAAATCCGCTTCTTTTTCAAATAGGCGAGATTGAAAGGCGTTGTATTGGCTTAGAAGTGCGAGCCCACTCCCGGAAATATGGGATAGTTCATGGGCAATAATTGCTTTGCGCGCGGCTTCCCACTGTTTCTGCTTTACCAGATGCACGAAGAGCGCTGTATGTTGACCGGGCATTATTTCATGGTACTTGTGGTATTCAGACTGCAGCGGGTTTTGTACTTGTTTGATTAACGCCTGTTCTTTGGCAGTTAATCGATTGTCTCGAAGGAGTGCTACCGCATAGACGTGCAACTGGTAGACATTCATCTCTTGCCAATTCTTAGGCAGATCTGTTTCTTCCAGTTGCCAGAAAGGATTCATATAGAGCTTCCATTTGGGGAAGCAACTCGCGGCAAAGCGCTGTTTGGTCCAGACCAGCTCAGGTGCGGGAATCTCTTGACTCCGGGTAAAGGAACAGGCTACTGGTGCTTCGCTCGTCCGGATTCTGATCTTCTCTTTCCCTACAAAATCCACGACATCGCGCCAAATTGCGCTGGATTGTTCCTCTATCTCCTTTTTACGGGCCTCCCAATCAATATTAGGCATGTTAATATCATTTATTATTATAGACATATAACTATTATACTAAATTTTAACTTTAATTAAAATTAATATAATTACATTATAAGTTGTTGTTTGTTAATATGTTGAAATTAGGTCTTCAGAAATCGTTTGACCCACACGAATGAATCGATATACGGGGATCCCGAGGATCGTTTCATTTATGACAAGATTGTGCTCGCGCAAGTAGGTTAGCATTCGATCACGCGTTTCCATGTCTTTGACAATCAATCCCTTAATCATATCAGGAGAGATGCGGTCTTTAATCATGACTTCATGAGCGCCATAGACTGAATTTTTTGCTGCGAATTCCAGAATGCTTGGACGCGAAAGGTAGGGAGAGTCGGGATAGATGCGTCTCTCGCCTCGGTAGCAATCATAGTATTGATAGGTTCCAGTCTCTAATAGGTCGAGAGAGAAAACGAACTGCACATCACTATAATAAGCAAACTCATTGAGATCTCTTCCTATATCGAGCTGAGTAAACATCTGCGTATAAACAGAGTCTGCCCCTCCAGTATCAAAATCCCCAAAGGCTAGGCCCATTTCTTTCATTTCTACGGAAACACGCGTTTCCGCTGAAATCATCCCCATTTTGATGATAGAGGCGACTTGTTCAAATCTTTGTAGCTCACATCTTTCATCAGCAAACATATCCCCTGTTAGTCCAGCTGTAAGCGCACGCGCTCCGCGCTCTCTGGCCATCTGCGCAAGCCCTGGAATACTATAGCGAATGCGACCGGGAAGAATTTCTCTGACTTCCATTTTGGCGAGAAAAGTCGAAAAGATCTCCTCCATCTCTGGAGCTTTTTTCACGATCTCTTTTCTTAGGTCTTCAATAGGCAATGTGAAAAACTCCGGCGAGCGTTCAAATACAGTCGCTTCTCTAGGATAGAAAATGCGAAAGAGCTGACCCATTTTCAGCCGTTCAATATCTTGTGCAATGGATAATTGTAGCACATCGTCGAGACCTACAAAACTGAGCATCTCATGGAGGTCATAGATATTTTTTCCCTCATCGAGTTGCACAAACATGCGATCATATACGATGTGATAATCCGATGACGAGCCTATATAGATCGAGCCCAGACCTTCGAAAGTGATTTTATACGCTTCGAAGGTCCTGATTCTTTCAGAAATCTCAAAAGGTGCTTTTTCTATGGAGATATTTTTGAAATGCGCATAGGAGAGCTCCACAATCTGGCGCAGCCTTTCTTGATCTATTTTCTGCATATCATCGATGAGTCCTTGGAGACGCTCCCGAAAAAGATGGTTTATTTTGAAATCGAGCTGTGTCATCCCCTCTTTTTTGCGGAAGCAGAGATTGTCTCCGTCGACAACTGCCTTCCCATATCCATGAAAATGGGAGCCAAAGTCATACTCTTCATTATTCACATTGGAAAGTGTCACGCGTTTACGCGCAATCTGACCCTCGAGATCATTTAGCGGATCCCAGATAAGATGACTTCCACCTCGGGCTGTTTGAGCGCGCATCCACATCTCAGCCATTGTTTTATTGGCGAGCAGGTCATTGCGCAACTGAATGGATATGAAAGTCGAGCGGACGGTGTTTAACCGCACACAACCCATCATGACCTTCGCTATTGCTTCAGGAGTGCGCTCTTCCTTGCGAGCCTGGTAGAGACAGAGGACAGCCTGTAAAAGCGCTGAAATCAGGGTTAATTCAAGGCTCCCAGTCAACATGATCGAGAGATAGAAGCAGCCTGATAGTGTCTGCAACAGATTTTCAAAACTTTTCTGGTATTCACCTGCAGCGAGAGCATTGATAGCCCCGAGCAGGCTCAAGCTGCTGTCTACACCATTTGTGATCAAGAGGCCAATTGTAAAACTAAAGAGCGTTCCAGCTAGCGCCATGACAGCAAAGCCTGTCTGGATTATTTCCTGTATTGATCCGCTGAAATCGCCTCTAAATGCGGAGGAGAGCCCACCCCAGATGTGGGTGGCTATGCGTGAACTGTCCATTGTTACGGAGATGCCAAATCCAAATGGTTGATAGAGACTCAAGAAAGGAATTACGAGAATCCCTATGCGCTGAGCACCGGCAATCCAGCCCATCTTTTCTTCTGGTGGGACATCGCGCTCGAAATCACGATGATAAAAGGATGGAGTGGCTAAAGTATGATCTAAGTAGTTCATCTAATGGTCTCTTCGGTAATGGTCTTTCCGATTCGTATGAATTGCTCTACGAGAATACCGAGGATCGTTTCATCCTTGACCAGATCGCGCTTCCTTAAATAGGCAAGCAGGCTGTCATAGGTAGCTTGGTCAGGAACGACCAGCCCTTTGATCATTTCGGGCGCTATGCGATCTTTGATCATGACTTCGTGGCCAGGGTGAAGCCATTCATTCTCCGATTTGATAAATTCAAAAAGATCGGGCCGGTTGCCATAACCCCATTCCTCCCTCCGCGTTCCAAAAGAGTCGTAGAGATACTGGTAGGTACCTGTTTCCAATACATCGAGAGAAAGAATGAAACGTATGCGGCTGTGGTAGTAAAACTGAGAGAATTGCGCACCGAGATCTCGCTCGCAAATCATCTGCGTAAAGACACTGTCCGCTCCTCCAGTATAAAAGTCCGTCTTCGAACTCATGCCTCTGGAATTCATTCCGCCTGCCCAGCGCGTTTCTGAAGAGAGCATCCCCATCTCAATCATGGAGGCAACGCGTTCATACATCGCCTCTTCCTCATAGACGCCCGTCAATGCTGCTGTTAAGGCACGCGCTCCCATTTCGCGGGCTTTTTCGGCAAGACCCGGGATGCAGTAGCGATAGCGACCGGGAAGAATCTCCCTTACTTCCATTTTATCGAGATAGGCAGCGAAGATCTCTTCCATCTGCTTCGACCGGCGAATGATCTCTGCTTTAAGCTCATCGATTGGGAGAGTAAAAAATGCAGGTGTGCGCTCGAACTCTGTGGCTTCCCTCGGACAGAAAACGCGGAAGAGCTGTCCTATTTTCATTCTTTCTAAATCATCCGCTTCAGAAGCGCGGATGACTTCATCAAGGCCTACCAAAGAGAGCATCTCGTGCAGATCGTAGAGGTTTTTTCCCTCATCGAGTTGCACCAGGACGCGGTCATATATGTTGGGATATTCAGTAGAAGAACCGAGATAGAGTACACCTAATCCTTCAAAGGTGACTTTGTAGGCGCTCGCCCACTTCATCCCTGAAATGTCTAGAGGAGCCATTTCCACTTTAATGCTTTTCACATGAGATTGCGCCAGGCGCAAAAGATCATTCAGTTCCTCTTTCTTGAGGGTTTCTAAGATGCCCTGCATGCGGTCGCGGAAGACGTGATTGACCTTGAAGTCGAGCTCGGTGATGGTATGCCCACCTACCTCTTTCGTGCGAAACCAGAGGTTGGCGCCTTTCACGGTCGCTTTGCCGTAGCCAAAGAAATGCGCGCCGAAATCAAATTTTTTATTATTCGCATCGGAGAAAGTCACGCGTTTTCGATCGATCTCTCCGCCTAGATCATTGAGCGGATCCCAGATGAGGTGGCTGCCTCCCCTGCCTGTTTGCGCACGCATCCACATCTCAGCAAGCTCCCTATTTTCCAGAAGAACATTGCGCTGCTGAATCGATATAAAAGTCGTGCGAGCGGTATTTAGCCGCACACAACCCATCAGAACCTTCGCTATTGCCTCAGGAGTGCGCTCTTCCTTCCGAGCCTGGTAGAGACAGAGGACGACCTGCACAAGCGCTGAAATCAGCGTTAATTCAAGGCTGCCGGTCAGCATGATCGACAGATAGAAGCAGCCCGATAACGCCTGCAACAGATCTTCAAAACTTTTCTGGTATTCACCTGCAGCTAGATCGTTCATACAATTGAGCAGGCTCATGATGCTGTCGACGCTATTGGTGATCAAAAGGCCAATCGTAAAGCTAAAGAGCGTTGCAGCTAGCGCCATCACAGCCAAGCCTGTCTGGGTCATTTCCTGAATAGAGCCGTTAAAATCGCCCCTAAATGCA
>JABDCT010000020.1:0-16859 GCA_013287985.1 Chlamydiota bacterium
ATCTGATAGGGTGTAGGTTCGAGTCCTATCACCGGCAAAAAATTCCCACGAAGTGGGAGTTTATTTTATTTTTTTTGGCGGTGAAAGAAGCCAAAAGTTTGGCTTCTGATGGGACTCGAAGCGAAGCGTGCTACTGCACGCGAGCCGCCCGTCGGGACGAACCGAAGGTTCGCCTAAGGGAGAGTCCTATCACCGGCACTTTCTATAAGGATAATATGTATATCGCTTCTATTCTTTTTGCTTTTTCTACACTTTTCTGTAGTGAAGAGACTTCTTTGATGCAAGCTATCAAAACAGGAGCCCCTGCTGCGCAGATCCAAGAAATGATCGCGAGCGGCGAGGATGTCAATGCTGTATTTTCGGAGTTTTTAAGAGCTGTTAACCCGGTCTTGCGCTATGCCCTCGATCGCGGAACAGATCCTGAATCTGTTACCATTATTTGCATGCTGATCAATGCGGGTGCCGATGTCAATGCACTGACCTATAATCGCGTCGATGATGAAAGATTGTTTGGAATGATGACACTGGGTCGTTATGCCGCGATCTACTCCTCTCGTGAGGTGATTGATTTATTTGTCGGTGCGAATGCTGATCTGCATCCACCAGCTGAACTCTGCGCCCAGTAGCTGTTACTAACTGCAGGGAGAGTCTTATCACCCGTACCCGTCTATAAAGGACGGAATCAATCTTTTAAGTGACTCATCTCTTTTTTGCAGCTATTAAAAAAAATGAAAATGCCTAAACTGGATTTTTGATTTCTTAACCAACTAGGTGTCTATGAAAAAAGATGTCCTCCTAAAATTAACAAAAAGCTTTGAGGAAATTGTCCATGTGGAAGAAGGCGTTGAATATTGGATGGCCCGAGATATTCAAGTACTGCTCGAGTATGGTGAATGGAGAAACTTTTGCAATGTGATTGAAAAGGCAAAAATTGCTTGCCAAAATTCTGGTCGATCACTGGACGACCATTTTGTTGAGGTCAACAAAATGGTCTTAATAGGCTCAGAGGGCTCAAGAGAAATCACGGATATGGTTCTTTCCCGCTACGCTTGCTATTTGATTGCCCAAAACGGCGATTCTCGCAAAGAGCCGGTTGCATTTGCTCAGACCTACTTTGCGATACAAACAAGAAAGCAGGAGAGCTTCCTAAAAGCGTTGTTTAAATTCAACCAGCTGAACTCTGCGCCCAGTAGTCGTAGCTGCCTCCTAGCCAGTCTGAATGGCCTGAGGCTTTCTGGTAGCTTAAGTGCTCTTCGAAATCATCTGCAATGGGCCAGTATGCGCTTTCGGGAAACAGTCCTTGCTCAATGCCTTCGTTCAAAAGCAGCGATGTGGCTCTTGCATTTTGGTATTCCAGGTATTCCATTTGTCTCACGTAGCTTCTCTTATCGATCTGCCCGGTTGCTGCACGTTGATAAAGCTCATTAAAGTCACTATTGCGCGACGCGTTGTGCAATTCAAAGAGGATGGTGCAAAGAAGGGCTCCATTTGAAGAGTGCTGCTCCTTAGAGACGTGGATCGTGCGGTAGTCGCTGTCCCAATAGCCCTCAAACTGGGCAGAAAAGGTGCGATTCACTTCGATTGAGATGGGTCCGTCTTGAAGGACGCAGGTCACTAATTCGTCCGCCTTGGACAGACTGCGCATCTGTGTGAAAATGTTTTGTAATTCCGGCGAACAATAAACTTCTGCGGAAAGTAACTTTGCAGAAATTATTATAAATAGAATGATAAATAGCTTTTTCACGCATAAATGATGCGTGAAATAACATTAAATAAAATAGGAAAGAAAAGTTTCGCTGCTTTTGCGAAGTGTCATTCCTTTGGGAGAGATGGCGGTAATGCGATAGTCTAGGCGCTCAAGGCCAAAGTTGACGATTTGGAGCCGATCGGCTCGTTTCTTGGCTACGTAGTCGGGTAAGTAGCCAATCCCCATACCCTCTGCAACGAGGTCGGCCTGCACCTCCCAGCTCTTGACTTCCAGGATGCTTGGAGGCGTGCGGCCAAATTTTTTGCTGTATATCTCGCTGAAGAGAATGGTCTCTTTGGTATCAGAAGGAGTGAGAATAAACTCTAAATTTTTATGAGCGCTTTTCTTAATGCTGGATGAGACATAGCAGGCGAAACTGCCGCTGTAGATGGTGCGCTTTTCTAGCCTTGCATACTCTTCACTATAGGGCCGGCAGTGATCCTCTTGGCATATTTCTAGCGGGAGGATGCCAAAATCCACCGTCCCTTCTTTCACCATCTGGATAATATTTTCATTCTGTCCTAGCCGAAAGTTCACGCGCACGCGGGGATGCTCTTCGTGGAATCTTTTCAAATAAGGAGCGATGACTGCCAGTGCGAAGCTGTGCGTACAAGCAAATTCGAGCGGCGAAAGGCTTTCCTCTTGGGTGAGATTGTGCTGGAACTGGGCGATTTTTTTCAGGAGGTCTTGCGCTTCTGCAAAGACGGCTTCGCCTTGAGATGTGAGGCGCAAGCGATTAGGGTGGTGGGCGAGCAGGGAGACGCGTAGAGACTGCTCAAGTTTGGAGATGCCTTGGCTAATGGCCGATTGTGAAACGAAATTCGCCTTGGCGGCAGCGGAAAGACCGCCTAACCGGATGGCGTCGCAGAAATATTTGAGATGCGTCAAGTTCATGAGTATTAGGATAACTTAAGCCGGGGTTGAAATCTATTAATTTTTCTAAAACAGAGGGCCCCGGTTACGATACTGATAAAAGGAGCCGTCTCTATGTTCAAGTTTCTCCTACCTGCCCCGCACCTTCCTGAAATAGCCGATCCAGACGTTGTAAAATCTACATACAAATACTGGCGAATGCGCGTGATGGTCACGATGTTCGTCGGTTACATGTTCTATTACTTCACCCGCAAGGGCTTCATCTTTGTCATGCCGGGTATCATGCAGGAATTGCACTTAGACAAGAGCCAAGTCGGAATGGTCGGCACTATTTATGCTCTCGTTTATGGACTAAGCAAGTTCTTCAATGGCATCCTGTCCGATCAATCGAATCCGCGCTATTTCATGGGCCTAGGGCTGATCTGTACGGGCATTTTAAATATTTGTGTCGGCTTCTCCTCGTCATTATTTTTCCTGGCGCTGTTCTGGGGATTGAACGGCTGGTTTCAGGGTTGTGGGTGGCCGCCCTGCGTGCGCCTGCTTACTCATTGGTACTCCCGCTCAGAACGAGGCTCTTGGTGGTCGTCGGTGAGTGTTTCGCAAAATGTGGGTGCATTCTTGATCCCGTGGATTGTCGGTGGCGTGCAGCAGTTTTTTGGGTGGCGCACGGGGATATGCACGCCAGGGATAATCTGTATTTTCGGCGGGTTTTTCTTGATGTATCGCTTAGCAGATACGCCGCAGTCTGTGGGCTTGCCTCCGATGAGGGGAGAGAAGCACGAAGAGCAGGAGCTGTCCAGTCGGCAGCTGCTCGCTTCGGTCTTGAAGAATAAGTCTATTTGGACTCTGGCAATCGTCTATTTTTTTATTTATTTCATTCGCTCGGGGGTGGAGCAGTGGACTGCGCTCTTTTTGATCGAATCCAAAGGGTACGCTCAGATAAGTGCAAGCGGGGTGGTGTCGCTCTTTGAGGCCGGTGGTTTTGTTGGAGGCCTCTCGGCGGGGTGGATATCGGATCGCCTTTTTAGGGCAAGGCGCGGTCCGGTGAATGTATTATTTGCACTGCTTCTTATTATCGCGCTCATCAGTTTTTGGGCGATGCCCGAGGGAAGTGCATGGCTTGCTTCATCCTTGTTATTTACGATAGGCTTTGCATCGTTTGGCCCCCAATTGCTCATCGGTATTGCTGTTGCAGAGCTCGTCCATAAGAAGGCATCTGCAACAGCAAACGGATTTGCAGGGTGGGTAGCTTATTTCGGAGGGGCTTCGGCAGGATTCCCCTTGGGAAAAGCGATCGATAAGCTAGGCTGGGAGGGCTTCTTCTATTCGATGGTTATTGCTTCGGGGGTTGCGATTGCACTTCTTCTTGTAAATCTACGTGAGAAGAAGTCTTATATCGTCGGAAGTAGCCAATGAGCCTGCCAGCAAACATCCCAGAAACGACAGTAGCGAGGAATTCGAGGCTCAAAGCTAAAGCGGTGCCCGCAAATTCAGGATGGTAGGCATACGCTGCGCCCAGAGAATATTTTAGGAAAAAGATGGAAAGCGATAGCGCAAGCGGCCATGTACTCCCTGAAACTTCAATGAGATGGCGTGTCTTATCAAAGCGGAGTTCTAGTCTGCGGATCGTTAAAGCCCCGAGCCAGACGCCCAATAGGAGGGCAGGAGCTATGAGCATGAGGGAGGGAGCGCCCCAAATAGTCCATGCCAACATCGCTACGGGAAGGATGAGGAGCATCTTCCACGGAACGATGCTTGTTTTTCTTGCGCGCAGCCCGCCCCAAATTAGGTAGGCGAGAAGCGGCCATACGTAACTGGGTGCTTCAGTGATAAACGATAGATCCATTTTTTATTACTCCTATAGATTCTTCGCACCACTCGAGAGCGGATGCGACTTGTTTAATGCCATAATCCAGCGTCATGAGCCAGTAGGGCAGGCCGGGAGAGTCTTTCTCTGCTTCTATGAGCTGAGAGCGGATGGCTCCGAACATGCTCTGCCTTTGAAGAAGCCCCGCGCGGAACTCTTCAATGTGCCGCAGGCTGATTTCCGGGACGGCCGTCTCTCCAAAAAAGAGTTTGAGCAGGAGTTCGTGGCGCTGCTGCTCCATTTCAACAGGCTGCTCGAGCCAATCGGCAAATGCTCTTTCGCCTTTGGATGAAAGGGTGTACTTCTTCGACTGCCTGCCGCCGGTCGCACACTCTTCATGCGTCACCAATGCCTCTTTTTCTAACTGCAGAAGGACGGGATAGATCGAGCTAAACGTCTCCTTCCAGAAGTGGTCTGTGCTCTCTTCCATCAGCTTCTTGATCTCGTAACCCGAGCTGCCGGGGAAGAGGGCGAGCATTCCTAAAATCGCATATTGACTGCGGCTATTTTTTGGCATGGGTTTAATATATCAGACTGATATATTTGGGAGAAAGAGGGATTTTTGGTATTTAAATGAAAAAAGGAGCTATAATGGCCGCGAATCCTATGAAATGGGCTGAAAATTTTGACCTCTTCCTCTTCGATCTAGACGGTCTTCTCGTCAATACCGAAGAGCTGCATTTCGACGCCTACCGCACCGTCTGCGGCCGCAAGGGCATGGAGCTGAAATGGAGCTTCGACCACTACTGTTCTGTTGCCCACCAAGGCTCGGATGACCTGCAACACGCCCTCTATGGCGAGTTTCCTCATTTGCAAGACGAGTCGTGGGACGCTTTCTACGCGGATAAAAAAAATACTTACTTGTCGATTTTGAAGAGCAGCCGCCTGGCTCTTATGCCCGGTGTAGAAAAACTTTTAAAGAACTTGGCCGCGCGAGGCGTGAAACGCTGCGTCGCGACGCACTCGGCGCGCGAACAGGTGGAATACATCCGCTCTACCCTGCCGGTTTTACAGACGATTCCTCTCTGGGTCACGCGTGAATCGTATGATCTCCCCAAACCCGCTCCCGACGCCTATTTGAAAGCAATCGAGCTCCTCGGTGATCCCCAGGATCGCGTGGTGGGCTTTGAAGATAGTATGCGCGGAATTATGGCGTTAAAGGGGACTAGGGCGCATCCCGTTCTGATCTGTTCAGAGCGCCATCCTCAGCTAAAAAATAGTGCTCTTCAGGGTGTGACGCATTTTGGCTCGTTTGAAACGATGTCAGCGCGTACTCGACTCTAGCCAGAAATAGTCCATGAGCCGGTGCTGCTTCTTTTGCGCATCTACGGTCTTTAGCAGCTAAAATAATAGGAATGTCTTCGAGAGAAATTTTCCCGCGCCCAAGCGCAAGCAGCGTGCCGACGATATTGCGCACCATCTTGTAAAGAAATCCATCTCCCTCAAATTCCAGCACCATGCCGCCCTCTTCTGCGATAAAGTCGAGGCGTCTTAGTGTACGCACGGGATTCTTGGCGGCGGCGCCGCGATCGGCTTCGTTGGAAAAGGAGGTGAAGTCATGGCGTCCGAGTAGAAGACGCGCGCCCTCTTGCATCAGCGGGATGTCGAGGACTGTTGGAACGTAAAGGCTGTAGAGTTGTTTGAAGGGATTGAGATTCCACTGCAAATGGTAGCGGTAGACTTTGCCTATAGCGCTGTAACGCGCATGAAAGGAGGGATCGACGGGATTGAGTTCAAGAGCGCGAATATCGAGCGGCAAAAGGCCATTTAAAGAGAGCAGGAGTTTGCGTGCATCAAAAGTAGCGCCGCATGTGAAGTGGGCGACCTGTCCGAGCGCGTGGACGCCCGCATCGGTGCGGCCGGAGCCGACGAGCGAAGTGGGTGCGCGCAGTGCGGTAGATAATGCCTGCTGCAAAAGCGTCTGGATGGATGTGCCGTTGGGCTGCACCTGCCAGCCGCTGTAGTGCGTGCCGTCGTAGGCAATGAGCAATTTATACTTGTACAAGCGCCTCCGCGATGATGAGATCTTCTGGCGTCGTCACTTTTAAATTGCGGTAGGAGCCCATCACGAGTTTGACGGGGTGGCCGATGAGTTCGGCGAGTGAGACGTCGTCGGTAACGGTGGCCCCTGTGCGCGCAGCTTCGGCAAATCCTTTCACAAGGAGATCGCGCCGGAGAATCTGCGGTGTTTGGATTTCAAAGAGGCTGGAGCGATCGAGCGTGCGCATCACCATATGGTTGTGATCGGCTTGTTTGATCGTGGGTTTGACGGGAGTGGCAAGGGTGGCGGCACCGTAGTTTTTACCGGCTTCGATGAGGGCTTCTAAATGAGCGGGATCGAAAAGCGGGCGTGCAGCGTCGTGCACTAAGATATATTCACCGGTTGCATGTGTAAATCCGCTTGCGAGCGAGTCTTGTCTGCGCTCTCCGGGTGGCGCCCATTTTGCTTCTGGAAAGAGCGGGCGATAGCTCTCATGACAGACAACGATGAGTTCGCTGATGAGCGGGGAGTGGAGTAAATGTGCGTAGCTATGCAAGGCAAGAGGTTTACCTGCGAGTGAAGCAATGTGCTTTGGAGCGCCGAACCGAGTTCCTTGGCCTCCTGAGAGTAAAACAGCTGAGATAGTCATCTAGAAAAGAGAGGGTGCCTGATAGACACCCTCATCAAAGGGCTTAGGAAAGGTGCTTGCTGACAGCTTTTGTCATTTCAAACATGTTGATCGTTTTTTTGCCAAGAACGCGAGCGAGTTTTTCATCAGGGATGATATTGCGTTTGTTCTTAGGATCTTGTAGTTTATGCGATTTAATGTACGCCCAGAGTTTCTTTGTCACTTCAGTGCGTGGCATTTTACCTTTGCCGACAATTGCAGCAAGCTCTTCGCTAATTTCCATTGGCTGCATGAATTTGGATGCTTTTTGTTTAGTCATCTTCTTCTCCTTTTGAAAAAGTATTTACTCAGGCCTTGATAAGCAACCCGGGTCGTTCGACGAGGTTTTTTCCTTATTCCTCGAATGACAATTTGTAACGTTCTTCGTAATTATAGTCAAAAAAAATCGTAGGAAACTTGCAGGAAAGGCCTATTCATGGCAATTTGGGACAGTATGGCGCGCGATCTCAATGAACTCGCAGAGGGCTTAAAAAGAGCTGTTTCTGCTGAGGAAAGACTCTCTCTTCTCGATGAAAATCCAGCAGTGAAGAATTATTTTGCATCTCTGCCAGTGAGCGAGCTCTCCGAAGAGGAAGAGCTGACTCTAAAAGCATTTATTGCCACCGGACAGGCAGAAAGAGTGGCCCCCGAAGGAATCAAGGAGCTGCTTAAACGGCTTATTCCTGTAGAAGCATTTTATCGTCCGATTGGAGGGATTGTCGGTTACCACACGGCTACCTTAATGCTTCTGAAGAATCGTACTCCACAAAGAGGCGAGGGTTGGACGCTCCGCGTGCCGCCTTCTATTGATATTTCTCATGCAGATGATCTAGCCGTGCGCACAGCGATCGTCGGAGGGATTGTGCATTTGGGCGAGATGGCGGAGATCTATCCCGTGGGTGGAGCTGCCGATCGATTAGGATTAAATGTTCCTGCAGCCAAACTCCAGTTTTGTGGAAAAACGCTCCTAGAGCATCTCATAGCGGATATGCAAGCCCGCGAATATCTCCACTACAAGCTGCTAGGCAAGCAGCTGACGACTCCTTTGGCGATGATGACCTCTGAGGAAAAAAACAACCATGAGCAGATTCTCGCGATTTGCGAGGAGAATCGCTGGTTTGGCCGTCCTAAAGACTCTTTCCGCTTCTTTTCTCAGCCGCTTGTTCCTGCTCTCAATAAAGAGGGGCGCTGGTGCCTACAAGAGGATGCACAGCTTCTGATGAAGCCCGGTGGACATGGCGTCATCTGGAAATTAGCGCACGAGGCGGGGATTTTTTCCTGGTTTGCTGAGCTGGGGCGTCGCAAAGGTCTTGTTCGCCAGATCAACAACATCATCGCAGGGATCGATTACGGCCTGCTCGCCTTTACGGGAATCGGTTGTTTAGAAGATAAGCATTTTGGTTTTGCCGGCTGTCCGCGCTTTGCGAAAACAAGCGAAGGGATCAACGTGCTCATGGAAAAAGAGGACAGTAGCTGCCTGACGAATATCGAGTATTGCGATTTAGAGCGCTTTGGCATTAGAGATGAGCCCGACAGATCCACAGGATACTCTCCATTCCCGTGCAACACGAATCTGCTCTTTTTTGATTTCCAGGCGATCGAACAGGCGATCCGCACCAATCCATTCCCCGGCATGCTGATCAACGCAAAAAAAATGCGCTACAAGAACTGGGCAGGAGAGCTTGAAGAAGAGGAGCTGCTGCGCTTGGAATCGACGATGCAAAATATCGCCGACTATTTTACGCCGGACACCACCTATCTGACGCACCATGTGCGCCACAAGACGATCTCTCCGATTAAGCGGGCGTGGGCCGAAGGGTCTTCTCTTGCAGAAACACCGGAGAGCTGTTTTCTCGATCTCTTGAAAAATGCACGCGAGCTGCTCGCAGGCATGTGCGCCTTTTCACTGCCCCAAAACTTTGTATTTCTAGCGCATCCGGCGCTAGGCCCGCTCTTTTCGATTATCGCCCAGAAAATCCAGCGCGGAGCCTTTAGCGAGGGCAGCGAGTTGATCCTCGAGATCGCCGATCTCTACCTACGCGATCTCGATCTGCAAGGATGCCTCATCATCCGCACGGAGGGTGTGATGGGGCATAAAAAGGCGGGCATTTTGCGCTATTCTGAGCAGACAGGGAAATGCCGCCTAACCCGCGTCAGTGTGCGTAAACGCTGCGAAATTTTCATCGAAGAGGGCGGAGAGTTTGAGGGAGAAGATCTCATTTTAGAAGGAGACCTCCAGATTCACGTCCCGCGCAACACGAAAATGCGCGTCACTCAAAAAGAGGGGCAGCTCTTCTTTGAATCACGTCCTCTCCAGCAACCTAGCTGGAGCTGGCAGTATGCGATTTCCTCCGATCAGCGGATCAACGTTCAATAAAAAAGGCGAGTACATAGACTCGCCTTTTTGCATTTCATTAATCGTTTGATTAAGGAGTTGCTGGTTTTTTGGTTGGGCAGAGGCATGCTTGGAAAACACCGTAAACAACTGCGCCGAGTACGAAAGCGACTGCGCCGATGATCGTGCCGTTTTTATTTTCCATAACGAAATCTCTCGCCATTTCAAAAGCTTGTGTGCCCCATTTTAGCATAGCTTGGAATGCGGGTTTTACAAATTCGTATATTTTGAAAGCTGTATCTGCGATGACATCTTTCAGCCATACGACTTGTGTTGCTGTCCACTCATATGCGGTATTAAGATAAGCTTTCGCTGTATCCCAAGCGCTAATTTGGTTGGTAGAGTCTAAAGTTGCTGCTGACATTGGTTACCTCCTAAACTGATGTTCCAAAATTTTTAAGGGACCTTCCCTTGATCAAAGTGAGAACCATTATAACTAGGCAAATTTTAATGTAAAGAGAAGGTTAAGGATTTTTCGCATCGTTGATCATTAAAAATTGCTCTTTCCAGTGGTAGTTGTCGAGGAGACCGCGGGTATCTCGCCCTAGAATTGTGTAGGCAAGAAAAAGTGCTTCGATTGATGCGAGGCCTCGATCCGGATCAATGCAGTCTGTTTGTTTTCTTGGATAGGCTGTGCGAAAAAAAGGAGGGAGGCTGCGCTTTAAAAAGGGAGGCGGTAAATTTTTCAGCATTTTTTCGCTAAAACGCCAAGTCGCATCGATGAGCAGAAGGCTTTTACCCGCGTCGGCGGCTGTCAGAGGCTCCGCATCTAAAGCTAAAACAAGGGTGGACTCTAAGGACGGGAGGGCTACTTTCAGCGGGTAGGTATAAAAAATACAGTCATCCCGCTGCTCAAGTCCGCGCAAGCTGCACTTTTTTAAATTTTCTTTTTTGTGCCGGATGATAATAGTGGGGATAGGTGAAGGCATAATACTAAAGAGTATATGCGGAGGAAAAAATGGTCGCAATAGAAGCATTTATTCATCATCTAATCGCTCATGAAGAGAGAATGGCTAAGATGCCCATTGCGCATGCCTGGCTTTCAGATGTGACACAGGCTAAAGAAGAAGCAGCAAAAGAGAACAAGATCTTATTGATCGCCTTTGTCGGCCCGGGCTGGTGCCACTGGTCGGATAAGTTGATTAAGGAAGTATTGGCAAAAGAGCCTTTTACGAGCTGCATGCAACGCGATTTTGTGCTCCTCAAGGTAGATTTTCCTGAAAATTCCAGCGAGCTGAGTGCGTTGAAAGAGGAGTATCAGGTGGAGGAGTGCCCCCTTCTCGTGCTGACAGAACCCTCCGGAAAGACAATTGCAAAAATTGGTTATATGCCTCTTGGGCCCGAAGCCTATGCGACCTATATTAAGGAGACGCTCCGCGACTTCCATTTTGTGCGTCAGGCAGCCGATCCGCTCTGTTTGAAAGATCTCAAAGTCGATGACCTAAAGGCAGCCTATGCGAAGGCGAAGCGCTTTACCGGCGATAACTTTGCTAAAGTGATCCTGGAGACAGGCCTTAAAATTGACTCGGGCACCTTCTTCCTCATTGAACAGTATGCCTCCCTCCTCACTAAAGCGGGAAGGGAACATGAGATGCAGGAGATGCGCAGTAAAATCGTGGAGCGCGATCCGCAGAATGAGCGCGGTTCATTATTAAGGATTGCTCTCTTAGATTTTGAAAACATGGCGCGGGGAGTGAAAAAGAAAGAGCCGCTCGAAACCATCCGTCCGCTAGCCGATTATTTGCACCATTATGGCAAGAGCGATCCTGACAATGCGTGGAAAGTGGAGATGAAAATTTCTGAATATCTCTTTGCCCACAATCAGTTGGATGAGTCGCTCAAACATGCCCGTGCCTCCCTTGAGTCGGCTCCTGAAAAAAATCGCAAGGAAATAGCCGAGGCGATCGACTATTTGCAGACACAACTTGAATAAAGGAATACTTGTTGCAGCGGATGAGGGGATGGAGTGGCTTCTGCCCTGGTGGTGGGAGCGCTACACTGAGCACAACTCTTTCCCCGTGGCCTTTGCCGACTTTGGTCTCTCTGCGTGCGGCCGCACCTTCTGCCGCAATCGCGGAACGCTCCTTTCAATTGAATCTCCTCTGTTAGGAAAAGAGCGTATTGACCCTTTAGCAGCTCAAGCGTGGGAAGAGCTCTACGGCAAAACTCTCTGGGCAGCTAGACCGAGCTGGTTCAAAAAGCCTTTTGCGCTCGCACAAACACCTTTTGAACACACCCTCTGGCTCGATCTGGACTGCGAAGTCCTGGGCCCACTCGACTGCCTTTTCGACATCGATGCCGAAATCGCCCTGGCTCGTGAAACCGAAGGATCTATCGATCGCGCGCGTGGGCTCGGCCTGTTAAAAGAGGATGAGATGCTCTACAATTCTGGAGTGATTCTCTATAAGAAAGGTGCGCAGATCATCGACAAGTGGGCGCAAGCGGCCTCGAAGCGGTCTCTGGAATTTGTAGGGGATCAGCAGCTTCTTTCACGTCTTTTTTATGAAGAGCAGTTCACTCCTCACGAACTCGAGCCGATCTATAATTGGCGCATTTCAGGCGGGCTTCACATCTCCGCCGTCATCATCCACTGGGTGGGCAACTGGGGCAAAGACTTCATCCGCCTCCATGGAGGATTAAAAGGGGTGACGGTGAGAAACGACGCGTAAGAGCTCTTTGGGAATTTCGAAGAGAAAGCGCGAAGGACTCGACTCATCTTCCTTCCCGTAGCGCATCCTTGTGCGCGCCATGCTCAGTGTAAGAAATTTTTTCGCGCGCGTAATTGCCACATAGAGCAGCCGCCGCTCTTCTTCCAGGCGGTTTTCCGCTACGCTCTTCTCATGAGGAATGATCGGATCTTCGAGGCCGATGAGAAAGCAGGCTTCGAATTCCAGTCCTTTGGCACTGTGAAACGTCATTAAATTGACCGCATCATTCCACTCTTCCCGCTCCTCGCGGTAGCTCTGGTCGAGCATGGTCGTCGAGAGAAAGTCGATAAGCGAGGGATTTTCGCTCTCCTCCTCATACTGGCCCAGTGCGTTGATACAGTTCTGCACATTTTCCCATTTATATAGACGCGCTTTATCGCTTTGCACCTCTTCTTCGATCGCATTTTTATACTCGATCGCTTCTATTAACCAAGTGAATGCTTCTTTGAGGGAAGAGTTGGCGAATTTATGGCGCGCTTCTTGGATGAGCAGCACAAAATGATGGATGGCGTTCTGAGCGCGCGTGGGCAGTTCAATCTGGGGATCACCTTTTTCTAATAGATGCCAGAGGGGAATTTGGCGCGTGCGATTGAGGCTAGTGAGCTGCCCCAGCGTTTTGTCGGAGATGCCGCGCCTAGGCACGTTGATGATGCGCAGGAGCGCCTCTTCATCACGAGAGTTAGCCACTACTCTTAGATAGGCCATTAAATCCTTGACTTCGCTTCTCTCGTAGAGTTCTGTCCCGCCAAAAACAGCGTAGGGGATCCCGCGTTTCCAACTTTTAGTCTTCTGCTCCTGCCACATCGCCTGGATGAGAGCCATTTCGAAGAGCTGCGACAGAGCGTTGGAGCGGTAGAGGATGGCAAAGTCTCTCCAGCGCAGCCCCTTTTCGCTCCTTAAATAGAGCATGCGCTGCACAACCGCCGCCGCTTCGTCGGCCGCTGTCGGCGCGTGGAAGAGCACAATAGGCTGGCTCTCATCCGTTGTCGCGACCAGCTCCTTGTCATGCCTCTCGGTATTATGGGCGATCAGGTGATTCGCCGCCTTCAAGATAGGCGGCAGCGAGCGGTAGTTTTGCTGCAAGCGGATGAGGGTGTCATGGGGAAATTGCAGGATATTCTTCACCTCGGCACCGCGCCACCCGTAAATAGACTGGTCATCGTCGCCAACGACGCAGAGATTGCCACTGCCCTCTGCCAAGAGTTCGGCGAGGCGGTATTGGATCGGGCTCGTATCCTGATACTCGTCGATCATGATGTAGCGGAACTGATAGAGCTTTTTGACTTCGGGGTGCTTTTCAAATAGCTCGACTGTCAAGGAGAGCAGGCTGTCAAAATCCACCGCATTATAGGCGCGTAGGCAGCCGTGGAGGCGCTCATAGAGATCATTCGAAAATTTGTCGTCGGGAGGGGCTCCGCTGGCTCTTGCTTGCGCGATTTTAGCAGCAACGGGCTCGAGAGAGGGCATCTCGCCTTCATGTTCTAGAGTAGAGCGTGCGAGCTGCTTGAGGAGGCGTTTCATATCGCCCTCGTCATAGAGCGTAAAATCGGCGGTATACCCGAGGCGATGGATCTCTTTTCTAAGGATCTGCATGCAGAAGCTGTGGAAAGTCGAAAGGGTGACCTCTTTGGCCCTTTTGGCATCGAGCATTTTGCCGATGCGCTCCTTCATTTCGCGCGCAGCTTTATTCGTGAACGTCAGGCCTAAAATGGCGCTGGGCTGAACTTCGCGCTTCTCAATGAGATGAACGATGCGATGGATGATGACGCGCGTCTTGCCGCTGCCTGCCCCTGCGAGTACAAGGACACGGCCCTCGGTTGTTTCAACGGCTTTTTTCTGCTGTGCGTTTAGCATGGACAATGAGCTCTTGGAAATCGGTGTGGATGAGCGAAAAATCGGGAGCTTGCAGCCCTCTTTGGGGAAGGATATTCATTTCGATGTCAGAAGGCAAGTGCGGACGCAGCAAGCGGAAGGCTTCGCGCACAAGACGCTTGAAACGGTTGCGCTCGTGCGATTTTCCATATTTGCGCGAGACCGTAAGGCCTAGGCGCGCACATGACGATTTGCCTAAGCGATAGTCAAAAACCAGCTGCTTGCCCACAAATTTATGGGGCGCGCGATGGAGCTGACTAAAATGGCCTCTTTTGAGAATACGGGCAGACTTAGGAAACGAAGAGTCAACTACTGTCTGCGCCATAAGAAATTAGGCAATAGTGAGACGTCTGCGTCCTTGACGGCGACGGCGATTCACAATTTTCTGTCCAGCAGCTGTCTTCATTCTCTTGCGAAATCCACAGGTTGTCTGGCGTTTTTTCTTGCTAGGTTGATAAGTGCGTTTCATGAACTATTCCTCGAACACTTGAAAAACACATATCCTACTCAAGAGTGCTCTATTAAGACAATAAAAACATTTTTTTGAATTCAGAGTTACTAGAAAAAAGGGGAAATAACAGGATATTAGGATGGTCAGGATAGAAATGGGTTTTTCATCCTGACCATCCTAATATCCTGTTATTTTTTTTTTGAATCATATGGCTCCTAGTCTGAAATGTTGAAAAAGTTGAAATCAATCGGCGGCTTTTGTATAAATGGGGCAACTTATTAGGAAGTGCTATGAAAGTTAGAGCATCTGTGAAAGCCGATCCCTCTAAGGGCGACAAAATTGTCCGCCGTCAGGGACGTGTTTATGTGATTAATAAAATCGATCCAAACCGCAAGCAGCGCCAGAAAGGGCCTGCACGCAAAAAGTAGAGTAATATGGCCACAAAATCATCTGTTTCAAAACAAAAAAGGCGCGAACGCTTAGTCAATCTCAAGTGGGATAAAAGACAAAGTCTCAAAAAAATCGTCCGCGATATGACAAAGAGCGATGAAGAGCGTCTAGAAGCTGTAAATCAGCTCAATAAACTGCCAAAGAACTCCTCTCCTGTGCGGTTGAGAAATCGCTGCATGTTTACAGGCAGAGCGCGCGGGTTCCTGCGCAAGTTCAAAATGTCACGTCTTTGCTTCCGCGAAATGGCGCATAAAGGGGTTATCCCGGGCGTCACCAAAGCCAGCTGGTAGACTGTGATACCATTTACTCACAAGCTCGTTGCTGTCCTAAACGAAAAAGTTGAGCCGGGTGTTGTAATGAACGCCTTGGCTCACATGTCTCTCGGAATGGGAGCATCATTGGGAAAAGAGGCGCTCCGCCTTTCTCTCTACATCGATGGTGATGGCAATGAGCACCCCAATATCTCCGAGATGCCATTCATCATCCTTAAAGGCAATTCCAACAAGATCCGCACCCTGCGCAAAGAAGCTCCGCTTCACGGCATCCACTGCGTCGACTTCACCGATACGATGACAGTCGGCACCTATGTGGAACAGATCGAGCGCACGCGTGAAACAAAAGAGGAAAACCTCATCTATTACGGGATCGTCCTCTTCGGTCACTGGGACAAAGTCTCAGAAATGACTAAAAAATTCTCACTGTGGAAGTAGATAATTTGAAAGGGGAACCCAATCTTTTAGGGTTTCATTCCAGACGTATGTTTCTGGAGTAATTCTTTGCTCGCGCCAAGTCTGCGTGAGGGCATCGAAACTCATGGGGCCGCGCTGCTCATTTTCAGGAGTGAGGTAGTACCAGAAGAGGGATGCACTTTCCGCGGGAACGTTGAGCGTGGGTTCTTTAGGCTGTTCTGCGACTGGAGCTGCTTTTGCTTTGGGCATGAAAAATATAAAAAATACTCCAATAAGCCCGAGCAGGGTTCCTAATGCAAACCAGAGATAGGGGTTTTTGCCGCGCGACTTGGCGACATAGGCA
This sequence comes from Chlamydiota bacterium, assembly GCA_013287985.1. GTDB lineage: Bacteria > Chlamydiota > Chlamydiia > Chlamydiales > Rhabdochlamydiaceae > JABDCT01. Next base: position 16,044 of record JABDCT010000020.1, read on the forward strand.
GCCATGGCGCCAAAGGCAAGCCACATAGCGACTGTGAATAATTGGATCATGAGTAAAAGTGTACCCTACTCACTGATTCGGATCAAGGCAGCGACGCAGTTCTGTAACATCTTTTTTTGAAAACCCTTTTAGAGCGAGGAGCTCTTCATCGCTCGCCATGCGGATGCGCTCGACGCTGCCAAAGTGGCGCAGCAGGCGCTGCTTTTTGACGTCGCCGATCCCTGGAACGGAGTCGAGAAGGCTCGAGATGACGCGGCCCGACCTGCGCTTGCGGTGGAAGCCGATCGCCTGGTCATGCGTCTCGTCGCGTATCTTCTGGAGAAGGAAGAGAAGAGGGGAACGCAAGGGAAGAGAGAGGGGATCTTTCTGGCCGCGTAGAAAGACGCGTTCGGCGCTGAGGCCCTTGTCATGGCGCGCCTCTTCTTTGGTGAGGGCGATGATGTCGACACTGGCGATATCGAGCTCTTTGAGCACGTCGATCCCACAATTGAGTTGGCCTTTGCCGCCATCTACGATGATCAGGTCGGGCAGGTCGTCTTCATCCTTTGCACGGCTGAGTCGCCTCGAGAGCACTTGATGCAGAGCGGCATAGTCGTCGCCTTTGGTGATATCTTTAATTTTGTAGCGGCGGGTGCGCGCCTTGTCTTTTTCACCGTCGGTAAAGGCGATCATGGCAGCGACGAGATCGCTGCCGGAGATGTTGGAGGTGTCGAAGCATTCGATCCGTCGCGGATAGCGCGTCAGGGAGAGCGACTCCATGAGGTCGAGGAGCATTTTTTCGCGGATCTCTTGCGCATCTTTCTCTTGATCAAATGT
>JABDCT010000020.1:16869-17623 GCA_013287985.1 Chlamydiota bacterium
AATGTGGCTCTGGCATTCTTGTTGGCCATCTCGACGAGCGCTTTTTTGCTGCCCTTCTGCGGGGTGTGGAGATCGACTTTGATGATTTCGGCGATGAGGGCGCGATTTTTTAGCTCGAGCGGGAGCAGGATATCCTGGGGCAGCTCACTCACTTTTCCATAGTATTGCATGAGGAAGGACTCGATGAGCTCTTCATCATCTTCGAGGGCGCGGCAGAAGCTGTAGTGTTCCGAGCCGACCAGCTTGCCCGAGCGCACAAAGAGCTGCATGACGATCGCTTCGTCGGCCTGCCTAAAGAGGCCGATGATGTCGCTGTCGCGGCCGTTGGTTTGCGCGACGATCTGACGCTCTTTGGTGACATGCTCGATCTGCCGGATCGTCTGGAGAAGGGCGGCAGCGCGTTCAAATTCGAGCTTTTCCGACGCCTCCTCCATCTCTTTTTCAAGTTTTGTGAGGATCTCTTCGTCTTTGCCCTTAAGGAATTGGATGGTGCCGTCGACAAAGGAGCTGTACTCCTCTTTGCTGCAGAGGCCGACGCAGGGTGCGACACAGCGCTTCATGCCGTAGAGAAGACAGGGGCGTGTGCGGCGTTTGAGCTCTTCGTCGCTGCATTGGCGTAGAGGAAAGAGGCGCGTGAGAAGTTCGTAGGTTTGCCGCGCGGCAAACGCGCTTGTATAGGGGCCAAAGTAGAGACCTTTTTCCTTGGGTTTGCCTTTGTAGCGCACGAGGGTGACGCGAGGCCACTGGTGGGTGT
>JABDCT010000021.1 GCA_013287985.1 Chlamydiota bacterium
CGCGATGGATCAGGCGGCCGCGGATGTCGCGCAGGAGCACGAGCAGCGCCTCTTTGTTCAGATGACCAATCTCTGTCTTGGCAAGTGCAAACGCCTCTTCCGCAGAGGCGAGCGCCGGACGCACCTGCCTGCGCGCCTCTTCCACACGCAAAGCGAGTCCTAAAGCCGCTTTGAGAGTGATGGCTTTAGCAGAGCCTATCCCCTTCACTTTCGTGAGCTCTTGGACGGATGCGTTTAACAATCCCTCTAGACCTTTAAAATGCAGGAGGAGCTCTTGTGCAAGGACAAGCACCGACTTTCCTTTCGTGCCCGTAGCGAGCAGGATGGCGATAAGCTCTTGGACCGAGAGCGCATCCACGCCATCTCTCACAAGACGCTCGCGTGGTAGTTCTGATGGGGGTAGATCGATCATGGTGCAATTATAAACGGTGTAACTTTGTGTGCAAGAAGGTTGGGAATTTCGACCTCGAGAATCACATCATTCTCCTCGTATTCGATGCTGCTGACGCGTCCCACACTCATCAATTCTGAGACGAGCGCATAGTTGCTCTGGGGAATGCGCACGTGGACAAGGCGCCTGAGCGCTTCGATCTCTTCAGTCATGCGTTCGAGCAGATCGCTAAAGCCTATTCCCTCTGTCGCGGAGATCTGCACAGTCTTCGGAAACATCATGCGGAGGCGCGTGAGCATCACGCGATCTTCGCAGAGGTCGACCTTATTGAGCAGAGTGACGATCGGAAGCTTACTTGCTCCGAGGCTTTTCAATACCTCCAGCGTCGTCTGCGCCTGTTCGATGGCTTTTGGATTGCTCGCATCGACAACATGCAAGAGAATATCCGTGTGGATCGCCTCTTCCAGCGTACTTTTAAAGGCAGCGACAAGCGTATGCGGGATCTTGCGGATGAAACCGACTGTGTCGACAAGCAGGATCTGCTGCTTATTGGGCAGGATGTACTTGCGCGTCGTCGTATCGAGCGTGGCAAAGAGTTTGTCTTCGACAAGCACATCTGCGCTTGTCAGGGCGCGCAGAAGTGTCGATTTGCCGACGTTGGTGTAGCCTACGATTGCAAATGTCGGAATTCCAGTGCGCAAGCGACCGGCGCGCTGGACCTTGCGCTGCTCTTCTACTTCGGCAATCTCTTTTTGCAGGCGCGTGATGCGGTGGCGCAGCAGCCTGCGGTCGATCTCGATCTGCTTCTCCCCCTCGCCCTTCAGATAGGCGCCGCCCCCAGCCGTCTGGCGCGACAAGTGCGTCCAGAGCCGTTTTAAGCGCGGCATCTGGTACTTGACCTTTGCAAGCTCGATCTGGAGGCGCGCTTCACGCGTGCGGGCGCGCTGGGCAAACACCTCGATGATGAGCTCTGTGCGGTCAATAACGGGTTTTTTGAGGATTTTTTCTAAATTGCGCTGCTGATGCGGGGAGATCTCATCGTCAAAAATGATCAGGTCGACGCCGCTTTCACTTGCAAGAGCAAGAATCTCTTCGAGCTTGCCCTCTCCAATAATCGTGGCTGCGCTTATCTTGCGCACCTGACACGGGATCTTTTCCTTCGTGGATAGGCCATACGTATCAGCGAGGCCCTCGAGCTCATCCAGCGACTCATTACATGCCTCGCGGTCGGTGCTCTTTTGAAAAATACCGATCAGTAGTGCCTGTTTATAATCTTTAATTTCAGAGTTCAAATTCTATCTCCATTCCGTCGTGGGCAAGCTGCGCCTCAGGCGGCAGCTTGGCATTGGTCTCTTCGTGGTCGAGATCGTGCGCAATATGCGTGAAAAAAGTGCGTTTTGCACCCACTTTACGGCTAAATTCAATCGCCTCATCCAAACTAAAGTGCACTTCAGAAGTCGTGTAGCGCAGCGCACTTAGCACCAGCAGATCGACCCCTTGCAGCGCAACGACGACGCGTTCATCATACTTGCGGATGTCAGATATATAGGCGAAGCTGCCCAAGCGATAGCCGTTGACTTTCATGTTCGCTTGGGTATAGCTGACAAAATCAACGACAAGCCCTTCAAACTTCACCTTCCCAAAATCGTCCTCCAAGAACGTGAAATCCAAGGGTAGGCGCGGGCCGCCGTACCCCTCGAAGAGATAGTGGAAAAAATGTTTGATCTCTTTAAACGATTCATGTGATGCAAGACAGGGAATGCGCTCCTGTCCAGAAAAGCGAAGTGCGCGCAGATCGTCGATGCCTGCAATATGGTCATAATGCGAGTGCGTAAGGAGAATCCCGTCGAGATGGCGGATCCCATAGTGCAGCGCTTGCATGCGGAAATCAGGGCCCACATCGATGAGAAACTGCTTTTTCCCCACCCGAAGCAGTCCTGAAGGTCGTAGACGCTTATTGAGTGGAGAGAGCGAGCGGCAGACATGACACGTACAGCTCACCACGGGAACTCCCATGGAGCCACCCGTGCCAAGAAAGAGAAACGAAGCTTTCATGTTGGTATCATAATGTTTACCAGCTTTTGCGCAAAGAAGGCGTGATAGAGAAGGCCGCGCGAACCCAAGCCAGTATAAAGAAAAAGGCGATCGGAGAGTTTCTGGACACAAGGGATATAGGTGCCTCGGCACGCCACGCGCACAGCTGCTTTAACACCGACAAATTCTCCTGTTTCGTAGCGATCGACAAGCGGTTTTAGGAGGCGCTGCGCCGTCTCCAAACAAGGCGCCTCCGATGTAAATCCTCGCTCATAGGTTGAGCCGATCTCAAATCCTCCGGGATGCAGGGCGAGATACCCTTTGCTAATGCAGCTCTTTTCGAGAGGTGGAGTCCCCTTATAGCAAAGCGTCTGCCCTTTAAGGTAATCAAACGTCTGCCCCGTCTCAAAAGAGCGCACACCAGCACCTGCAGCCAGCACAACGGCATCGTAACCATCCAAAGCGCGCAGATCATCGATCCGCTCTATGACAAGCTTCGCCCCACGACGCACGCAGGCGCGGTAGAGTCCCTCCAAGTAGTCCGTGCAATACACAGTGGCCCCACTCTTAATCAGAAAAAGCTTTTCTTCCACTTGCTCAATGTCATCGCCTGCTATCACCTGCTCTTTTTGCGGCACGCGCAAAATCCCCGAGCGATCTGCAACAGGCCGCCCAAGCTCAGCTTCGGCAATCGCGAGTAGTGCATGCGTTGACGCAAGCGCCTCTGTCGCGTAAGCCGAACGCTTCGCACTTAAGCCCGGATAGGGGTGCAAAAGTCCGCTAGAGATTCCAGACGCACCCGCTCCAATGCCCTGAGCATCAAAAAATGTGACGTGGACTTTCTTTTCGAGAAGAAAATAAGCGGTAGCAAGACCTGCAAAGCCCGCACCGATAATTGCAATATTCATTAACTTTGATAAAAAATTGAATTATTAAGCTAATATTGTAAGGCAGACATCCATCGCGCACAACTAAAAAATTTCTTGCACTAACTTGCAAATTGTTGTTATCTTTTTCCCGTAATTCTTTCATGGAGGAAATATGAAAAAGACACTTTGCTTTGCACTACTTATTTTAGGCCTCACCAGCAACCTACGCGCAGAAATGGAATTTGAAAGAGAGACGAGAATGGATGTGCTGAGCTGGAAGCCGCGCATCTTCTACTTTCATAACTTTTTGTCAGACAGTGAATGCGAGCATCTCAAGGTACTTGCAGCACCCTATCTCGAGCGCTCCACAGTTGTTGGAGATACTCTAGAGAATGGAGTAATTGATAATCGAAGAACAAGCCAGACCATGTTCTTACCTAGCGATCTTCATGACCCCATTGTAAAAAACATTGAAACGCGCATTTCGCGCATCACTCTAATCCCTCTGGAAAATTGTGAGTCTATCCAAGTGGTTTACTATGACAAAGGAGGAGAATATCAGCCTCATTACGACTACTTTGATCCCAATACACAAGGAGGGATGGCAAATATCATGCGCGGCGGGCAGCGCGTCGCTACCTTCTTAATGTATCTCAACGATGTTGAAAAGGGTGGTCAAACTATCTTCCCAAAGATAAACCTCGCTGTCACACCTAAACGCGGCGATGCCATTCTATTTTTCGACTGCCTTCCCGATGGCCGGACCGATCCGTTGACCTTTCACGGTGGATCTCCTGTCTTAGAAGGAGAAAAATGGATCGCTACAAAATGGTTCCGCACGGGCAAATTTAAATAGAGCAAGAAGCACAACCAAACGTGTAGACGAAAATTTTTATTAGGTATAAAATTTATTTCATTCGAAATCCAAGCATCTGAAAATTATTTCTCTTGCTGAGGATCGCTAGAGAAAACCTTAATCAAACCAAAGGTGTGTGAAATGAAAAAATCTCTCCTAATGCTGACAGCACTTACCTGTTTTTTCGGACAGGCTGCTCTGCATGCAAAAAGCACTAAATCATCGAGCCACGATACGGAAATTCTACTGACGAGTTGCAAAGAACCTCGATTTCCTTCTTCCCCATGCCCTTGCCCATGCCCTCCGGGCCCACCGGGCTCCCCTGGAACAATAGGCGCTCCAGGACCTGCTGGTTCTCCAGGTACTAATGGTACAAACGGCACTAATGGTACGCCAGGCGCGGATGGTCCAGCAGGACCTCCAGGCGCTCCAGGACCTGCAGGTGCTAATGGTACAAACGGAACTAATGGCACAAATGGAACAAATGGCACTCCAGGTGCTGATGGCGCAGCAGGAGCTCCAGGTGCTCCAGGTGCTCCAGGTGCAGCGGGACCTCCAGGACCTACAGGACCGGCTCTATCTTCGGTATATGCCTCTTATTATCTGGTAGGAACCGGACTCGCGTCTGGACAACAAGTAATTCCTCCTACTGGCGTGGATCTGAGGATTCCTTTTAATAATACAGCCCAACAAAGCGCTGGAGTCAGCTTGGTCAATCCAACATCTGGATTACCCAACTACCCAGCAGGCTCAAACTTTTCAGTCCAAGTGACAATACCTGGATTTTATTACGTTCTCTTCGGAGCAGCATTTGAACGTAGCGACCCATCTAATACAGGAGGAATTGTCCAGCTTTTCGTTGGTGGGGTTGGAGTGCCTGGTGCAAAAGTTAACAATAGTAATGCGCCACCACAAGCTCCGTCTGAAGATGTGATACTATCTATGGGTACTCTTATCCAGGTGGTTGGTACAACTGTCCTAGAACTAAGAGGCGCTCCTAATGGAGCTACTATAATTTTGGATTCTGATGATCCAACAACTCCACTTTCAGTTCCACTTGCTTATATCACCCTATTTAAGATCGCTAATTAATAAGGGACTTTTCATTTTCTACCTACCCTCAAACGAGGGTAGGTTTCTTATTCGCCAAATCGTTCTTTGTCACCTATTTGCCTGCCGGGTTAGTAAATCAGAATATTCCTCACAATAACAACAAACGTATCCATATTATCCTCTGATCTTTCAAAAAAAAGTTTGACTTTCTTATTTCTATCTGATTAATGTGCGCTTTAAGGGAAGTAATGGGAAAACCATTGTCCTTAGTAGCGGGTAAACATGAACTATTTCAAAACCTTCTTCAAGAAAAAGCAAAATAGAAAAAGTGCACTTATTGTTGGATCTATATTCATATATCCTGCTGCTTGCTTGGTCGCGGAACTCATATCCCCCTCTGCGAAGACTTCTGTGGCTGCAAATAAACAGGAAAGTCTTATCCAAGTCGCACAACAAGAGGCTGTTGCACAGGCAAACGAACTTAATGAGATCTCTGCTGCTCGTCAAGAGCCTATTATCGAAATTGCTGCTCTCCCGATGATTGAAACAGCTGCCCCGCCTGCTGAGGCCCCTTCTGCGATTCAAACCCCTTCTATCGCTCAAGCTACACCCCTCAAGCCGCCTGGCGCTCCAGCCCTTCCCTCGCATAAAGCCAAAACTGCCCACCAAGTAGTTCCGCCTGCGATTCAGATACCTTCCAGCCAAGCTGCACACGTCAATCCGCCAAGCACACCCGCTCTTCTAGTGGAAAAGGAACAAACGATCGCTTCCGTTCAGCACCCGCAAGTGGCTGTGCCCAAAAACACACTCCCCACTGAGCTGCTCAATACGATCTCAAGCTCGAGTGATCCCCAAGTTGTATATGTCGTCTATAAAAATTCTGATGAGTGCTGCGAAGAAACACTGCCTGAATGCTGTCCTGATTTCTTAAATCCAGAACTCGGCGCTGATTATATCTACATCAGCCATATCGAAGGCGGCGGCGTTGGATATGATAAGGGCTATACGACACTCGGCGTCTGGCTCGCTAACCAGAGCGTCTGGAGCTGCAATTACCAGGGATTTCTGGATGCTAAAGTCAACGTGTTCAACAACGCCAAAATCGCAACGAACCTCGGAGCAGGCGGCAGATACATCAGCTACGATTGGAACATGATCTTTGGTGCAAACATCTACTACGACTACCGCAAAGACTGGAGAAGCTACAATCAGATCGGCGTAGGATTGGAATTCTTGAGCTGCAACTTTGACTTTAGAATCAACGGCTACATTCCTGTCGGCAGACGCGATGGCGTTCACGACCGTGAGACCTTTACCTTCCCCGGCGGATTCTTTGCTTGCAGTTCTAAAGTAAAAAGGTCACTCGGCGGCGCGGATGCGGAAGTATCTGGCGCTTTAAGCCACTGGTGCCCCTGCTCATGCTTCGATATCTGGGCGGGAGCAGGCCTCTACTACTATAACCGCGAGTGCCGAAAAGCGCTCATCGGCGGAAGAGCACGTTTAGGCGTGTCGTTTTGGGATTACATAGTCATCGAAGGAAGAGTTTCTGTGGATAACGTCTTTGATGACAGGTACCAGGGCTTCATCCAGTTTAACCTACCTATCGGCCGCACCTATTGCTATACCGCCCCAGGTCGCTGCAGCCCCGATCATATGAGGGAGATCGCCCTTGAGCCGGTATGGCGCGAGGACATCATCGTCTTAGATAAAGAAAAAACCGAATGGGATTCTAATTTCTAAGCTCTAGCTCTATAAATATACTTGGGACGCACAATCGGCGTCCCCTTTCCTCCCCTCGCCTCCACACGCTCATACACAATCTGGATGGCGATGCCGATTGAGCGCGCCAAACCAAATAGCAGTGTGTAGTATTCGGGATAGGGAAATCCCGCAGCCGTTAGGAGTGTTCCCGAAACCGCATCCACGTTGGGATAGGGGTCGGAGATCTTGGGATTGTCTTTGAGCACGCGCGGACCCGCCTCGCGCAGGTGTAGCGCGATTTTCACCAGCGGATGATTCGGGTAGTGCTTTTTGACGAAGTCATATTGGACAGATGCGCGCGGATCCTCGACGCGGAGGACGGCGTGGCCAAAGCCAAACACGAGCTGTTTGTTCTCTAGACGGCGGCGGATCAGCTTCTCCACCTCGTCGGTCGTAGTATTTTCTCCCAGCTCCTTCAGCACCTCTTGAACAAACTCCAAACAGTCCTGGTTGGCTCTGCCATGGCGCGGGCCGGCAAGGGCGCACATCGCAGACGCGATCGAGCCAAAGAGGTCTTCGAGACTGGATGCAACTGCTTTTCCGACAAAAGTCGAGAGGTTGCCTCCCCCGTGATCATAATGGAGGATGGCAAAGAGCCTAAAGGCCTCGGCGAGCTCTTTTTCATTTTTGCCAGGCGTTTTAAGCATGTGGATGAAACTTTCGATATAACCGAGTTTAGGATCGGGAAGGGGCGTCTCTCCCCACCCTGCGTGAAAGTTGATGATCGCAGCGACAAGGTGCGGGAGTTTAGCGATGAGGTTCAAGCAATCTTCGCGGTAATCACCTGTTTTTTCCAGCATCCCCAAAATAAGAAGCGCTGCAGGGAATATCTCCATCGGATGGCCCTTGCGAGGAAGCGCATAGATATGCTTGATGACTTCGCTGCTGACCTGAGCGCGTTTTTTTAGATCGGCGGTAAACTGTCCCACCTCTTCAGGAGAGCCCTCTTTGCCCTTGTAGAGGAGATAGATCACCTCTTCGGGAGTGCGATAGGCCAGCTCGGCGACCGCTTTGCCGCAATAGAACAGCCCTTTTTGCGGATCGACGTAGGATGTCGGACAGTAGCCTACGGGAACTCCGCGTAGCCCTGTGTCGAGATTGTCTTTGGTGACCTCAAATAGCACTTCTGGCATGATTGACCTCTTGTGTAACTAAAGTTCTGTTGATTTTCGGGTTCTTTTGAATCGAAAATCGGCCAAAATAATCCCGAAATACGCAAGAGGTCCAATTCCTCAAAGCAAATGGTGGATCAGCGCGCGCTCTTCTAAAAGCTCTTTTTCCGTCTGCGCAATTTTATCTTTCAAAAAGGCGTCCCAGTAGAGATCTTTGATGATTTCTACCTTCCCGTTGCCTTTGGAGCGGAAGGGAAACGAAAAGACGATTCCATCTTGGATGCCATAGGGATTATTGTCCGACAGCTGTCCGATAGAGAACCAGTCAGTTGGCACGATGAGTGAGCGCATCGACTCGATCGCTGCATGAGCAGCAGAGGCAGCCGACGATTTCCCACGCGCTGCAATCACTGCAGCTCCGCGCTTCTGCACCTGGCTAACAAAGTCGCCTTCCAGCCATTTGCGATCGCGGATCACCTCTTCAGCTTTTTTGCCGCCTATCGTCGCATGCATAAAATCGGGGACTTGGGTCGAAGAGTGGTTGCCCCAGACCGTCACGTGCTTGACTTCGGTCACTGGGACTTTGGCTTTCTGGGCAAGAAGCGCCATAGCGCGGTTCTGATCGAGGCGCATCATCGAAAAAAACTGCTTAGGGTCGAGTGTCTTTGCAGAGCGTAGAGCAATGAGTGCATTCGTATTACAAGGGTTGCCCACGACAAGGACAAGAACATCGCGGCTGGCTTTTTGGCCCATCGCCTTCCCTTGAGTTGTAAAAATAGCGCCATTTTCTGCGAGCAGATCCTTGCGCTCCATCCCGGGCCCGCGCGGTTTTGCGCCTACGAGAAAGGCTGTATCGACCCCATCAAAGCCCTCAAAGGGATCGCTAGAGATACGCACATCATGCAAAAGAGGGAAGGCGCAATCCTGCAACTCCATAGCCACTCCCTTTAACGAGTCGATGGCTTGCGGCAGTTCGAGCAGGCTTAAAGAAATCGGTTGATGGGGGCCGAAGAGCTCACCGGCAGCGAGCCTAAAAAGAAGACTATAGGCAATCTGTCCAGCAGCACCTGTCACAGCAATTTTTTTAATCATAATCCCGATTGTATATAGGTATATGCTCTTGTCAAACGGTATTTTAATTGAGCTTCCATTCTATAGATGGTATGATAGATGGCGCATGGTTGGCTTGGTCGTTCTCCTTTTTGCCGCTTGGTCCAGCGTCTTTTCTTTTGGAAAAGCGATGCTGCAGATCGCCCCTCCTGTCTTCTTGACAGGGGCGCGCATGACACTGGCAGGAGTCCTCATTCTCGGCTTCCTCCTGATCCGCCGCAAAGTCTCCTTCCGCCTCACCACCAAACAGTGGGTTTCGATCGGTTTTCTCGCGCTGTTTAGTATTTATTTAACCAATGTCCTCGAGTTTTGGGGCCTGCAGCACCTCTCATCCGCCAAAACCTGCTTTATTTACAGCCTCTCCCCCTTCTTTGCAGCCCTCTTCTCCTATCTGCATTTCAAAGAAAAAATGACACTGACGAAGTGGGTGGGACTATCGATCGGACTGGTGGGTTTTATCCCCGTCCTGCAGATGCAGACCGGGTCGGAAGAGCTTTTCAGCTTAGCCGGCTTCTTAAGCCTTCCCGCTCTTGCGGTGATGGGCGCCGCCCTCTTTTCCGTTTACGGCTGGGTACTCCTGCGCCTCATTGTAAAAGATCATGAGATCTCTCCACTCGTCGCTAACGGCAGCAGCATGCTGATCGGGGGGCTTTTCGCTCTGATCCACTCCTTCTTCATCGATAGCTGGAATCCGCTGCCGGTAGCCGAGGGCAAGATGGGTACATTTGCTTGGGGAATCGTCTCTATGACGCTGCTCTACAATCTAGTCTGCTACAACGCCTATGGCTACATGCTGCGCAAATATACAGCGACATTCCTTTCATTCATGGGGCTATTGAGCCCTATTTTCGCCACCCTAGCGGGATGGGCTCTCCTTGGTGAGAAGCCTTCGCCCTATATCTTCCTTTCTACAGCGATCGTATCGATCGGGCTATGGCTCGTCTACCGCTCCGAGCTGAAGCAGGGCTACGTTAAGAAACTCTCTTAAATAAAATAACAGGATATTAGGATAGTCAGGATAAAAATTATCCTTTACATCCTAATATCCTGTTATTTTTATTTTTTTCTTTATTCTAAGGTAGGGGGGAGCTGCACCGTGCGGATCACCTGCTCGATGATCGCTTCGATATCGCTGCGGTCGTAATCGGGGCCAAAGCCAGTGATACTAAAGCCAAAGACGCCGCGGGTGAGCAGATATTCGCGGAAAAACATGTTCACATTCTCGCCAAACAGCTCCTCGCCAAAAGAGATATAAGATTGGCAGCGGATCGCATTAAATCCATCGAATGGCATCGATTGGAATTTGAGATCTTTGAAGACGATATTTTCATCCCCTTCCATCTGGTTCATCTCATCAAAGAAATATTCCTGCAGGCTGATATGCGCATCATATTTTTTTATCGTGATAAAGAGACTGCGTCCCTGATCGTCGGAGTAGGAATAGAAGATCTCATTGTCCTCGTCGAACTCGAGTTCGCTATCTTCTGTATCGAATTTAAAAGCATTTGGGATGCGCAGGCGCAGAGCGCTATTGCCATGCGTATCATCGAAGAGATAGCCACAGGCTTCTTCTGGCGGCAGACGCACACAACCACCTTCCACGATGGCGTGTCCTGTTTGAAATGTGCAAAAGAGAGATAGAGAAACGATAGGTGCTAGCAGTTTTTTCATAGAGTCCTCCAAAGACAGGATGCGGTTACCAAGACTTGAACTTGGGACCTCAACATTATCAGTGTTGCGCTCTAACCAACTGAGCTATAACCGCGTGGGATGGAGGCTAGGAGATTCGAACTCCTGACCTTCTGAATGCAAATCAGACGCTCTACCAACTAAGCTAAGCCCCCAACAGGAAGACAGTAATGTACTAAATGTGCGCGATTTATTGCAAAGGAAACTCGACTTTGCACCTTTTTGTACCCCGATTTCAGGATAGAGGGGCGCAAAAAACTGCAAAGTCGAGTGCAAGATGAGCCGCTATAGAAAATAGCGGCTAGAGCTTAAGCGTAGTACTCTGCTTCAAAACCGTTGAAGTGGAAAAAGGCAGCTGCCAACACTAAACTTCGAGTGGCACGTGCCGTGCTTTGCATGCATTCAGATTCTGCAGTACCATTAATAAATTCAGCTCCGGCATTCATTACAGACTCAGGAAGAATAGACAGCAACCCCGCAACACCAATTGCGGTTCCAGCAGCAGTCAACACAAGATGAGCGGCTGATGGAGCTAAAATATTTGCCCCAATGTACTCGCCAATTTCACTGTCTTTAGGGCAGCAAAAGTGCGCTAACTTTGCCACAGCGCAAATCATTAGGCGAGCGACTGTCTCAATGCAGCCGACTACGAAAAGAGCTGCGCCTGCAAGAACAAGTACTGGTCTATGAAGATCTGCTTCTTGATGATTCGTATCATACTCTAGCAAATAAGTAGCTGCTGTATAAGTTAATGACTGATGAAGTTGAACGTTTTGAGCATTTGATGACATATATTTTTCCTTGTTAAAATTTAATTTTTTTTTAAGACCACTTATTTTACTCAAAAATCTACTAATAAGTCAATCCGTTGAAAAAAGCCGTGATTACTCAGTGACTTGATCGAAACCGTCAAAGTGAGCAGGAATAACGCTGCCAAAGAAAAAGTTAGACACAGCTTTAGATGTATCTTTTACACACTCTTCTTCCTTAACTTCTTGTACAAACCCATTTACTTCGCCGCTTACTTCATCAGGAACGAGAACAAACGCGTTCTTACCCGCTACGAGAGTGGCATTATAGGTGATTGTCAGATGTGAAAATAAAGGGACCAGATAGTCAGTCTCAATATATTCGCCCCATTCGCTATCTGATGGGCAGCAGAAGTGCGCCAGCTTTGCAACTAAGAAAAGAGCTGCGCGCGCGGCTGTTTCAACAGCGCCTGCAACAAAGAAAACAGCGCCTGCAACAGTGACAGCTGATAAAATAACATAATCTTCAAATTCGCCTTGGCTTTCACGAATCGTTTGCTTTGCAAATTTATCCAAAGCAATTGCTGGATTGAAAATTAAAGATTGATGGATTGACATTGTTTCTGCCATATACTTCTCCTGTATAATTTAGATTACGAGAGTATTATATCATTTAATGTGTTTTTTAATCTATTAATAGAAAATAATTATCTCGCATGTATCAGCATTTTATTTTTTATTATGTGAATTTTGCAGACTTGTTTTGACTGATTAGAGTGCGCCGCAGTAAACTCTTTTTGAAAAAAGGAGTCGGCTATGTCAACTAAAAAATGGGCTATTTCATTTCTAGGATTTTTTTTACTTTCTTGGCACTCTCTGCAAGCTGTCCCCGCTCAAGTAATTATTATCCGCCATGGGGATGATCTGTCTGCAACTGGGATTGATCTAGACACCACAGGTTATGAAAGGGCAGGAGCATTATCTCCTTTTTTCCAGCTTGATCCTCAAGTGCTTGAATTCGGGCTGCCGGTTGCTCTTTTTGCAGTAAAACCACGGACAATTACCTCTTCGAAACGCGCTCTAGAAACATTGACTCCTCTTTCTCAAGTATTGGGAATGCCTATTCATACCCCCTTCCTCAAAGAAGACACCATAGATCTTGCAAACCTGATTTTGAACGAATCGCGCTATGATGGGAAAATGGTCCTTATTTGTTGGATGGGCGAAAATATGCAAAATCTAACTGTGGCTTTAGGCGCTCCTATGCCGCCCCCTTATCCATTAACTCGTTTTGATCTGATCTATAAGATCACCTATACAGATCCCTTCAATCCGACTTTTTGTTGCGGGCTGCAAGAATTGATGGAAGGCGATCCAACCACGATTCCTGCCGGATTTACACCCTGTCCTTAGAATGAAAATTGGGTAGTGAAAAACCAGCCTCTGTAAGTCAGATCTCGATTAGACGTTAGGAGATGGAATTTGCTTTGTGGAAGCATGTTCTGCCTAAAGAAGTCGTGGAATTCCCATCCCGCTTTGAAAGTAACTGCATATTGCTCGCAGCAGAATGGGATGCGATATTGTATCCCTGCCTTGAAATCCACGACCCAGCGCAATTTGAATGCATCCTGCGTCCGATGGAATCTGCGGGTGTTGAAGTAGTGCTCGTTCTGTTTTTCTTCGATCTTTCCTAAAAGCATGGCGCCTGCTCCCGAGGCAAATATTGTCCAGCGTTGGCAGCGATCTAAGAGAAATTCTACATCAAGGCCGATGCGCGGCCCAACTCCCCAATAGTTATTCCTCATACGGATTTTATCCGTGCCGCTGGGAAAGATTCCCCCTTCATAGTCGATGTGCGTAGATTGATTAAGTATTGCCCCGCGAAGGCCAGCTCCGGGCATCAATTGGAGCCAGTTAAGAGGTGCAAAACAGTAGCTAAAGTAAGCATCAAAAATATTGGTATCGATTTTCCAATGCTCTTCTGCATGAAAAATAAAGTCCGATACAAATGCATCAGGAGCAAGAACCCATACAGGAAAAGAAGCTTCTCCGAGGTGTGCAGATCTCTCTTCATGTGCTCTATTTTTGATGTGAGTCCATTCGAGGGAGAATTCCCACTCTTCGCAAGATGGAGTATAAGCAAATCTCTCGCGAAATCCCACATCCCACTCAAAGTGTGGAGCGATCGGGTCTGTTTCAGTGAAATCAACTGTCGTTCCAATCACAGAAGGCTTATTTGTACAGTCCAGCCGATGCTCCCGGGCTTGCCAATAAAGAAGGTCAACTGAGAGTTCCCAAGCGTCAAGTGCGGCTGTTGCTAAGAGAAGAGGGGCAATCCATCTCACTGCAGGCCGTGTACTTTATACCAGGTTTTAGGATCTTTTTTGAGGGCATCGATCATCCGCGGAAGTGTCGTGCGGAGGTTCTTCTGCGCCTGCCAGCCGAGTTGTTGGCGCGCCTGCATCGTATTCATCACGTAGTGATCGTCGGCGATGTCGATCATCCACGGCTTAATGAAGGATTTTTTGCCCCAGGGCAGCATATCTTGAACAGTGGCGCCCATTTTCGCAAACCACTTCGGCAGGCTTAATGTCCACCAGGGCTTGCCCCAGATCTCTTGACCGATGATGTCTTGAAGCTGCAGATAGCTCAGCGTCTGCTCCTCACCGACGAGAAGGGTGAGGTCTTCAGGGAGCTTGTCGCGTTTTTCCACGGAAAGCCAGAGCGATTCGACTAGGTCATCCATATGCACGAATGAGGCGCCGTGGTCGAGGTGGCCTGGGTAGACGTGGCTCTCTAACTGCTTCTCATAGATGCGCTGGATCTGATTCGAGATCGGGATCGAGTGGCAATAGTCGTCGTAGACGCCTGCAATGCGCAAGATGAGTATGGGGATATGTCCATGCTCGGCGTGCATCAGCTCTTCGGTCTTCACTTTGGAGAGGGGGTACTCCCATTTGGGATCGATGGGAGAGTTCTCATTGATCGTCTCCCCGACTTTACACGGCGCATGGACGAGCATCGTGCTGGAGAAGATGAACTGCTCGACTTCAAACGCCTGTGCGGTTTTCAGGAGGTTGCGCGTCCCGCCAATCGTGATCTTTTCATACATCGACCACTCTCCGCCGGTGAAGTTGTAGTAGGCGGCCAGGTGGATGATGGAAGCGATGCGCATCCCAAAGCGCTGCTTGATCTCAGCAAAGGCAGCGGCTACAGATTCTTCTGAAGAGCAGTCCGTTTTGATATGGATTATGTTTTCAAGAGTTTTTGGCAAGGGGATGATATCGAGTCCGATGACTTGATAGTTCTTGCTAAAGCGCTGAACTGCTGAAAATCCGATGCGCCCTGCAGCGCCGGTAATGACAATAAGAGGTCTTTGCATATATCTTTTCTTTAAATTAGTCTGAATTCCGAATCAACATGAAAACCAAACGCCTATTCTTTGGTCTCGAGGTCGAAGCCCCCTGGCCCCTTCACTACCCCCGCGGTCGCATCCTCGCTGAAGAGGATCGCCATATCACGCTGGCCTTTCTCGGAGAGACTGACTGGGAAGAGCTCGAGAAGAAGCTCGATCTGATCCCTGGGTTGCCCTTTGCAGTGGGTCCGGCAGGTATCGCAACGAAGCTGCTCTTCCTTCCGGAAAGAACTCCTCGCGTCGTCTCGCTCGATGTGCACTGGCTCACTCAGGAAAATGCCCTGCTGCGCTTCCAAAAAACGCTCGCTGACTTCCTAAAAATAGAGGACAAACGCCCCTTCCTCTCGCATCTGACGGTAGCGCGTGCGCCGTTCCATCCCCAGGAGTGGGAAAAAGCGTTTGAAATGCTTCCCGTGATTGTCAAAGGCTTTCACCTCTATGAGAGCATCGGCAACTTACGCTACCCTTCGCTTTGGAGCAAGGCCCTACTGCCCGCTTTTGAAGAGTTTGAGCACACAGCCGATATCGCCTTCCACATCCGCGGCCAGACGCTGGAAGAGCTCTACCTGCACGCTGCAGTCGCCCTGGGATTCAAATACCCCCCGCTTCTCGCCTATCTCAAGCCACACACTTTTGCAGATCTCTCGGACGTCGTGCGCGCCCTAGGCGCTCTTGTCGCCCTCACCGATCAAGAGAAGGGTTGTCCTTTTAAAGCGGTGAGCTATCATGGTGAGGTGAGGCAGGACGCCTCGGGGACGCTGCATTGGGAGATGATTGTCGATGTCTAAGCTTAAGAAAATTGCCCCTGCCACCTATCTCCTGGAGAAAGAGGGCGGAATGCTCGTCCCCGGCCTTGTGGTCGCGTCTGAAGAGATCATGCAGGAAGAGGCATTTGACGAGCCGCTCAAGCAGGTGCGCAACGTCGCTCACCTTCCTGGCATAACCGGCTATAGCATCGCCATGCCCGACATCCACTGGGGCTATGGCTTTCCCATCGGCGGCGTCGCTGCGATGGATGCTGAGACCGGTGTCATCAGCCCGGGAGGCGTCGGCTACGACATCAACTGCGGCGTGAGGCTGGCGATTATCCCCCTGCCCTTCTCCAGCATCGATCCGCGCAGAGGCGAGCAGCTCCTCGAGCGCATCTACACCCTCGTCCCCTCGGGCGTCGGCCACGGCCATCGCGGCGGAGGGCTCTCGGCGCAAGACTACAAGACAATCGCCAAAAAAGGGGTGCGCTTTGCCGTCGAAAACGGCTACGGCCTTGAGCAGGACATCGAACATATCGAAAGCCACGGCTGCCTAGAGGGCGCCGATGCCGATCTCGTCTCTGCAACGGCGAAAGAGCGAGGCAAAAATCAGCTCGGCACCATCGGCTCGGGCAACCACTTCGTCGAGATCGGCGCGGTGGATCAGATCTTCCGCCCCGATGTCGCTTCAGCGTGGGGCGTCGAAGCAGGGCTCACCTACGCCCTCATCCACACCGGCTCACGCGGCTATGGCCACCAGATCTGCCAAGATACGCTCGACCGCTTCATGCGAGAGGGCTACTCTAAAGGCCTTCCCGATCCGCAGCTCGTTGCCGCGCCGATCCGGAGCGAAGCGGGGCAAGACTACTTCAAGGTGATGGCTGCAGCTGCCAACTTTGCCTTCAACAACCGCCAGATCATCCTGCACCAGGTGCGCTCTGCCTTCCAGGACGTGCTCGGCATCCCGCCTCAAGAGATCCGCCTCATCTACGACGTTTGCCACAACATCGCTAAATTTGAGACCTATCTTGTCGATGGTGTGAAAAAAAATCTCTGCGTCCACCGCAAGGGCGCAACACGCGCATTCGGCATCGGCGCAGCTGAGCTCTCCCCTCTCTTTAAAAAGACGGGCCAGCCCGTGCTCGTGCCTGGAGACATGGGGCGCGCCAGCCACCTGATGGTAGGGCTCGGCAACCAGCTCACCTGGTGCAGCTCCTGCCATGGAGCGGGTCGAGCGCGCAGCCGCATCAAATCATCTCAAAACTGGAAAGGGCGCGATATCTTTGACTACATGCGTAAGCAGGGAGTGATTGTGCGCGCAAGCTCCGGCCGCACCGTTGCCGAAGAGATGCCCGACGCCTATAAAGATGTGGACAAGGTAGTCGAAGCGGTGGAAGAAGCAAAGCTTGCAGATCGTGTAGCGCGGCTAAAGCCCCACTACGTCATCAAAGGTTAGACTTGCTCGTAGTAGCAACGCCTGCGGTGACGACAAAGCGCATGCCCTGCTCGACGGTTAGGTCGATCGGCTTCACTTTTGAGCGCAGAACTGTCGTGGTGAACCCGCCGATCTGGTAGCTGAGCGGAACAAATACGGTGACGTAATCATCTCCCCCGAGGCCTTCGGGCAGTCCCGTATAGTCCTCGCGCGTGATGAGACCTAAAAAACGCATCTCATTGATTTCGACTACAACCATATTGCGCTGCGGCC
>JABDCT010000022.1 GCA_013287985.1 Chlamydiota bacterium
GATGCGGTGGAGACTTTCTATATGGCAAGTAGGGATCTTATCGCTTTTGTTCCGGTTTTTGTGGGGTTTGTCGAGGAAAAGCCGAGTGTGAAGCTCTCCCCTCGCGAACATGACGCTTTTGCTTGGCTCTCTTTTGAGGAAGCTCGAGAGCGACTGGTCTTTGCCGAACAGAAGCGCGTTATTTCCCTTGTTCATCAAAATTTTGTTTTAAATACACCAAATGATCTGTTTTTGATAAAATAATCGCATGTCGGCTGCTCAAATTTTTGATAATTACTTTTCGCTAAAGGCGTATCTAGGCGGCCACGATGAGATGCGTCAGGTCGCTGAATATGCCCATCAGCCGCAGCATAAGGCCGGTGAACTCTACTTCGGACGCTGGCAAGTCCTTTGGATCACCGTTAAAGCCCCGTTTGAATACCTCATCTCTTATGTTTTAAGCGCCATCGCCTCCATTCTCGAATGCATGGGCACTCCTACCTATGCGCGGATGTTTGTGGTTCTCTCGAAACAGATACTCAGAGATCAGCACCACCTCGAGATGCAAATGCGTTACGGAGAGCGCTTGCTCGTACCCGCCGTAAACTATTATCAGACTTACTGCTGCGAAGTCTATTTGAACGAGGACTATCCCTACTCGAAGATCCACGATGAAAAAATTAGAAAGCTTCTATTGTCCGATTTGAAAGAGTGTCGCTTCTCTAATCTCGCCTTCTGCCGTGGAGAAGGTATCTGGTTTGCCTATATCCATAAGCATACTGCTCATCTTTTCAAAGATCCCAGGGAGCACATGATCGCCGTTGCCCGGCTATTTGAGGGTGGAGCGCCTAAGCAAGCGGCAGTTTTGCAAGCCATCGATACCGATCCGGCCCAGCTTCCCGAATTATTGGATTTGGATCAGAAGCAGGTCATGAATTTTACATCACAAACACTCTTCGATTTTAGGAAAGATCCTCCTCCTGTTGAACCGCGACCACCAGATTATATTCCTCCAGAAGTGATCGATGATAAAAAGGCGCTATTTGCGCGTTTTGATGCTTTAGAACCCGCGCTGCATATGATCTATTTTCCTTATCATACGATCCACTACGAAGCACAAACGGGCCTCATCTGGGATTCGGCTCATGGACTGGTGGATAGTTATCACGAGAAGGAGTTTCTACTGAATTATATGAACGGTTGGCTGAAGGGCCAATATATTAGCCAGATCCGTTTCCTTCGTTGCTAAAAATTAGCAAACCTCGTCACAATATAGCTTCATATGTCCAGAAAAAAAGCGTCATCTCCTTGGCCTGTGCTTATTGCCATTGTCCTTGCTATCTTCGTCGGAGCTCTGACGGGAAAGGATGCGGCGATCTTTGGAGTCACGCTTTTTTCGATTTACGATCTCCTCGGCCAGCTTTTCATTAATGCCCTTAAACTCGTCGTCGTTCCCCTGGTCGCCTCTTCGATCATTACGGGAATTGCTCGGATTGGCAGCGAATCCTCTTTCGGCAGGCTAGGACTTAAGACGCTGGGCTTCTATTTGACAACCAGCTTTTTGGCTATTGTCATCGGCGTTCTCCTTGTGAACATGATCAATCCGGGCGCACCTCTACGGGTTGAAGGCGCCGTTACAGAGAGCGTACAGGGCGTAGAAAAAATGGTGGCGGAAGGCCCCAGTATCTCGAAACTCCTGCTCGATGTGGTGCCCCCTAATATTTTCCAAGCCTTCGCCGAAGGCAACATGCTCGGCCTGATCTTCTTTAGCCTGCTATTTGGTTACGCGATCACAAAGATCGAAATGCTGCAATCCGTTGCCCATGTGACCTTCTGGCGCGGCGTGTTTGAGGCGATGCTCCGCGTCACGCGCCTAGTAATGAAGGTGCTTCCAATTGGAGTCTTCTGCCTCGTTGCTAAGGTCTTTGCGGAAACGGGCTTTCGTTCGCTCGGATCGCTTGGCCTCTTCTTCCTCACCGTGATCCTGGGGCTTGCGATCTTCTTCTTTATCGCTTTGCCGATTCTGTTGCGGTTTGTCGGCAAGGTCAGCCCGTGGAAGCATATGCAAGCAATGGGGCCTGCCCTGCTCACCGCCTTTTCAACGAGCTCTTCTTCCGCATCGCTTGCGGTGACGCTCGATTGCGTCGAAAAGCGCGCGGGGGTATCGAATCGCATCACTTCGCTTGTTGTTCCACTCGGGACATCGATGAATCTATCGGGATCTGCTCTCTATGAGGGTGTAGCGGCGATGTTCGTCGCGCAAGTCTATGGCCTCGACCTCACCTTTTGGCAGCAGCTCTTCTTCGTCTTTGTGACGCTGCTCACCTCGATGGGCGTAGCGGGCATCCCCTCAGGTAGTCTTGTTGCTGTGATTGTGATTTTACGCGCCATGGGCCTGCCGATCGAAGCAATTGGCCTCTTTATGGCGGTCGACCGCATCCTAGACATGTGCCGGACTACGGTCAACGTCTTTAGCGACAGCTGCTGCGCCGTTCTCGTCGCTCGCAGCGAGGGCGAGAAAAGTATCCTGGCAAAATGATAGCGTTTTCTCTGGAAACCAGAGTTTAAACTGCCCTTCGGCTTGCCTAACAAACATCTTCTCCCCAAAACCGCTCGGATGCTTAAAGTTGATGTCTAATCCCGTTGGATAAGATGCAGGCATCGTATTGATCAGGATATCGTAGTGCTCGGGGATATCTTCGAGAAGGCAATCGGCAAAGCCTTTTAAGGAGCGATTGGCGACACACACGCGTGCGCCGCGCTTCTTGGCTTCATAGGCAAGGGCTTTTGCAGAGCCTCCGGCGCCGAGGATAACGATCAATTTCCCCGCCACACTATCTTCTAGAGCATCCAATCCCCCCGCCGCATCGGTGTTAGAACCTAAGATTTCTCCATCAGAAAATAGTAGCGTATTAACCGCACCGATCACGCGCGCCTCTTCAGACGCCTCTACATAATCAAAGAGGCGTTCTTTGTGCGGAATCGTGACGCTCAAGCCCCGAAAGCCTAGCTCGCGCGCGAGGGGAAAAAAGGCCGCGAGCTCATGCGGCTCGATCTGCATGCGCACATAGACGGCATCGAGACCGGCTGCGCGAAAAAAGGCGTTGTGGGTGCGGTAGCTCGGGCTTTGGACGATTGGGCTGCCGATGAGCCCGTAGAGGCGCGTCTTTTGAGAGAGTGCAGAATAGTGGTAGATCTTCTCAAGGGTATCGATGGAAAGCTGACCGGGAGCTGCTGCTTTTTCGTCGGTCGAGCTCGCGTACATGCAAAAGCCTCCCACGACAGGCGCGAGAATGCGGGTTATCTCCCCCAGTGGCCCCATGCAGATGCCCGTGAGTCGCACGTCTGATTTTTTCACAAAAGCGAGCATGCGCAACGCATCCAATGTGGAGTTGGCGAAGGTAGCGATCTTGTAGGCATAGGCGGGTTTAGCGGAGATTTGTGCAAAAAGTGCGTCTAATGGCGGCGTCTCGTGAAAGTTGTGGATCGAGCGGATGATGGGACAGGGCGCCTCAGGAAGATCCCGATCCCAGGGTATGTCGATCAGATCGGGGGCAATTCCACGAGGAAGGGGCATATTCCCCAAAGTGAGAAGGAGTTTACCTCGCACTTTTTTGCGCAGGGAAAGGAGTTCGCCCTCCGTGCATACGAGCTTGTCGATGCGCAGCTCGCAATTCTCAGCGATCTGTGCGAGCGCTTCCTCGTAGCTAGGACCTATAACAGAAACAAAGAGCATAAAAACCTATCACCAAAATATAATGCGACTCATGCAAATAGGTCGAGGGTTTGCTTTAAAGCAGCTAAATGCGCGTAGAGCGGTTGTCATCACTGACACGACAGTAGAAAAGCTCTACGGCTCCTCTATCGACATTCCCCTCTTTTCATTTCCTGCGGGAGAAGCCTCTAAAACACGCGAGATGAAGCAGTTTCTAGAAGATCAACTGCTTTCACACGGCTTTGGCAGAGAGACCTGCATCATCGCCCTTGGCGGTGGTGTGGTAAGTGATCTAGCGGGCTTTGTCGCCTCAACCTTCTGTCGCGGAGCGCCTCTCATCCTGATCCCCACGACGCTTCTCGCAATGGTCGATGCGGCTATCGGCGGGAAAACGGGCGTCAACACAGCGCATGGAAAAAATCTCATCGGCAGTTTCTATCCCGCAGACGAGATCTGGATCGACACCCTTTTTTTAGAGACGCTTCCTCATGATGAGCGCAAGAATGGCATGGTCGAAGTGATCAAATATGGCCTGATTGCTTCTCAAGAGCTATTTGACGAGCTTCTAACAGGCAGTCTATCCGATGAAGAGATGATTGCGCGCAGCGCAGCGATTAAACAGGAAATTGTGGATCAAGATCCTTACGAAAAAAAAGGGGTGCGTCGCGTCCTCAATTTTGGCCATACCTTAGGGCATGCGCTCGAAAAACTATCCGATTACACCCTACCGCATGGAAGAGCAGTGGCAATCGGCATGCTGGCCGCCGCAGAAATAGGTAATCAGATGGGGATCACTCCGCCCAGCGTGCGCCCTAAAATCGAAGAGATCATGGCCCGATATGGCGTTTCTTTGCGCAGTCCACCCATTTCTTCCGAAGCGCTCATGACGACTCTAAAGCATGATAAAAAATCTGCGAGCGGTGAGGTGCGCTTTGTTCTTCTCAAACAGATCGGAGAGGTCCAGCCTTTTGACGGCGCTTATTGCTGTCCAGTGCCCGAGGAGATGATTCGATGCTTATTGCACCAAGTCGTCTAGCCGGCTCAATAGTTATTCCCTCTTCCAAATCGCATACCTTGCGCGCACTTCTGTTTGGACTCATGGGAAAGGGCAAAACGGTAGTGCGCTCCCCTCTGCACTGCACGGATATGGAGGCGATGCTTTCTGCCATAATCCAGTGCGGCGCACTGGTCGAGCGCTATCCAGATAGAATCGAAATCATAGGCGGCTTTACGCAGTGCCCGGAGCGGATCGATGCGCGTAATTCGGGGCTCGTCCTGCGCCTTATGGGAGCGCTATGCGCCCTTAAATCAGAACCCACACACATTATCGGAGATGAAAGGCGTCCTGTAGCCCCGCTCGTCTCTGCACTGCGTCAACTCGGCGCTCACGCTGCGGCCAAAGAAGGCATTTTGGTGCGCGGACCGATTAAGCCGGGATTGGCACGTCTCTCTGGAGAGGATTCCCAGCCAGTATCGGCGCTCCTTATCGCGGCCTCCTTTTTAGAAGGCAAAACCGAACTGGTCGTAGATAACCCTGGGGAAACTCCCTGGATCGAGCTCACGTTAGATTGGCTAAGGAAAGTGGGAGCACGAGTATCGCACGATGGTTATACGCACTACCAGATCGAAGGGGCTTTGAGCTATAACGGCTTCGATTACACCGTTCCGGGTGATTTTAGCTCGGCTGCATTCCCCCTCGCAGCGGCTCTCGTCACCGGATCGGAGCTTGTTTTGGAGAACCTCTGCTTCTCCGATCCCCAAGGCGATAAGGAACTTTTCTTTCTCCTGCAAATGATGGGCGCCCAGCTAGAACGTAGTGAAAGAACCGTCTGCGTCAAGCCCAGTACTCTCATAGGCAGGCGCATTGATGTGAACGCGATGATCGACGCCCTGCCGATTCTGGCGGTGCTCGGCTGTTATGCAGAGGGCCAAACGGAGCTTGTCGGCGGCGAAATCGCGCGACACAAAGAGAGCGACCGCATCCACGGGATATGCACCGAGCTGAAAAAAATGGGCGCGGATATCGAAGAGCGTCCAGATGGTCTTGTCGTAAGGAACTCCCCTCTTACAGGTACAACACTATACAGCCATGAAGACCATCGCATCGCTCTTGCTCTCGCTGTAGCTGCACTTGGAGCTAATGGCTCTTCGCACATAGAAAATTCCGCCTGTATTTCTAAAACCTATCCCACCTTTGCCTATGAACTTGATTCTCTTCGGATTTAAAAGCGTCGGCAAGACGACCGTCGGTAAAATGCTCGCCGTCCAAACCGGCTTACCCTTCATTGATTTTGACACGTGCATAGAAAAGCGCTACGGCCTCCCCTGTCGCGAGATCGTTCTTACCAAGGGAGAGCCTGCATTTCGCGCAATGGAGGTAGAAATGCTGCATGAACTGCGCCATGTCGACAATCACATTATCGCTCTCGGTGGCGGCACCCTTATCCCCGAGCAGAACCGCACGATTTTAAAGGGCACCTACGTCTATCTTGTGGCGAGCAAAGAGACCTTGAAAAAGCGCGTCCTCACCCCTCCCCTGCCCAGTTTCATCAAAGATGAAGCGGATTTTGAAAAGATCTACTGCCATAGGATAGCCGAGTATGAAAAAATTCCGGCTATTAGACTTGATTTAGAAATGTACAATTAATTATAATTTCTTCATGAATGCAATAGGTCATTACAGAATTATTTTTAGCGTATTTATTAATGGCGGTTATGGCGATATTAGGGCAAGTGTAAACTTAATTGAAATTTTTAAAAAGCATGTCCCAGTTAATCAAATCGCCCTATCTTTAAGCAAAGATAAGGAAGTATTTCTTTCAGTATTCAAAGAAAAATTGAAAGATATAAAAATAATTCATGAAGATGACAAACAAGCTGTTGATGCATTTAACCCAACCCTTGTACTAGGTTTTAACCATATTGGTCCTGGCAGTCCGCTTTTTGAGCGAGAGCCCAAAATCCCCTCTTTAATCTTTGAAGAGTATGGCAATGACCCTCATGACCCTGATCAATATTTGCAGAGCAATTTCTTTAGAGAGTTTTCTTTAGGAATAAATACTAAGGAAAATCCCGATACAGCAAGATATGGATTAGGAATATTTATACAAGATGATTTAGTTGCTTATTATAAGGATAAGAGAAACGAAAACGCGCATTTTCGATTAGTTGAAAATTTACCCAAACTTCCTTCAAAACTTCTTTCAGCTGTTACCGACGATCAGACAGCAGAGGAGTTTTCCCAAAAAAACAGCCTCTATTTTTCCTATCTAAATGGCCATGAGAAAAAGCAGTATAAAAGAGCATTTATAGGTGCTGCAATTCTATTAAATGAAGATAAAAGAGATCTCGTTGTGGTATTTCCTGGAGGACCTGGTTTTCTTGTCCCTCAGACCTTAAAAGAGACCCATTTGCTTTCCAAACAGATGGTGTCTTTTCTTGTGGAGCATGGTTTTACTCACTGTGAGTTTCGCTATTCACGCAGCTTGACCTATGATTTTCAAAAGCAGCTCCTTCCCTTAACCGGGAACAAAACGAAGTGTCTTCGTAAACTAACCATTGTGTCATCGCCACTCGTGCATGAAGATTTTATTCTGCTGCTTAAGGCTGCCGAGAAAGAGGTTATCTTGACAGGCGATGAGTCGATCAGTGAAGGATTAGCTCTAGGAAAGAAAACGTTTTACGAATGCTTGTCTCATAAAAATCGATTTTCCACTACTTTGAGTGATTTAATTAATCAGATCTGTCAGACAGATGTGACTTTCCGCTATGCCTACATCACAACTAAAGAGAAAAAGCTTGCTGAGCGCATCGTCTGGTTGCGCGATCATTTTAAAAAGATAGCGCCGAAGTGGGACCAATTTATTCAGGAAGTGATTACCAATCAAAATTGTGAACCCAAAATACTGGAGAGTGTTGCGAAATTCCTTGAATAGGTACACTTTTGAGCAATGGCGAGTAACCGATTCGGTAACCTCTTTTGCATCACGACGTGGGGAGAATCCCATGGTAGAGCCATCGGCGTCGTCATCGACGGCTGTCCTGCCGGACTAGAGATCAGCGAAGAGGCGATCAACGCCGAACTCGCTGCCCGCCGACCCGGCCACAGTCCCTATACCTCGCCGCGTAAAGAAGAAGATCATGCAGAGATCTATTCTGGTATTTTAGACGGCAAAACAACGGGCACTCCCCTTTCGATCATCATTTTCAATCGCGATGCCCAATCTAACGCGTCTGTGAAAGGTGTCCTGCAACCGGGTCATGCCCACTTCACCTACCTGCAGAAATATGGCCTTTTCGACGAGCGTGGAAGCGGTAGAGCGTCTGCGCGCGAGACGGCTTGCCGCGTCGCTGCAGGTGCTGTGGCCAAAGCGCTCCTGCGCACCGCAGGCATCGAGGTCCTCGCTTTCATTCAAGAGATGGGCGGCATCGCCATTGAAGACTCCCCTCTTGAAATTCTCCGCAGCAACGTGCAGTCGAGTCCCCTCTTCTGTCCTGATTCCACAAAAACAAGTGAAATGATCCAGCTCCTGGAAAAAGTGCGCGCAGAAGGCGACTCCCTGGGCGGAATCGTCGAGCTGCGCGTTACCGGTATACCCGCCGGCCTCGGAGACCCGATTTATGAAAAGCTGGAAGCGAATTTGGCAAAGGCGATGCTCTCGATTAATGCGAGCAAGGGCTTTGAAATAGGATCGGGCTTTGAGGCTGCCCGCATGCGCGGATCTAGCCACAACGACCTCTTTGCCCTGGAAGAAGGCAGAGTCGTTACGCGGACGAATCACGCCGGCGGGGTCCTTGCCGGGATCAGCACAGGGATGCCCCTTGTCGCGCGCGTGGCTTTTAAGCCCCCCTCTAGCATTCGGCAGCCTCAGGCTACCCTCACCCGCGAGGGGCAGCCTACCCAGCTCGAGCTCTCCAAAGAGGCGCGCCATGACCCCTGCGTCGCCATCCGCGCGGTGCCCGTGGTCGAGGCCATGACGGCGCTAGTCCTTGCGGATGCTTGGCTTATGACCAGATCCAGTAAACTTGCTGAGTAATGGATTTTCTGTTAAAATATCTCCCATGAAAGTCAATGGGTTAGAGAAAAATTTTAATGTTACAGCGTCGACGGGCGCGCCATCCACTCCTTCCGCTCCATCTACCACCTCGAGTATCGAGAGCTGTACGGGGGGGATTGTATCGGTTTTATGCACGCCTTTCAGGAAGCTGCTAGAATTATTTCAATGGATTTTTAACTGTTTTTCAGAAAAAAGCACAGTTGATTGGAAGCAGATTATCGTAGAACCTAACGAAGCATATAAACTCAAAGGCAAATGGGATGAAATACTCACAAAAGCCGGAATTACAACAACCCCCTTTCAATCTATTGCTTTTATACAGTTTCTAGAGGGTAAAAGCGTTATGCCTTTTAATTCCGATACACCTGCCTTGCACCAACATTGGGAACGGTTTTGTAAGCATGGACCAAAAGCTCTTATCATTATGTATGCACCTGGTATTGCAAAAGATCGAATAAAAGGAATGTGTAACGATCAGCCACGCTTTGAAACCTATATCCAAAAAAATGGAAACGTTTTCTTTCTTTCGGAAGAAGAAAAAGAAGCCCTTGAAAATGGGGTGTTGCCTGACAGGCTAAAAGCTATTATTTCGGGTCATGGCAGTAACTGAAAAACCTCTCTTTTTTCCTCCCCAATTTGGAAAACCTGATCGCAAGGAGCCGCGCCCTGTAGAAGGCGTGGATACGCGCAGTCGCGTCGTCCAAAAAGGCGCTGTTAATACGTGTGTGGAAGCTGTCTACAAATGATGCGCGAGCGCTACAATGCTCCAGAGCGTCTGCGCGCGAGACGGCTTGCCGCGTCGCTGCAGGTGCTGTGGCCAAAGCGCTCCTGCGCACCGCAGGCATCGAGGTCCTCGCCTTTGTTCAGGAGATCGGTGGCATCTCCATAGACGCTCTTGAGGTGCAGCGCAGCAGCGTGCAGTCAAGTCCCCTGTTCTGTCCTGACTCTGCAAAAACAAATGAAATGATTCAGCTCCTGGAAAAAGTGCGTGCAGAAGGCGACTCCCTGGGTGGGATCGTCGAGCTGCGCGCTACCGGTATACCCCCCGGCCTCGGAGACCCGATCTACGAAAAGCTGGAAGCGAATTTGGCCAAAGCCATGCTCTCGATCAATGCGAGCAAGGGCTTTGAAATAGGGTCGGGTTTTGAGGCTGCGCGGATGCGCGGATCTAGCCACAACGACCTCTTTGCTCTTGAAGGGGATAAA
Source organism: Chlamydiota bacterium (assembly GCA_013287985.1). Taxonomy (GTDB): domain Bacteria; phylum Chlamydiota; class Chlamydiia; order Chlamydiales; family Rhabdochlamydiaceae; genus JABDCT01. Next base: position 9,958 of record JABDCT010000022.1, read on the forward strand.
GTAATTACTAGAACGAATCACGCAGATGGGGTGCTTGCTGGAATCTCTACCGGAATGCCTCTAGTTGCCCGGGTGGTTTTCAAGCCTCCTTCCAGTATCCGACAGCCTCAGGCCACCCTCACCCGCGAGGGGCAGCCTGCCCTGCTTGAGCTCTCCAAAGAGGCGCGCCATGACCCCTGCGTCGCCATCCGCGCGGTACCCGTGGTCGAGGCCATGGCAGCACTAGTCCTGGCAGATGCCCTTCTTATGGCAAAAAGCGGTCGAATCTGATCAATTATCTCTCTCTAAGTTTATTTGACATATATTGCAAAAATTCATAAAGTATATCGCTAAAAAGGAGAGCGCGATGGCTCAGATTACAATTCCTAATATAGCGACTTTTAGTTCGCAAATTCAAGAATTACAAACTAAGCTCGCAAATCAAGAAGAATCCAATTCCAATGCACTTGCTGAAAATGCCAAGCGTACAGAAGCAATGAGTTCGCGAATGAAATTTTTGGAAAGTGAACTCGAGCAAAAAGAGAAAGAATTCAATAAAATAGACGCACTAAATACCTCACTAAATGCAAAGATTGTTAATTTGGTTAATTTCGATCGTGCTCTGGAACAAGCAAAACAAAACAGTAGAAATGCTACGCAGCAAGATCTGCCCACTTTAGTAGACACAATTGTAGTTCTAAACGAAGAAATCGTTAACCTAGGTTCTCAAAGAACACGCTTGAATCAAGAGAACTCAGAAAAAGAAAAGGCGATAAACGATCTCTTCAACAAACAGGCAGCCGATGAAAAACGCTGGATGCAAGAAAAATCGAAATACGCACTCAGGATAGAAAACCTTCAAAATCAACACAATGCTAATCTCGAACAAATAACAACATTACAAAGGCGGCTAGAGAAGTGTAATGATGAGAAGGCGGATTTAAAAAGAATAAACGTCTCAAGTAATGTCGATTGGTTAATTAATTTTCTGTACAGTTTTCGTGTTTTGTCGGAAATTAAGCCTCAATGTGCCGTATGGGTTAATGAGCTCGATAAAATTAATGATGACAAACAAAATATTTTGTATTTTTTAAGTCGAACTAAAATCGCGCCTGATTACTTTGATACTAAAGCCATGCGAAAAATCATTTCGGAGTATCCACGGACATCCGAAAATGATTTATATTTTCTCAAGCGAATAACATCAAACTTAATAAAGCATTATTTAAATTTTAACAGAGAAAGGGTAAACGAAAGAGAATTGCAAGTAGCCTGTAAGGAAAATACTAAGAAATTTCCTGATCTAGAAGCTGAACAATTAGTTGAACAAACGCTGATTGACTTGCTTCACAATAAAATGAAAGATAATGGTTTCGAATCACCTGAATATCCATTTCCTGCAGCAGAGATTGCAGTATGTTCAAAGATTCAATCAGTTCCTATTCGTTTAATCATGGTGCAATACTTTGTGGAAGATGCGATTTACAGACACAATACAGCACGAGATTACAAAAATAGATTCGATTCTATAAAATATGTTTGGGGAGAGATTGGAACTAGACTTACGCCCTATTTTTGGCCACATATGACTGAAGAGCAAAAAAATCGAGCAACGAATCAAGCAAAAACAGAACCAGTTCAAAAGAAAGATGCAAGTGAGAATCCTCTATTATCGATGTCTCAAGCCCGAATAGTCATCCCTCTAAATGACCATAATTTTTCTCTCTCCAGTCAAAATAGCAACACAAATTTACAGCCTACTCATGCACTGCGTGCAAGTCAAAATCTCTCTGGAGATGCAATTGTAACGATAAGTGATGTTGCTTTGCCAATAGACCCAACGAGACAACTCTGATAAACTATTCTCCTATGGCTATCAATGAAAAACGTATTTTTTGCCCTCCCCCATTAGGCAAACCTGACCCTAAGAAAGAGCGCCCCCTAGAAGGTGTCGATACGCGCAGTCGCGTCGTGCAAAAAGGCGCTCGTAATACCTGTGTAGAAGGCGTCTACAATATGCTCCGCGACCGCTACAATGCTCCAAACACCTCCCATTTAGAGGAGAGAAAGTTTGAGAAGATCGCGTCTATGCGCAAGAAGGCGCTGACCCTCCACGCGGATGCTCTTCCATCGGTATGTAATTATCTAAGTGTCGTAAAGCAAAGATTCCTTGAGATAAAAAATACAAGTGAATCGGTATTTGGTGTTGAAAATGTTCGCTATTTGGCAGTTATGGATCATAAGACCAAAGGGAATAAGATTCGACCGATTATATCTGATTTTTTGAACCAAAAAAGATTCAAAAACCTCTACGATTATCTCTATTTTTTAAAATTTCAAAAGATAAATGAAATTGACAAAAGTTTTTTCTCCCAATTGAAAATCGAACCGCGCTCTTTTTTCCAGGAAATGCAGAAACAGTATCCCCAGACTTATGGATTAATGGACTGGAATGAAATTCCTGCAGAAGCCCAGTCGCGGATGATAGATACGTTTGCTCACCTCATTTTAGCAAAGCGATTTGGACTACACGTTTCCACATGGCAGCCCGATCAGCCTATAGAATCGCTCAAGGAAGAGTTAAAAAAGCATGGACCCTTAACAGTCTCCGGACGCTTTGGTAGCGCCTATTACGGGGTTCCCCCGAGTACATTTGGGGAGATCGAAGGTAGAACAATCCATGGGTGGAAAAAAGACGATCCAAGAACGGAGTTAGCCATTTCTTCGCATATGGTTCTCATTGTGGGTGCAGAAAAAACGGATAAAGGCGAATTTGTCTACTATTTGGACCCGGTCGACGAAAGCGATCCTCAACATCCTGAAAAGCAGCGTGTTTTCATTAAGTCTTACAAGAGTCTTACCGATGCGGACTCTATTAACGATCTCCACGGCTATTTAAGAAGCAATCCCTTCTGCTCTACAGAGTTCGCTTGGTATCGCCCTTCACCATAGTGCAGCGATATGGAGCTCGAGGAAAAAGGGCTCGTCAAACTCTTTGAGATATAGCTCTGAAGTGCGCAGCTGTGCTTCTTCCATTTTTTTAACATCTGCATGTTGAGCGGGGGCGTGGTGTAGATAGCCCCCAAAAATAGCCAGACAGTCGCGGGTGTACTCGCGAGTGAAGAGGATATGGGTGTGCCACACCTCATCGATATCTTCGGCGGGTGCAAGAACCTCGCCCGGATACTTCAAAATAAGGATCAGAAAGTTCTTATACCTTCGTACAGCCTCTTTTGCATCTTCCGCAGACCAGTTCTCTCTATCTATCAACCTCTTTTCGAGGTATTCAAGATCGAGATCCATTATGTAGGACAGCATTTTGCCGCTTGAGGTTCTCCAGATGCCATTTTTTCGAGGGCTTCATCTGAGAGTTCTTTGTAATTTTTAGGGCGATCGTGTAGACGGATGATCCACTGATTTTTTCCCTCTTCAGCCGTTTGAATCACTAGCGATTTGGGTATTTTGGTCATTCCCATTTCCTTGAGTGCCGCGTGGGGTGTTTTTTTAAGCTTTTCTCTGAATGCAGGGTCTTTCCATGCCTTCACATTGATCATAGCCTCTGTTTCTTTACGACTGTATGCCATAGTCCTCCTAAGTGAACCTATAGACAACCCTTATCAGAGAGGCTAATTTCTTAGAAGGGGCAAGAAGAAGTAAAACGCATGAATTTACCCGTTTGAGGGTGGCGAAAGCCGAGATGAAGTGCATGTAAGAAGAGGCGTTTGGCTTTGCGCTCTGGCTCGCCATATTTATCGTCGCCTATGATCGGATGGCCCGCTTCGCTGAGCTGGACGCGCACCTGGTTTTTGCGGCCTGTTTCTAAGGTGAGTCTGAGCAGGGTGCGGTCACCGCGCTTTTCCAGCGTCTCATAGTGGGTAATGGCCAGCTGGCCATAATCTTCACTGGTCGTGTGAACGAAGAAGGCCGCATCTTCGCGTAAATAGCTGCGCAGGGTTCCTTTCGTTGGATTGATCGAGCCGCGGATGACAGCGCGGTATTCACGCTCAATCGAGTGCTCTTCAAACTGCTTTTCTAAGCCCTCGCGCGCTTCTTGCGTATAGGCGAAAACCATGACGCCGGATGTTTCGCGATCGAGGCGGTGCACGGGATAGACGCGGGGGCGATGGAATCTGCGCTTTAAGATGGCGTGCGCCGTGCGTTTGTCGCGGTACTCGGTAGCTACGCTGAGCAGACCTTCGGGCTTTTCTACGACAACAAGCGATTCATCCTCATAGACAACGCGCAGGTCATCTTCTAGAGGGGTGCGTTTAGGGCCAATTATAATTTGAGAGCCTTTAGGCACCATCTGGGCAGCGCGCTTGGCGACGTTTTCGCCCACGTTGACGCGTCCATGCTCGATCCACGAACGCAAAGAATTTTTTGAGCTTTCCGGAAAAAGCTGCTGCAGGACGTCTAAGAGGGGTAGGGTTTCTGGGGCCTGAAAATACATTTTTACGCTAAACATTATATCTGATATGAAGGTAAAATCCAGTTAAAAAACAGGAGAAATATGGAATCTAATCGCGAAAAAGTCAGCTACTGCATCGGCCTCGAGGCTGGTAAAAACATCAAAAATCAGTTCAAAGACATTGACCATGAGCTGTTAAAAAAAGGTTTTCAGGATGCTGTAGGCGATCGCACGCCGGCTCTTGCAGATCTCGAAATCAAAAATATTCTACAGGCTCTGTCTCAGCAGATCCAGATGCAGCAGCGCGCTTTCGTTCTGCAAGTCTCTGAGAAGAACCGCAAAGAGGGCGAAGCCTTCTTATCCGATAACAAACAGAAACCGGGCGTTGTGGCTCTCCCTAGCGGTCTACAGTATAAAGTGCTGTCTGCAGGACAAGGAACCAATAGCCCCACTCTGTATGACACCGTATCGATCCACTGCCGCGGCACATTTCTCGACGGCACTGTATTCGAAAGCACATACGAGCGCGGCGAACCGGGCAAAGTGCCTTTAAATCGCGTCATCCAAGGCTGGGCTGAAGCGCTCAAAATGATGAAAGTCGGCGACAAGTGGCAACTCTTCGTCCCCTCTTATCTCGCTTACGGAGAAAATGGCTTCGGTCAGCATATCGAGCCGAATACAACTCTCATTTTTGAAATCGAGTTAGTCGGAATCAATGGTTAAAAAACTCCTTCTCGCCCTCTGCTTATGTATCCAGCTCCATGCCTTGGAGCTGGTTCATGAGGGCGAGCTTGTCTCCCCTTTCAAACAGCTACTCGAACTTTGTGGATTGCCTTCACAGGCCACTCCTGCACAAGCCGCGGAGTTCACCCAAGAGCAGTGGCGTCAAGTAGGAAAAGAGCGCTGGGAACTGGACGATCGCTTTAACGAGCTGAAGAGTGAGGGTCTCGCACTTCTGAGGGAAATCGGCTGTCTCGACCCTATCTATGCGCAGAAGATGGAATATGAGCATGCCCTCGTCCTCGGAGGCTTGCAGTCGCGGGTACAAAGGCGCCTCGACTTTCTCTTTGAGGAGTGGAAACGCGGTGTGCGCTTCCATACGCTGGTCTTTTTAACAGGTCAGCGCGCAATCGAACCCACCTTAGAAAACGTGCCGGATGGAATCGAAAGCGAAACGCAGATGATGCAGTATCTCTATCGGCAGCATCCGTTGAGCCAGCTCGATATCCCGCTTGTCATTATTGATGCCCCGCGCCCTTATCTTGGTAGACGTCCCAATACGGCAGATACCGTGCATGCGTGGTTAAAAGCCCATCCTGTGCAAGGTTCATGTGTGGCTATTTCCGATCAGCCCAATGTCGGCTATCAAGAGGCTGTGCTGAAAGGCATTCTCCCCCCTTCCTTTTCGGTCGAGGTCATTGGAACTGGAGACGAAGGGAAACTGCCCATTTCGCTCTATCTCGATAATCTAGCTAGATGGCTTTGCCAGCTCAATC
>JABDCT010000023.1:0-1472 GCA_013287985.1 Chlamydiota bacterium
CCCTATTTTGGAAGAGACCTATGGCATCATGGTCTATCAGGAGCAGGTGATGCAGATCGCCTCCATTCTCGCCGGCTACAGCCTGGGCGAGGGTGATGTGCTCCGCCGCGCGATGGGAAAAAAGGACCATGCGGAGATGGCGCGCCAGCGCGAGAAATTCCGCGAGGGAGCTCTCAAAAAAGGCATCGATGAGCGCGCGTCGATGCAGATCTTCGACAAGGTCGAGAAGTTTGCTTCCTACGGCTTTAACAAATCGCACGCGGCAGCCTACGGCTATTTAAGCTATGTCACCGCCTATCTGAAAGCGAACTATCCGATGCACTGGATGGCAGCTCTTCTGACGACCGACCGCGACGATCTATCCAAGGTGACCAAGATCATCGGCGAGTGCCAGGTGATGCAGATCGCTATCTTGCCACCCGATATCAACGAATCCGCTCAGGCATTTGCACCCACTTCGAAAGGGATTCGCTTTGCGATGGCGGCGATAAAAGGCATTGGCGAAGGCGTGGTGGAAGTGATCGTAGCAGAGCGCAAGAAGAATGGCCTTTTCCAATCTCTCGCCGACTTTATCCACCGCATCGACACGCAAAAAGTCGGCAAAAAAGTGATCGAGGGACTCATCGAAGCGGGATCCTTTGATTTTACCGGCCAGACGCGCGCTACACTGCTCGCACACACAGAGCCTCTCTTCCAGCGCGCACAGCGCATGCAAAAAGAAGAAGCGCGCGGAGAGATGAGCCTCTTTGCGCTGATCGAAGACAAGGGCGGCGACCTGCCCGTCGATCTGACAGTCGCAGAATTTTCCAAGACGCATCTGCTCCAGAGAGAAAAAGAGCTGCTCGGCTTTTATCTGACGGGCCACCCGCTCGACAGCTTCCAGCATCTCATGCAGCGTCTTTCCTGTGTTCCCCTCTCGCACCTTTCGACCGTAGAAGGAAAAGCGGTCTATCGCTGCGCATTTGTGGTGGAACAGGTCGTCCTCAAGGTCTCTTCGAAGAGCAGCCGCAAATTTGCGATCTTGACCATCGGAGATGGACAGGGGCGTTTTGAACTTCCCATCTGGTCAGAGCTCTATGAAGAGAAGGGGCATCTTCTTCTGGAGAACCAGCTCCTCTACGCGGTGCTCGAAGTCGAAAATAATGGCGGGGAGTTCAAGCTGCACTGCTACTGGTTTGACGATCTATCCCGCGTGGACGAAGAGATCATCAAACAGTGCGACAACGCGCTAGAGCGCGCGCGCAGTCACACAAAAAATTATAATAGGGAGGCGCGCAAGCCGATGAAAGAGAAGGAAGCTGCACCAAGTGAAAATAAAACCTTGCAGATTAAACTCGATGCTGACTCGCTCGTGCTGTCGCAACTCCTTAAGCTTAAAGGGCTTTTTCGCGCCCATCCCGGCAATGCCAGAGTCACGCTCGCTTTCTGGTCGCAGGGCAAGAAGCTCGGCGATGTGATGATCGACCCGAAAT
>JABDCT010000023.1:1482-15217 GCA_013287985.1 Chlamydiota bacterium
TATCATCGGTCTTCCTTGAAGAATTAAAGCTCCTTAACATCAGGCTGGATTTAGAATAACCAGTTGAGGATAATGTCTGTATGCGTAACCTATTTTTGTATTGTCTTCTCCTTATCTCAAGCGTTCTCTACTCTGCACCAACTGCCGAAGAGCACTACAGCGCTCTTATAGAGGCTCAAGGAAAAAAAGAGTGGGACAAGATGGTGACCGAGGCCACCGAACTTCTCGAGAACTTTTCGGATAGTCCCTATTCAACTGAAGCGCTTTTCTATTCAGGTGTAGGCTATTTTGAGCAGGAAGATTTCGATTGGGCCAACCGCCAATTCTCCGCCTATCTCCAAAAGCAGGTAGCGCCCAAGCATTTTGAAGAAGCGATAAAATACAAATTCGAAATCGCCGAGCGCTTCCGCCAAGGCTACAAAAAGCATCTGCTCGGGATGAAAAAGCTGCCTCAGTGGCAGCCCGCACATAGCGATGCGCTCACACTCTACGACGAAGTGATCTCCGCGCTTCCTCACAACGATCTCGCTGCGCACTCCCTGTTTGGAAAAGCTCAGTTGATGGTGAAAGAAGAGGACTACCGCTCGAGCATCGAAGCGTATCAAACGCTCATTCGTAGATTCCCCAAACACCCTCTTGCTGCAGAGGCCTACATTGGCATCAACCAAGTTTACCTCACTCAGAGCGAAGTGGAATATCCCGATCCCGACTTTTTGGATCTCTCTGAGATCAACCTGCGCAAGTTCCGCACCGCTTTCCCGCGTTCTGAAAGACTGCCTGTAGCTGAAGGTGTCTTTGCAAAAATGCAGGAGCACTACGCATCGAATCTCTTCGAAACAGCGCGCTTCTACGAGCGCACGAAGAAATACTCTGCAGCTGCGCTCTACTACTCCAAGATCGTATCCGGTTACCCCAATACCAAAGTGGCAAAGACCGCTGAGAAGCGCCTGCCTGTGGTTCAGGCTAAATGCAAAACAAAATAAGTTCACCACAGAGAGCACAGAGCACACAGAGAAAAAAGGAGAAAATTTCTCCTTTTTCCTCGGTGGTCTCTGTGCTCTCTGTGGTTGCCTTTTTTTTACTCGCAGGGTGCGGATACCACTTAGCCAATTCCGAGCAGACAAGTGTGAGCGTGCCTTATGTGACAGGTGATCATGAGGGAACTTTAACAGCAGCTCTCATTCGCCAGATCGCAGAAAGCCCCGACTTCATTTACGCTCGCGAGTGTGGAGAGCTCATTCTCAATGTACGCATCCTCTCTGTCGATGATGAGCGCATCGGCCTGCGCTACGACCGCAGTCCCTCCTCAGATAAGCGCCGCAGCAATCTCGTGGCTGTTGAAAATCGCCACAAGATGACCGCAGAAGTCACACTTTATCAAGGCAGCACCGAAGAGATCATCATGGGTCCAGAGGTCGTTACTGCTGACGTGGACTTCGACTATGTCGACCAGAATTCTCCTCAGGACCTCACTGTCAGACTGCCTGGCGGCAAGCACGTCTCTTCTGTAGGCTTCTCCTTAGGCCAGCTCGACTCTGTCGATGCAGCCAAAATCGATGCCCTCCAGCCGCTCTACCGCGCGCTCGCCCAAAAAATCGTCAATGGACTCATAGTGTATTGCAATGAAGAAGATTGAAATGCTCGCAACGCTAAATGAGCTACCAGGCCTGCTTGAATGGGTCAGAGCGCAGTTGACGGAGCTCGACCCTAAAACCGCTCTCCTGTGCGAACTCGCCGTAGAAGAAGCCGTCGTGAATGCGATGAAGCATGGCTATAAGGGAGAGCCGGGGCATATCGAACTGGAGTTCTCAGCAACGCGGGATGCTCTTACCTTTACGGTGAAAGACAAAGCGCCTGCATTTGATCCTTTGAGACATACTTCAAAGCCCGATGAGGGCGTGGGACTTGTGCTTATGCGAGAGTGCATGGATGAGCTGCATTATAAGCGCGATGAGCCTTACAACATTCTTCAACTCGTGAAATTAAAAGGAAGCGAGATAATGTAAACGCGTATACGCAGTGGGGTGTGTATCCGTATGCTTTTGCTTGGCGATATCGATGATTTTTCTTTCGTCAGCATTCGTGCTAATGATGGCCATGATCCCTATAAAAGTTATTAATCCCTTTTTGATACTCTTATCCGGCAGAGATGCTGCAATGTAATCCGCCTCCTTTTCATACATGCGGTCTTGATAGGTGTTGGATTCATCGTTTGGATTTGCAGTGCTTCCGGATATATGTGCTAATTCATGCGCAATCACCCCTTTACGAGCCGCTTCCCATTCCTGCCTAGTAACAAGATTAATGAAAATGTAAGCCTCGTGAATAGGGAGGATTAAGCTTAGCTCGTCATGTAGGGCTTTCTGCTTTTTTGATAAAAAGCCAGGAGGAGGTTCATTGGTTGTTACATGTTTGAGCTGCTCTATCAGTTCCGAGTCTTCTTGCGTGATTTTATTGTTTCTTAGAACAATGGCCAAATAAGCGTGTAGTTGTAAGAAATTCAGCTCTTTCCAATTAAGCGGGAGGTCGGATTCCTCGAGCAACCAGGTTTTTCCGAGGTGGATTTTCCATTCATTAAGGCTGCTCTCGGCAGTTAATCCGTTCTGCCAAGAGATGTAAGGCGATGGAATGATCTTTAGACGGGTCCGCATCTTTGCACAGAGAGAGGCATTAGAGGTGCGCTGCCTGATTTTATCCGGGCCTAAGAAATGCACAATGTCATACCAAACGTTTCCACTCAAGCATCCGAGTCTCTTTTTGCGGCCTTCCCAGTTGATAGCTGGAAGAGCAACCCCTTCTTTAAAACCAAAAAAGCTTGCGACTTTTTTAAGGCGAGTAGAGGATCGGGACAATTCTTCATATTGGCGCTGCTGCTCAGCTGCCAGCTGGAGAGAGGGGAATGGCAGCTCAACTTTCAAATCCTCAATGATTTGCACGTCAAGTTCGGGGTTAATTAACCACGAAGAATTATTAATACTATCAATTGTCATAAATAAAATTATAACAAATAATAAGTTTAATTTAAATAATTATTAAGGTTTTTTCATGGAAGAGATAATTGTCTCTGTGTCAATTACTTCGATGAGGAAGTGTTGCAAGATCTTGAGGATGTATTTAGGGGTATTATAGACGCCGCTTGTGGCGTAGACGAGTTCGAGGTGAGGCTTGTTCTGATTCAAAAGAGCGATAAAGGTCAGCGTGGTGGGTGTGTTTTCGACTAGTTTGGGAGCGATCCACACCGCGAATTGATCATTATAGAGAGTGATTTTGTCTTGAGTTTCAATGACTTGGAAAAAATGGGTCACATCTTGCGGCCAGTTGCCCTCCAGACGCTCAAAGTTGAGCATGCCGATATCGTCCAGAAGAGCCATATCGACGGAGAGAATTCCGTCTGGTGCCCACTTCTTAAGATTCAGGGAGAAATCTTTGAAAGCTTCTTCCAACTCAACTGGATTGATCATACCTTCTTCCTTATCCGCCATTAGTCTCACTCTAGCCCAAAAATGCCCCTTTGTCAAGAGGGGCCGAAAACCTCATATTGATCATATTGGCCTTTTTTTTTAAAGTTTAAGAATGAACCGACTCAATTACTTATTGCTACTTCTTCTTTGTTTTCAAACCTTAACTCTTCATGCTGAAGGTTTAAAAGTTTCGCCCAAGACCCCTTCGGTTATTTTGATGAATCCCGAAACGGGGCGCATTTTGTATGAAAAAAACGCCCACGAACCGCGATTTCCCGGCAGTACGATCAAAATTGCGACCGCACTTTTTCTGCTGGAGGAAAAGCATCCCGATCTCGATAGTGTGACAACGATTTCTCATGAGGCAGTATCTGTCCTGCCCGCTAGCGTTAAACAAGCTGACTTCAATCGACATCCCTCCCATCGCCTCGAGCATGACGGCACTATAATGGGTATTAAAAAGGGAGAGAAGGTCCCCCTCCGCTCACTCATGTATGGGCTGATGCTGTCTTCAGGTAATGATGCCGCGAACGCCCTGGTAGAGCATTGCTGCGGGAGCTATGAGCGGTTTATCGCGGAGGTGAATGCCTATTTAAAGCGCAAAGGCTTTAAAGAGACCTACTTGACGAACGCGCATGGTCTCCACCACCCCGAACTCAAGACGACGGCGTTTGAAATGGCTAAACTGACTGCTGAGGCGATGAAGCATCCCTTCTTTAAGCAGCTGGTGGCGACGCTCGCGTATGAAGTGCCTGCGACTAATTTGAGTCCGGCGCGTACCCTTTTGCAGCACAATCGTTTAATGAAAAAGGGCGCCCTCTACTATCCCAAGGCAACCGGAGGGAAAACGGGCTATCACGCCCGAGCGAAGTATACGCTTTCGGCAGTTGCTGAGGATAAGGGCAGGAAGCTCATCGCGGTCTTGCTCGGCGCTGAAACAAGCGAGCAGCGATTCAAAGAAGCCATCATGCTGTTCGAAGCGGCATTTAAGGAAAAGCCTGTCGGGCGCACGCTTTTTGCTAAAGAGAGCGATCTCTTTTCATTAATAGTGCCCCATGCGGCAAAACCGCTAAAGGCGCGTCTGCTCGATGAGGTCAATATCTCCTACTATCCTTCTGAAGAGCCAAGCGTCAAGGCCCAGCTCTGCTGGAATGCATGTACGCTTCCGATAGAGGCAGAACAGAAAGTGGGCGAACTCAAGGTAGTCGATGAACGGGGCAAGGTCCTTGTCTCAACTGCACTTTATGCCGTCGAGCATGTGGAAAAGAAGCTCTTCTTCCGCTTCATAGACGGTGTCAAGGAGCAGGTGTGGCTCTGGATCGGTATCGCTCTCGTTACGCTCGCGGCGCTGGTTGCGCGCCTCTACTTCCAAGCGAGGAAGCAAGCTGCTTAAAGGCGGCAAGCGAGAGCTCTTCCGGGCGCACTTGTGGAGATAGACCCATCTGTGTAAGGGCGCTTTCTATTGCATCTACACTATATAGCTCCTTGAGAGAGGAGCGCAGCATTTTGCGCCTCTGCTGAAAGGCTCTCCGTGTAATAGCAAAAAAGCTCACCGGGTCGCCCTCGGTTTCTTTTAGTAGGAGTTGAATGACAGAGGAGTCCACGCGTGGTTTGGGGGTAAAGCAGGAGGCTTTCACGTCGAAGCAGTGGCGCGGATGGGTGTAGTATTGGGCAAAGAGACTTAAGCTGCTGTAGTCTTCTGTATTTGCCGCTGCCACGAGTCGTGCGCCAAACTCCTTTTGTACGAGTAGAGTCAGAGAGATCAGCTCCTCGTGCATCGGCATGAGCATCTGGAGAATCGGGGTGCTGATATGATAGGGGAGGTTGGCAACTACTTTGGCTTTTCTTCCCTCTTTGGCAAGGAGCTCTTGGAGGGGAAAGTCCAAGATGTCTGCTTGAAAAACGCGCAATTTTCCCGGCAAGCGAGAGAGCGCAGGAGCAAAGAGGCGGTCCATCTCGATCGCGATCACTTCGGCACCTTGTCGGAGGAGTGCTTCGGTCAGAGCGCCCGGTCCGGGGCCGATTTCCACGACGAGATCGCCCTCTTTGACAGCTGCCGCGTCCACGATCTTATCCAAGATGTTGCCATCGATCAAAAAGTTCTGAGAGAGACTTTTGCGCGCTTTAGCATCGATCGAATCGATGAAAGTGCGCAATTCAGATGGCCTATAGAGGGGCATTTGTCAGAATGAAGGGCTGGAAGTCTTTAGGAAGGTTATCCAGAGCTTTTTCGTCAAAGTTGAAACGCTGGCGCAAGCGCTTTAAATAATCGGGCAGCTCGCGGTCGATCTCCGCTTGTACAAGATCTTCGTGCAGCTTGTCGGAAAGCTTGTCGAAAGTCGGCGCCTGCTCGACCAGATGATCTTTTAGGTAAAAGATGCGCTGGACGATGCTCTGGTCACGACGGCTGACTTGCGCAATCGGCACGCTAAAGCAGCCGGGGAGCAGCGAAGCGAGAACTTTCTTGTGATCTTCTGAGAGATCTTTGCTTGCCAGGTCATACTCTTCGGAGAGCTGGACGGAGGCTTCTTTCTCATCCAACTGTGCGGTCAATTGCTCAAAGGGGATCTTCTGATTTTGGAGGAGAGAATAGGCTTTTTGGGCGATTGTTGAGGCGATATCCGAGTTCTTTGAGCGGACGGAAACGACGCGGTATTTCCATCTTTCAACAGGCGGATGCTCTTTCACATAGGTCTTGTAGGCCGCTTTGATTTCATTTGGACCAATGCGCTGGAGGGCTTTGAGGTTTACGCGGTAGCCACTCATGCGGCCGACTGCGATTTCCGCGTAGATCATGCGCCACGCTTCGTCGAGGGAGATGCCGAGCTTATCTAATGTAGGCATGAGATTGGGGCCGAAGCGCTCGTGGAGCGTTTCGCGAATCTCTGAGTCGGAGATTTTGAGTTCGATTTTTTCCGCATCGGCCATGATCAGCTCTTGGTCGATGATCTGGTTGAGTGTCTGGCGCCAGTTGGCGGAAAAGAATTGATAGCGGGCCATCGGATTCTTCGCGTATTCGGGATAGGCTCTAGCGAGGACGACGTCCATCTTTTTCATCACGTCCAAAACGGAGATCGACTTGCTGCCTACTCGGGCGAGGATGCGATTATTGACAAGAAGCTCGGGTCCATCTACGGACATTTCACTATCAGCCCAAGCTTGGGAAAATCCTAGAGGTGTGAGGAATATAAAAAAAATAATAAATCTTATCACGTTAACCATCATATTCGGTTGTTCTCATTTTTGGAAGAGGACAGCAAAAAATCCATCCATTCCGTTGCTAACTGGTTCCGACTGAAAGGGAGGCGCAGCAATAGTCAGACCAAATTTTTCTTGGAAATAGCGCATCTGCTCCTCATTTTCTTTAGCGAAAACGCTGCAGGTCGCATACACAATTTTGCCATCCGGTTTTACAAACTGCAGCGCCTCTGCAAAAATGGCGCGCTGTTCTTCGATGAGATTGTCCATTTGCGCGGTAGAGAATTTCCATTTCTGGTCGGGATTGCGCCGCCATGTTCCCGATCCGCTGCAGGGCACATCGACGAGCACCCAGTCCATCCGGAGTTTCAGATTTTTTTTAGCAGGGGAATCGGCGAGTAAAATTTGCGCATTTTCAATTCCTGCGCGTCTGAGGCGTAGCTTGGCGTTGTGGAGCGCCTTGGGGCGGATGTCGTGCAGGTAGATCTGCCCTTTGCGCTCCAATTTGTGCGCAAAGCCGAGCGTCTTTCCGCCCGCACCTGCACAATAATCGAGCACTTGATCGCCCGGTTTGGCGGCGACGAGGTCGGCAATCAGTTGGCTTCCCTCGTCTTGCACTTCGAAAAATCCCTTGTTGAACTCATCTAGGGTGTAAAAATTGATCTTCTCATCCAGCGTGATCCCAAGAGGTGAAGTAGGGGTGGCGTGGGCTGCGACCTCATCTTTCAACTTCTCTAAAAGGGCGTCGCGGCTCATTTTGAGCGGATTGACGCGGATGGTGGTGGGGGCGGGTTCATTGCACACTCTTCCGAATGCGAGCACTTTTGCCGGATCCAAAAAGGCGATGGCGCTTTCGGGCAGGCTGGCCCTTGCAGCAAGTGGTGTCTCTTCGTTTTCGCTCAGTTCAGCAAGTGGAGGAAGGGTGCAGAATGTTGCGTAGCGATTCTGCCACGTGAGTGTTCCTTTCGTGTGGTAGTCGATGAGTCCCTGCCAGCGGATGATGGTGTAGATCGTGTCGCTGATCCATCTGCGATCCTTCGAACCAATCGCGCGCTCGGCGCGGAAATAGCTGCTTAAGAATAGGTCGAGGGGAAGCGTTTGTATGCTAAACCCATTTAAGGCCCTGAGGAGGTGGACTTCTCTAAAAGATTGTTTCATAAATATTCCTGCTGATTATAATCCAAAGGAGACTAGATTGGGAGGTTTATGAGTAAATTTGCGATGGTTCTGGGGAGAATGCTCTTCGCCCTAGTATTTATTTTAGCGGGTATCCACAAGATTATGAACTGGGATGCGAGCGAACAAGCTCTAACGACCTCGATGCTCGACATGCTTAGCCACACCTACGAGCAGCCCTGGGCGCAAAAACTTTTTGACACACTCATGCCTTATAGCTCCAAACTGCTACTGGTCGGTGTTATTTTTGAACTGTTAGGTGGACTCTTTGTGTTTCTCGGATTTCAAGTGCGTTTGGGAGCTCTACTCCTCTTCCTGCTCCTGATCCCTACCACCATCCTCTTCCATCCTTTCTGGAACCTCGAAGGTGCAGAAAAAACTGTACAGATGACCATGTTTTTGAAAAATGTCAGCCTTCTTGGCGGCACATTGATCCTGCTTGCGTGTGGCAGCGGGCCTAAAGTAAAAAAGGCCGATGTCTAGATTTTTTTTGGCTTTAGCGAGCCTTGCCATTGTCGCATTTGGTCAGCCGAGCGTTTCTATTTGGCTCGGCGTCCTAGCTGCGCTCTTTGGCTACGCCCTTTTCTGGCACAGCATCAACATCTATCCTTTTGCCTATCAGCGCTTTTGGCGTGCAGGCGTCTGGTATACGGCCGTTTCTCTTATCCAGCTCTCTTGGATGACCTCTATCGAATTCCAGGGCGTGTACATCCTTTTTGTCATGGCAGGTCTTTCCGTCTGGCTCGGGTTGCAATTTGCTCTGTTGACTCTCCTGATTCCGCACAATCGCTCGCTTAGCGCCGTGCGCCTGCTTGCCATAGCTTCGTTGTGGACGCTCATGGAATGGAGCCGGGGATATTATATGTTATGCGGGTTCAGCTGGAATCCCGCAGGTCTTGCATTTTCCCAGATCTTCTCGATGCAGCTAGCCTCTGTTTTGGGCGTGCTCGGACTCTCTTTTTGGGTCATGCTCGTCAACTTGCTCGCTCTGCGCGCTTGGATGAAGAAGAGGTTATCGAGTGGAATCGTTTGGGGAGCGGCTGCCGCTTTCCCTTTTCTCTTTGGCGCCCTCCATCTTCTCTACCATGAAAACGAAAAATCTAAATCCGCTGCTTCCCATCTCGATTGCGTTCTCGTGCAAACAGGACTGCTGCCCTCAGAAAAAATCCCTCTTCAGGGGCATTTTAAAGCATTTATTTCTCCTTACGACCAGTGGAAGCGCATCTTGACCTATCTCAAGGAGCAGGGACGCTCTCCGCAGCTCATTGTATTGCCGGAAGGAGTTGTGCCCTTTTCCAGCGATCGTTGCTCTTATGACAAAACAAAAGTAGAACGGCTGTTTATCGCGCTTTTTGGGTCTTCTGCCCAAGATGCATTCCCGGAGGAAGAGGGGCCCTTTGTCTCCAACATGTTTTGGACGCAGACGCTTTCCAATCTATTTCAATCGGAAGTCGTGATTGGACTGGATCACCAAGAAGGAGCCAGAGCGCATAATTCCGCATTCCATTTTGTGCCCGGATCTGTGATCACTCCCAAGCGCTATGACAAGCGCATTTTGATGCCGCTTGCCGAATACCTGCCTTCGGAATGGCTCCGGCCTCTAGTAAAAAATTATGGGATAGAAGATTTTTTTACACCCGGGCGCACGGCGCAAGTCTTTCAAGGGGCGATTCCTTTTGCAGTCTCCATTTGTTATGAAGAAACTTTTTCTGAGCCCATACGCCAAGGACGTCAGCAAGGGGCGCGCTTGCTCGTCAACGTAACCAATGACGGCTGGTACCCCCATTCGCGCCTTCCGCGCCAGCACTACACCCACGCGAAGATGCGCGCGGTGGAAAATGGCGTCCCTCTCATCCGCGCGTGTAATACAGGTGTGACGGCGGCAGTCGATAGCCTAGGGCGAGAGGTGGGCCGTCTGGTCGAGTCGAACAGCCAGGGGCACCCTTATGCAGGGGCGCTCTTTACTTCCCTAGATACCTATACATACCCCACCCTTTATCTCTTATGGGGGGATGGAGGGATTCTCACTTTGAGCATGCTATTTATTTTTATTTTTGTTTTGCTCAAGACCTATCCCCTCGCTCAAAAGCTTTATCTAAGAAGACGCTAAACTTGCTAAAATCTATTCAATCGGTTAACGTACTACAACTGTAATTGTATCGGGGTGTCTATTGACCGCTCAGTGTTTAGAACTAAATAAAACGACAAAGAAAGGTGCAAGAGCACATGCGCATGAGCGCACACTCATGCAATCGGTCTCATGCACAGGGCACGGCCTCTTTTCTGGCGTGCAGGCAACATTGACTCTGCGTCCTGCAGAAGCGGGAAGCGGGATTGTCTTTCAACGCACCGATCTACCCGGCCGTCCTTGTGTGACTGCTGTTTTTCAAAACGTAGTCAGCACACCGCGCTGCACCATTTTGGGCACATCCCAATTTGTCGTTCAAACAGTCGAACATCTCCTTTCAGCGCTTAAAGCCTACCGCATCGACAACGCCCTCATCGAAATTTCCGGCCCGGAAGTGCCCATTTTTGATGGAAGTGCGCTTCCCTTTGCCGAGCTCATCGAGCGCGCAGGGATTTGCGATCTCGAGAAAATGCGGCCTAGCTACTACCTGGAAACGCCTTATGTGTGGACGCAAAAAGAAGACATCTACGTGATGGCGCTTCCTTCTGATGAATTGCGCTTCAGCTATACTTTGCATTACCCCAACTCTTCTTTGCTCAAAACTCAGTGCTACTCGTTTACTCAGGGTCAAGACTGCTTCCTCGAAGAAATGGCTCCTGCCCGCACCTTCTGTCTGTATGAAGAGATTGCGCCGCTTATTGAAAAAGGTCTTGTAAAAGGCGGCTTGGGCAATGGCGTGGTGATTAAGGGTGACCAAGTTATGAACCCGGAGGGCTTGCGTTTTCCTGATGAGATGGTGCGCCATAAAGTTCTCGATCTCATTGGAGACCTATCTCTTATACCTCACGATTTTACTGCTCATATCATCGCTATTCGCTCGGGACATGCCGCCAATATTGCTTTTGCGAGCGAACTAGTGAAACACCTTAAGATGGAGAAAGCCGTATGAACCTATCTCCGTATTCTAAACATTCGCTTTTTGCGCCTTTTTTGCCATATTTCGCAGCTGCTTCTTGGTCTACTTTTTTAAGTATGTCCTGCGAAGCAGCTACAAAATCTGACAAAAAATTCATCAAAAATCAAATATTTATAAATGCTGAGATAGGTTCATGGCTGTAATAATGGGTATTAAAGAAATTGCTGCGATTTTGCCCCATCGCTATCCCTTTTTGCTAGTCGACCGCATCGTCCGTTTAGATCTGGAAGAGAATATCATCGTTGGTCAGAAAAATGTGACCGCCAACGAGGAGTTTTTCCAAGGACATTTCCCTGGCGTCCCGATCATGCCTGGAGTCCTCATTTTAGAAGCACTCGCCCAAACGGGCGGTGTCCTTTTGCATCGCAAAAGCCAAAGTAGTAAAATAGCTGTTCTTTTGAACATCAACCAGGCAAAATTTCGTCGCCCTGTAGTGCCGGGTGACGTGCTGATCCTCCATGTGCATGGATTGCATTTCAGCCAAAAGGGAGGTAAAATCCAAGGCACGGCCTATGTAGCGGATCAGATCGCTGTAGAAGCCGATTTTGGATTTGCATTGGTAGATAAGGAGCAACTTTAAACCAGAAGATTGGGATTTCATGTCAAAATCAAACATTCATCCTACTGCAATTATTGAGCCTGGTGCTAAGATCGGCAAAAATGTCACGATCGAACCGTACGCTATCATAAAGGGAACAGTGACCCTTGAAGATGAGGTCGTGATCAAATCGCACGCCTACATCGATGGCAATACGACCATCGGCGAAGGCACTGTCGTTTGGCCCTCTGCGAGTATTGGGACAAAAACGCAAGACCGCAAATTCCGTGGCGAAAAGACCTTTGTCGTCATTGGAAAGAGATGTGAAATACGCGAGTTTACTACGATCAACTCCTCTTGCCATGAAAACTCCGTCGTCAAAATTGGCGATGACTGCCTGATCATGGCCTATTGCCACGTCGCGCATAACTGCGAGATCGGCAATAACGTCATCATGGCCAACAACGCCAACCTAGCAGGCCACGTGATCGTCGAAGATTTTGCCGTAATTGGCGGAATGACTCCTGTCCACCAGTTTTCACGCATCGGCTGCTATTCCATGGTCGGCGGCTTTAGCCGCATCACCCATGACGTCCCACCCTACACCATTGGTGCAGGATCTCCCTACAAAATCGGCGGACTCAATCTCGTCGGCCTCAAACGCCACGGCTTTCCTTTTGAAGTGCGCAAAGCGATCACACAGGCGTTCCGTTACACCTATCGCTCCGGTCTGCACCTGCGCGAAGCGCTGGAGAGAATTGAGAACGAGATCGAGTTTAACCCTCACGTCCAGCACTGGATCGACTTCTGCCGCAACTCAAGACGCGGTCTGATCGGCTTCCAGGGCCTCATCGTCGAGCCGGAAGAGGATTTTGCGGACTACGAAGAGCTCCTTGAAAAAGTTTGAAAATCATTTTTTTTGGCACCGCGCCTATTGCTGCCCACATCCTTTCCTATCTGTATGAGAAGGACGTAAAAGTTCTCGCCGTTGTCACACGGCCTGATCGTCCGCGCGGGCGCACGCTGCAGCTGCAGCCATCTGCCGTCAAAGAAACATCCCTCCGCCTCCACCGCGAGATCCCGATTTTCCAGCCCGAAAAAGCCTCCATCGAAGAATTCGCTCAGCTTCTGCAGACATTTGAGCCCGATCTTTTCGTCGTCGCGGCCTATGGAGAGATCATCAAAACCAACCTCCTCAGCATCCCGAAGAAAGGGTGCATCAACGTGCATGTGAGCCTTCTCCCCAAGTACCGCGGAGCCGCGCCCATCCAGCGCTGCTTGATGGCGGGCGAAAAAGAGACAGGCGTCACCATCATCGACATGGTTCTGCAGATGGATGCGGGCGATATGCTAGGCATCGCGCGCTGTCCGATCCCTGAAGAGATGAATGCAGGCGAGCTGGAAGAGAAGCTACGCACACTGGCTTGTCCGCTCCTTTTAGAGACGATCCACAAAATAGACGCAGGTACAGCCCCAAAAATCCCACAGAATCATGCAGAAGCCACCCTTGCCCCTAAAATTCTCCCCGAAGATCGCAAGATCGATTGGACCAGGAGTGCCGAAGAACTCCACAATCAGATCCGCGCGCTCGCACCCTCTCCAGGGGCTTACTGTATTGCACAAGGTAAACAGATGCAGATCAAGCGCGCAAAAGTTGTCCATGGCCTTTCAGGAAAACCCGGCGAAACGCTTTCCTATGGTGCAGAGTGGATCGTAGCCTGTGGCACGGGAGCGCTTGCGCTTTTAGAGGTGCAGCTCGAAGGGAAAAAAGCGTTGCCAGTTAACGAATTCACTCGCGGACATCCGCACACGCTGACACTAAGTAAGCCCTAATGTCTTGCTCGATACAATACAAAGACCTGCTGCAGGTCACCTCCGATTTCTTCACTAAAGAGTGGGGAGCCGCAGCAGAAGCGACCTATCGGACCATGGAAGTGGCAAAACACTTTGAGTGGCCGGGAACAAGTGATCCCCGTTTTGATCATGTGCAAGATCAAGCCGAGACAATGAGGCTAGTACGCACAGGTCCTGTCGAGTGTTTAAGAAACGTCATCTTTCTCAGAGAAAAGACGGTGGCTCTTTATACGACACCGACCCTTGAAACTGCAGGTAACCTCGCCCTTCAAATAAATAACTCCGTCTATGGTGTAGGCGATACAGCTGGTCTTCTTGAGAAACTCGGGTTATACGAATTTACCGAATATACGAAAGAGTGCTTAAAAACACTTTCAGGGATAGCCCTCATCGTGGGGATGACA
>JABDCT010000024.1 GCA_013287985.1 Chlamydiota bacterium
GAGGTGGAAGGGGTAGTCGATGTTGAGATGGATCCAGAAGTGCGGCTCGGGCTCGAGAGGATAGAGCGCGCGGTAGAAAGCGCGGTACTCCTCATCGGTGCAGGCTGAGGGGCTTTTTAGCCAGAGAGGCTCGTCGTGATTAATGCGCTTGCCGCCCAGAGTGATCGGGTAGGGCAGAAAGGCGCAGTAGTGGATCAGGATCTCGCGCACCCTGCTCTCTTCGAGGTATTCGCTATTTTCGCTATCGATAGTGAGGGTGATCGTGGTGCCGCGCTCGGTGCGTTTGCCCTCGGAGAGGGTGTAGGTCGGACTGCCGTCGCAGATCCACTCCGCAGCAACTGCATCGGGCCTGTAGGAGAGGGTGTCGATGGTCACGCTGGAGGCGACCATATAGGCGGAATAGAAGCCGAGGCCAAAATGGCCGATCACTTCGCCTTCGTTCTTATATTTGCTGAGGAACTCCTCGGCGCCGGAAAACGCGACTTGGGCGATATATTTTTCCACCTCTTCAGCGGTCATGCCGATGCCGCTATCGCTAAAGGTCAGCGTGCGCTTTTCTTTGTCGATGGTGATGTCGATTCCGAGTGTCTCAGGGGATTCGAGAGCCTCTTTCTGGTCGCGCAAGATTTTGAGTTTGCTGAGCGCATCGCATGCGTTCGAGACGAGCTCGCGGACAAAGATATCTTTATCCGAATAGAGCCATTTTTTTATAATAGGCAGAATATTTTCTGTGTGAATCTTAAGAGTTCCTTGAGTCATAGGACTATTATACCCTTGTCAAGTAAAGAGAATCAATACTATATGAGCATTTATGAAGATCTGCGTCGCACAAATTGACCCCATAATTGGGGATCTTGAGGGAAATACCAACAAAATCATTGAATTCATCAAGCGCTCGCGTTCGATGAACCCGGACATCATCCTTTTTCCCGAGCTGACGATCTGCGGCTATCCGCCGGCGGATCTCGTGCTGCACGACTCGTTTATTGCGGTAATGGAGCAGTGCCTCGGGAAAATCGTGCGCGCTTCGCAAAATCTCACCGTGGTTGTGGGCCTTGTGCGCCACAACAACTCGAAAGGCGAAAAGCCGCTTTTCAACAGCGCGGCTGTGATCCACGATGGCCAGTTCCTCGGCTACTATGACAAGTGCCTCCTTCCCACTTACGATGTTTTTGATGAGCGCCGCTATTTCGAGCCGGGGCATGGGGTAAAAGTATGGGATATCAAGGGCAAAAAGGTGGGCATCATCATCTGCGAAGATATCTGGCAGCACGCCGGCTACGTCGACACGCGCTACCAGAGAGATCCTGTGCTCGATCTCGAGCCGTATAAGATCGATCTTCTCCTCAACCTTTCCGCATCGCCCTACCAGTTCCAGAAGCCCACTGTCCGCGTCCAGGTGTGCGCAAAGGCAGCGCGCACGCTGAACTGCCCGGTTGTTCTCTGCTGCCAAGTCGGCGGCAATGACGAGCTGCTCTTTGATGGCTACAGCGTCTATGTCGACAAGCATGGCAACTTGCAGCAGCTCGGCAAGGGCTTTCAAGAGGATCTCTTCCTCGTCGACTTAAGCGCGCCTGCGTGCACGGTGCCGTATCACTATAATGCTCCAGAAGATCTCTACAATGCACTGGTGATGGGCCTGCGCGACTATTTCGTCAAGCAGGGCTTCACACGCGCCTGTTTTGGCCTCTCCGGTGGAATCGACTCTGCACTGGTCGCATGCATCGCTGCCGATGCCCTGGGGCCGGAAAATGTGCTCGGCGTGAGCATGCCTTCGCGCTACAGCTCGGAAGGCAGCATCACCGACGCAGAGCAGCTCGCCAAAAACCTCGGGATCGGTTTCCGCAAAGTTTCGATCGAGCCGCCCTTCGAAGACTACTTGAAGCTCTTGAAGCCTCTTTTTGATGGAATGGGACCCGATGTGACCGAAGAGAACCTTCAAGCGCGCATCCGCGGCATGATTCTCATGGCGATTTCCAACAAACTGGGTTACATAGTGCTCAGCACGGGCAACAAGAGTGAGCTCGGCCTTGGCTACTGCACGCTCTACGGAGACATGTGTGGAGGCCTTGGCGTCATTTCCGACGTGCTCAAGACAAGTGTCTACGAGCTTTCGCGCTATGTGAACCGCGAAAAGGAGATCATCCCCTGGTCGACAATTGAAAAGGCCCCTTCTGCCGAGCTGCGGCCGGGACAGAAGGATACAGACTCGCTTCCCGATTATGGCATTGTGGATACGGTTCTGAAGGGATATGTGGAAGAGAATCTCTCTCCGGAAGAGATTGCGACGCGCAACAAGCTGCCGCTGGATGTAGTGAAAAATCTGATCATAAAGCTGCACCGCGCAGAGTATAAGCGCCGGCAAGCGCCTCCAGGATTACGCGTGAGCAAGAAGGCATTCAGCGTGGGGCGTAGGTTCCCCATCGTCCAGAAATGGATTTAACGGGATTTAACCCACTTGGTAAATAGAGCGCGCGCCTTTTCTGTTGAGGTGTTGGCGAGCTCCATGATGCGTTCAAAGTTGAAGTCAACGGAGAACGTGATCTTTCCCCCGCCTCGAATGCTAAATTCTTCTCGAGAGACCTGGTGCGCTGCATATTGCTTGATCATATTTAGTTGGAGTGGGTTCAGTGTCTTTAAAATACGGTCTGCAATTTCTTTGGTAACAGTTTCAAGCCCCATAGGGAGATTGTTATATTCTGTATACAGAGCCTCTTGCACTTCTTCCCGTTTCAATCCATCGGCGCTTAGTCCAAGAGACGTAAACGTTTCTTTTCCTGGAGTGTCATCACAGCAAATAGACCAAAAACCTTGTGCATCATCATGAGGGTGTTTAATTTTGTATTCAGGGATATTTTGAAAGAAAACAATTTGACCTGTCTTAATTTCTTCAGGGCGAACATTTGTTGTCAGACAGTTGAAAGGGTTATTTAACTCCAATTGAATGGTTAGGGGAGTGGAAGATTCTGCTGCAAAAATACAATCAAACTTCTCTTTGCCGAGGAGCTCTTTAATCGCTTCTAGGTACGCAATTTGGCACACTTCTCCACAGCCAAGAAAACTCGGACCTTTTCGCATCGCTTCAAGAGCGTCGCTAGGTTTTACATCTTCATATATGACAAATCGATAGGGCTGAACTCCGGTTGGAAATGTGGGATTGAGCGGCATATAAAAATGTTTGGTCGGTGCATATCCGTAATAAAAGCTGCCCTTTATTTTATGGAAATCCAGAAGAGCTTGTTGATCCGTTTTGACAAGAGCTTTGTAATATGCACTCCCATAAAAGATACCGGAATTGAGTGATTGAATATTTTTATCGAAGATTTGCAAACGGATAGCATTGTCGCGTGAGATGGTGCGAATGGCGGAAATTGCGGTTTTGATCAACTGCTCTCTTGCTTCTGAAATAGTAAGGTGACGATCGGAGTTTAAATTATTATTTGAAATTGAAGCTGTCATAATGAAAATTATAAGATAAATATAAATAAAATGGAACTAGGGCGTGTCGTCAATTGATAAAAAAGTGCTGTTTTGGGTCTTTTTTCCGGCATTTTCACTGCATTTCTTGGCCTACTATTCAAGTATGGTCCAAGAAATGCAGCAAAAATGACTCGTGGATTGAAATCAGAGAAATACTTTGTAATTGACTTTTAGCACTTCAGCAAGCCGACGCGCCATTTCTTTTCCTATCGACCTCTTTCCATGTTCCATTTCGGAAATATGATGAGGTTTTACTCCAATCGCATCCGCCAACTGTTGTTGCGTCATCTCAGCTCTGAGACGTGCGCCTCTTACTGCAAGCCCTGCCTCTGAAAACTTCTCTATGTTCTCTTTTGCAACAGCGCGCCAAGGAATGCTTTTTTCTTTTTTTCGCTCACTTGCTGTAGCTCCCTTCCTAGAAATTCTAGTATGGTGCGCTCTCGTGTGTGCCGACATAAAATATCTCAACCTTTTTAGTTTTTTTGTCTTCTATATACCAACACACTACATATGTTGGTCGGCCACTTTTAACATGGCAATGATAGGCGTCTTGTGGAAGGCCTCTGCCCTTTACTCCGCCAAAGTGTGACCAATTTTGCGAATTGGACCAATTTTCTCAATTTCTAAAGTTAGGAGATCCAACTGCAATTGAACCCCTTTGGGCATCTTTTTGTAATCTTTTGCGGCTCTATTTGAGTAAGTTACAGTCCAGATAGAGAGGTTCGTCTTATCTTCCACGCCTTCATTCCCAAGAATACAACATGTTACCAATTTTAGGTATTATTTTTCAATAAAATAATTAATTAGGCCAGGTGAAGGGAAGCACGTCGCTTATTGACGCAAGCTCGGTGCGTAGCATAAGCAGGCGGTCGAAGCCTACAGCCACTCCACGGCAGTCGGGGAAGCCATGCTCGATAGCCTCGAGGAATGCCTCGTCCAGGGGAAGAGCGTCTTTACCCCGTCTCACGCGTTCCTCATTGTCGCTGATGTAACGTCTTCGCTGCTCGCGTGCATCTGTGAGCTCATCGTAGCCATTGGCAAGCTCGATGCCTTTGAAATAGATCTCATAGCGCGCTGCGACGAGCTGACCGTCTAAGAGGCGCGTCTTGGCAAGCGCAGCCTGAGAGGCGGGGTAGTCGCAGATGACGGTGAGCTGCTCTTGGCCAAGATGCGGCTCGACAAGGAAAGAGAAGAGGAGATTGAAGAGTCCATCGCGGTCGGAAGGGTCGAAATCCTTGGGAAGGAGCTCATGTTTTCCAGCTGCAGCATAGAGCTCGGCATCGGATGCGGTGATATCACAACCTGCAAAGCGGATGAGCGCCGCGCGATAGGTGAGTCTTTCAGAGGGTAGCTCGCCGACAAAGAGGCGAATGACGTCAAGTGTCTCTTCGATAAAGGCGTCGTAGTCCAGCTGCAGACGGTACCACTCGATCATCATGAATTCAGGATTGTGCTTGCGGCCCATCTCAGCTGCGCGAAAGACGTGTCCGAGCTGATAGATGTCGCCGCTGCCCATCGCGAGCAGTCGTTTCATCGCATGTTCGGGAGAGGTGTGCAGATAGCCCACCTGGCCGGGAGCGACGCCCACGTGCATCACATCGATATGCGTGGCGATCGGGGCCGTAGGGCTTAAGATGGGGGTGTCGACTTCGAGAACGTTGCGGGCGGCAAAAAAAGCGCGCACGCGGGCCAGCATGGCCGCACGCTCGTGAAGCACCCGGATATCAAACGCGAGAGACGTATTCACCGGTGCGCGTATCGACTTTGACTTTTTCACCTTCTTCGATGAAGATCGGCACTTGGATTTTGGCACCGGTATCGGTGATCGCAGGCTTGAGGACGCGTCCTGAAGTATCCCCGCGAAGACCAGTAGAGGTCTCCACGATCGTCATCTCCATGAAGGTGGGAACGACGACATCGATGACCTCGCCTTTGTAAAAGACGATGTCATATTCGAGCTCTTCTTTGAACCAGGGGGCTTTGTCGCCGATCAGGCTCATCGGGATGGTGTGCTGCTCAAAGGTCTTCTCGTCCATGAGGACAATGCCATCGGGTTCTTTGTAGAGCATGCGCATCTTGATCTCTTCGACATCAGCAAGCTCGATGCGCTCGCCGGACTTGAAGGTGCGCTCAATGACGCGATCAGTCTTGAGATGCTTGAGCTTGATGCGATTGAAGGGCTGTCCTTTACCGGGCTTCACAAACTCATTGCTCACCACGATATAGGGTTCTCCCTCGACTTCAACCTTGTGTCCGCCTCTTACATCGCCCGTACTGATCTGTCCCATATTACTTCCTAGCTAAAAACGACCAATTTTCTCCAAAAGAGGCTTAATTGACAAGCCTCATTAAGATTGCATTGGGTTCACGAGTGACGCAGGTGGCTTATTTCCTAGCAGGATGGGCGCTTTTCCAACAACGAGGTCATACAACACCGGGAGGCGGCCGGCTTTAGCAGTGCGGTCAACAACGTCTCCTAGGCTCTGATCTGATGCGGGATCAAATGCAGCGCGGAGCTGCTTCTGTGTTTCGATATTCTTCTGGGTTTGCTCAGATAGTTTTTCTTGAACTGCAAGATACTGAGTTTGAGTATCTTCAAGCAGCTTTTGCTGTTTAGAAAGAGTGGTCTGAAGAGTTGTTTGTTCCTTAAGAAGTTTTTCATATTTCTCATTTTCTGTAGATAGTTTTTGCGTGGTGCCTTCAAGGTCAGAATGTAATTGGACTATCTGTTGCAATTTTTTCTGGGTTCCGGTCTGATCTTTCAAAGCAAGGTCAAGAATTTCAAGAGTTTTTGTCGCATTGTCACCGGCTTCTTTGACAAGAGTTTGAACGGTAGCGCATGTTTGCATTTTAGTCGTGAAATCATCTAGTAGAGCAGTGATCTGTTCTTTTGCGACTTTATGTGCTTTATTCTTCTCGTCCAAAACGCTTGCTGCAATACGCAACTGCTCTTGTGCCCCTTCAAAAATATTATTCATTGTGGCTTTTTGAGATTCAACAGTCACGAGGTGTTCTTTTCTTTCCTTATCGATCTGAGACACTTGGCCACGCAGGTCTCCCAGGGTTCCTTTAAACTCATCCACTTGTGTGGTGAGCTGAGCAATTTGTTCCTTGTTTTTCTCGAGGTTGAGTTCGTGCTCTTTATTGGCAAGACGATGGGTCAGGTTTTGGTCTTCATAGGTTAGGTTGTGCTTCTTGAGGTTGGCGAACTCTTCCATTTCACTGATAAAGGCTGAGTTGAGGAGTGCTGTTCCGCCGAGGATTAGTGCAGGGAGGATGGCGCCGTTGAGGAGGGCAAGGGCCATTCCGACGACTTGGAGTATGGTCAGGGCGATCATCGTGATCGTGCGCCAGTTTGTACACCAGTCGCCGAGAAGATAGGTCAGAGGATTGCGGAAACCCTCGCAAAATGATGATTCGTCTGCGAATACGTGAGCTCTATTGATTGCGATCATAAATTCCTCCATGTTTGAGTAACGAGTTTAATGAAATCTTTATTTTCACGCCAAGTTTCTTTTTTATCTCGTGTGTGCATAATGGGAAAAATGGGAGAACCTATTGGAGAAGCGCAGTTTGCGCGCGATACGCTGGAACGCTATTCTGGATCCGCTACGGAGGATTTTCAGCCGAATCTCATTATTACGAATTTCCCCAGCTATGTGGAATACTTTGCCAAGACCCGCGGGGTGCCGATTATCAAAGGGTCGATGTTCGAGGTGGCTCATGCCCCCAAAGAAGAGACGAGCATCCTCGATTTTAAGATCGGCTCGCCGGCAGCTGCCCTGGTGGTGGATCTCTGCTCTTTTCTGCCGATCCGCGCCTCGATTTTGCTGGGCATGTGCGGAGGCTTAAGGCGCCGCTATGTGGTCGGCGATTACCTGGTGCCGGTGGCGAGCATCCGCGATGAGGGGACCTCTAACTTCTACTTCCCGCCGGAAGTGCCGGCGCTCTCTAACTTTTTGATGCAGAAGGCGGTGACCGAGGTGCTCGATCAGCAGCACTCGACCTACCACATCGGCATCACGTTTACTACGAACATGCGCTTCTGGGAGTTCAACGAGGAGTTTAAGACGCGGCTGAAGGCGACGAAGGCGCAGGCGATAGAGATGGAGTGCGCCACGCTCTTTACAGCGAGCTACAAACGCAAGTTTACGTTGGGAGCGCTGCTGCTGATCTCCGATCTTCCCTTAAATGCCGACGGGATCAAAACGAAGAAGAGTTCGGCGTTTGTCTTTGAGAAGTACACGGCAGACCATGTGGAAAAGGGGATGGCGATCTTGAAAGTGGCGCGCAAGATGCAGGCGAAGAATATCAAGGGCTCCTATCACCGCAATCTTCCAGAGGCAGGCCGATGAAAAGAGTGCTTTTTCCCTTTATCTGTTATAGCGCACTTCTGCTGGCAAATCCCAAAGACGGGGTCGTGGTTTCCGGAGAGGCGACGATCCAAGCGCTGCATGAAAATGTGCTGGAAGTGCGCACGGGCAAACGCGCAATCATCAACTGGAAAGAGTTTTCTATTGCACCCGGGGAGACGACGCGTTTTGTTCAGCCGGGAGTGGATAGCGCGGTTTTAAGCCGCATCACGGGGGGCAAACTCAGCGAGATCCAGGGCATGCTCGAGGCCAATGGACGCGTCTATCTGGTCAACCCGCAAGGGATTATCATAGCCAAGGATGCGGTCATTAACGCCGCCGGTTTTATTGCTTCAACGCTCGATCTGCTCGATGAGGATTTTATCTCGGGCGGAGAATTGCGCTTTAAGGGAAGTTCTCTTGCTCCTCTGATCAACTACGGAACGGTCAAGGGCTATGAGGGGGATGTGCTTCTTCTCGGTCGCTTCGTACGCAACGATGGGAAGATCAGTGCGCCTCAAGGGATGAGCGGCCTGGCTGCTGCCCAAGAGATCATTGTGCGCCCAGAAGGTGTTGAGCGGATTTTTATCGTTCCTCAGATGGGGGAGAGCGGGGAAGTGGGGCTGGAGAACAGCGGCCAGATCGAAGCTCTGCAGGCGGAGCTGAAAGCCGATGGAAACGCCTATAAGCTTGCGATCAACCAGAGCGGACGCGTCGATGCGCGTAACCTGATGGAAAAGGATGGCAGGGTGCTCCTCATCGCAGAGGGCGGACGCGTCCAGATGGAGGGCTCAGTTAGTGCACATGAGGTCGACATTCTGGGCAAGGAGATCGGGCTCTTAGGCGAGGCGGTGGTTGAGGCGCATGGAGGTAAGGTTCGTGTAGAAAGCACGGGTCTCACCGTTGTGGACAAAAAAGTGCGCATCGATGTTAGCGCAGACGGTGATGCGGGAAGTGCATTCATCTGGGCCGACAAGCTCTGCCAATTTTTCGGCACAGTAAAAGCGGATTCAAAAGAGGGCGATGGGGGATTTGTTGAGGTCTCTTCTCCGCTCGGGCTCCATTTTTACGGCGATGTGAACACGCTTGCGCCTAAAGGCAAGCCAGGAACGCTGCTGCTCGATCCCACAGATGTCGCCATCCAGACCAATGGCGGAACGGATCAGAACGCGTTCTTAAACGGACAAAACTACATGTTTACTGCCCCCACAGCTATCATTGACAATAATCATTTAGCGAATCTGCTGAATACAACGACTAGCGTAGTGATCTCAACAAGCAATACGACGGCGAACTTTCCCTCTCAGGGTCTAATAAGTGTAAACGATCCCGTGGTATGGAATAGCGCCAGCAGTTTAACGCTTCAAGCCGATTCAACTATCACCATTATCAAGGATATTATCTCAAATGGGGTGGGAGGAATCTCCATCAGCAGCTTAACGGATATTTTTTTTGGTACGACTTCGGCGCCTGTGCAAGTGACGACAAACACAGGTCCGCTCACTTTGGCTGCTCTTGGCGATATCACTCTCACTGTCATTCCTCTTCCTGTTCGGGTCGGTAGCTTTTTTGGCTCGACTTCAACGACGGCAGGGGGCAGCTTGACGCTTCAAGGAGGCAGTGACATCTGCCAGTTCATCACTGCTTCAGGGGGAAGCAATACTTTTACGATCGGTAAAGATGTGAATGTGCTGGGGGGATCATTTCCCACTGGGATAACTCAGATAGGATCGATTCAGCCGAATACCAACAGCAACATCCATTTTGCCTTTGTGGGCGGCGATGTTAACGTGATAGGCGGTGATGTATTTGCTCAGATTGGCCATTTCGCATCAGCCGCGGTCACGACGACGATGGCAGGCGACATCCTCTTCGATCGGATTGGCGGAGATGTGAACGTGATTGCAGGCAGTGGCGCGATTGCTGGACTCGCGCAGATTGGCCATTTTGCGAGTCAAGCGTCGGCAAGTTTTACTGCGAGCGGTAACATTGCTTTAAGTGAGGTAAACGGAGACATTTCTCTGATTGGTAGCGATGTGGGCTTTACTGGGTCTGCCATAATAGGCCATGGAAATGAATTTCCTACTTCTAGCGCACAGTTTTATTCGGGGTCGATTACGATCCATCAGAATCGCCAGCCTGGACTTTCCGATCCGGCTATATTATTGCAACCGGGTACTGCTTTAGATGCACACGCCGTCATTGGATTTGAGTTTCAATCGTTTTTAAATTCAACGGTTCGTTCTTCGGGCATTTCCATTACGAGCAATGGTCCTATTGAATTACAGGGCTCAAATGCAGCCACACACGCTGTTATAGGGTATTACGATCCTTTGAATACCACAGTGGCAGATGTAAAGATTGACTTGATCGACGTTACAACGAGCAAAGATCTTCTGCTCACACCAGGCAATGTGGGTCTAGGGGGCGATGGAGCTGCATTTATCGGAACATCAAGAGTGCTGTCCACTGGCCCCGCGCATAGCGATGTAAATATTGTGGCCCAAAATGTCATATTAAATGGCGCTCCTAGCGGCAGTGTGGGCCTTGCGGAAATCGCCAATAGCGCGATCGGAGATAGCAATCGCCGCACAGTGAACATCCTAGCCCACGGAAATATCGAGGTAGGGGTGACGGGTGCGGTGCCGGATAGTGCTATCCTCTATTCAAGCGGCCCTCTCACAGCGATTGCCGATGTGGATATTGAGCTCGGACCTAATAGTTTCGTAGAAAACGGCAACTTTGCGCTCGATCTCGTCGTCGACAATGCGTTTCCCAAATCGCCTGCGCTCGGACCGGGTAGCTTCATCATCGATGCGGGCGCAGATTTAAACTCCCCGGGGCCTCTGCAGATCTTCACATCGAGGCGCAGCCAGAATCAGATCAACGCCCCTCTCAATGGTGTGACGTTTGTTCCCGGGCCATACTTGTTAGACACTCCAACAGAACAGTGGGGCACCTATTTCCCTTCTAGCTTTGGCGGCGCGCCCTTTACGATTTTCTACAAAGATCAGATTCCGAGCTTTCTGCCTGAGTTGAGTCCTGCGTTTGTTGAGTTCTTTGACCTGGTCAAAACCTATAACAACTTTATTTACACGCTGCGTTGTTTTAAAATCGGTAAGGATAACTATCCCGTTTACCTAAGAGAGGAGCGCACCTACAACACGAAATATGCTGATACGCTGGATTAGTCTACTTCTTCTTCTCGTGCCTTCTTTAAGCCATGCGCTCGTCGATCAGCGCCAGGCCGAACCCCTCCATGCCCTGGTTTTGCGCGGCGATGAAGGCGGCCAGCTCGATGTCTCCCAAAGTGAGGGCCTTGAACTCTATGCGCTTTTCCTACCCGGCCCCGAGCAGCTGCTGGAAAAGCGTCTTCGTCCGCTATTTATGAACCGCCGGCTCTCGAGTGATCTGATCGAGAGGCTCAAAACCGAGATTGTACTATTCTACCGCGCCTATCACCATCCGATCGTTTCGATTTATGTGCCCGAGCAGGATGTGACCAATGGGGTGCTGCAGCTTCAAGTGGTGGAAGGGCGTTTGGGAGCGATTAGCAGCAAAGGCGGCCGCTTTTTTTCGGGTAAAAGACTAAAGAAACAGCTGCATCTTGCTCCGGGCTCCACGATCGATACTGAAAAGCTGGAAGAAAATCTGGCCTGGATCAACCGCAACCCTTTCCGCACGGTCGATGCCTATTTTGCCCCAGGTCAAGCGCCCGGAACGACAGATATCAAATTGGAGATGTGTGACGAATTCCCCCTGCAGCTTTTTGCCGGTGCCGATAACACAGGAAATGAGGTCACGGGGTTTGCGCGCTGGTTTACAGGCTTCACGTGGGGCAATGTATTCGGACTCGATCAGACGCTGACCTATCAATACACCACGGCTACGCATCTGCGCGATTTTCAATCGCATAGCCTTTTCTATGCCATCCCGCTCCCCTGGCGCAATGAGCTGCGTTTTTTTGGCGGCTATGCCAGATCCCATCCGCATCTTATCGATTTTCACTCCACCGGCACTTTTTCGCAGGCAAGTGCGCGCTACGCCATCCCGATCCAGCGTTGCGGGGCCTATCATGAATTTGTCGTCGGGTTTGACTACAAAAACACCAATACGAACGTGATCTTCATCGGCGAAGAAGATCTAGCCGTCATCGCCAGCTACGTCAACCTCAGCCAGTTCATGGCAAGCTACAGCTATGCCAGAGATAGCGATGTCCTGAAATTCCTCTTCGATGTGGAACTCTTCTGCTCTCCCGGCAGGCTTTTATCCGACGAGAGCAATGAGCTCTACTCGGCTCTTAGCCCGGGTGCACAAGTAGACTATTTGTATGGCGATCTAGATATTGCAACGACCTGGTGCCTGCCGCATAAACACGCTCTCTTCTTGCAGGCGCGCGTTCAGCTTTCTAACCACACGCTGCTCCCTAGCGAGCAGTTTGGCCTGGGGGGCTATGATACGGTGCGCGGCTACGAGGAGCATGAATTCAATGCGGACGAGGCTTTCTGCTTTAATGCCGAGATCCGCTCGCGTCCTTTTAGCATTTTCCGCTTCTTCAGAATGCGCTGCGTTGACGATCGCTTCTATTTTCTCCTCTTCTTTGACTATGGACTCGGGCACCTCAAAAATCGCAGCAGCATCACAGAGTTTGTGAATGCAAACCCGCAGATCAAGTCCTACGAATACTTGATGGGCTTTGGCCCAGGATTCCGCTACTCGATCAGCGACTATTTGACCGCGCGCTGCGACTGGGGGATCAAGCTGCATCATCCTTCCTTCGACGGAGGAAGCCGTAGTATGTTTCACCTTGGGTTAATCTTGAGCTATTGATGTATAGAGCCATTTTAGCTTCTTTAGTCGCAACAGCCCCCTTATTCGGCGCCTTTTCGGCCAGCTGGGATTTGAATGCGGCATCGGGATTCTGGAATGTGAATTCCAACTGGCTCCCCAATTCCAATTTTCCCCATCAGATCGATGATACGGCGATTTTTAACACGCTCTTTGCAGGGATCACAACGATCGATCTCGGTCAAGACCTCACCGTAGGTCAGATCAATTACAATTCCGCGCACGAATACATTATTAACTCCACTTTTACATTGACCTTTCAGGTGTCGAGCGGCAGCGCTGCGATCACCTTTGAGCCCGGAAATAATGCTTCGCATGATATTTCTTCCCCAGTGGTACTGCAGAGCGATCTCATCATAGGACCGGGCACCTCTTTGGCTTTTATGTCTATTGGCAAACCGATTAGTGGACCCGGTGGCTTGACCTTAAATGAAAATACCATTTTGGGACCTTCTGCTCTGAATACCTACGCAGGACCTACTTTTGTGGGAACGAATGGGAATAGTCCGCACATCAATTGTAACGCCGACGGTGTGATCCCCGCCGGTAACAACTTGACGATTGTTTCAGGATTTTTGGACATCCTATCATCCATTTCTGCTCCAAATGCCTTCTCTCTGCAATTAAGCGGAGGAACTTTCAACGAAGGAGCGTCACCCATTAATGTCTCTCTTCTTTCCATCGGTGGAACGGGTGGTACTGTAGCTTTGGATCCGACTAATACGAATGAAGCATTTTCCATTATTGGGAGCGCCGACGCCACCTTTGCCGGGACTATCTCGGGAGGGACGCCTGCACCCACAGCGGATCCCACGGTTGCCAATCGCGTGGCAAAAACAGGGAGTTCGC
>JABDCT010000025.1:0-2820 GCA_013287985.1 Chlamydiota bacterium
CCTCAATACTTACCCATAGCATTGATTTTCAGTTACTTGCAACTTAAATAAAATATTTACTTTAATTAATTTGTTTGATATTATTATTCTTATAATAGTAAATAATTTATATAGGAGTAACTAAAGTGTTAGGTAAAATAGAAAGATCAAGTCAGAATTTTTTCTGCAATTCAAACGATAATAAAAATAGAAGGGTAGGAAAGGCAGTCCTATCTACAGTGGCATTTCCAGTATTGTCAATTGTTGGAACGGTAGTCGGTTTTGTTGATGGGGGGCAAAAGCTCCTGAGAGGAGATATAAGTGGATATCAAATAAAAATCCGCCAGGGAATAACGCTCGGTGCGCGCGTTGCATCTGCTAGTATTCGCCATATTAGAGCACCTCAACCGTTACCAGCACCTCTCGCTGCTTTACCAGTTGCTCCAGTTGCGCCAGCGCCGGGTGCCCCTAACTAGGTCGCTGTTATTTAATTTCCCCAAGTAGCGTTTGGTGATTATAACCGGTGATTTTGACTTTCTGCAGCGTGCCCATTAAGGCGTCGCTGCCAGTGAAGATCACCGTTTTCCAACTGCGGGTGCGCCCTTTCAGGTGCGTCTCATCCTTGTTGCGTCTATCGACAAGCACTTCCACTTCTGTTCCGATCATATCGGCCCGCTCTTTGCTGCAGATATCCTGATAGATCTGCATCAGGCGCTGCAACCGCTCCTGTTTGACTTCTTCTGAGATATCGTCTTTCCAGCGAAAGGCGGGAGTGCCTTTGCGTGCGCTATAGGCAAAGAGGAAGGCGACCGAGAAGCCGATATCTTTAAAGGCCTGGCAGGTCTCTTCAAACTCAGCGTCTGTTTCGGTCGGGAAGCCGACAATGATGTCCGTGCCCAGAGAAACACCGGGAACGATCTTCTTGAGAAGGTCGACTTTTTCGAAATACTGCTCTTTGGTGTAGATGCGGTGCATCTTGCGCAAGATGCGATTGGAGCCGGCTTGCAGAGGGAAGTGGACGAATTCGCAAAGCGAGGGCAGATCGCGGATCGCCTGCATCAGGTCCACAGTGATGTCGCAGGGATGGGAGGTCATGAAGCGGATGCGGCCCATGCCTTCGATTTTGTCCAAGCGGTAGAGCAGGTCGTGGAAGAGCGCATTCCACTCGGGTTTGTCTTTGCCGTAGCTGTTGACGTTCTGGCCGAGCAGCGTGATCTCTTTAAAGCCCTGCTGAACCAGGTGGCGGCACTCTTCAACGATCGCATCGGGATCGCGCGACACCTCTTTGCCCCGTGTGTAGGGGACCACGCAATAGGTGCAATACTTGTCGCAGCCGCGGATGATCGAGACGTAGGCTTTGACGCTGTCTTCGCGGCTTGCGCCGATGTAGTTGAGGTTCTCCTCAAATTCTTCGCTCGTGCGGATGACTTGGCGGCCTGTTTCCAGAACCTCGTCGAGTACAGCGTTTAAATCATTGATGTTGTTGGTGCCGACGACGAAGTCGACGTGGGGGAGCTTGCGGAAAATCGACTCTTTTTTGGCCATCGCCATGCAGCCAGTGACGCCGATGATCGATTTGCGCTTGGAGCGGCGGCCGATATGGCCGATCTTGCCCATGACTTTGCGCTCAGCAAGGTCGCGGATGGAGCAGGTATTAAAGAGGAGCAGGTCCGCGTTATCTTCATCGTGAACGCGTGTCAGGCCGCGTTTTTGCAGGGCGCCGATCATGATCTCCGAATCGAGCTCATTCATCTGGCAGCCGTAGGTGCGAACAAAAAAAGTCTTTAAATTACGAGATTCCATATGTGTAAAAAAAAGGACCACCCAATAGGTGGCCCCTCGAAAACAAGGAAGAAATATTAACGTTTAGAGAATTGGAAGCGTTTACGCGCACCGGCAAGGCCGTATTTTTTCCTTTCGCGCTTACGTGCATCACGTGTGAGGTAGCCGACTTCTTTCAGATCGTGTCTTTTTGCTTCATCATCGCTGACGAGTGCACGGGCAATGCCGAGACGTGCAGCAGTGGCTTGACCTTCAATCCCACCGCCTTTAACGCGGATGATGATGTCGAAATTGTCTTTCAATTCAAATTTAACAAGAGGGGAGAGGACAGTTTGTCTTTGGAGAGCATTAGGAAAATATTCAGCAAATTCACGGCCGTTGACATTGATAATACCTTTACCAGGTCTTAGGCGTACTGCAGCAACTGCAGTTTTGCGTCTTCCGACTGCTACGATTTCTTTTGTTTGTTTAGCCATTATTCACTCGCTTACATTGCTACAGAGGTTGGTTTTTGTGCTTGCATATCGTGGTTTGCACCAGCGTAGATACGCAGTTTTTTCATTTGTGCTTCTGAGAGACGTGTTTTCGGCATCATGCCTTTTACAGCACGGCGGATGATCTCTTCAGGATTACGCGCTTTCATCACACGGAAGGGCACTTCGCGCATACCGCTCATCGCACCGGTGTGGTAGCGATAGATCTTTTGCGCTTCTTTTGCACCTGTGACAGTGATTTTCTCGCAATTGATGATGATGACGCCATCGCCCGCATCGACGTGAGAAGTAAAAGCTGGCTTGTGTTTGCCGCGGAGAATCTTAACGACTTCAGCTGCAAAGCGTCCTAGAGTTTTGCCTGTAGCATCGAGGATAAACCATTCGCGGCCCGCGACTGCTTCTTCTTTTGTTAGGAGAGTAGTATTCTGATTCTTATTCATGAGGGTACCTTTTTGCACATAGAATAAGGATTTTAGTTATTTTGCTCAAGCGAGACTTTGGCTGTGGGGGTTCTACTAAGCGCAAGATGTCTGCAAAGGTCCCTCCTGCATCATTAAGAGCCTGT
>JABDCT010000025.1:2830-11980 GCA_013287985.1 Chlamydiota bacterium
AGCGAGACTTTGGCTGTGGGGGTATTTATCGCTGGAAATGAACCGTCATAATTGATATAATTTATCTTATTAAAATTAAAAAATGGTGGTTTATAATGAGCGGTGTAAATGAATTATATCAATTTCCTAAGGAATTGGTTTCGAGTTTTTTAAGTAATTTTGATTTAAAACTTCCCTATGGTTTAACTCCTCTCCATTTTGCCGCGTGTTTAAATCGCATGGATCTGGTGACTAAGCTTTTGGCTCTTCGACCCGGAGATGTCAATGCGCGCGATCATAGACAGTGGACTCCGCTGCATCATGCCGCTCTTGTGGGAAACCGCGAAATGGTCAAATTATTTTTAATGAATAAGGCCGATGGACAGGCTCTTAATGATGCAGGAGGGACCTTTGCAGACATCTTGCGCTTAGTAGAACCCCCACAGCACCCAGACGACGAACTGATTAACCTCTCCTACGCCAACACAGAAGACAAAGTGAGCCAACTCACTATGAAACGGTTCAAAGAGCTGACGGGAGCCTCTTTTCTCCACGAAAACCACGTCGATCGCGCTTTTATGGTTGAAGATTGGAAGGCTAACAAGCTTATGGGAATACAAAAAACGCCCTATTCAGAGACTATTCGCGGGTCATTCAAGAAAAAGTACACGGAATTTCAGATTAATCCCCCTCAACACATCATCCGCACAGTCACACATGATGATAATAAAAAACCTCTGCCTTTTAGTCCTGGGTTAGGGGTGTTTGCTCAGACGGATTTTAAAGTGGGGGATGTAATAGGCGAGTATAAGGCGCATGTAGGGCCAGAAGATGTCACTGATTACACTCTAGATAAATATTGGCAGGGGTTAAACGAAAGGAATGAAATTCCCATAGTGAATGATGGCTCTCCAAATGCTATGATGGTAGTGATCGATAATGTGAGAGGCTTGTCCGCGCGCTGTCTTTTGGTGGCGATTGCTCCTATAAAGGCTGGGACTCAGTTCTGTTATAATTACGCTAGTAATCATCAAATTAAAAAAGGGATTTATCTTGAGTTCAGGGGCAATGACATAAGAGAGTTTGTAAATACTTGTGATATGGCAATGGTTCTAGGGTGCATCCAGCGCGTTTACCAAAATTTCTCGGAGGCTAGCTTTGAAGATCAGTGTATATTCCAAAAGATTTATTACCTGATAGAAACTCCAAAAATTATGTTTCAAATGGTTTGGGATGGGTCCGTGCCATCAGCCCGATTAAACGAGCTGGTCAATGCTTTTTTAACACCCGCTCCTCGCTATGTGGATGTTCAGAAGACTCAATTAGAACTTATTTTTCTTGCGGAAGTGTGTTTTAGACTTAAACGGATCCTCGAGGACGATTTTTCGACAGAAATCGAGAGGAGATTAAGCTCAGAAACAACAGTTCAACTTCTTGAGTTTTTGAGAGATAAAATTCCGCCAATAATGGAACAAATAAAGGCGCTGCAAGTTTGACATTGTTGGGGTAATCCTTTATATGCCAAATTATGAAGGGTAAGCCTGTCTCATATTCTGCGATCCACGACCAGACGGCGATCGTGTTCCCCAATGACCTCAATGCCTATGGCACGCTTTTTGGCGGACGGGTTCTCGAACTCGGCGACCGCGTCTGCGGCGTGGTTGCCAGAAGGCATTCGGGACGCGAGTGCGTCACTCTGGCCATAGATTCGGTCAAGTTCCTCGCTCCCGCCAAGGGCGGAGACGTGCTCGTCTTTATGGCGTCAGTCAACCGCGCATGGCACACTTCGATGGAGATCGGTTTGAAGGTCTACGCGGAAGATTTTCGCACCCTAGAGCGCAAACACATTTTCTCCGCTTACTTCACGTTCGTCGCTCTCGACGATAAGCTCAAACCGACCGCAGTTCCAGCGGTAATCCCTCAAACAGATGATGAATTCCGTAGATTCGCTCAAGCCGAAGAGAGACGGAAACTTAGACTAAAATAGCATCGGGCACGGGCACGCACACGGGCACGGGCACGTTTAGGGGTAGATCTGCTTATATTTGTTTTGCAGGTAGTCGAGGAAGGGCTTTTCCGAGAGGGGTTTTCCTGTCACTTTCTTGCAGAGTTCTTCTGCTAAATACTCGCGCCCAAAGCGATGGATCTCCGTTGCCAGCCAATGCCGCAATTCAGAGAAATTTCCATGCGAAATCTTTTGTTCCCACTCGGGATGTTTTAGTCTAAATGCTTCATAAAATTGAGCCGCATAGAGATTTCCGAGTGTGTAGGTGGGGAAGTAGGCGATGTTTCCGCACGCCCAGTGGATATCTTGGAGGCAGCCCTCTGCATCTGTTTTAGGCGTGATGCCGATGTACTGCTTCATCTTCTCATTCCAGATCTCGGGAATGTCTTTTGCATCAAGAGTTCCTTCGATAAGCGCTTTCTCAATTTCAAAGCGCACAATGATGTGGAGATTGTAGCTGACTTCGTCGGAGTCGGTGCGGATCAGGCTCGGTTTGACGAGGTTGATCGCCTGGTAGAGCTCTTCGAGGCGCACGCCGTGCAGCTGCTCGGGATAGAACTGCTGTAATTTGGGAAAGAAGTACTTCCAGAAGGGGAGGCTATGGGCAATGATCGCTTCCCAGAGGCGCGACTGGCTCTCATGAATGCCGTGAGAGCAGGGCTCGCCAAGGGGGGTGCCGAATTCTTCCTTGGGTAGATGGCGGTCGTAAAGGGCGTGTCCGCCTTCGTGTATGACGGAGAGGATGTTGATGAAGGGATTGTGCTGGTAGATATGCGTTGTGATGCGGATATCGCTAGGGTGGCTGCTGATGCACATGGGATGGATCGTTTCATCGAGACGGCAAAAGGATTTATCCAATGCCATCGCATCGAGGATGATCTTATTGAACTCAAGCTGCTTGTTGTGCGGGTAGCCTTTATGGATGAAATCAAAGGTGGGTTTGGGTTTTTCATGGATAGAACGCAGGAGAGTCGTCAGGGGGTTCTTGAGTCCATCGAGGATTTCGGTGAGGCGCGCGGTTTTGGTCTCTGGTTCATAGAGATCGATTAACGCATCATAGGGATGGTCTTTGTAGCCGAGGTAATCGGCTTTTTTGCGGCTTAAATCGATGATTTTCTTGAGATGCGGCAGGAAGTCTTTAAAGCGATTCTTCTCCTTCGCTGCTTTCCATGCTTGAATCGCTATGCAGGTCTCTTTGGTGAACTTGCGGACGAAAGCCGCAGGGAGTTTGACGGTCTGGAGGTAGTCGCGGCGCCATTCGCGGACGGCAGCTTGCTGAGAGCGTGAGAGGGAGGTGTCGCGGATAGTGCCCGACTCGAGGTCGACGAGCTGGCTGAGTAGGCGTGTGTATTTGCGGCTCGTCTTTTCGCGATGCATGAGATCGGCTAGACGCTCGAGTTGCAGCCCGCGGAGTTCCGTTGCCTCTTCAGGCATATAGGTCTCTTGATCCCAGCCGAGAATATTAGCTGTAGAAGAAAGAACACTAGTTGACACAGAAAGTGCTTTAAGCGCCTCGTAAGGCCGTTTCTTAGATGCCATATTTGCGGATATTAGTGGGCGCGTCTTTTAGATGCAAGCCAAAGGGGCAGGCGCTGGCCGAGAGGAGTGAAGGCAAGGAGACTCATGGAAAAGAGCACGATGCAGCCGCTGCCGATGGCGACATCGGAGAGCCAGTGTGCGCCGACGACAAGGCGCGGCATGCAGCGCAGGAGGGCATAGAGGATCGCGGGCAGTCCAAGGCGCCAGCCGCTGTAGTAGGCGTAGCTCAAAGCGAACATGAGGACGGTGGTCGCATGATCGCCGGGGAAGCTCTTCGTCGAATTGACTTTGACGTCAGTGAGGCGGATGCCATCGTCTAGGACATAGGAGGGACTCTCGCGTTTTAAATGCAAGATATCGCGGCAGAGGACGCGGTTGATGAGAATGATCGTAAGCGCGGTAAGGACTATGCAGAGAATGTATTGCATGAGGCGCAGGCGGCGATCTTTTTTGGGTATCGTGAAAAGGCCCGCGAGATAGAACCCGAGAAAGATAAAGTCTTCGACAAAATCGGTGAGGTCATGGTTGCCGAGCGCCCAAAATGTTTTGGCGCCGTTTGATGAGAGAAGGCTATTGGCCCAGCGGAAAAAATGCAGGTCGATCGATTGCCAAAGGGGAAACGAGGCGAGCAGAAGAACAATGATAAGGCCGGAGGCGAGCAGTTTTTTATTCATCGTGCGCGCGAATAGTTCCAACCAAAAATGGCAAATCCACACATAAAGGGCACTAAGATGGCGAGCTTCGGAGAGAGCGTGTGCGTCTCACCTAAGATGACGGCCGCATCCATCAGCGCGATGAAAGCGACAAAGCTAAAGAGGGCGCAGGCGAAGATGAGAAAGGCGTGCATCTGGCGACGGTAGGTGATGCAGAAAGGGGCCACGGCAATCAGACAGAGAGGAGCGAGAAGCGGCATGGTCGCTTTGAAGAAGAGCTGCGTCTGGATCTCGTCGGAGGCAGATTTGGAAGCCAGGGAATCGCTCGTCAGCATCTTGACGAGAGCGCTCATCGAGTAGTTTTCATAGGGGATGAAGCCCTTGCGCGGCAGGTCTTTGTCCCACTTTAAGTCGGTAAAGAGGTAGGCGTCGAAGGAGGCGGTCTTCTCAAGAAAACCTTGCTGGTTTTGCTCGAGGTGATCGACAAAATGGCCGATTGCGCGTTTGGGATCGGCATTGAGATACTTCATCCGCCAGATATCGCTTGCAGAGCGCATCCACATCACATCGAAATAGGCCTCTTTGGCGGAGTTGTAGGACTGGTAGATCAGTTTCGATTGGTCGGGTAGATAGACGACGTGGATCGGTTCCAGTCTCTGGCCGCGATGTGAGGAGCGCAGGTGCGAGTCGTAAAAGCGGTCGATTTCACAGAGTGCGCGTGGAAGGGCGTACTGGTTGATCACAACGATGGTAGCGGTGCAGACGAGTGCGATCGAGAGGATGGGGCGCACGAGCCTCTTCCAGGAGATGCCTGCTGATTGAAAAGCGACGAGCTCGCGCTTGGAGTTGAGTCCGCAGAGTACCTTGATCGTAGAGAGAAGCAGTGCGAGGGGGAGCAGGATATCCGCGCGCTTGATGAATTGATAGAGATAGTAGCGCGACACACGGCCGAACGCGATCTTCTTGTCCTGCATAAAGTCTTGCATGTGGGATGAGTAGTCGACGAGCACGTAGAGAAAATAGAAAGAGAGCAGAAAGAGGAAAAAGACCTTGAGCGTCTCTCTTCTGATATAGCGCTGCCAGATCATTCGATACCTCGCGCTACTTTCTTGAAGAATCCTAGGCACACTAAGACGATTAAAGGATGGGGAATGAGATAGCAGCCGATGGCAGGAAGGGGAGAGTGGCGCATCGATTTAGCCGCGACAAAGGCGATCATAAAGCCGCCGGCAAGGCCAATGGCCCACGCAAGCCCTTTGATTTTGCGCACGCGGCCGATTTCCATCCCGACGCTCGTGCCAATGAGAGTAAAGACAAATGGGGCGAGACCGAGACTGAGGCGGCGCGCGATTTCCACAGCGCCATCTCCCGTCCACGAAAAGCCGCCCTTGTCGACCTTTTCCTTGGCTAAAATGGTGCGCAGCGAGAGGTAGTCTTCGTCGAGGTGCCATTCCGACCGGCGGACATATTGCAACAGCTCATCTGCCTTAATGCGCATCTCGCCCTGGTTTTCGATGACCAGGTGGTCATAGGTGTCGCCCGCTTCGGCAGGAGGAGCGAGGCTGGAGATGAAAGTGATGCCTTTGCCGATCAGATCTTTGTCTTTGACAGTTAGCTCTTTTGCCAGCATCACACCTAGGCGCTCGTGCGAGAGGTCGCGCTGGACGATGAGCACATCTTTGGCAAACTTATCCGATTTGAGCTGGCGCATGTCGATGTGGCTATTCTTGAGCTTAATCATCGTGTCTTTGCTCAAAAGACAGAGCGGATTGGTCGCACTCATCTCGTAAATGAGCGATTTGGAGAGCAGGCGGCAGCGCGGCGCAACCTCTGAAATAAAACTAAAATTGCCTATTGTCAGGAGGAATCCGCTGAGAAGCAGAGGAAAAATAAGCGGTTTAATGCCCATC
Source organism: Chlamydiota bacterium (assembly GCA_013287985.1). GTDB lineage: Bacteria > Chlamydiota > Chlamydiia > Chlamydiales > Rhabdochlamydiaceae > JABDCT01. The sequence continues at coordinate 8,917 of JABDCT010000025.1, forward strand.
CCGGCTGCGCGCATCGCCGTCAGTTCGTGCGAGCGGCTCAGGCGCTGGAAGAGGAGGATCGAGGCGATCAAGCAGGAGATCGGGATCGCAAGCGGCAGGATAAAAGGGATCTGGTACAAAATGAAGAGCAGGATATATCCTAGAGGGGCGCCCGTAGTGGCAAAACGCGCGATATCTTGAAAGCGTGTGACGAGCAGAATGGCGATAAAGCCAGACACGCACAGAATAAACACTTGAAAGTAGCAGCGCATTAAATAGCGCCATAAGATAGGCATCCACACAATTGTATGAGGGGAATGGATATTCTACAAGTCATTCAGCGCTTTTTACCTCGAGGAGAAAAGCCGCTCCTTTTGCTCGGATTTTCCGGGGGTGGCGACTCCCTGGCGCTTCTGCACGCCCTACTGCGCTGTCCTGTCCAGCTCCACCTTGCTCACTTCGACCATGGCTGGCGCACAGAGAGCCGCGATCAAGCTGAGAGCTTTGCGCAAATGGCCAAAGAACTCAAAATTCCCTTTTTTACAGAGAGGAGCCGGTCTCCTGTCTTAAGCGAGGACGCCGCCCGCCAGGAGCGCCTCGCCTTTTTTTCCAAGCTCTATAGCAACAACCCCTACACCGCCCTCGTCCTCGGCCACCACGGCGATGACCAGGCGGAAACCGTTCTTAAGCGCGCGTTTGAAGGAGCGCACCTCTCTTCTTTAGGAGGGATGCGTCCTATCTCTACTTTCGAGGGGATGTCAGTCTGGCGCCCGCTTCTTGGAATTTCCAAGCAAGATATTGAACACTGGCTAAAGAAAAATCAGCTGCAAGGGATTGAAGATCATACCAATAAAGACGAGCGCTATTTGCGCGCCCGTATGCGCGGCTCCCTTTTTCCCGAGCTCGAGCAGCATTTTGGCAAGGGCATTAAAAAAAGTTTAATGCGTATAGGGAAGTATGCCCACGAACTCTCCGCCTACTTAGAGAAGAGGACAGCGCCTTATTATTCCACCCTAGTGGAGGGGCCCTTCGGCGTTATGTGGGATTTCTCCTCTTTTGACTATGAGCCGATCGAATGGCGCTACGTGCTTAAAAAATTTTTTGGCACTCTAAGCGAAGAGGTCATCACCTGTTTGATGGAGCTCTTAAAAGGCAAAGTGGCTGGGCGAAAAATTATTTTAAAGGAAGGGCCTCTCCTTATAGACCGGGGTATTCTCTTCCTGCCGGCGTTAGAAAAGCCAAGATGGGAAGTCACTCTAAAACCCTGTATCGAGGCTAAAAGCAGCCACTGGAAGGATTTATGGCAGGGAAGGGGGCAGATTGGCCTCCCCGGCGAGGAGTTCGAACTCATTGAGGCAAAGAAACATCTGCCCTATCCCGGGAACTCGCCGATCGATAAGTGGTGGACGGCCCATAAGGTCCCCGCTTTTTTAAGGTCTGCAGCCCCTCTTGTCCGCCACAAGGGGGAAGTGGTTGGTGAGTTTTTGACTGGCAAAAATAAGCGAGGAAATTGTAAATTTTGTCTTTGCATCCAAGTGGAAAAGACGCGTTGATTGTATAATCAAATACAAATTATACTTTAAAAAACTTGCAAAATGTGATATAAATTAGATTTATGAGCGATGATAATAAAAAGATCCCCCCTAAAAGAGGGATACCAGGTGGTTTTTTAATATTTTTACTTTCTGCCGTTTTAATCTTTTTCACGATCCAGAATATGAGTCGCGAAAAGATGGCGAACGTCTCGTTTAGCCATCAGGTGGAGCATCTCGTCAACCTCGACCTCATCCAGAAAGACGCTTCCCGCAAGGTGGCTCTCAATGACAACTTGGTGACGTTTTCCGGCAAATTTAAAGATAGCCTTTCCGATGATGCGAAGGCGCGCTACCGCTACCTCGAACTCCTCAACCTCAACCATCGTTTAACGACCGAGAAAAGCGCCCTTCAGACCAGCTTAGACAACTTAAAAGCGAGTTCGCTGAACGCAGCAGACTGGTTTTTGCATATTACGGGCTATCCTCTTCCTGAAAAAGGCTATGTGGTGGTCTCTCCCGTTTACGATCAGCCGGGGCAACAGAACTCTATCGTCCTCCAGCAGCTTTCCGATCGCCAGCTTATTTCACTGGCCGATCTAAAAGCTCTCTCTCTCCAGGATCCACGCTATGGCGACCAGCTCACTGCGCTTGTTGCAGAGTTCCGCTCATCTAATTTAGGCATTGGAACCGAGTCGATGAAGCAGACTCTGCGCGACCTAGATAGCCAGCTGCAAAATGCGGCAAACTATCCAGCGATTGTCCAGAAACTCGAGCAGATCTCCTCTCAGTTAAATAGTGAAAAAGATGGTATCCGCCTGCTTGACCTGCGCTCCGTACGCAGCTACAGCCAAGATATGACACGCATGCGCGATGTCGTCAGCGAACTGGTCCTCAACGGCGCCCAGCTCGATAAAGCACGTACAGCGGTGAACGATGTCATCTGGTACTTCAATAATAAAGAGCTGACAACAGCCGCCCTCGAAAGAGAGAGCCCAGAAGCGTTCTCTCAATGGTTTACCCAAGCGACTCAAGAGTATCAGCAGTTTGCTGCCAATCGCGGCGCAGCCTTTAAGGCGCCCGATCAGCCGCGCAACCTCGTGCTCGACAAAGGTTTCAGAAATGAAGAACCCGCTCCCAACTACTTCAGCTACTTCTTAACGGTCCTTCCCGTTCTTCTCGTCGTCTTCCTGCTCTATTTCGTCTTCTCCAAGCAGATGAAAGGAATGGGCAGCGGCGCAATGACATTTGGTAAAGCGCCCACGCGCATGCTCACCAAAGACCGCAACAAAGTCACCTTTAAAGACGTGGCGGGTTGCGATGAAGCGAAAGAAGAGCTCCAAGAGATCGTCGACTTTTTGAAAGATCCGTCTAAATTTACCGCCCTTGGCGCCCGCATTCCTAAAGGGGTGCTCTGCGTAGGCGCACCTGGAACGGGAAAAACGTTGATTGCCAGAGCCGTCGCCGGCGAGGCCGATCGCCCATTCTTCTCTATTTCAGGTTCTGATTTCGTCGAAATGTTCGTAGGGGTAGGCGCAAGCCGCGTCCGCGAC
>JABDCT010000026.1 GCA_013287985.1 Chlamydiota bacterium
TCCATACGCGCCGTTGATCAGCACGACATCGGGAAATCCCGATTCTGTATCGATCGTAAACATCACGCCGGAGCAGCCCACATCGGAGCGCACCATTTTCTGGATCCCGATGGAGAGGGCGACGCCGAACTGGTCAAAACCCTGTTCAGCGCGATAGACAATAGCCCGATCGGTGAAGAGGGAGGCGAAGCAGCGTTTGCACGCCTTCAGCAGCTCTTTGCTGCCGCGTACATTCAAGAAGGACTCCTGCTGCCCAGCGAAACTCGCTTCTGGTAGATCCTCAGCCGTTGCAGAGGAGCGCACGGCAACGTCGAGGGTTTTTGACTTGTACTCGGCGCAGAGTTTTGCGTAGGCTGTGACAATCGCCTCTTCGAGATCTTTTGGGAAAGGTGCGGCGAGGATGATCTGCCGCGCTTTTTTGCCAAAGCGTGCAAGCGACTGCATATTGCGTATGTTAACGCCATGGAAAGCCTTTTTTAAAGCGGGGAGAGCATCAGAGCTTTCAAGGAGGTAGCGGTAAGCGTCCGCCGTGATGGTAAAGCCATCCGGAACCCGGATGCCTTTCTTATGAAGAGCTTGGATCATTTCCCCGAGGGAGGCGTTTTTGCCGCCTACCAAAGGAACATCCTTGATGCCTACTTCATTTAACCAGCGGACCCATGTTTTATTCATGATGTTCCTTTGTCCAATAGATCAATTGATGAGAAGAGTTACCTAGCGTCCCCACGTCGTCCCAGGAGACAAAGAAACTCCAGTCTTTATGCTCTGTGTAGCCGAGCTTTCTCCAGAATGTGTCAACAGGAGAGTAGTTCTGCGGCATCAGAGGATGCGTATCTCTTTCTGCGATCTTGCAAAAGCTGAGGGTCGGGTACTCTGCAGGGATTAAGCTTTCAAATTGCCGGTAGAGCTCTCTTCCATACCCTTTGTTGCGGTAATCGGTCAGGAGGAGAAATTCCGCCAAATAATAGACCGAAGTCAGCTCGGGCGCAAACTGGGCAAAGCCATCCTGGTAGTTCTTGCGCATAGCGCTCAAAGGGACGCCGATAGCCACCCCGACGGGCTTTTCATCGTCGAAGAGCAGACAGGCGATGCCATGAGGAGACTGCGCATATTCCTGGATAAAGGGGCCATATTCGGCTTCCGTACCCTCGTAGAGGTAAGGGTATTCGCGGTAAATGACGAGGCAGAGCTCTGTTATGTCTTTAACGTAGGGCTGGATGGCCTCTCCTTGCAGGGAGACGATGCGCATATCTGCGTATAATGAGCCAGTAATAAATAGGGCGCTTAGGATCCATTTCATATATAACTTAATACTCCTTTTTTGACCTTTAAAAAGGAAGTCCGCTTATGGCGCTTAGCGGTTTTCCTGCTCTGGATGTGATAGGCCTTCCATTTGCGCACCGTCAAGGCATCGCAGATCAAACTCCGGTGGCAGCGCCAAGGCAGTGCTTCGGCGCACATGAGCGCACACCGCTTTTTCCGGGCGAGCTTTTCTAATTTTTCCAAGCCTTTTAGAAACGCGGGCGTTTGCATATAGTCGGCATACCCGCGGAAAGAGGCGTTCTCCCAGCCCGTATTTGGGGAGTCTTTTAGAGGATGGCGCAGCCCGCCGAGCTCTTTCATGTGCTTGTAGCCGATCTTCGCCTTCTTGAGGGTAGCTTTTAGTTCTTCTTGATCAAACTGGGGATTGTGCCTAGACCGGGGGATGGTCCTGACGTCGATCACTTTTTGGATCTCATGTGCCTGCAAAAGTGCAATAAACTTTTCAATGGGCTGGGTCGAATGCCCTATAGCAAAGATCTCATTTACCATATTTTTTACTTTGGAGCCTATCTCACTTAAAAGTTTCAGTCAATTTGCGGGTTCTTTTGAGCCTATTTTCGATTGGAACCGAAAATAGGCCAAAATAATCCCGAAAATTGACGAAAAATTTTAGTGAGATAGGCTCTCCCTTGCAAGAAAGGCTTTTGCCATCTATATTTTGAGTATGTTTCAGGCCATATTCTGTATCGCTCTAGCTTCAGAAGTAGGATCACCTATGCAAACACCGCAATACCTCTATAAAGTCCTTTCCCTAGACGCTTGGGAAGCAAGCGGTGAACAGCTCATCCTCTCTAAAGATGATGACGCCTTCATCCACTTTTCCCGTGACGACCAGCTAGAAAGAATCACTGAAAAATATTGGGCTGATGTCCCCGCCTACGTCATCTTGAAAATCGATACCCATCTTTTACCGGGAAGAATGGTCTACGAGGCCAATCCAGGTGGAACGAACAAGTACTACCACCTTTATGACGGGTCTATTCCTCGCCAGGCTGTAGTGGAAGCGAAAATCATTAGCCGCGCATTAGCTCAATCTTAAATTCAATCCAAGAGAGGCAATCAGAGACACAAGTGTATGCCACTTGGGGTTACCTTTTTCTGAAAGGGTTTTGTATAGACTTTCTCTGCCAAGTTGGGCTTTTTTGGCTAAATTACCAATGCCTCCATGCGCTTCAGCGACGTTTCTAAGCGCCATTAAAAAAATGTGCTGAGATTCTTCATCCCCTTTGAGGCTTTCTTCTAAGGCGGCATTTAGGTAGGCTACGGCTTCGTCGTGATCCTTTAATTTTTCGATTAGCCAGTCTTGATATTTTTTACTTTTTGCCATCTTTTTTCTCCCGAGATCGATAATCTCTTAGATACTCCTTTGCTTTCTTAATGTCTTTTACTTGTGATCCCTTATCACCCCCACATAGTAGCAATATGATTTTATTGCCCACTTTTGAATAGTAGATTCTAAAGCCTGGGCCATAGTGGATTCTAAGTTCAGATACCCCCTCGTCAATAGACTTGCAATCGCCGAAATTTCCCAATTTTAAGCGATCTAAGCGAGTTAATATTTTTGCGCGGGTATGAATTTCGTTTAAGTCTTCAAACCAGATCACAAAGGGTCGTTTTCCAGAGGAAGTTTCGTAGATTTCAATCTCAATTTCCATCTTCTTTAATTGTATCCTATCGGATACAAAATAACAATATGAAAATGTAAGCGACTAATTGGCAAGGATTTAGTCAAAGTAATTGCCAAAAGCTCTATGGTGCGAATATGATTTTAACATGAAAAGATTCATCCCCTTCTTATTACTGCTTATTCTCTCAACTGCAGGTTTTGCCCTTGATGCTCCTAAGGCGGACCAGTTACTGGCGTCTATGCAGAAGCGCCTCAGCCTGATGCACGATGTCGCCCGGTTCCAATGATTTTTGCGTTCCTGCTGATTGCTGCGTTTTTTAGCCAGGGATTCAACGTCGATAAAATTGCCTCTTCTCTCGCTTTCCATCAAGAATGGGAGGTGGTGAATCCATCCCTAGAGATCATCCCTTCGGGGACTCTGACTTATTTGGGAAGCGGAGCGCAGTGCTACGCGTTCTTAAGCAAAGATCAGCAGGTTGTCGTCAAATTTTTCAAGATGAAGCATATGACCCCCAACAAGTGGCTCAAAATGTTTCCTCTGCCAGGCTTAGAGCGCAACTACTTCAGGCGTGTGGAAAAGCGCGAGAAACGGCTGCAGGAGACGTTTGCAGCAGCAAGAGACGCCTTTTCCATCCTGGGCGAAGAAACGGGCGTTCTCTATGTCCATCTCAATCGCACAAAAAACATAAAGCGGGAAGTGTTGCTGATCGGACGCTGCGGTGAGAAGGTCCGAGTTGCGCTTGATGAGGTGCCATTTATTGTGCAAAAGAGAGCTGAACCCCTTGGTTCTTGTCTTCAGCGCCACATAGAAAGGGGAGACCTGGACGGAGCAAAGAGCGCACTGCGGTCTTTGAAGCAGTTGATAAGGGCGCGCGAAGAGAAGGGCTATTTCGATCAAGATCTGGTCATAGGCACGACCTATGGCTTTATCGGCGACCAGGCTGTGCAGATCGATTTTGGGCGTCTTGTGCGCGCTGAAGGGATACCAGGGATGGATTTCGAAGGCTGGGTCAGAAACCATTACCCCTCCTTATTAGAGGAAGAATGATTTTCCCCCTCCTGCTGCTCCTATTGAGCCTGCATTTTAGTCACAGTCGAGGAGTGAACCTCGAAAAAATTACCTCCCATGCCACATTCAATAAAGAGTGGGAGGTGTCTAATCCTTTACCGCACTACATCCCTTCAGGGACTCTCACCTATTTGGATAGAGGCGCGCAGTGTTATGCCTTTTTGAGTGAGGATCAGCGCTATGTCGTGAAATTTTTCAGGATGAAGAACCTCAAAAATGCGAAGCGCCTAAGCGAGGTCTTTTCCGCCGCCAAAGATGCGTGCGAAATACTCTCGGAAGAAACAGGAGTGGTTTATGCCCATCTCAATCGCACAAAAGAGATAAAACGCGAAGTGCTGCTAATCGGCAGGCGAGGAGAAAAAGTCCGTGTTTCTCTCGACGAAGTGCCATTTATCGTGCAAGTGAGGGCAGAACCTCTTGGACACTATCTCGAGCGCCATATAGAAAAAGGAGACCTGGAGGGTGCCAGAAGGGCGATCATCTTAGTGGAGAAGCTGATAAGGACGCGGGAAGAAAAGGGATTTTTCGATCTAGATGTCGTTAAAAGCAGCAACTATGGTTTTATCGGAGAGAGGCCGATGCAGATCGATATTGGGGGAATAGTGCGCTCTGCGGGCTGCCCAATGAAAGATTTAGATGGATGGGTCAGAAGGCATTATCCTCAATTATTTGAGGAGAAGCTGCTGTGATTTCGATGCCGGAGGGTTCAATTTCATTGTAAATGGATATGAGGCGGATAATTTCACTGAGAGGAAGGACCTTTGCGCCTCGGTTGAATTCTCCCGTCTCCCGATCTATGGGGATGTTCCAATGACTGATGACGTAGCCATTTCCTAAAGATAGGCCCATGTGCGTGTACATGGCTTTGTGCAAGTGTGAATCGCGTAGAATGACGATCTGTCCGGCAGGAATGTCGGAGAAATGTTCGGGAGAAACAGATTTAGCAGTTTCGAGAAAAGGATATCTTGCGGTGACTTGGATGAGAAAGAGCTCATGCATCATCTGCTTAGAAATGACAGTATCGGAAGCCTTTAATTCCCGTTTGAGGAAGGAGCGCGTCTTTAGGCTGGCATGGGCGCGGAGCTGGCAAAGCGCATTTTCAGTCACGAGTCCCGCTTTGAGTGCGACTAAATAGACATAGTCGGCGCAATTAATGAAAATGGGATCTTTGCGCTCCATTTCGTCTAACAAGTCGGAGAATGATGCCGTTCCCTCCTGGCATAATACAAACCTATATTTAGACGATGCTGGGGCGGGCTCCATAAGCAGGGTATCAGGATCGATAGGGGGTTGCTTGGCTATCGACCAGTGAAAATTTGGGGCCATCGTCATATCCAGGGCTACTCTGCAAAGGGGGTGAGCTGTTTCTAGAACGTCTTTAGGAATGGTAAACTGGGGGAGTTTTTTGAGAAGACCTGCTTTATCGCGCTCGCACTTCGTTTGAACAAATTGCCGAGCGCTCTCCAAGATATTCGATGGTTCACACCGGATAAGGAGCAAGATATTGTCGTCTTTGGGCTGAAAGAATAGGGATTTTAAAGCTTCTTTTTGAATAAGGCGGTCTACCTCCTTATTTTTAAGGTTAGATAGATAAAGAATCTGTTTTTCAATAGGACCATTCATTGGAAAATAAAAGCCATTAAATATATTATTTACTTGCGTCATAGTTAATATATTATAACACAATCTAAATTATATTTTTAGTTAAAGATTATTTTATTACATGGAGAGTAATTGACCCTGCTTGGGGAAAATGAGAGGGATCTTTAGCTCGTTGAGCTTATCTAGCTCCTCTTGAATGAGAGAGGGGCCTTTCAGCGTTTCTTTGATGTGTGTGACGATGACAGAGCACTTTTTCAGCGAGGGATGAGCCGGATCGACGAGCCGCGCTAACGCGCCGAGCTCGCGCATGAACGATTGTGTGTCGACATGCCCCATGAGAGGCTCTGCCTCCAGGTAGGAACATTCTAAGAAGATAGCGCTCAAAGACTCGTCGCGAATGAGCGGCGCCACTTTTTTCCACACTTTTTCTAACCTCTCATCAGGAGAGGTGTCGCCGCAGTAGAGAACATATGCACCAGAAGCTTCAATGAGAAATGCGGTCGAAAGATAGCCCTTAGGATGGTTTAGGAGGAGAGCTTCCACGCTCATTGCGGTAGAGGGGATGGAGGACTTTTTGCCCTCTTTAAGACGCTTGTAGGCGTATTGATTCAGCGGCTTTTTGCCTTCCGAGCCGAAGTTAGGCCAGATGATCCAGTTAAAGAGATGGTCGCGGATGGAATTGATGGTAAAGTCGGTCCCGAGAAGCGGCTTTTTGCTATCTGCAGTCGAGTTGATGACGAGACCTGCGACATGATCGAGATGGGGATGAGAGATCAGGTAGGCCTTTATCTGGTTTTGAAAGAAGGCGAGGGGATTCTCCTCGGTGCGCACGATCTCTGAAAGCAGAGTTCCAGCATCTAAAGCGATATAGTCAGACGATGCTGTGGGAGCGAGAAGATAACTCGACAGATTGTTCTCCAGAGGGCCGCCGCCGCTTCCTAGGACAATTACTTTAAAGGTGTCTTGGCAATATGCGGATACGGTTAAAGCAAGGCATAGGAGTATTTCTCTCATCCCTTTTTAATGTATGAGTCGAAATTTGATGTCAAATCAGATGCGCTCTTTATTCCAATGCGTTCCATGGGTAGGCCGCTATCGACGCCGCAGATGCGGATGAGCTCTTCGATGGGAAGGACTTTTGCCCCTTGGCCATATGCCCCCGTCTGATGATCGAGAGGAAAGCACCAGTGGCTGATCACATAACCATCGCCCAGAGCAAGAGCCATGTGAAAATACTCACCAGGATGGGGAATCATTTTATCGTGAAAAATGACAATCTCTCCGGGAGAAAGATCTGAGAGCTGTTTTACTGGTTGGGCAGCATGAAGAAAAGGAAGGTGAGCAGTTTCTCGAAATTGTTCATAAGAACGATGGATTTTTGCCAGAGCGTCCTTTCGAGGCAATTGGGGATATTTTTTCAATTCCTCAACAAGAAAGGCGCGCTCTTTACGTTTGGCGTTTCTGTCGTGATTTTGGAGTTCTTTGCCTGAGAGTAGACCTGCTTTCAGAGCGACCAATAATAGATAATCTGTGCAATTGACGTAGATCGCTTCTTTGCGATCCATTTGTGCCAGCAGGTCGGAAAATGAAGCCTCTCCTCTTTCGCACAATGCAAATTGCAGATGTTTTGGATTGGAAGACTGTGGAGGGAGCATTTCTAGCGTTTCAACCTTTATAGGTTGGTGAACGTCTTGGGTCCAGATGAAGTTAGGCCCCATTGTCAGGTCGATAGCCACTTTGCAAAGGGGATTAGCTTGTCTAGCAGCTTCCAGAAGACCTGGAGGAGCGGTGACTTGAGGCAGATGCGTCAATAAGTGGGCTTTTAAAGCATCGCGCTTAGACTGCACAATCTTGCGCGCGCTATCCATAGCCTGGGTCTGAATGAAAGGAAGTAAAAGGGTCCTTTCGAATACGTCTTGTATTTTAGTGATACGGGGAAAAAGCTGGGTCATCCAGACAAAGCGAAAATGTTCATCCGAGAAGGGTTTATGGCCATTTGTAGGTAGCTCGAGGATCTTTAAATTCAAGGCTTGGAGCATCTCGATGGTGGGTTTCTTGAATAGGTGTGCAACTTGGTCTAAAAATTTTTCCTGAACCTTCTCATCACACAATTGGCGCTGAAGTTCATGGCAAATAAGGGAATTAGGGTCGCTCCGGTTAAGATAGAGGATCTGGTTCTCTAGGCCATAGGGAAGAAAAAAACTATAATTCTCGAAAACTTGTGTTCCAAAATCTATCTCTTTAGTTGCCATAGAAGAGAATTATAGCACAATTTAGTTTATAAACGTAGTTGAAAGAAATGTTAAATTAGAACATCATGTGGCCATGATGAAAAAGGCCGCTTCTCTCTATACAGAGATCTCACAGATTCAGACTTCAGATGCAATCGTCGATCTGGCTAAGACCCCCTATTTCGACAGGGTTCTTGCGCTCTTTGGACCCGCTCTCTCACATCCCAAAGTCGACCTGCGAAAGATCTATGACGCCGCCTACCATGTGAAAAGCGGCGCGCTTATTGTCGCCAACAAGGGTGTGACGTTTGTTTCGCTGGCGCCCTTTTCGGGATCGTTTTATATCACGCGCCACATCGCTGCCTCCGTCTACCACCCTGCGCTCGGTCTCGAATCGGTCAATATCGGCCTCGTCGGCAACGTTTACGAGGGGGATGTGATCCTGCGCGCTGAGTCGGCGTGTCCGCCCTCCTTTTTGTTTGGCTCTCAGCGCTGCAACTGCAGCTACCAGTGGGCGAGCATCCGCGAGCTGGCTGCTCATTTTAACGCCATTGCCTTGCCCTCTTTCAAAGGCGATGCATTAGAGAGCTGGGTGGAGGAGCAGTTTCGCTATGAGAGCGGAAAGCATCTGCCGCTGCAGCCGGGTCGTGGGGTGATTCTCATGCATCTCGACTCGCAAGCGGGGATGGGCAGCGGATTTACGGAAGGGGAGTTTGTCTATGATCTCTACAACCGCGCCCTCATGCGCCAGCTCGGGGAAAATACGAGCGAGCAGGTTCATCACACCTCGATCAAAGAGGGCTATGAGTCTCTTGGGCTTCCCCCTGACGCGCGCCGCTGCGGCGGAGAGGCGGGCTACCAGATCCCTGGAATTCTGCTGCAGTGGCTGGGCGTCTCGCGCTCGCTGATCGCTCTCTCCAATAATCGTTTCAAGCTAAAGCAGCTGCAGGAACACGGCTTCGAGGTCAAGCGCGTCAAGTCGCTTGGCAAAGTAGGGGCAGCCGGCCAGCGCGAGGCGTGGCAGCGTGGGAAGGATTTCGACCATCTAGACATGGATGGCCAAGAGCTCTCCTTTGAGGAGGAGATAGAGCGCTTAAAAGCGGAGCTAGCCCTGGAGCCTTCAAAGGGATTCTCATTCAACTGAGATCTGATCGAAATAGATGTGGCCAATCGGAGACACGGCAAAGCCGCGGATCCGCGGACTGAGCATAAATGAGTAGTTCTCATGGAAGAGGCAGGTCAGCGGCATCTCGTCGACGAGAATGCGCTCAGCCTCTTGGATTTTAGCAAGGTAGTCTTCGCGTGAAGCAGCCCCGCGCGCCTGCTCCAGCAGCAGATTGTAGGAGCTATTCTGCCATTTGGGGTAATTGCGGTGGCTGGTTGCATCCTCAAAGCGCTCTAGAATATTCATCGGATCGCCATAATCGGCTAGCCAAGCAAAGAGAGCGATGGAGTAGTCGCCCCTTTTCGACTTTTCGTGGAGCGTCTTAAATTCGACCTGTTCAAGATTGACCTGGACCCCGAGTGTCGCTGCCCAGCGATTTTGCAATTCTTGGGCCATCAGATGATTGATTTCGCTCGCGCAATAGACAAACGTAAGAGGCTGGAGGTCCTTGGCGCGGATACCCAGCTCTTCCAAACCGCGTTTAAGGCACTCTTTGGCAAGAGCGCTATTTGCATCGGCAAAGAGGGGAGAGACTTCACCCGCCGTGAGAATGGGCGGAATAACGGTAGATGCAGGCGTCTCGCCTAGCTGTGTAATGTGTGTGACAATCGCTTGCCTGTCGATTGAAAGGGCAAATGCTCTGCGGATATTGGCATTGCTAAAGGGGAAGGTCGTGGTGTTAAAAGCGAGAAATTTGGTTGTCGCCACTGGATGCGAGGTGAGAGCGCCCTTTTTTTCCTGATTTTGCCTAAGAGCAGAGGGGAGCAGGGATAGGGGAGTGCCGATGAGATCGAAATGACCGGTCTTGAACAGATGGAGGACCGCCATCTCCCAGTCGATCATCTCCACATCAATGCGTTCTAACTTAACTTCATCTGCGCGTCTATAGGTGCGGTTCTTTATAAGGGTGATTTCCTGATTGAACTTCCAGCGCGCCAGCTTAAAAGGTCCATTAGAGACGAAATGCTTGTCGGAAGTGGCCCACAGGGGATGGCTGCGATCGGCCGCGCTATTGACAGGCAGCAGAACTGAAGAGGCGACGATCTGCAAAAAGTGCGGGGAGGGAGCTTCGAGTTCGACGACGAGAGTCTTCGCGCCCCGCGCATAGATCCCGATGGCGTCTGCAGCTGCCTGGCCTTTTTTAGCGCGCTTGGCATTCTTGATTGCATAGAGGAGATAGGCGTCAGGGCAAGGGAACTCTGGATCGAGCAGGGCTTTCCACGCTTTTTCAAAGTCTTGCGCTGTAACGGGCGTGCCGTCTGACCAGAAGTTATCTCCGAGATGAAAGGTATAGGTTTTGCCGTCTACGGTGATCTCGTAGGACTCTGCCTGTGCCGGCGAGATGTTCATGTCGGGGCCCAGGCGCACAAGCCCTTCAAAGAGCATGAAGTGGAGCTGCGAGGCGATCATGTCGTTGCCCTTGCGCGGATCGAGAGAAACGGGCTCTTTCCGGATATTGATGCGCAAGCTCTGCTCTTTCACCTGGTGGGGGCTTTTACAGGACATGAGTAAACTCATAAACCCCATGAGAAATAACATCAACAGTTTCATAAGGAATGAGGATGCTCCTGGAGCATTTCCAGAATCAATACTTTTCTTTTCTTGAAGAATATGCCGTTTCTATTGGAAAATCGTCCCATGAACATGAAATACGCATTGATTCCTCTTCTTTTTCTCGCCGGCTGCGCGAGCTATAAAGCCTCCTCCTTGACTTCTCTTGATTCCGAGGTAGTGCTGACATCCCCACAAGGCGAACTTGTGGCGGTGGCAAAAGCTTTTGATCGCATTGAATGCAAAAGATACCTAGACCGCGATGTGCTCCGCGCAGGCTATCAGCCGGTTCAACTCGTGATTCAGAATAATAGCGATAAAGACTATGTGCTTTCGCTTGATCGCATTAGCCTTCCCGTAGCAAGACCGGAAGAAGTTGCAGAGAGGGTCCACACCTCCACCGTTGGAAGAGCAGTTGGCTATGGTGTAGCTGGACTGTTAATCTGGCCTTTCTTTATTCCCGCAGTAGTCGACGGCTTTAAATCCGCTGAGGCCAATGAGTCCCTAGACAACGACTTTGCCGCCAAAGCTGCCAAGGACCGCACAATTGGAGCCTATTCCCGCATGAACGGGCTGCTCTTCGTACCTGTCCGCGGTTATAAAAATGATTTTACAGTCACTTTAATCGACGTAGCAACAAAAGAGCCTAAAACTCTTAATTTACAGGTAAAAAATTAGAGAATTTGATACAATTTTTGCATGGTTTCATGCATAAATTGTTTTAGCT
>JABDCT010000027.1 GCA_013287985.1 Chlamydiota bacterium
CCATCGATCCGCCCATGAAGCTAAAGTCGATGACGCCGAGGGCCACTTCTTTTCCAAAAATGGAACAGGTCCCCACCATAATCGCCTCATCGCGCTTTGTCTTCTTCTGCGCGTTTTTCAAGCGCTGCGGATAGGGCTCGGTATCGACGAACTGCAATGGATCTATTGATTTGTACTCGGTAAAATATTCGACAAAAGTATCGGGATCCGCCAGAAGAGCGATGCGCTGCGGGGCCGATAGGCGAAAGTGGTGATCGCATTTCGGGCAGCAGTGCAGATTCTGTTTCATCTGCAGCTCATGCACCATCTCATGGCAATGAGGGCATTTAATCCATCCATTAAAGCCCTCTTTTTTGGACTCTTGGATCTTAACCTTTATTTTATCAATAGAGAAAAGCATGCCTTAAAATTACCAGAAATCTGTTTATTTCGCTTTAGAATATCTTTCAGCAACATTAGTCCAATTGACTACCTTCCAAATATTCTTTACGTAGTCAGCGCGTACGTTCTTGTATTGCAAGTAGTAAGCGTGTTCCCACACATCAATCCCAAGAAGAGGCACCAGACCCTGTGTGCTCAAAGGATCCTGGTTAGAACAGGTCGCCAGCATCAAACCTTTTTTTTCTTTGCAGTAGCCCAGCCACCCCCAGCCCGACCCTTGAATGCCTACAGATTTATTACTCATCTTTTCGACAAGCGTGGCAAATGAACCGAAGTCATGGTTAATGGCCTTCATGAGGTCGCCGCTTGGCTCTCCCCCGCCTCCATGCTTTTCAGGCGCGAGATTGGTCCAGAAAATCGAATGGTTGATATGGCCGCCTCCGTTGAAGCGGACCGCCTGCTGGAGGGCAATCACTTCAGCCAGATCGTTTTTCCTGGCAGCTTCGGATTGCTTCTCTAATGCGGCATTCAAATTCGTCACATAGGCTTTATGGTGCTTGGTGTAGTGAAGCTCCATGATCGCTCCAGAAATCACAGGTTCTAATGCGCTAAAATCATAGGGCAGTTCGGGAAGTTCGTACATATTCCTCCAAAAAATGGTTTAGAATCTTGATTTTGGATGATACCATCACCGATTATCAAGATAATTCTGAGTAATTGGTCCTATCGAAACGAGTTCTTTATCACCGGGTAAAGCCCCAAAGATCTCGATAAAAGCGCGTACAGTTGAAGGGCTTGTGAATACGATGCGCTGAAAGTGGGATAGATCGGGCACCGGCTCCCTCTTTTGAGGCACCGTCTCATAGAGATCCAGGATGCGGGTGCGCCATCCTCTTTGCAGAAGATAATCGGTGAGCAGCGGTCGCGCAAGAGATGAGCGCGGCAGAAAAAAGGAGGGATCCTGCAGGTCAAGTCGCTCGAGAAGGGCGATCAGCCCCTCCTGAGTCGCCTCTTCGGGGATGTAATCGACTTTGCAGCCATAGCTTTGAATGGTTGCGGCCGTGACTGCCCCGATTGCAAAAACCACCTTGGGGCGATGCTGCTCGAGCGCGAAATAGATCTTTGCCGCCTGCTTGCTCGTCAGGATCAGATGCGTGTAGGGCGCGCTAAATGCGTCACGCACCTCTGGGTCTTCCGCGGAGCGCGGCACAATCCGGATCACGGGATAGTGGACGACTTCTCCTTCTCCCGCATAGTGGCTGGGATCGGTGCCGAGGTAGAGCGTCTTCATCTGCTGTCGATGGCGCTAAAGAGTTCTGCCATCTCCGCATCACCGACCCTTGCCACCACGGCGAGCTGGCCTTGACCGGGTGCTGTTTCCCCTGGCAAGGGGATGCGCGTGCGATGGGTGAGCTTGAGACGGATGAGCGCACATTCCGCCACGATCACACCATCGACTATTCCCTCATCGAGCTGCCGGAGGCGCTCATCGATGTTGCCGCGGATATCCACGCATTCCACATCGGGCCACAGCTCCTTGACCGTTTTTTCACGTCTTGCTGAAGAGGTCGCCACTTTCTTGAGCGTTTTGCCCTCTCGCACAACCAAGCTGTCGGAAGAGTCGAGGCCTTTGGTGAACGCGACCACAACAAGGCCTTTTGGGAGGGGATCGGGAAGATCTTTCGCTGAATGAATACCGATGCGGCACTCCCCTTTTTTGAGCGCCTCATCGATCTCGCGCGTAAAGAAATCGGTCTTATCGAGGCTCTTAAGCGAGGTCGTGCGGTCTTTGTCACCATACGTCGTTATCCAGAGAGGAGCAAACACCACCTGGGGATTAAATTTTTTAATTTCTGCTTCGACTTCTTCTACTTGGACTTTGGAAAGAGGGGAACCTCTCCCACCTACGACAATCTTCATGGAGCTAAGATATCCCATCTAAAAAATTTAGTCACCCCATTTTCTTATAATTGAAATAAACCATTAATTATAATATAATTTCATCTATGTCATTAGATAAAGTAAATAAAATAGGCTTTAATCTTCCTGAAGAGGGCGCACCTCCGGCGAAAAAACAGAAAACCGACAGCGTTGCTGGCACAGTCGCTCAAAAAATCCTCGAAAACCAAGAGACAAAACCTCCCGAATCGACCCGATTCCATTTCGATCACCCTCCTACAGAAGCTGATCTAATGGAGAAAATAGTGAAGACGATGAAAGAAGAGGGTGATTACGATGAGCTAGATCTCCTATATGAATATGGTAAAAGCCTAGGCTATTCTATGGATTTAACCGAAACCATGTATCAGTGGAGCCGCAATCTGACAGCTGCTGATGTTGAATGGTGTCTTAAGAAGGGTGTGATTTTCGATAAAAGATTTTTTGATGACTGGTTGGATACTTGGGTAGAGGAAACCCCGCTTTGGGGACCCATCAGCGAAGCCCTCGTCCCTTATCTAGAAAGAGAGTGGGATAGGAATCTTTTCTTAGAATGCGCCCTTATCCTCCCTGAAGAAACCAGCGTCCATTATTTCCAAAAATGCTCTCCCCTTTCTGATGAAGAACTGCACAATCTACTCATTCTAGTGGCAGATTTTCTTAAGAAGGAGGATTCATCGTATGATGTTCTAAAAGAAATTTCCGCAGGCACGTCAATCCCCATACCTAAGCTATTTGCTACAAAATGCAAGCATGAAGATCTCGTGGAAGGCAGGTATCTCATTCACGCTTTCATAGAATGGTGCGACTGGGACATCCTCATTTCCTATTTAGAGCAATATCCAGAGCTTGTTGACCTGAAAACAGACCACGGAGAAAGCCTGTTTGAATGCGCTGTACGATGTGGCAACTTTGAAGCAGTTAAATTCATTGGCCAAAAGGTTGCAGAACCTACAAAACTTAGCTTTACTTTTCCTCTATTACATCTTCTGATTATGGAACTGCTTGATCCACTTGGGGATGAGGTGTACTCGGAGGACCTAGAAATATTGAAGTATCTGATTAGTGCGCTACACTTTGATCCCAATGAAAAAGATTCCCATGGCAATACTCCCCTTCATCATCTGTTTGCGTTAAAGCATGATCCCCATGCGAATGACGTATATTCGACCTTGATTAAGCTAGGAGCCAATCTCTGGGTGAAAGATGCGAGGGGAAGGACAGCCCTCACCTGTGCATTACTACATCCCGAAGGAAGAATATTTAACGATTCTTCCTTTCCTCAATCCAAGATTATTGATGAGTATCGCAAAGCAGCCATCCCAAACGAGCAATTACACGCATACTATGGTCGCATGATTCACCAACTTGTAATGAATACAAACAAGGATGAAGATGACTCCCTTGAACTCGCTTTTCTTTTGGGAGAACCAGCGATTGCCCGTAGTTTTAGACTCACCCATTCTCTAGAATCTTATAGAAAACAGTTCCACTCTCTCCGCACCAAATATCCAGCTGTCACTTTCAACACTATGCACGAAGCGACGGTTAACTTTAACATTCCCATTAACGTGCAAAAAACTCCGGTTTCACAAGAAGAATCGAACTTTGACATCGATCGGTTTCTAGCGTTTTTTGATACCTGCGCTCCTGCGCACTTTCAAAACCAGCGTTTCTTAATGGAAAGACTCCTCTATTTGACTAAAAACCGGCTTGCAGAGCCTCTCATAGATATTGAGCATGGCTCTGTATCTCTTGAGGAGGCAAAGAATTACTATGGAGAGTTTGAAGAGAGGCTCAAACACATTGGCTTTCATTATCAAAATGAACCCAAGCGTTTGACGACCTTTTTGTCGCGCCTCATTGGCTCATTCATCTATTGCCCCGAAGCTCCAATGGGCGTTGTGAGAGATGAATGCAATGAGATCGACGATCAGCCCGGAATAAATTCAGGGACTTCTTTGATAGAGCAGCAGTTCTGTTCATCTTTGCCCAGCCTTTTTAAGGCATGTGTGGATGAATTAGCCCGTAAAATAGACCCCGTCCAGAGCAGACACGCCGCACATTACATCCTTAAAGTACTGGGGAAAGACTTAAAATTATCGCATGTAGAGATCTCCTACACGGATGTGCACTCCCTTCACTATGCGAATAATTATCCGAAAAACACCTTGCTTTTCCTTCTCCATTGCTATTTTTGTACACCTATTACTTTGGTCGATCAAACGATAGCCTTTTTCGATCCTCTGAATCCTTCTCTTAGTAAGCGTCTTGGAGCCTACATGAGCAAGCTCGGCAAGCAATATGAACCAGAAAAATATGATAAAATGCGCACTGCGCTCCAACATGAGACTTCTCCGGACTGCTTGAAACCACATCGCATTCCCTTCCATGAGGATAAAGGAATTATGGGATCTATCGATGAAGCTCAAGCAAGGGATTATTTAGAAAATCGAGCTTTTGACGAAGATTTGCGTCTCACCAGTGAAGGCGCAATGGATTTTCTTGAGCACTTGGGAATGTTGATAGTTCCGACAGAAGCCATTCATACCCTCCACCCGCACACTTAAACAATGCTCATTTGAAAATTGCAATCGTTCATTAATTACTTTATAATTTCATCCATGTCATTAGATAAAGTAAATAAAATAGGCTTTAATCTTCCTGAAGAGAGCGCTCCTCCGGCGAAAAAGCAGAAAACCGACAGCGTCGCCGGCACAGTCGCTCAAAAAATCCTCGAAAACCAAGAGACAAAACCTCCCGAACCAACCCAATTCCATTTCGATCACCCTCCTACAGAAGCTGATCTAATGGAGAAAATAGTGGGGATGCTGAAAGAGTGTGATGATGCCGAGCGAGATCGCCTATATGACTATGGAAAAGCCCTCGGCTATACCATGGATTTAACCGAAATCATTTATCAGAACAGCCACGCACTGATAGATGAGGATGTTGAATGGTGTCTTCAGAAGGGTGTGATTTTCGATAAAAGATTTTTTGATGACTGGTTGGATACTTCGAAAGAAGCAACTCCGCATTGGGGACCCATCCGCGAAGCCCTCGGCCCTTATTTAGAAAGAGAATGGGATAGGCATCTTTTCTTAAAATGCGCCCTTTTGCTCCCTGAAGAAACCAGCATCCATTATTTCCAAAAATGCCTCCCTCTTTCTGATGAAGAACTGAGAGATCTTCTCATTATAGTGGTAGATTTTCTCAAAGAGGAACCAGAGATTGATTATCTAAAAGTAATTTCCGCAGGCACGTCAATCTCCGTACCTACGCTATTAACTACAAAATACGAGGATAAAGAACTCAAGCAAGGCAGGTATCTCCTTCACGCTTTCATAGAATGGTGCTACTCTGACATCCTCATCTCCTTTTTAGAGCAATATCCAGAGCTTCTTGACCTGAAAACGGACGACGGAGCAAGCCTGTTTGAATGTGCTGTATTATCTGGTCGCTATCAACCCGTTCAATTCATTGCTCAAAAGGTTGCAGAACCTACAAAGCTAGGCTTTACTACCCCTCTATTACATGCACTAATTTATCAACTACTCGATCGGGGGGACTGGGAACACCTAAAAATATTGAAGTATCTGATTAGTTTTCTACACTTTGATCCCAATAAAAAAGACTCTCTTGGCAATACTCCGCTTCATCATCTATTGTCATTTAATCTAGAGCCCCATTGTAATGCGAATGACGTATTTTCAACCTTGATTAAGCTAGGAGCCGGGCTCTGGGTGGAAGATGCGAGGGGAATGACAGCCCTTACCTGTGCATTACTAAATCCTAAAGGAAGAACGTTTAACGATCCTTCATTTCCTCAATCCAAGGTTGTTGATGACTATCGCAATGCAGACATCCCAAACGATCAATTGCCGGCATGTTATGCCCAGATGATTGAGCGTCTTGTTTTGACTACAAAAAGGGATGAAAGAGACTACCTTGAACTCGCTTTTCTTTTGGGAGAACCAGCGCTTGCACGTAGTTTTAGACTCACCAATTCTCTAGAATCTTATAATAAACAGTTTCAATCTCTCTGTACCAAATATCCAACTGTAACTTTCGCCCCCTTACACCCAGCGATGGTTAACTTTGACATTCCAATTGAGGTGCAAAAAACTCCAGTTTCACAAGAAGAATCGAACTTTGGCATCGATCAGTTTCTAGTGTTTTTTGATACATGCGCTCTTGCGCACTATCAAAACCAGCGTTTCTTAATGGAAAGACTCCTCTATTTGACTAAAAGCCGGCTTGCCGAGCCTCTCGTAGATATTGAGCACGGCTGTGTATCTCCTGAGGAGGCAGAGAAGTACTATGGAGAGTTTGAAGAGAGGCTCAAACACATTGGCTTTCATTATCAAAATGAACCCAAGCATTTGACGACCTTTTTGTCTCGACTCATTCGCACATTCATCTATTGCCCCGAAGCTCCAATGGGTGTTGTGAGAGATGAATGTAATGAGATCGATGATCGACTGGGGTTAAATTCGGGTAACTCATTGCCTGAGCAGTTCTCTTCATCTTTGCCCAACCTTTATAAGGCATGTGTGGATGAATTAGCCAATAAAATAGACCCCGTCCAGAGCGTACATGCATCGCATTATATTCTTAAAGTACTGGGAAAAGACTTAAAATTATCGCATGTAGAGATCTCCTACACGGATGTGCACTCCCTTCACTATGCGAAAAACCATCCCAAAAACACCTTGTACTTCCTTTTGCGTTGCTATTTTTGTACACCTGAAGCGTTGACCGATCATACGATAGCCTTTTTCGATCCTCTGAATCCTTCTCTTAGTAAGCGTCTTGGAGCCTACATGAGAAAGATAGGCAAGCTTTATGAACGAGAAAAATATGATAAAATACGCACTGCGCTCCAAAATGAGACTTCTCCTGACTGCTTGAAACTGTATAGAATCCCCTATTTTGAAGATGAAGGAATTATGGGATCTATCGATGAAGCTCAAGCAAGGGATTATTTAGAAAATCGAGCTTTTGACGAAGATTTGCGCCTCACCAGAGAAGGCGCAATCGATTTTCTTTTGCAATTGGGAATATTAATAGTTCCGACAGAAGCCATTCATACCCTCCACCCGCACACTTAAACAATGCTCGATTTGTAAATTGCAATCAATCATCAATTACTGTATAATTTCTTTCATGTCATTAGAAGCTTTAGATAAAAATAATTCTAAAACAACAATAGATAGGAGCGAGTTTCCTAAGAGAGAAAAAGTTGAGGCTCGAATTCTAGAATTAGAGGCTCTCAAGCGATTTTTTGAATCCATATTGGGGCCAACAGAGGCTATATTCACTGCTGTTGAAACAGACAACAAAGCACTTTTTGAATATGTCGAATTAAATTCCACCCAACCAACTGAAATGGAATTATCGTCCAGAATAAGTAAAACGATTCGGAGAGGAGGCGATAATCTCATTCGCACTTTAGATCGGCTTTATAATTATGGAAAACGCCTAGGCTACCCCGTGGGTTTGCAGTACATAGATCCATGGGGCAGTCTTGAGGCCCTTCAGTGGCTCCATGGGAAAGGAGTCGTCATCACTAAAAAATTAATTAATCAGTGGCTGCGTGATATTGACATTAGCAAACACTATGTGGATCGTAGCAAACTCATCGGCTGGGGAGTGGGGGCCTGCCTAGAAAATAAATGGGATGAAGAACTTTTCTTAAAATGCCTTCCTTATATAGACAATTTCCAAATCGCCACTAAATGTCTCACCCAATGTAATAGCACTGACAAGCTCAACTATATCATGCTATGGCTTGCAGATCATCTAACCCAGGGTACGTTAGAAGAGGTTTCTCAAGCTATTTCGGTGCCCGTGAGCACACTACTGCACAGAAAATTTATGGGTAAAACCTGGCTTGCAGGTCTTTATCCTATTCATGGATTCTTAAGCTTTAAAGATCCATCTATCGCTATATCCCTACTTCAAAAATATCCCGAGCTTCTCGACCAAAAAACGGAAAAGGATGAAAACCTTCTTGAATTTTCAGTAAAACATGCTCGATGCAAAGCAGTTCAATACATTGCGAGTACTATTGCAGAACCAACAAAGCTCACTTTTACCACCCCTCTTGTACACGCACTCATCGATGGGGCGACTCAGCGCAATGAAAAGGATGACCTACTGATACTGAGATATCTTATTCACTCGCTGCATGTCGATCCCAATCAAAAAGACAACAAAGGTAATGCTCCTCTTCATCATCTAATAGAAAAGATGCATGGAAGATGCACGCTTCAGCCCGATTTTCTATACGCTATATTTTCGATATTGATCGCGCTAGGCGCCAAACCCTGGCTGAAAGATGCCAGAGGAAGGACAGCTTTCGCTTTAGCCTTACAAAACCCCACCGCAAAAACGTTTAGGCATCCTTTATTCCCACAATCCATGATTCTTGAATATTATCGCACGTTACCAGTCCCAAACGAACAATTGCCGGCACATTATTCAAACATGATCAATACAATTGTCTCGAATGCCCACCACGAAGAAGTAAATTATCTTGAGCTAGCATTGCTTTTGGGAGAACCGGCAATTGCAACTAGTTTTAGACTCAAGAATACTCGTGAGTGCTTTGATAAGCACCTACAACGATTACGCGACTCCCATCCTATTGCTTACTCCGAAACTTTCCTCTACCAAGCTGGGGGCGTGGTGAACACGAAAATTCCTCTTGAAGTGAAGAGAATTCCTCCTTCGAAAGAAGAATTGAGCTTTAATATCGATAAGTTTCTAGCGTTTTTTGATGGGTGCGCACCAGCAAAATACAAAGCTGATCGTTCCATATTAGAAAGACTCCTCTATTTGACTAAAAACCGCCTTCCTAAACCTCTTATAGATGTGCAACATGGCTCTATATCTCCTCAGGAGGCTGAAAAATACTATACTGAGTTCGAAGATAGGCTCAAGCATATCGGCTTTCACTATCAAAATGACCCGAAGCGTCTGACGACCTTTTTCTCGCGCCTTATTCCTACATTTTCTTCATGCCCTGAAGCTCCGATGAGTATTGTGAGGGATGAATGCAATGAAATAGATGATCGACTTGGACTCAGTTCGGATAGCGGTCTTAAAGAGCAGTTCTGTTCTTCTTTGCGTGCCTTTTTTAAGACATGTGTGGATCAACTTGCCAATAAAATTGACCCCGCTCAGAGCAGACATGCATCCCATTACATCCTTAAAACAATAGGAAAGGACTTACAATTATCCAATGTCGAAATATCCTACACAGATGTCCATTCTCTCCTCTATGGAAAAAAATTTCCAAAGAGTACTTTACTATTCCTTTTTCACACCCATTTTTGTACCCCCTTTGCTCTAATTGATCATGTTATAGCTTTTTTCGATCCCTTGAATCCCACTCATAGCAAACACCTCGGGGCCTATATGAGAGAATTCGGCAAGAATTTTGCAATGAAAAAATATGAGAAAATACGCACGGCCCTCAAAAATGAGACTTCTCCAGCTTGCTTGAAAGCATACGGAATTCCCTACCATGAAGATAAAGGAATTATCGGATCCATCGATGAAGCCCAACAATCGGACTATTTAGAAAATAGAGCTTTTACCGAGGATTTGCATTTGAGTCCCCTCGGCGCTTTTGATCTTCTTGTGAACCTTGGAATACTCTATATGCCACAGGAAGCGCCCTTTTCCCAATGAAAAAGGGTTAGGGCCTATTTTCGATTCAAAAGAACCCAAAAATCGACAAAAGCTTAATTCAACAACGGTCTCTAAGGAAAATGCTACGAAGAATTTGTAATCTTTCCCATTGAAAAGTTCTGAATGCATCTCTCCATCTCCGTCAAAAATCCTTGCATTTGAGCTCCCTAGGGTTCTATATTGCAAATGGCTAACTGAATAGCCCAAATGCATGAATTTTTGAAACGGAGCCTATCATGAAAAAACTCGTTAAACGTTTTAGCCAACTTCTCTTCTGTGCGCAGCTGCCGCTCATCGCATCTACACCCGCTTATGAAGAGGTATTCGATCGCTC
Source organism: Chlamydiota bacterium (assembly GCA_013287985.1). Lineage (GTDB taxonomy): Bacteria > Chlamydiota > Chlamydiia > Chlamydiales > Rhabdochlamydiaceae > JABDCT01. Next base: position 10,352 of record JABDCT010000027.1, read on the forward strand.
CGAGCTGACTATCTTGACTCCGGCTCTTGCAGGCCGCAAAACCGTTAAATTACGCCTCAAAAACGGTCTGGAAGCCTACCTGATCTCCGATCCCGGCGCCGAACAGTCCGCCGCAGCCCTCGCTGTAGAAGCAGGCTCCTGGCAAGATCCCTTTGAATATCCCGGAATGGCCCACTTTCTCGAACACATGCTCTTCATGGGCACCGAAGCCTACCCCGACGAGTCGGAGTACATGCGCTACATCTCCGACAATGGCGGTGTCGTCAACGCCTATACAGCAAGCGACCGCACTGTCTACATGTTCTCCATCAACAATAGCGCCTTTACCGGCGGACTCGACCGCTTCTCCCATTTTTTCATCGATCCGCTCTTCAATCAAGGAAGTATCGGTAGAGAGCTCCACGCCGTCGACCAAGAGCACTCCAAAAATATCGAAAACGATGGCTGGCGCCAATACATGATCTTTAAGGAGACCGGTAATACGAATCACCCCAATGCTAAATTCTCCACCGGCAATAAGCAGACCCTGCAAGGGATTCCTCAAGCGGCGATGCGCCAGTGGTACCAGACTCACTACAGCGCCAACCGCATGCACTTGATCGTCCTCTCTCCCCTGCCAATTGATGAACTGGTGCGCGTCGCTGTTGAAG
>JABDCT010000028.1 GCA_013287985.1 Chlamydiota bacterium
GTCAAAGCAACCTAGGTGCAAGAAGATTGACACTGAGCAAAAAAGCTCAGATCATCGCCAAAAGCCCTGTGATGCAAAAGATCCTCCAAGACCTCGCTAAGGTCGCCCGCAGCCACGCCAGTGTTTTCATCAATGGAGAATCCGGCACCGGCAAAGAGGTGATCGCCCAAGCCATTCACGATCAGTCACAACGCGCGGAATCCGCATTCGTCAAAGTCAACTGCGCCGCAATTCCCGAAACGCTTCTTGAATCGGAGTTTTTTGGTCATGAAAGAGGGGCGTTTACTGGAGCGATGACACGCCGCCAAGGCCGCTTTGAACTCGCCAACGGTGGGACGCTGCTCCTCGATGAGATTTCTGAGATCCCTTTGAGTCTGCAGGCTAAGCTTTTACGGGTGGTGCAGCAGCAGGAGTTTGAACGGGTCGGTGGAACGGACACGATTTCTGTCGATGTGCGCCTCATTTCGACATCCAATCGCGATATGAAGGAAGCAATCAGCCAAAAACTTTTCCGCGAAGATCTCTACTACCGCCTCAATGTCGTTCCTCTCTATCTCCCCCCATTAAGAGAGAGGAGGGAAGACGTTCTCGCTCTAGCGGATTATTTTATGGAGCAGTTTTGCGAGGAAGCAGGGGTTGCAAAGAAGACGTTGCAGCGCGAGGCGCAAGATCTTCTTCTCGCTTATCCTTGGCCGGGCAATATCCGCGAACTCGCCAACGTCATCGAGCGTACTGTGGTGATGTGCAATGGAGAGCAGATCGGCAAAGGGCAGCTCGTGTTAGATGTTCCACAAGAGCCCGTCAGGCAGCCTCTGACACTGAGGGAAGTAGAAAAGCGGCATATCTTAGACACGCTAGCTGCGGAAAATCAGAACCGCACGCGTGCAGCGCGCCTGCTAGGCATTACGACTCGCACTCTGCGCAACAAACTCCTCGAGTATTCTAAGGATCTCTAGAGCGGCGGTTGTCGTCTCTTTCCATTTCACACTTTCTCTGCTATTTGGTTCGTGAGACAGAAAACGCTCCAGAATGCGCTCCAGGGCAATCGCTATCGCCTCGATGAAACAGCGGTAAGCCGGTTCATCGCTAAGTAGAAGAGGAAGATACTCCTGCTTCTTGGTCTTCTGCATCTGTTCAATGCAGCGCTCCAGCGACTCTTTGAGTTCGATCCAGAGCGGGAGAATCTCCGCTTCTAGGCGCATTTTTTGAAACGAAAACCTCAGATCGACGGGGGTTTTTAAGGTATTTAGAGAGCAGTGAGAAATGCCCGGTATCTCTAAGCCATCTGTAGTGGAGTTGAAAAATTGGCGTTCGGGATGGTTTTTAGCAAAAGCTCCCAGCGCCTCGGCTTCCATCACCCACTTGAGCAGCGTCTCGCGGCCATCGCGAATGAGCAGCTGATCGAGAACGCCTGCAGGGCGCGGAGAAGCGCTGGTATCATCGCAAGGGACTCCACTAGCATAGCGTCGCCCGCCTGTGAAGGAGAGGTCCACTCCCGATAGAATAATGGGATCGCAACCGAGGAAATAGGCATATGCAACGGCAAGCGTCGTTACAGAAAAGGCCTCACGACCAAGATCGGGGCCTGTCTCCTGGCGCGGAATGTCGAGTTTTTCCAGCAGCCACTCTTCCACAAGTCCACCCGTGCATGTCTGCAAGTAGCCGATCGGTCCCTTGAAAAGAGAGAGCACATCTTTCTGGAGGCGCGGTGCAAAAAGAAAGGGGACTTCGCAGCCGCTCAGAGGTTGGAGCCGATCAAACTCTTCGGGATTGGGGTCGAGTGCAAGGGCGAGGTGCGGAGAAATCCCTGCGCGCACAAGAGCTGTGATCGCTGAACCGCCCGCGAGAATGAGGGCTTTATCCTGTAGGGACTTTAGGTGGGGAAAGGCAGCATTTAGCGATGGACCTGCGCCGCAAATGATCGCAGGAACGCCCTTAAAAGCATTTTCCCAGCTGTTTGCATCAAATGCATCGGAAAGGCGCATCGAGTTCGCGATGATGTTCGGCAAGAGCTTGTGCGTATAAAGCACGTCGGAATAGAGCGCAGAAAGCGCGCCCGATGCGCGCATGAGGGCGAGCTTTCTCTCTTCGAAATATGCGGAATCTGCTCCTAAAGAGAGGTGGATCGCAATTTTCTCTGTGGGAAAGCGCTGGGCACACTCTTCCAAGACAGCGTCCCATTTTCCTTCGTGGATGTAGTAGAGATGGATTTGAGGATGCTCTACGAGCTCTTCAGGCAGAGCTGCCACCTTAGCAAGATCATCCTCCAGAAAGACGAGAGCGTGTTGCGGTTTTTCTGCGAGCCAGCTATGTAAAAAATCCGCTCCGGCACTTGCACCAAAGAGATAGAGTATTTCGACGTCGTGCAGGTCGAGCATAGGTGTCGGGCTTAGTGTAGCAGCAGGCAAATCTCCTGCGATGTGCATGAGAAAGGCGATGTCAGGATAGCGATTCATCACAAAGTCCTATCATAAAGAGCCACTGGTGGAGCAGCTCGCCGCCTTCCCATTCGGGAGGATTGTCACGCATAAGCAGGTATTTCCAGACGCGCCAAATCGGCTCCAGGTATGCTTTGTAGGCCACTTCCGTCTCGATTTTAGCGACGTGCAAAAGATAGTCGGGCTGAGTATGCGGAGAGAGGGGAAAATAGCGCTCCATGATTTTCAAGAGCTGGAGGCACTCCTCCTTCACACGAGAAAAGCTGGCAAAAATCTCTTTTTTAAGCGCCTGCACCTCGCCGTGCGTAATCCCCGAGGCTTCTGGTTCGGGATGGCGAATCGCCACGGGCTCATGAGGCCACTCTTTTAGAGCGGGAATATTTTCGAGAGGAAGTCCTTCGCTGGCAGTTTGCAGAGTATGTTCTTTGGCAAATTCACCTAGCCACTCGGCAGCAAGCAGCCAATCTGCTTTGGTGAAGTGTCCCTTTTTCCATTCTATCCACTCGTCTCCCTCCGGTTTTGTAGAGGAGAGGTCGACACCGACTAGGATAATCGGACTGCATCCCAGCCGAGCGGCGAGAGCAGAGAGAAAGGTCGCAACATTCCACCCCCCGTCAAAAGTTGCAGTAGAAAGACCGAGACGGCCAGCGATCCACTCTTCCATTGGAATAGTTCCGCTGCCCTCGACCCAGAGCTTTTCTCCTTTTAGCCAATCGCTAGCAATGCGGCTTTGAAAGAAAAGTGGAGCAGAAGTATGGATGAGGCGCTTGCCTGGTTCATGAGGATCTACTCCCCCGGCAAAATGCGGTTTAATCCCCAAGCGACTGAGCGCAGAGAGACCGGCTCCTCCGGCAAAGATAAGGGCTTTTCCTTCTAACTCTTTGAGCTCGGCGCGATGTTTTTCTAGAGACGCTCCCGCTCCACAGATCACCGCAGGGACCCCCTTGTAGGCTCCAAAAAGAGAGCTCGCTAGCTTCATGGATGGGTAAAAATCGAGATTGCGGAGCACATTTTTTAAAATATTGAGGCCGCGGTCGCCATAATCAGAGGTCATCGCATTAACGGCGCGCTGGACATCCGCTAGCGCTTTGAAAATCTCTTCTGTACCCGGTCTTTGTAGGTAGGCTACTTGCAAAAGAGCGCATTGCCAAGCGGCTTCTTCCAGTGTTTTCTGCGGCTGGGCCTTATACGCTTCTTCATCGAGCACGACGACGCGCCCTTTCCACTGCGAAAGCTCGTCGAGGTCGGGCTGTCCATAGACGCAAATGACATCAGCTTCGGGGTGCACTGAAACGCTCCATGAGTTGAGGGTAAGACGGGATAAAGGGGACGCGCTGAGGGAAGATGAGGCGAGCACCATCTTTTCCGGCAACAGCTACAAAAGGGGCTTGAATATAGTGATTATACCCGAGCACCTGCTGCTCGTCGGCTGCCGTCACATCTCCTTCTTTGCATTCGATGAGAAGAAGAGGATGGATCCCCCCAGCAAAACAGAGGATATCGACTCGCCGCTTGGGGATGCCGCTTCTTCCCTTCAAATGGGGAAGCTCGCCAATCTGTTTCTCGACGGCGATGAGCTGTTTGGGAAAGCTGAGTTGGTGGATCAACTGTTGCAAGAGACTTTGGCGCCTCTCTTCTTCAGGCGTGGCAGCCACAAGGCGGCCACGCTGAGGATCAAAAAAATTAGACTTCAGCTTGAATGACTCCATAATTTTCATCAGAGCGGCGGTAGATCACCTTGAGTTTGCGATCGGCTTCATCGCGATAGATGAGGAAGTTGTCGCCCGACAGCTCCAATTTCATGACAGCTTCATTGGTGGAGATTGTCTTGAGCGGTCTTGTTTCAGTAGCGATTACTTTGCCAGGAGCCCACTTCTCGAGATTAGCTGCCTCGATTTCGGCATTAGCTTCTGCAGTATCGTCTTCAGGTGGACGGCGCAAAACGTTGACAGCCATATCCACAGCTTTAACAGGCCGCTTGTGGTAGTCCTGGATGATCCCCTTCCATTTGCGGAACATCACTTGCATTTTGTCCAGAGCGCGATCGATCGATGCATACATATCGGTGCTGCGCGCTTCAACTTTGGCTTGGAGGTGATTAAAATGGCAAACGACAACACAGACGTGTTCGAGGCGCTGGATTTCTAAGTTGATGTGCACGCTCATGATGTGATTGTGAAAGCGCTCGAGTTTGGTGAGTCCTTTCCAAATGTGCTGCCGCATGGGCTCAGTGAGCACAAAATTTTTCGCAATAATGTTAATTGAGTATCCGAGAGAGTCTTCCTCAGCAAATTTTTCCTTACTTACCATAGATCCAACCTGTTTCAGTTCAATCTAGCACTTTTGCTGCCTAATTGTCCACAGGCGGCCATAATTGCCCTGCCTTTTGTCTTTCGGAGCATGGTGAGATAGCCATGATCCCGCATTCTTGCAAGAAATGCTGCCTGTACGTCCGCATCCGGAGGAGCAAACCGGCTGCGGCTCTGGGGATTGTAGGGAATCAGATTGACTTTGACGTTAAGCCCTTGCAGATATGCAGCCAATTCATCGGCCGATTCAAGCGAATCGTTGACATCTTTGAGCAGGACATATTCGATTAAAATCTGCCGGCGGGGATGTGCACAGTAGCGGACCATCGCCTCTTTTAGAGCTGCCATATTCCACTTCACATTCACCGGCATGATCTTACGGCGGATCGCATCATTCGGCGCGTTGACCGAAACAGCTAGATTTAAGGCGGGATCCGCGCTCAGGGTGAGCTGGTCGATCTCATCGACCCTGCCACTTGTGGAAATGGTGATGCGGGCGTGGCCAAAATTTAAGCCGCCGGGATCGGTCAAAACGGAGACGGCGCGCATGACCGCCTCAAAATTATCGAGCGGCTCGCCCATCCCCATAAACACAATATTGCGCACCGGTTTTTGCAGCACACGGGTGGCGTAGTAGACTTGAGCGACGATCTCTTCGGTCGTCATCGAGCGGATCAGCCCCATGCGCCCCGTCTCACAAAAGGTGCAGCCCATGCGGCAGCCTATTTGCGAAGAAATACATAGAGTAGCAAATCCGCGCATCGGGATGATGACAGATTCGCACTCGAGGCCATCGTGGAGTTTCAAAAGATATTTAACCGTCCCGCCCTCTTCGGTGAGCCGGCTTAAAGTCGGCAAGGAGAAGTCGGTCATGCCTGCGATCTCCTCGATCAGCGGCCTGGCTTGCGGCTCTACTTCTAGCGTCGAGAGCGGCTGCCCCTGCATCCAGTGGCGATAGAGGCGCTCAGCGTGAGTTTTGCCGCGGCGGCAATGAGCAAAGACTGCTTCAGAAAAACTCTGAGCAGTGTGGCTAAATATAGCAAGCATTGCACCGAACAGGACTCGAACCTGTAACCACCCGGTTCGAAGCCGGGTACTCTATCCGATTGAGCTATCGGTGCAAGAACGAGTATCCTAGCAAATTCTGCTTTTTAGGAGTATGATTAAGAGCCTGTTTGCGAATTTTTCAATAAGGAGTTTTTAGAGATTTTTTTGTCTGGTTTATTTTTTTATCGAGCACCATACTTGAATAAGTAGGGCGAGATAAAAAAATAAACCAGACGAAAAAAGATCAAAAACTCACATTGAAAAATTCGCAAACAGGCTCTGAGAGATGCATAACCAAGAAGGAATTGTCCTCCGCACGATGGAGTATAAAGAACGCGAGCGCATCCTCCATCTCTATACCCCGCACAGCGGACTTATTAGCCTGATTGTCAAACGCCTATCGCGCAAACAAGGGCATCTGCTGGCCTTGTCGACTCCCTTTTGCCACGGCGACTACCACTATACCATCGGGCGCTCCTCGCTCTATCGCTTCACCGACGGCTCCGTCATCCAGACCCATTGCCATCTGAGAGACGACCTCTCCTATCTCGAAACAGCTGGAGCCATCGCCCACGCCCTCCTCGTCTCGCAACTACCGGGCAAACCCGCCCCTGCGCTTTTTCAGCTCGCTCTCACCTACCTCAAACAGATCCCTCTCGCACAGAATCAACAGGCGCTAAAGGCGAGCTTCCTGCTCAAACTGCTCAAGCATGAGGGGCTCTTGTCGACTTGGCCACATTGCAGCCAGTGCGAGCGTCCGATTGCATTTTTAGAAGGAGGCGAAGGGTTTTGCGCGCTCCATGGACGCGGAGGAGCCCCTTTAAGCGACGAAGAGTGGCAGACCCTGCAGGCGCTGGCTGAGGCGCGCTCGTTTCAAAAATTAAGTGAAATATCGCTGGCGGAAAAATTAGAGAAAAAAATTGCGGTTTGCTTTGAACAGGCCGTATCCAAAAACTAAAAAGAGAAAAAGAAGCATGCGAAAGGGGGGACTCGAACCCCCAAGAGGTTGCCCTCACTACCACCTCAAGGTAGCGCGTCTGCCAGTTCCGCCACTCTCGCATTTTGGTGTTGAAAGAGTGAGGAATCTTAACTTATTTCAATTATGAGAGCAAGAAAATTTGCTCTTCGAATATAGTTTAATTATGCGCTGTACTGGCTTTTCCACGGCCTCCTCTTACGACCTGCCTCGCCTCAACCAATCCCTGCAAGGGAGGGGGACGACACAGCTCTTCCGCGAAGTCCTGCATCTGCAGTACAAGCATGATAAGCTCGTTAGGGGCGACTGCTTCTTTTTCAGTTACGGCACCGTCGTATTCTGGGGATTTTCCATCGAAGAGGAACAGGAAGCGCTCAAGCTCTTAAAAGAATTTGAACGCGAGCCAGGCACTAGAGTCGAAATCGATGAATTCACCTATGCAATCGGACCTCAGATGAAGATCGAAGAGGACCAGATCGTTCTACCTAATAAAAATATTCTCTCGAAGTTGGCGATCTCTTACGGCATTGCCCAGTCGGTCAAACTCACTACATTTGAAGATACGATTCAAAAAACGATTGACCTAACGAAGAATCTTCCCATCGATCTTGCCCGCAAAGGAAAGATCGGGCTGTCACGCCGCGAAATCTACAACAAAATGGGTGAGATTTTCATCGAGCGCAGTTCAATCAACTTGCACAGCGACATTCTCGATACTCCGGAATTTTTCTGGGAGCACCCCAAACTCGAAGCATTTTACCGCCGCACGGTCCACTACCTGGAAGTGGCAAGGCGCGCTGACCTGCTGAATAAGCGCCTCAATGTTCTCCATGAACTTTTTGAGATCCTTTCCGACGAACTTAAGCATCAGCACTCTTCAAGGCTCGAGTGGACAATCATTATCCTAATCGTATTCGAAGTGGCGATCGCCCTCTTACACGATATTTTCCAAGTTCTCTAAAATTTACCCTTCTGCTAGCATTTCACCTCTATGTCACGTAAAAATAAATGGATCATAATCTGTCTTGCGCTGGTTTTAGTTAGTGTCATCTTTGAAACGCATCGCCAGCTCCACAGTCTGAAAAAAAGGCATGCAACTAAGTACCGCGCCTATAAGCAGTTCCAACAGTTTTGCACGACGCTTGCATACAGCAGCAACCCCCGCTCCATGCTTCCTATCGAGCTGCAAGGCCTTCCCTCTGCCGAAGAAGACGAACTCATTGTAGGCATTAAGAACGTAGACGTCCGCGGGGTGGAAGCCCCCTATAATGCTTCCATCATCGAAAATGGCGATGGCTATCTTCTCTTTTTCCGCTATGACCTCCCTAAAACCAAGGGATTTACCAGCTGTATCGGATCTCTTGAACTGGATCGGCAATTCAATCAAGTAGGTGACTGCCAGCGCATCCATACGGGAAGTGAATACTCCGAAGACCCGCGCGTCTTCAAGTGGCAAGATCAGCTTGTTTTGACCTATAACGATCTCATGCCCCATGAGTGCTTCTGCCGCACCATGCGTCTTGCTCCGGTCGACCTCAAAACGTCTAAAACCAGCTATATGACGGAATTCGATCTCCACATCCAACCCCTCGAGAAAAACTGGATGCCGTTTACGTTTATAAATGAAAAGGGGGAATCGGAGATCTATTTTGAATACAGCATCAATCCCCACAAAATTTTAAAAGTGTCCGACCCGAAAGTTGCTGAATTGACCCACCTCACTTTTCCGAACAATCCCTGTCTGCGCGAGATCAAGTGGTTCTGGGGCACTAGCCTGCGCGGAGGGACGCCTGCGCGCCTCGTTGACGGAGAGTACTTGGCCTTTTTCCATAGCCCCATGAAGGATAAAAACGGGATCTTCTGGTATGTGATGGGTGCCTATACCTTCGAAGCAAAGCCTCCTTTCCGCCTAACCGGCGTATCGCGCTATCCGATCCTCTTTAATGGGCTTTACGACTCCCCTATACGGAATACCGCCGACCCCTTTAAGCGCACCATCTTCCCTAGCGGGATGGTGATCGAAAATAGGGGAGACAAGCAGCTTCTTCACGTCTCTTGCGGAGAAAATGATTCGGCAGTCAAAATCATTACATTCGACAAAGATGCTCTAGTGAA
>JABDCT010000029.1 GCA_013287985.1 Chlamydiota bacterium
ACCCTACTGCAAGCATATAATCAGCGAAACGCACCAAATGATCTAGAATTGATAATTAAGCTTACAGAAGATAATTTTGGCATTTTGCTTTGCAATTATTCACCGGAGGAGAAGTTTCCAAAATTATTAGGACATTCTCGAAATTACTTAACAAAAGGAGATCCTGGGTCTTTGCACAAAGGGTTGGAGAATCTTGATAAAATGCTCCTACTTGCGCCTAGCGGCAACCAAATGGGAGAGTTATTGTTTCTCAAGAGCCAGATTCTGTTTAAACAGAAGAAATTCGAAGAAGCAACTGCAACAGGGCAACATGCATTGGCTCTTATACAGAACCAAGCGCAAAAAAATAGCGTAAAAGCCTTCTTAAAGACCGTCGTTGACGCCTTGTAATCCATACATAACAGTTATTATCAGACCTTTCGTGTAACGATCTCCTTGCTAAAATTAAAAAAAAGCTTCTATATTGGGGACTAATAATGGAGTCCCCCCTATGCACAGTAAAAAATGTTTTAGCACTTTTCTTTGCCTTACAGCATATGCAAACGCCGCAACGTTCAGTGTTACGAATACAGCCGACTCCGGCGCTGGTTCATTTCGGGATGCCCTTAACTCAGCAAATGCCTCAGCAGGAAGCGCTATCCAATTTAATGTAGGCGGCGAATTTAAACTGGTCAGCGGCCTCCCTCCTATTACTTCTAATATTACATCAATCGATTCAAACGGATTTCTTGTCGCTATTGAGGGAAATGCCATGCAGGCTTCGGGATTCTTCGTTTTGCCGAATCACCCAGGGCTTGTGATTACAAATAGCTCGGGTCTCCTTAGCTTTTCTATTTCCACCCTCTCTATTGGAGGAAATGGCGGGTCAGGTGCAGGCGGCGGCGCTCTAGGCGCAGGTGGAGGGATTTTCGTTGGACCCAATTCTAAGGTCACGCTGAAAGGAACCACCTTTTCGAATTGTTTAGCCCAAGGCGGAGATGCTGAAACTTCAAGTCCTTTTGGGATTGTCGCGGGCGGCGGTGGAGGAATGCTTCAAGGAAATGGAGCCGATTACGATGGTGATGGGTCTGGTGGCGATGGTGGTGGTTTCGACAGATTAGGAGGAGGTGGAAGCGGAGGTACTCAATTCAATTTTGCAGGAAGTGGCGCGTTCGGAGCAGGAGGCGGAGGCTCAGTCCTTGGTATTCAGCCGGGAAGTGGAGGATTTGGAGGAGGAGGAGGAGGAGGATCAGCGTCTTGTAATCCGAATTTTTGCGAGAATCAACCTGGTGGAGTTGGTGGTTTTGGAGGCGGCGGTGGTGGAACAGGGGGTGGATTTGGTAACAAGAAAGCACATAGTGTCTTTGGCGGCGGCACTGGAGATCCAAACGGCGGCGGTGGAGGAGCAGGTTTGGGAGGAGCAATTTTTGTTGGAAATGGCGCTATGTTGACTCTCCAAGACGTTTTTTCGATCTCTAATAACCAAGTTATAGGCGGCAGTGCTAATGGTAGTGCGCTTGGACAGGATATCTTCCTCATGTCAAGTGGTTTGATTGATTTTGCATTTACCAACCCGGGTGCCTCTCTCACAATTTTATCAAATATCGAAAGCGATCAAGGAGCTGGTGGAGGGAGTACCTCCACTAACGGTATAACTATGAGCGGTGTGGGAAGGCTTATTCTCGGTGGAAATAATAGTTATACCGGTACGACTTCAATTAATGGAGGGACCGTCAGTGTCTCAAGTGATTCCAACTTAGGCAGCCTCAGCAATCCCTTAAGTTTTAACGGCGGGACTTTAGAAATCACCAGCAATATGACGACCGGCCGTAATACCACTTTAAATGGACTTGGAGGAACAGTCTTAACCGATACGAACGTCATAGCAATTTTCAATGGAACTATAGATGGCTTTGGTTCTTTAACCAAAAAGGGGCCTGGCACTTTAAACCCTACGAACATCAATCTATATTTTGGTGGAACAAACTTTGTCGAAGGAACGATCTCCGTTGCAATAGCTAGTGCTCTTGGGCTTTCAATTGGAACATTGACATTCGATGGTGGATCCCTCGACGTAACAGGGACAACGCTTTTTTCAAACAATGTTAATCTTCTTACTGACGCTACAATCAACGTCGCTCCAGGGAATACCGCCTTCTTTACCGGGCCGGTTTTTGGTCCAGGAAACTTGACAATCAATGGAAGCGTCGTTACCAGTGCGGGTTTAGGAGCAACTCAAGGAGAAGAACAATTTCTTCTGGAACATGGAACTGCAGTTATCCTTGGGCCAAGTACCCATACCGGAAAGACCATGGTGGAATCCGGAAAACTCATTGTTGGAAATACGGGCTCTATCACTGGCTCCTTTGAAATCATCGACAATGCCATTTTCCACATCAATGATGGCTTTGTTACCTCTCCTATTACAGTCAATAGCAGCGCAATCCTCGGCGGCCGCAATGGAAGAGTCCGCAACGTCCTGGTTAAAAGCGGAGGGATTTGGGCTCCCGGTGAATCGCTTGGAACCAACACATCCGATGGGACTGTCCTCTTTGATACTGGATCTATCTACCAGCCTGAATTCGACAACACTGATTCCGATCTGATTGCTATTATTCCTCCAGGAACATTCACCATTAACCCTGGAGCAATCCTTCAGCTAAAGCCGCTCAATTTCACTGCTGCTGAGGTTCCTTTTTACACAATTGTCTCCAGCACCAACCCAACCATTTCAGGCCAGTTTGGCACAGTCATCAATCCCTTGACGCGCTACAGCTTTGGCGTTGTCTATGATCCGACATTTATCCGCCTTGTCTTTGAAGGAGTACTTCCTTTCTCCGCTTTCGTCAGCGGCAATGCCAAATCGGTCGCCACCTGCTTCGACGACCTGATCATCGATCCAACGCTATGCATCTCCGAGGTGCTGCAGATCCTCGATTTGCAAACACCCTCTCAAATGCAGGACTCTTTCAACCAGATGCAGCCGGCTAACTTCAACAATATCGCCTTTGCCGAAGAAAATGTCGCCGAGCGCATCCGACAGATCTACACGTCCCACTTCTATAATGAGACGGTCTGCTGTGAGGGATGGCGCCTCTGGTTTGCGCCCTTCCTCGAATGGGTGAACCAGCGCGGCCACGGCAACCTGCCAGGCTATAGAGAAAAATTTGGCGGCGTTACGGTCGCTGCAGACTACCAGTGGCCCGAATGGACGCTAACAGGTGGTTTTTCATTTGCAGTGGCTGATCTGGACCACAAAACAGAGGCCGATTTCCTCACCTACGCGGGATCGCTTGCCACCGCTTGGACAGACACCTGCTGGTTTGCAGATGCAGTCTTCTCCTATCTCTACAGCCCTATTCATGCGAGCCGTAAGATGCTCTTTTCAGTGGATAACTACGTCCTCGACGCCTCTTTCAAAGCTAAAGCGAAACACCATGAAAACTCCAACCAACTCTTAGGCCACATCGGTGGAGGGTACAACTTTGAAGTCACTTGCTGCCCCTGCAGCACGTTCAATTTCTATCCTTTTGCCAATCTCGACTATATCTGGATGACCAACGATGGATATAGAGAACATGGCGCCCGCTGCATGGACCTAAAAGTTAAGTCCAAACAGTACGACTACTTGAGGCCAGAAGCAGGAGTGGGCATGGGCTATATCGCCTGTTTAGAAGAGATCGACGTGGCATTCGACGTCAGTGCAAGCTATGTCCATGAGTTCCGCTTCCAAGGTAAAAAGACCAAGTCTCGCTTTGAGGGCAATTCCTGCGCGTTTACTGTGAAAGGGCTAAAGCCTGAAAATAACCTGATATGCCCATCGGCTAAATTGTGCCTGTCCCCAAAAGATGATGCCTATGCCTTTACCTTCGGCTATCATGGCGAGTATGGTGAGCATTTTACCCTAAATGCAGGCGAGATCGAGTTTAGAAAAGCTTTCTAGCGCCATTTCTTGGCCAGGCTATACCTCCTCCCCTTCTTGGATGGATCGACCATTTCGAGAAAGCCCGTCTCGAGCCACTCTTTGCATAGTTTGCTGCTCGTCCGCGGCCGGATCTTAAAAAGCTTTCCAACCTGCCCAGCCGTCACCGTCTCAAACGACTCGAATAGCTTGAGCGCCTTGCGCTGCTTAAGATCAAGACCGCGATGGACATAGGCCCTATTGCTCATCTCTACCAGTTCGGTTGCCTTTTCAAGCGTTTCATTGAACGTAGCCGCTAGACCGCGGATAAAATAGTCGATCCAAGGCGTGATATCAGCCTCAGGCTTTCCAATGTAGTAGTAAGGAGAAGTCCCGCAGTTCAAGGCACGGTAAAAAGCCTCTGGGTTTGAAGAATAGCGTTTAGTGAGCGAATAGATCCCATTTAAGCCATATCCCCCTTGATGCAAGAGCTTAGCGCTGAGTATACGCGCTGCTTTTTTATTCCCGGCTGCGAATGGAGAGATCGTCAGCAGCTGATAGTGAGCAACGGCAGCGACGATGAGGACAGGAATGTCACGATGCGCGTCCATCCATTCCATCAGCGCTCTCATCAAGTCGGGAATGTCTTTTGCATCAGGAGGCATGTAGATGAGGGCTTTTGTTTCCTCATTTCTTATAGAAAGAGGAGCGTTTCGATAAGGCTGTGCATCTTGGATCTCCTCTTGCTCCCGCAACAGATATTCAATCGTGGGTGTTAGCGGTAGAGCTTCTATTTGGTGCTTTAGCACATCGATTTCAACCAAAATTCGAGCTAGCTCGCTTGTAATCTGGTACTTGGGCGTAAATTTTATCGGCATCATATCGGCACTTTATCTGCATTTCACAATGCCGATATTTTTCAGGTAAATCAAGAGTTCTTTTCCAGTTCAGATGTCAAAGTACTTTACATCTCCTTAAAGCTCAATTTCCTGTTCAAATTTTCCCTACATGTATAGGATGGCGATAATATGGATTATGCTGCCTATCTGCTGATCGGAATTCTCGCAGGCTTTATTGGAGGTCTGCTGGGCTTAAGCGGCGGCGTCATCACAGTCCCCTGTCTCTTCATTATTTTCCGCACACTCGATTTTCCTCAGGGCTATTTGATGCATATGGCGATCGGCACCTCGCTCGCTGCGATGGTCCCTAATAGCTTCGTTTCTGCCTGGGTCCATAACCGCAGGGGTGCGGTGGCCTGGCATTTGATCCGTTTGCTTCTTCCTAGCGTTCTAATAGGGTCGATTATTGGAGCAGTCCTCGCTCACTACACCCCCGGTGTCTGGCTTGAGGCTTTTTTCGGCCTGTTTGCTCTAGCATATGGTCTTTATCTGCTTCTCAAAAAACGCCCTCCTTCCGGAAAAGAGCGTCAACTGGGGTGGTGGACCTGCAGCTGGATGGGGTTTAGCATTGGCAGTATTTCCAACCTCCTCGGCATCGGCGGGGGGATTATCACCGCTCCCCTGCTCATGAGCTACCGTTATGAAGAGAAGATCTCCATTGGAACATCTGCAGCAATAGGTGTTGTCGTCACGCTATTTGGTGCACTTGCTTATCTCTATCTAGGCATCGACACGATACATGTCTCCAAAAGCATCGGATACCTCTATATCCCCGCATTTCTTGTGATCGCTGTGGCAAGCGCACTCACGGCACCCTATGGTGCATATTTGGCGCACCGCCTTTCAGGAAAAAACCTCAGGAGGGTCTTTGCCATCGCCCTGCTGATTATCGGACTATTGATGATTATATGACTTTAGCCATTCACGACCTCTCTATATTGCGTCCCAAGCACGAGCTTTCTCAAGAGGGACTCTTTGACTGGATCGCCCATGCCCATGTGCAGTCGGAATCGCTTAAACAGGGCTGGACTGAGGCGAGCGAAGAGCGCGCGCTTTTCCAGCAAAAGATGGTGGAGCGCCTCGCTACGCTTGGTTTGGGGAAAGAGCAGATTGAAACGCGTTCTGTTGTTATCCCCGACTGCCTCCATAAGAACTGGGAAGAGATGGAGATCTATCCCCTCTCCGAACATGAGAGAGGCAGCCATTTAAGCCGGCGCATGCGGCACTTTGAACAGGAGGTCCAAGGGGTATTTGAAGAGTTCTACCGCGACACACAGCCTCCGGGTCACCTTATTCATGTGACGTGTACGGGGTATGTATCTCCCAGTAGCGCTCAGCTGATAGCTACGCGTACGCCCACTATGGTCACGCACGCCTATCATATGGGCTGCTACGCTTCGATTCCCGCTCTACGCATGGCGGTCGGGCACTGGCACACTCAAGGCACGCCGACAGATATCGTGCACACAGAACTTGCCAGCCTGCATATGGATCCGAGCAGACATACCACTGAGCAGCTGGTGGTGCAGGGACTCTTTGCCGATGGATTTGCCAAATATACAGTGGGTCCTTCTGATAAGGGACTCGCCATTCTCTCTCTACACGAACAGCTCGTTCCCGATTCTGCCACCTTTATGAATTGGAGCTGCGGAGAGTTTGGTTTCTACTTTTTGAGCCTGACCAAAGAAGTGCCCGTGGTGATTGGAAGGGCTTTGGAGGGCTATCTATTAGAGCTGTGTAAAAAAGCAAAAATTGATATAAAAGAGATTAAAAATGCCCACTACGCGATCCATCCGGGAGGGCCAAAAATTATTGAACAGACCGCTAAACGCCTGGAAATCGGACCCGATCAGTATAGGCATAGCAAATATATCCTCAAAAAGTGCGGCAATATGTCTTCCGCGACTCTTCCGCATGTATGGGAGAGAATGATGAACGATCCGCAGATTAAAAAGGGAGAGCTGATCGTCAGCCTCGCCTTCGGACCCGGACTGAGTATCGCAGGAGGCATTTTTGAAAAGCTTTAGTATCTTCTTCATCCTCCCCTTCGTTGTCCAAGCTGTCGTGATCGCGCTAGACGAGTGGGTCTTCCACGTCAAACGCGGCCTGCCGCGCTGGGAGCGCATCGGCCACCCGATCGACACGGCTAGCCTCCTGATCTGCTTTGGTTTTCTGCTACTGGTTCCCTTTTCTGGATCCGCTCTCAAATGGTATGGCGCTCTGGCAGTGCTCTCCTGTTTACTCGTGACAAAGGATGAGTGGGTGCACAAAGAGGTGTGTCCCGCTTCTGAACAGTGGCTCCACGCTCTGCTCTTTTTGAATCATCCGATCGTCCTCACCACTGCCGGGCTCATCTGGTGGAGGATGGGCGATCTGAATGCTCCAGCATGGCTGATTAGTTTTGTGCCACCGATTGAATGGGCGCACACTCTACTCTGGGGGCAGGTTGCTGCCATTACCCTATTTCTCTGTTATCAAATTATTTACTGGAATTTTCTATGGAAGCCAAAAAACGTCTCCCCATAAACAACACGTTCTACGACGATCTGCGCGAAAAATGGCACGAAGCCTGCGACCACCCTATTGCGCTGCTCCGCGCAGAAAACGAACTGCGCAATCCTTGGATCAAAACGGTGATCGCAGAGCATTATAAAGGCAGCGCCAAAGTCCTCGATATCGGCTGTGGAGGCGGATTCTTAACCAACGAACTCGCTCTGCATGGCCACGAAGTATGGGGCATCGATCTCTCTCTGGGCAGTCTAGAAACCGCCAAAGAGCGCGACGCAACGAAAAAAGTGCACTATGAGCGCGCCAGCGCCTATGAACTCCCCTATGAGCGCGCCCAGTTCGATGTGGTCTGCGCCATGGATCTTCTCGAGCATGTCGAACAGCCGGCACAAGTCATCAAAGAAG
Source organism: Chlamydiota bacterium (assembly GCA_013287985.1). GTDB lineage: Bacteria > Chlamydiota > Chlamydiia > Chlamydiales > Rhabdochlamydiaceae > JABDCT01. The sequence goes on from JABDCT010000029.1 coordinate 7,693, forward strand.
CCAGCCGCGTGCTCAAACCCGGTGGCCTCTTCTTCTTCCACACATTTAACCGCAATCTACTCAGCTATTTTTTGGTGATCAAAGGAGTCGAGTGGTGCTTCGCCGCTGCTCCCCCGCAGATGCACGTCTACTCGCTCTTCATCAAGCCGAAAGAGATGACGGAGATGTGTAGAGCATTTGGGCTAAAAGTCGAAGAGATCCGCGGCATGAGTCCGGACATGACGCAAAGCTCTTT
>JABDCT010000030.1:0-3931 GCA_013287985.1 Chlamydiota bacterium
ACTGCCGGGCGCATATCAAAAGCGCGCATCGAACTCGGACTCACCTGCATCAGTGGAATACTGATCGCCCTCTTCTTTGTTCTACTCGGTCTTAGCCAAAGCTTAACCGGTACCATCATTATCCTCTTTTTCCTCGGCTTCTGCGGTGGCTGCTTCGTCGTCCCTTTTGACTCATTTATCCAGATCTTTAGTCCCGAAGGAGAGCGCGGGCATGCTATTGCCGCCACTAATTTCCTCAGTTTTTGCGGCGTCCTACTCGCCTCGTTTGCTCTTTTCCTCTTCAACCAGGCGCTTGGATTTCAGGCGGGGACAAGCTTTGTCATCATGGGCATCACCACCCTCTTCTTCGCACTTTATACAGTATTGCGCCTATCTGATCTTTTTCTCTCTTTGACCGGCCGCACACTCCTTTCACACCTTGTAAAGCTAGAAGGAAGCGAAGAGATCCAAGGCACTTATCATTTTGCCCTTCAAGAGGCATCCCTCCTCAAAATCTGGCTGCTCTATGCACTCTTCCCCAACATGAAAGTACTCGTGCCCGATAAGAGAAGCTGGCTCAAATATCCGTGCGAATCGATTAGTCCGATCCCTTCCGTTGAAGCTTTTGACGAATATCTAAAGGAAGAGGGCGTCTACTGCCTCTACCTCAGAGGAGAAAAAGCTGCGATCGATGTGCCACTAGTGAACATAGCGAAGCGCGGCCCCCGCCACTACACCCTCTCCATTCAATAACATTTAACTTGCTAATCTTTAGGAATCTATATCGCGTCTTGACGAGTAATTCTTCGAATGATAATAATGCATACAGAAACACACAAGTGCCAACCTTTCTATCATATGAAGCCTAAAAAAATAGACCCCATCGAGATTTTTCGTCAGCACAACGGAATCTTGCGCACGGCTGAAGCCATAAAATTAGGGATACATCCAGCTCATTTATACAAGCTTCGCGATGAAGGAGTTCTGGAATCATTGGGACGTGGTGTTTTCCGATTAACTTCTATGCCGGATTTTTCAGAACCAGATTTGGTTTTGGTTGCAAAACGAATACCTCTGGGAGTTATCTGCCTTATCTCTGCATTATCTTACTACGAACTAACAACACAAATCCCTCATTTTGTGTATGTAGCTCTGCCTAGAACTTCAAGGATGCCTCGGTCAAACTATCCTCCGTTGCGCTTCTTTTGGTATTCTAAAAGGTCGTATGAAGCAGGCGTCGAAACAATTTCAGTTAGCGGATTTCCTGTTAAAATTTATAGCATCGAAAAAACTTTGGCCGATTGTTTGAAATTTCGACAAAAAATAGGAATGGATGTTGTTCTAGAAGCATTGAAAGAATATTGGAGGAAAGGACGAACAGATCTAGATAAGCTGTATGATTATGCAAAAATCTGTCGCGTTGAAAAGATTCTTCAACCGATTATTGAGACGATTGTGAGTCAATAATGATGAATCTTGAAAAGAGAAATTTACCTGAGTCTGTATACAGTAGATTAAAAAATATTGCTTTAGCAAAAAATCGCCCTACACAGGAAGTTCTTCGTTATTATGCGATGGAGAGATTTTTATATCGCTTAAGCGTTTCCCCACACAAAAGTTCCTTCTTTTTAAAAGGCGGTTTAATGTTAATGGTCTGGGATCCCGCTACACATCGCGCAACCGTTGATATTGACTTACTCGCAAAAGCTAATAACTCTATCGAAAATATTTCGAGAATACTGAAGGAAATTTGCTTACAACCTGTACTACAAGACGGCATCAAGTTCAATTCTACCGACCTGATTCTTGCCGAATCTCAAATAGAAACTGAATATATCGGTCTGTCAGCACGTTTTTCAGCGCATCTGCATACAGCCAAGCTTCCATTAAGAATCGATATTGGTTTCAGTGATAAAATTTATCCTCAACCAGCTCATGTGGACTATCCTGGGTTATTGGATTTTCCTTCTCCTGAGCTTCAAGGTTATACACCCGAAACAACGATTGCCGAAAAATTAGATGCAATAGTTAAACTCGGTCTTGCAAATAGCAGGATGAAAGATTTTTATGATATATGGACGATAGTCAATCAGTTTCAAATTACTCATGAAAAAATTGCTCCTATTATTCGGGAAGTATTTCAAAACAGAAAAACTTCTATTCTGGAAGTTCCTAAGGCATTTTCTGAGTCTTTTTATAGAAACCCAAAGACATTAGAGCGATGGGATGCTTTTCTTAAGGGTATTGGACACGATTCCATTCCGCTCGAAAAAGTGATTTTTGAAATTAGAGATTTCTTTCTTCCTATTTTGATCCATCAACAAAGCGTGTTGGTCTGAATATTTCTTAACCTAGATCAATGAAGGCAATTCCATAGGCGTATTATCTTGTATGTATACAAGGAGAAAACGCCATGGCGAGAATATTACTCGGTCTCATTCTAATTATTTTTGGTCTGAATGGATTTTTTGCATTTTTACCCCTGCCCGAAAAACAGGGATTTGCGCTTGAGTTTTTGCACACTCTGCGCCACTCGGGTTACATATTCCCTATGGTTGCCACCATAATGACAACATCGGGGGTATTGCTGCTTCTAAATAGGTGGGTGGGCTTTGCGCTCCTGATCTTTTTGCCCATCTCGGTCAATATATTTGCCTTCCACCTCTTTCACGATCAGCAAGGACTCGTGGCTGCAGGACCGCTTTTTGGACTTACAAACTTCCTCATTTTCCGAAATTTAAAAAAATTTAAGGAGCTCTTTGTATGAGATTTGGTAAATACATTCTTTCATTTTGCGCTCTGGTCACGATCATTCTTCCCGCAGTGATGGACTTAAACAGCACACACATGACCAACCCTTTGTGGGCGCCCCATGCGAGATTCCACTGGTCGATCCAGTGGTATTCGATCACAATGCTCAACGGTATTGCGCTCTATCTGCTCTGGGGAAAGTATGAGGGAGCGGGATCTCGCCTTGCGATTGTTATGGCTGGGTTGGCTCCCATTCTTTTTTGGGGGAATTTTTTTCCCAGTCTGCTCATGCCGGGCACATCTCCATGGCCCGATGGCGTGGACCGCTTTGCTGCGGTGCCGCCTAATGTCTTTGTGGCAGGGTTTATCACATTCTTAAGTGCGTTTGGCATCTGGCTTGCGAATACGCGAAAGAGATTCAGGCGTGATGCCTAGATAGGTAGCGATGTGATACTGCGGCACTCGTTGCGATAATCCAGGAAAGTCGGTTAAAAACCGGCGGTATCTCTCTTCCGCAGTGCATTTGAGCAGTTCGATCTCTTTCTGCTCTTTTCGATAGAAAAGCCGCTCGGCCATCATCTTTGCAAAACGCAGCCATGCAGGATGTTCTTGAAAGAGGGGCAGAACATCTGCTGCGTTCCAGATCAAAGTCTGGGAGGGCTCCATTGCTTCAATCCAGATCTCTGAAGGCTTTTGCAGCATGAAGCTCGTATACGCCGTGCAGAAGGGATTTTGCGTATCGACAGCAAAATCTTTCGTGATGTCATTCCCTTCGTGCAGGATGTAGTAGCGGAAAAGACCACGCTGAATGAAGAGCAGGTAGTGGCAGACTTCGCCCTCTTTTACAAAGAGCTGCCCTTTGTGGAATTCTGCAGCTCGAGATGTGGAAGTAAAGAGTTTGATGTCTTCATCCGACATCGTTGGTATGATTTTTTTGACGAAAGCTGTAAACTGAGCTGTCATTTTTTTTTCGGGCACCGGCACGTTTTTACCAAGTGTAGATGAATTCGATCTCGTACTGTCTGTAGCGGCGGAAAGGACCGATATCAGACTCCAGTGTGCACGACTGCTGATAACTCTGCTGCAGGTCGAGCTTGTCTGTGAGCAGCAGATCGAGTGTGATGGCAAAGCCGCGGTAGTTAGTCGGTCCTCCGGGTCTCTCAGCAGGGCCATCTCCATCGAGGGGGCGGATGTGCCTTGT
>JABDCT010000030.1:4007-7267 GCA_013287985.1 Chlamydiota bacterium
GCTTGTGCTTGAACAGCTTGGTAGTTCGCATCAAACGCCCAATCCCACTGCTTGCGGAGCTGGCCAACGGAGAAACCGATGTAACCACCCCACGCAGCGCGTTGGCCGTGAGTCAATTTATGAGCGCGGGCTTTTGCGTTATAGAGTGCAGCAGAGTAGAGCACCACGATGCGCTCGATACACTCGACTTTGAAGCGGTACCCAAGGATCAATTGCGTGATGAGGAATTTAAAACGATCGTTAACAAACTCTTTTTTGTAGTGTTTGGTGTCCCAATCTACCACAGAAAGTTTTGTATAAAGACCTGTGTTGGCAATTTTGAGCATGCCTACTTCGGCGACATAACCAAAATGATCTCTGCGATCGTTTACGAGGTAAATGCCTGGGTGGATGTAGAAATCGCCAATATTTTCAAACGCGTGATCATAGCGGAAGAGTATGCCGTCGTAGAAGGAACCGAATTCAATTTTGGAATCGAAGATTGCACCCATGCTGCGGCGACCAATCTCGAGATCCATTGTGTAGTCGTCGCAATCGCGTAGACGAATGCCCCAATAAGCGCGTTCAAGGGCGATCTTATTCAGCGTTCCGCCGAAAATGCCGGCGTCATTATCGAATTCTATTTTCACAGCAGACCATGTGCGGTCGGTGCGGTAGTCGAACATCAGGTTGACTTCGATGTCGTAGCTGCGCGCAAGGCCGCCGCGGCGAGGGCTTGATCCGCGCTGCTCACGTCCATTGATCGTCTCATGCGATGCTTGAAACTCTGTGCGCACCTCGCCACTAATCGCAAGGTCGCCGCCCAATTCCTTGAGGGAGACTTGGCGCTTAGTGTTCACCCAGTCTTTGAGGGCCTGGATGTCTTGGTCTTCGACGTCACGACGCACTTGGATCGTGTCCGCAAAAGCTGACGCGCTAAGAGTTAGAGCAAGAGAGAAAAATAGAATCCGTTTCATAAATAAGCGAAGTGAATATAGCGCTCTCACCTATTACTTTCAACAATATTCCGTTGGGTGGGTATAGAGCGTCCAGCTCTCTTTGCTGCTGCCGTCCAGCCACTGCTTCCACTCTTTCATGGGATGCCCGGTCACTCCATACTTGTCAATGCGCCAGAGTTCGAGGAGGAGAGTGCAGGGATTAACGACAAAGGCAAAGTAAAACCCGACCCAATTGGGATCAGCAAAGATGCAGGGAGTGGGCGGCGCCCAGCCGTGGCGGCGCATCAGCTCCACAACTTCTCTGCTCGGATCAAAAGGTCCCGGGCGCGCTTCTTTTAAGGCTGTATAGGTTTCTCTGCGCGTCTGACCGGAGGAGCGAAGCGGGAGCCATTCGAAAAGCAAGCTGTCGAGTACAGATTCAAACTCGGGCGGGAGCTGCTCAAGCAGGCGATTTCTCCATGCGAGCGGGGAGCAGGAGCCGCGAAAGGGGGTGAATCCGCGCTGCAGCTCATGTGCCATGAGAAGAGGAAGCGGTGCGCACGCTTTTTCCACGAGCAGGATCTGCTCGTCTTCGGTTAAAGTGATTTTTTCATAAAAGGCGCGCGCGGGCAGCGTGAGCTTATCGCGCACAAATGTATATGTAAAGCCACGATCATCCCACCCTTTGTGGAAGAGCTCTTCGTGCAGCAAGAGGGTAAAGGCATGTGTCGGGGAATTGATGAGCATACGCCGCTCGAGATTTGTGATCCGCGGCGGGAGGGCTTTAAGCACGTCGAGTAAAAATATCGCTAGATCACTTGCGCTTTCGACCCAGCGCGCTTCAGTCGTAAAATTCGACTCGCGGCGGTAGTAGGTTTTAAGCAGCGTCTGCATAGTGCCACCGGATATATAGGCCCATGGCTTCGCCTCTTTGTGATGGATGCGCGCCATACGCTCTAAAGCCTGGCGCATGAAAATATCGCTGCGGACGCGATGGACGATCTGGGTCGTGATATTGACAATTTCTCTGCGCCCTGTTTCCCATTCACAGCGCAGTGTGAGGAGCGATTCAGCGACAATAAAAAAATCGACAAGTGCTTGAGTGTACTCATCCAGGTTGTGGATGAAACTCCAGCTAGCGCTGTGGCTGCGGCCATGCTTGTACATGAGGCGAAAGCCCGCCGGACTATCGTCGTAAGGGCCTCTTTCTATCTCGCGCAATTCGGGATCGTAGATCTCCTGGAAATATTCGGGAAAGAGCGCGTCATACTCTTTCAAAAGAAAATTGAGAAAGTTTGCATATTGCGCTGCTTCATAGTGCTGCTTGTCGCGCAATTCGACGCTGATTTGGAGCTGGTAAGCCCTGCTCTGATGCTCTGCGCGGAGACGGCGGATGGAAGATTCGCTGCTGGCCTGCGCGAGCAGTCTTTCTGTAGCAATCAGCTGCTGCTCCATCAAAATGCACTCGTTCTGATGCTCTTCGATTTTCTGATTCGCATACTTAAGTTTTTCTTCGAGATGCGCGTAAATGAGCTGTCCTATGCCTCCCTCTTCACTCGGATTGAGGCCCAGGCTCGAATAAAAATTCCACCGTGAAAACTCCATCTTCACTTCACTAAAAGAAGCGAGGGTGTATTCCCACATTTTGAGAAGAGGATGCTGGTTCTTAGGCACTTCTATACTGGGGCAGCAGGGGACCTGATATTCATAACCGCCAAATGTCCGCGATAACGCCCCTTTCGTGAGCAGTTGAAGAAGATCATCGACGAGATAGTGCAGCTGCTCAGCCTGAATCAGAATGGCAGGCGCGGTCGCAAAGCAGGAGCCTAATGTTTGTCGGAGTGGATGGAAGAGTGCAGAGAGAAGCGCACAGCGCAACACTCTTTCCGTGAGTGTATCGCTGTTTGCTGCAAGCATGACCATTTTGTCTGCAAATTCATTGCAGAGCGGAGGAGCAAAGCGCTGCAGTTTGGTGAGAAGCGCGCTGTCTGCCAATAGCTGGCGCGTGGCGTAGAGCGGCTGAGCATAGGATGCATCGGCCTGCTGTAAAAAATGCAGGATTTTTTTCAGCCGCTCTTTTGAGATTTTTCCCTTCTCATCTACGACAAAATCTGCGAGCGCGAGAGCGCGTGCGCTGCCCTCTTCTTTCCAGTCGACGAATTCCATTCCTTTCCCTATAATAAAGGCATGCATATTAAATATCAGAATCAAAAGATCGAACTCCCATCCGGCGCGTCTGCAAAAGATCTCGCCGAGCATCTCAAACTCACCTCCCCCGAACAGGCGATTGCGGCAAAGATCAACGGCGTCCTGCGCGATCTCACCACTTTGCTGCACGAAAAC
>JABDCT010000031.1 GCA_013287985.1 Chlamydiota bacterium
GAAGCGGGGAGGCCGGCTAGGCGTGCGACGTGGATGCCATAACTCTTATCAGCGATTCCCGGGATGATTTTGCGCAAAAAGATCACTTCGTCGGCGGTCTCTTCGACGGCGACCGTCAGGTTAAAGGCAGCAGGCCATCTGCGCACGAGCTGTGTCATCTCGAGGTAGTGCGTGGCAAAGAGCGTCTTGGCCTGTTTGCCGGGTGTTGAGAGGAGGGTTTCTGCCACTGCCCATGCGATCGAGATGCCGTCGTAGGTGCTTGTTCCGCGTCCAATCTCGTCGAGGATGACCAGTGAGCGCGCGGTCGCATTGTGGAGAATGTTGGCTGTTTCGATCATTTCAACCATGAATGTCGACTGCCCGCGTGCGAGATCGTCGCTGGCGCCGATGCGGCAGAAGAGCTTGTCGATGATGCCGATATGCGCGCTCTTTGCTGGGACAAACGAGCCGATCTGCGCCATCATGGCGATGAGCGCGGCTTGGCGCATAAAGGTTGATTTGCCTGCCATGTTGGGGCCGGTGATGAGCGCGAGTTGATTGTCTATGGTGAGTTCTAGATCGTTGGGGATAAATCCAGCGCCGAGCTGCGCTTCAATGACAGGGTGACGCCCCGCCTGAATGGAAAACACGCTGCTTTCGTCGACCAGGGGCCTCACGTAGCCGCGCTCTTTTGCCACGAGGGCAAGAGAGGAGAGGCAGTCGATCTGCGCAATCGCGCTTGCGAGCCTGCGTATGGGTGCGCTATAGGAGGCGACCTCTTGACGCAGAGCGTGGAAAAGGCTGGTTTCAAGCGCGAGGCTGCGCTCGCTTGCCGAGAGGACCTTGTGCTCGAACTCTTTGAGCTCGTCTGTCACATAGCGCTCGGCATTGACTAGCGTCTGCCTGCGGTGGAAGTGGGGCGGGATCTTGCCCAAGGCGCCGCGGCTCACCTCGATATAGTAGCCAAACGCCTGGGTGTAGCCTACTTTAAGCGTTTTGATGCCCGACTGCTGCCGCAGCGTGTTCTGGTAATTAGCGATCCATTCGCTACCGGCGCTCTTCAGCTGCAAAAGTTCGTCAAGTGCGGCGTCATACCCCTCTTTGAATATCCCTCCGTCGCTGAGGCGTAAAGGAGGGTCTTCAACAAGAGCTGATGCAATGCGCTGTGCAATGGGCAGAGGCTCCTCGGGCAGCTTGAGTAGCTCGGAAGAAAAGTAGGAGAGGGAGCTGTGCAGGTGGGGGATCTCTTCAAGAGAAAAGCGTAACCCCACAAGATCGCGTGGAGATGCGTAGCCCGTTTCGATGCGCATGATGAGGCGCTCTAGATCGCGGACCTTGTCGAGATGCGAGCGCAGTTTGAGCAGCTCTTTGAAATGTCTGCAGCACTCTTCGATAGCCTTTTGCCGCTCGGCAATACGTGTACAGGAGAGCAGGGGATGGCTGATCCAGTGGCGCATGAGCCTTCCGCCCATCGGAGTTTTTGTCTCGTCGAGGAGGTAGAGCAGAGTGACCTCTTTTTGCCCTTCGCGCAAGGGAGTTGTCAGCTCGAGATTGCGCTGCGTGGCGCGGTCGATCCACATGTAGGCGGAGAGATTGTGCGGCTGGATCGACAGGATGTGCTCTATGGGGAGATTCAGGTCATTCTTGATATAGGAGAGGAGCGCTCCCGCGGCATTGATAGCGGAGATCATCCCTTTGAGACCAAAGCCCTCTAAAGTCTGGACTTTGAGCTGTTTTTTGAGAAAATCGAGCGCATTTTCATGGTCAAAACACCAGTTCTCTTTGAATTGAATCGAGGGGCGGAGCAGCTCGCGGATTTCGCCCGCTTTTTCGCGCCAACTCTGCGGGAGAAGCAGCTCTTTAGGTCTCAGCCGCATGAGTTCATCGATAAGGGCTTTGGGCTCTTCGAACTCCATGACACGCAGATCAGCGGTGGAGATGTCGACGAGCGCAAGGCCGATCACCTTGCCCTGCTCGGCAATAGCGGCGAGGTAGTTGCTTTCTTTGTCGGAAAGAAGACTGGATGTGACAAGAGTGCCCGGTGTGACGATGCGCGTGATTGCTCTGCGCACCAGGCCTTTCGTGGTTTTCGGGTCGTCGATCTGCTCGGCAATCGCGACGCGGTAGCCTCTTGCGACCAAGCGATCGATGTAATTTTCCGCAGAATGGAAGGGAACTCCCGCCATGGGGACGTCTTGGCGTTTGGTCAGCGTCAGATCGAGTTCGCGGGAGATGACCTCCGCGTCTTCGTAAAAAGCTTCGTAAAAATCGCCGAGGCGAAAGAACAAAATGGCGTCTTTGGCTCCTTCTTTACAGGAGTGCCATTGAGCCATCATCGGCGTAACAACTTGAGTTATTTCCATACCCATTTTTTTAATCTGAGCAGTGTAGACATTTTTTCCTCTTGAGCAGGAGTGGGCGCCTGGATGCGCTCTTTGTCTAGCACTGGTTGCTTCTCTTCAGCAGTCGAGAGCGCCCTTTCGATCTGCTTATCGGCGCCTTCTACCCAGAGGGAGAGCAAGCGCAAATCTTTGCGGAGCGAAATGAGCTCTGCAGCGATCTCTTCCGGAGTTTGCTGCGCTTTTTTGTGCAGGCGAGAGGGCGGGTGATGGGCCTGCTGCATCGCGAGCTTAAGCTCGAAAATTTTGATCAGCAAGGGGATCATCGTTTTGTTGATCGTCCCGCGCAGTTCTCGTAAGAGGGGGTCGGATAAATCGGAGTCAGACTGCATGGTAAAAAAATAGCGGGCGGAGAATAAAGCTTCAAGTGTGAAAAATTGCCTTTACATTTTTTAACTCGCGTTTTTAGAGTGACGATAAAAGAGGACACTATGAAAAAAGATCCTAGTTACCAAGCGTACCTTATTTTACGCATTGCTTTTACAATAGCCCCCATCGTTGCGGGCCTAGATAAGTTCTTTAATGTGCTAACGGATTGGACAAAATACCTTTCGCCTCACTTTAATCTAATTGGTACCCCTGAACAGAACATGATGATCGTAGGCGTCATCGAGATCATTGCGGGTATCGGAGTCTGGTTCAAACCCAAATTTTTCTCCTATATCGTAGCGCTCTGGCTGCTGGGCATTATTGCCAACCTGCTGCTCCTACAAAACTACTATGATATTGCACTGAGAGACTTCGGACTGTTCTTAGGAGCTTTGGCTCTTGGACGCCTGAGCAAAGTGCATCAGAAATAATTAATCCAGAATTTAAGCAGAGCGGTGATTGCTTGGGGCATTTCCATCGTACAGGCCGGCGATACCCACTACCTCTGCTATGGCTGCGGCGCGCATGGTGATGCGATCGCCTTGTCAATCAGCTCGGAAAGACCATTAACTACTATATTAAGTTGGAAAATAGGGAAGAAAGGAATTAAATTAGAAAATAAATGCTATATTTTTCCTAAAAACCGAGTTTTTAATTGATAGAGGGAACAATGGCTGGCTGGACAACGGGGACCTGTGAAGCAAATGGGATTGACATGCACTACCTCCGAACCGGCGGCGACAAACCCCCTGTTGTTCTGCTGCATGGGCTAACGGCGAATGGAGCGTGCTGGGCTCCTTTGGCGCGGGCGCTTGAGAAGGATTACGACGTTGTCATGCCAGATGCTAGGGGCCACGGGAACTCTGGCGCCCCGGACCATGGCTATCGCTATGACAACCTTGCCGCCGATGTCATGAGCCTTATCGACGTGCTCGGGCTCGCTACCCCAGTTGTGCTTGGACATTCTATGGGAGGCATGACGGCGGCTGTGGTCGCCAGTCGGAACCCCAAGCGACTGCGAGGGCTTGTCTTGGTCGATCCAACCTTCTTGACACCGCAACGTCAGCATGAAGTGTACGAGCGTGATGTCGCGGATCAGCATCGCCGAATTCTCAACCGGCCAAGGCAGGATCATTTGGCTGAGATGCGGGGCCGACACAGCCGCCGCTCACGCGAGGTCATCGAACTATTCGTGCAGGCAAGATTTCAAACTAGCATTCGTGCCTTCGAAGTTTTGACGCCGCCGAACCCTGACTACATGCAGCTGATCAACACTCTTGATGTTCCGAGTCTGCTCGTCGTCGGTGATGTTAAATCAGTGGTCACTCTTGAGATGGCCGCAGAACTCGCTGGGCTCAATCAACGCTTGGAGGTCGTACAGATCGAGGAAGCGGGTCATGGGGTTCCGTATGACCAGCCCGAGCGCTTTTCGGCCGTCGTCCAAACTTTTTTGCGCTCAGTGACTGACCACTAGATCTTCGATACTCTCTCTGTTACACTGGTCAATCAAATACAAGTAAATCTCAGGAGATGTCATGAGCCAAGAAAAAAAAGCTGCTATTCGAAACAGTACCGCTGAATTCTTGATCTTTACCGGACAAGCAGGGAAGGATAGCATCGAGGTTAGGGTAGCCGAGGATACTGTCTGGCTTACACAAAAATTGATGGGAGTTTTATACGAGGTCACTGTCCCAACAATCAACGAACATTTGAATAACCTTTTTAGCCAGAATGAGATATCTAAAACAGCAACTATTCGGAATTTCCGAATAGTTCAAAAAGAGGGCAATCGGGAAGTCACGAGAAACGTTGAGTTTTTCAGTCTCGAGGCAATCATTGCTGTTGGGTTCCGAGTCAATTCTTCACGCGCAATCCAGTTCAGACAATGGGCAATCGGTATTTTAAGTGACTTTGCCATTCGGGGATATGTTTTGGATAAAGAGCGACTAAAGAACGGCGCGTTCTTTAACAAGGCTTATTTCGATAACTTGTTAGAAGAAATCCGAGAAATCCGTGCAAGCGAACGAAGATTTTACCAAAAGATTACCGATATCTATGCTACAGCAATGGATTACAATCCAGCAGCTGAAATCACTCAAACTTTTTTTGCTATCGTGCAAAATAAGCTTCACTTTGCCATCCATGGACATACTGCCGCTGAATTAATCGTTGAAAGAGCAGACAGTAATAAAGACAGAATGGGCCTGACAACCTGGAAGAATGCTCCCCTTGGCAAAATCCTCAAAACTGACGCCATTGTGGCCAAGAATTACCTCACCGAGATTGAGCTGAAGTCGCTGGACCGCTTTGTAACCATGTACCTCGACTACGCTGAGGACAGAGCCTCACGGAATATTCCCATGACGATGATAGACTGGGCTGAGAAATTAAATGCATTTCTTCAATTCAATGAAAGAGACATCCTTGATCATCCTGGAAAAGTAAGCCGTGAGGTAGCAAAAGCGTTTGCAGAGAGTGAATTTGAAAAATACCGAATCGTTCAGGATCGCCTTTTCGAGTCAGACTTCGATAGACATATTAAAAATATCCTAGAGGAGTGCGAGAAACCAATGAAAGAAATGAATCGTGAACTTTCTTCAACCGAAAAGTTTTGAATGCGTCTCTCCACATCCCATATAGGGTTGCTCCGAAATAGAGTTTAGAAGAAAATCGGGTTATGCTCTATGCCAAGGACAGTCTTGATGAGCTCAGGGCGAGGATCGATCTCCCTGAGCTGCTTTCTTCCTATTTGCAGTTGAAGCGCGCCGGCGCTTCATATAAAGCCTGCTGCCCATTTCACGAAGAGAAGACGCCCTCGTTTGTCGTGCAAGCCGGCGATACGCACTACCATTGCTACGGCTGCGGCGCCCATGGCGATGCAATCGCCTTTCTGATGAGCTTTCTGAAGATCAGTTTCGTCGATGCCGTAGACATGCTTGCGGAGCGCTTTGGTGTCACCCTCATGAAATCTGAGGAAACGCAGCAAAAAGGCCCCTCCAAGTCACTTTTGAAGGAGATTCTCGAAAAGACCTGCGCCTTCTACCACTTCCTCCTGCTCTATTCTGAAGAGGGGCATCAGGCGCTCGCCTATCTCTATGAGCGCGGCATCGACCTCGCCTTTATCAAGGCCTTTCGCATCGGTTACGCACCGGCTAGCGGCAATGCGCTTGCACGCTTTTTGAAGGGCTACGACCGCGAAGCCATACACCTCGCGGGCTTAAGCGGCCAGAAGCGCGATTTCTTTTCGGAGCGGATCACTTTTCCTATCTGCGATAGCTTCGGCTCCGTCATCGGCTTTTCTGCGCGCAAATTTAAAGAAAACACTTGGGGCGGCAAGTATATCAACACCCCTGAGACTCTTCTCTTCAAAAAATCGCACCTCTTGTTTGGGTTGCACCTCTCGCGCCAGCGCATGGCAAAAGAGCGGCGCGCTCTTCTCGTCGAGGGACAGATCGATGCCCTCCGTCTGATTTTCGAGGGACTTGACTTTACCGTCGCTGCGCAAGGAACGGCGTTTGGTGAAGGGCACGTCAAGCAGCTGCTCGACCTGGGCGTGCATCAAGTCTATCTCGCGCTCGATGCGGACAAAGCGGGTCAAGAAGCAGCAGTGAAAATCGGCCATCTTCTGCAGAAAAAAGGGGTGGGTGTCTCCGTCCTCGACTTGCCTGCTGGAAGCGATCCCGACCAGCTTTTGCGCGAAAAAGGCCCTGCCGATTTCAACAGACGCATCGATACTGCCAAAGACTACCTCTCTTTTCTCGTGACGCATCTCTCCAAGACCCACAACTTACAGATTCCGGCGCAGAAAAACGAGATGGTGCAGAAAATCGCACGCCTCGTAAAAGAGTGGGAGCAGCCAGTCATGGTCCATGAAAGTCTACGCAAGGTGGCCCAGCTCACCGGTGTGCCTGAAGAGGTGCTTGGCGTGGAAGGCACCCTGTCGCGTCCTGCGATTCCGCGCCCAGCTCCGTCCAAGCGCCTCAGTGTCGATGCGGATCGCATTCTCGAGACGGATCTCTTGCGCTGGCTGATCGCCCGCGGAGGCGATCTACCGCGTCTTGTCGAGATCGCGCAGCGCAACCTCACACCCGCACTTCTACGCAATGAGACCTGTCGCAAGCTCTATGAGGCCTATTTAAGCGCCTATGCGGAAGGCCGCCCTCTCGACTTGATGACTCTCGGAACATCTTTGCAGCAGCCCGAGGAGCAGGAGTTGCTCTCAGAGATTGTCCAGAAGCGGGTCAACTGGCAGCGAGCAGAAGAGGGACTCATCGCTGTGGCTCAAGCCATCATTCAGCGCCAGTGGATGGAGGAGCGCGAAGAGCTCCGCCATAAGATCCAGAGCGGTGGACTCCCTGA
>JABDCT010000032.1 GCA_013287985.1 Chlamydiota bacterium
GAGATTGAGAAATTCGAGGACGTAAGGATCGCAGAAGACAAGATCAGGTGAGAGCTGATCTTCTTTGCGCAGAGAATCCAGCTCGATTCTTGCTAGAGCGTCCGGCTTCTTGGAAAGCGCTGTACGCTCGAACAGCATGGAGTCTATTTTTTTGCTGAGGGTACGGACATTCCATTTCTCGATGCGGCACATCTCGGCGTAAAAATCTCGCTTGATAGGGTCTTTAATTGGTATCAAGAGGGTGAAATGAGACCAGCTCAATTGTCTCAACAGTGTCGAGACAATCTGCTCATCGGGAAAAGTCTCGCCAAAGTGGATCATCCTGCGTAAGTTCTTGTCAGAGAAGCCCTTTCCATAATAATCCATCAATTGTCTCGACACTGTTGAGACAATTTCCTGCCCGTATTCGGCTCTCTGCTCATTCAAAATTTCTTTACGCACTCGGTTGCCGATATTCCAGTAGAGTAGAGTCAGTTTTGCATTAACTGTAGAGGCGACAGCCCTCCGAGCCTGGTCAATCATGTGCCGGAGATCTTCGAGAAGTCCCTTTGGCAGGACTGGCATCGTCGGGGATTGCCGAGAGATTGTTGAGCCTATTTTACGCTGCACCATAGAGGATGCTAAACTCAAAATTTATTTAAGACTACAGATTTTTACTCATTTCTGCTGGCACAAATGGAGATTTCTTGCACCATAACTGCACCCTTTTCGCAAGTGCATAGATGATGTGTATTTGGAAGGGGGATAGATGTGTTTCAAGAGTTTGAGGCTAGGATGGATTCCTTTCTGGCGGGCGGCTCCGCCGTCCCCGTCCCGAAAGCCGGCTCGCGACCAGTAGGTCGCTTCGCTTCGAATCCATACGAAGAGGGTGCCTTCGAATCAAGGCTTCGTCGATTTTCGGGATTATTTTGGCCGATTTTCGAGTCAAATTGCAGGGGTCATATACGAAGTTGATATTACCCCTGCAATTTGAATCGAAAATCGGCTCAAAAGAACCCGAAAATCGACAGAAGCTTGATTCGAAGGCACCCTCCCAGCCAAACTTTTTGATTGCTCAAGCCTCAATCTCTTGAAAACACACCTATCCCCCGGTCAAATATCTAAATAGTTATGTGTTGGGGGGATAGGTGCGTTTTCAAGAGATTGAGGCTTGATGGATTCGAACCATCGACCCTCTCATTAAAAGTGAGATGCTCTACCGCTGAGCTAAAGCCTCTTGAAAAAATGTGACCCCAAGGGGATTCGAACCCCTGTTACCAGAATGAAAATCTGATGTCCTAGACCGGGCTAGACGATGGGGCCAGCTCGGTAAAGCGATCATTGTAACCAGAAGCCCTTCTTTTGTTCAACAAAGGCGTGCGTTTTCCAGGAAATATCCTCACAAACATCTGATTTAAAGTAACTTACGGTATTTGTAAATCCTTAATCATCAGTTACTTAATTTGTAATAAATAATTTGACATTTTATATATAATTAAATAAAATAGTTTTTATAGTTAATTAATATTTAATAAATAAAATAGGATATTATGTCATTTGATTCATTAGTAACAGCTTACGACTCAGCGGGAGACGATTCTTTCTCTGACCAGCAATCCACACTATTCGAAAACGCATGCCAGATGCGACGCGCAGGCAACCTCCAAGGTTTTCTTTCGACCTGTGAAACCGCGCTACAAGCGCCCTCTTCCGACCCTGTCGTCACCATGCGGATCCATGAATATCTAACAGAAACATATATGGCCTACGCTCACGAAACTCCTTTCCAAACGGCTGACTATTTTGCAAGCGCCCAAGCCCATTTAACCAGTTTGACCAAATTGCATCAAACCAGCCCTCAGTTTTGCACCACAACACAGAAGATCGAAGAACTTGCTACGTTTCTTCATAGCCAAAGAATGTATTTTTAAGGAGGAAATAAGAAATGACCATATTTGTCTATTCATCCGAAACAGGATATAAACGCACAAGAGAATATGATCTTGATGCAGCAAATAAAGTGCAGAAAACGGATCGTTATTCTCCGGACGAACGCCAGAAAATTGAACGCGCTTGGCAGGTCCTTATCCATCAATCCATTTGCCCAACTAATGTGATTCTAGAGGCGCGTATCACTATGGCTGAAGCGTTCTTAGACCAAGGCATGAAATCGCAGTGCAAGAATCAGCTGCGCTTTGCAATGGAAGCAAACGAAACTGTTCAAGATCCAGCAGCACAGGAACGCATTCTCTGCATTTATAACAAAATGTCCATTAACCGAATGGAGCTAGACCTCCAATAAACAATATTAATCCAAAACTATAGGAAAATAATATGTCCATGACAGGAATACTTCCTACAAACCGCTGGCTATTTTGCAAAGGCTCAAGATCATTTAAACAGTTTGACCAAATTGCATCAAACCAGCCCTCAGTTTTGCACCACAACACAGAAGATCGAAGAACTTGCTACGTTTCTTCATAGTCAAAGAATGTATTTCTAAGGAGGAAATAAGAAAATGACCATATTTATCTATTCATCTGAAACAGGATATAAACGCACAAGAGAAGACGATCTACCAGTTGAAAATAAACTGCAGAAAACGGATCGCTTTTCTCCAACAGAATATAAAAGGATCGAACAAGCTTGTGATATCCTCAGCAACGCGCCAACAAGCTCACCTGAAGCGCTTATAGAGGCACATATCGTTATGGCTGAAGCCCACAAAATCGGCGGCATGAAATCACAGCGCAAGAAGCATCTTGCAACAGCCCTCGCAATACTTGAATCTGTACAAGATCCCCATGTTGACCAAATTTTTATCAGATTGAAACAGGAGCTCGCTACCTGATGACACCCATTCCAAACCTTACTGGTGTTAAACGTCTTAGAGCTGAGGATCCGTTTGCTTGTAATTTTCCTGACAAAACCCAAAAAACAGGCCATATCACTCATATCGAGGAGGAAATTAAGGGCTATCTCGCAAGCGGCGAGCATCAAAAAGCTCAGGATCTCTTAACCAGCTCTTTTTCTGTGTATCGAGGAGAGCTTCTACGGTATTGCCTTTTGGGTGCTACGATCAATCGATTCGCCGGCAAAATCGATGCCTACATCAATGATCTTGTTCGAGCCTCTTTCCTCTGTAAAACCGACCCATCTCTACGTTTAAGAATAATCACTGATCTTAGCGAAGCCTTCTTTATGAACAATAATATCCCAGGTTGCATTAACCAGCTACGTAAGGCAACCGAACTTAACTCACAAATGCAAGATCCCGCTGCGCAAGCGGAATTCCCGTAATAATAAAACTTCACGAAAATAAGGAGAAAAAAACATGTCATCCATGACAGGAATCACATCAGGAAATACTAATAAACGCCGTAGAGAAGACGAAGGGGAGCAGCCTGTTGAAAAGGCACCTAAAACGAGGCTAACACTCCAAGAATCCGAGCATCAAGCCTACCTATTTGCCCATCAAGGCAACCTTCCAGCCGCACTTGAAACAATCAATAAAGCCACTGATCTTTATGGTAATGACATGGCGCGCTTTTTAACGACACGTGCTTTTCTGTGTAAAACAACGGGCGCTCTCGAAGGATTTATCCAGGATCTCACCATGCTTTTGAACATCCCCAACCTGGAACCCAGAAGGATTCTTAGCATCAAAATAGCTCTTGCACAAGGCTTTTTGGAACTTATAGAGAGCTCTCAACAGGCTAGACCAGAGTATTTCGAACATTGCGCAAAACACCTCGGAGATGCTGACAAATTAAACAACAATCTTTGTGACTACTTTAGTATGGAGCAGATCCATAAACTCAAATCTAAATTTATGAAATATTGAGGCGATTATGACACATAGTATTTCCACACCAGCAACTATTTTTCTACAGACGGAGCAAGCAATAGAACAGTGCATTGATAGTGCAACTATCCCAGTGGCAATTGATAGGATTAGTTATTGTCTGTTTCAACCTCAATATGACAAGCAGCTGCTCCTAATAGGACGCGCACAGATGAAGTATGAGGCAGGAGACATGAGTTTTTTTGAAGACTATGAGCTTGCTTTAGCGATTCCAGGAGTAGTCCCCAGCCTTAGGTTAGAGATCCACCTGAAGCTTGCGCACTCATACCTAGAAAACAATGATACTAACGGAAGCCTACGTCACCTATTATCTGCTCGACAAATTGCATGCTGCTTCAATAATAATGAATTTTCAAATAGAATTGAAATAGCTGAAAAGCAGTTCGATAGTGTGATTAATGAACTCTTACGTTAATTAAACACTCATGAGTTCTTTTTCTTTCGCTGCGAGGAGGGTATCGATCTCCTTGCAGTTTTGATCCGTAGCATCTTGGATCATCTTCTCGAACTTCTTCACATCATCTTCTGTGATATCGCCGTCGGCCTTCTGCTTGCGCACCGCTTCATTCCCTTTGCGGCGAATATCGCGGATGACGACTTTTGCATCTTCGGCTTTTTTCTTGGCCTGTTTGGCGATCTCTTTGCGCATCTCTTCGGTCATCGGTGGGACGTTGATGCGCACGACATGACCGTCGAGGATAGGTTGGAGGTTGAGGTTAGCTTTTTCTATGCCTTTGGCAACAGAACCTGCTGTATTGGGATCGAAGGGCGTGATGAGCAGTTGACGCGCTTCTGGAGCGGTGACGTTTGCCACATCGCGCAGACGCATCTGTGAGCCATAAATTTCCACCTGGACGTTATCGAGCATTCCGGGATTGGCGCGGTTGCCACGCAGATTTTTGAGCTCTCCCTTGAAGTGCTCAATCGTATCTTTCATCTTCGCTTTTGTTTGGTCGACGTGTTTCATTTATTCACCCCTTACTAGAGATCCGCCCTTGTTTTCACAGACTGCCCGCATCAGGGCTCCTTCCTCGAAGAGGTCGAAGACGTAGATGGGGATCTGGTTTTCGCGACAGAGGGCGAGTGCTGTGGCGTCCATGATTTTTAGGTGCTTCTGCAGAGCTTCAGAATAGCTCACGGTCTCATATTTGATGGCGCTGGGGTTCTTTATCGGGTCGTCGTCGTAGATGCCATCGACTTTAGTCGCTTTTAGCAGGATCTCCGCACGCATTTCGCTAGCGCGCAGCGCTGCTGCTGTATCGGTGGTGAAATAGGGATTGCCGGTGCCGCCTACGAAGATGACGACGCGTCCCTTTTGCAGGGCGTGCATCGCGTGGGTCCACTTGTAGCTCTCGACAATGGAATCGTAATTGAGGGCGCTCATGATCTGCGATTCGACGCCTTGGGAGGCGAGGGATTGCTGCAATACGAGGCCGTTGATGGTGGTTGCCAGCATCCCGATATGGTCTGCCGGCGTGCGTTCGAAGCCGAATTCTTTAGCGAGAGAGCCGCGAAAAATGTTGCCGCCCCCTACGACGATGCCAATCTCCACTCCGAGGGAGTGGACTTCTTTAACCGCTTGCGCAATATGAGCACACGCCTCTTTGTCGAGGACATACTCATGCTCGCCCATCAGAGCTTCCCCTGAAAGTTTGAGCAGGATGCGCTTGTAGCGCGGTCTATGCATGCTTTAAGCTCCTACTTGCCAGCGCACAAAGCTCTTTATCGCCATATGTACGCCAGTGGATTTGGACTCTTTTTCAACTAGTTGTGCGATGGTCATGCTGTTGTCGCGCACATATTTTTGGCGCAGCAAACACACTTGATCATAGAACGCATTTAACTTGCCTTCAAGAATTTTGCCAATGATATTCTCAGGTTTTCCTTGCAGTTGGCTTCTGGCAATCTCTTCTTCGCGCGCTCTTACCTCAGCAGGAACTTCTTCTGGGTTTAAGAACTCGGGCGCTTCGGCTGCGATGTGCATGGCGATATCGCGGGCGAGGATCTCCATGCCTGCTTTACCGGTCAGCTCAACGGCAGTGACGATCTTGCCGCCCATGTGCGAGTAGATGCCGATCGACACGTGCGAACTCTTGCGCAGGACTTTCACGCGGCGAACCTGGATGTTCTCTCCAAGAGTCTGGATGACCAGCGAGCGCTGCTGATCGACTGTGATCGACGGATCGCTCTTTGCCGGCTGAT
>JABDCT010000033.1 GCA_013287985.1 Chlamydiota bacterium
AGGAACAAGGCCTGTTTTTAACGCCTTCTCTAAGGAGAATGCTCCTTGGAGTTCAGAGGCCATAAAAGGTCCCATTTGGCGCAGAAGAGCTCTTCCTCCCAAAAGATCGCTCACAGATCTGCGCAACTTTCGGGCGCTGCTACCTGTCATGATATATTGGCCCCCTTTTTTTTCTTCTATAAGGGAATGGATTTCGGGAAGTAGGCGGGGGACGCGTTGGATTTCATCTAAAATCAGAGTAGAGCCTGCAGGCATCGATTCGGCAATGTCTCGTATTCTTTCCGGATAGGCACTAAAACGTCTTTCCTCTTCACCTAGTAAGAGATCAATTCGTACAGCGTTAGGATAGTAGTGTCTAAGCCATGTGGATTTTCCTGTTCCTCGAGGGCCCAATAGAAAATAACTTCCCTTCGGAGGATTAAGAATACGGGGGACATATCGTGAATGTGCTACCATAAATAGCATTTTACATTGGAAAATGCAATTTGCGGTAGCATTTTTCTATTTCAGGCGCAAACAACTGATTCTTATAGTTTTGCAATTTGCATTTTGCGTTCTACGTTAATTGGACTCGTCCCAGCGGCTGGATCTTGATCTCAGGCACGATCTCCTGGTAGGAGACGACGGCCATCTCGGGGAACTCGCCTTCGATCAGCTTGCGCACGAAACGGCGCACGTCGATGGCGGTGAGGAGTACGGGTGGCTGGCCGCCCACGGGTGTGGGGGCGATGACGGCGCGCATCGCATTCATGATGAGCTGCACGGAGTCGGGGTCAAGGGCGAGGTAGGAGCCTGCAGAGGTCTGCTTGATCGCGCCGCGCACCATGTCTTCGATCTCGGGATCGAGCAGGTAGACGGAGAGGATCGACTGGCCTTGCGAGTATTTGTAGCTGATGTAGCGCTTGAGCGATGAGCGCACGTATTCGGTGAGCAGAACGGTGTCTTTTTCCGTCTGTGCCCACTCGCTGAGCGCTTCGAGGATGGTGCGCAGGTCTTTGATCGAGATCTGCTCTTGCACGAGACGCCGGAAGATCTCGGTGAGTTTTTGCAGGGGAACGAGACGTGTGACCTCTTTGACGAGGTCGGGATAGGACTTCTCGACGAATTCCAGGATGCCGCGCACCTCTTGGATGCCGATAAAGTCGGCAGCGTGCTGACGGTAGAAGTAGGAGAGGTGGAGGATCATCACGTCGAGCGGTTTCCAGAACTTGATACCCGCTTTTTTGAGGACCTCCTCGTATTTCATGTCGACCCAATAGGAGGGCTGACCGATTGCGCTCTTAGATGTGCTGAAAGGGATATTGTAGCGCTGGAGGGTTTCGGGGTCTTCGCTCGTGAGAAGGGAGTTTTCAAAAATCTTGCCGCGGACGATGGGCACCTCGTTTAGGTAGATCGAATACTCGTCGCCTTCAAGCGTGGGGGATTCGGTGCGCACGTGGACGCCAGGAAAGCGCACGCCTAAATCTTGGTAGAGCGCATGGCGCATTTTCGGCACCATCTCTTCGATGAATGTCATGCCGCCGCGCTCTTTGCGGATCGCTTTGGAGAGGTTTTCGCCCACTTCCAGAATGATAGGCAGCGTGAGGGCATACTCGTCGACGCCGCCGCGCACCATCGCGTGGCCGGAGACTTCTGTTTGGACGGATGCTCCGCGTGCGGTTGTGACGGCGCGTCCCTCTTTCTTCTTCTGGTTGTACCAGGTGATTAACCCGGCTGAGCAAACAGCACCACCAAGGAGGAGGAATGTGAGGGTGGGGAAGCCGCGGAAGAAGGCCATGCCGATCAGTACGAAGCCGGCGATGATGATCGCTTTGGGCTGGCCGAGGAGCTGGGAGGAGATCTCGCTACCGAGGTTGTTGTCTTTTTTATCGCTCGATACGCGTGTTGTCACGATACCGGCAGTCAAGGAGATGAGGAGTGAGGGGATCTGGGCAACGAGGCCGCCGCCGATCGAGAGCAGGGTATAGACCTTGGCCGCTTGCATAGCGCTCATGCCTTTGGTCATACCGATGATCAGACCGCCGATGATGTTAATCACCGCAATAACGATACCCGCGATGACGTCCCCTTTGACGAACTTCATCGCACCGTCCATCGCTCCGTAGAGTTGGCTCTCTTTCTGGAGGGCGAGGCGCAGTTCGCGCGCTTGGTTTGCATCGATGATGCCGCTGCGCATGTCGGCATCGATACTCATCTGTTTACCGGGCATCGCATCGAGGGTAAAGCGAGCTGCCACCTCGGCGACGCGCTCGGCACCCTTGGTGACGACGATGAACTGTACGATGGTGATGATCAAGAAGACGATACCGCCGACGATGAAATTACCCCCGACGACGAATTCCCCGAAGGCGTAGATGATATGGCCCGCATCTGCGTAGAGTAGAATGCGCTTGGTCGCCGAGATCTCAATACCGAGTCGAAAGAGCGTGGTGATGAGGAGCAGCGACGGGAAGATCGAGAGGTTGACCGCTTTGGGGATGTAAAGCGCGACCATCAGCAAGCATATGGAAATCGTCAAGTTGACCGCGATGAAATTGTCCAGCACCCCGGGGGAGATTGGGACGATGATGATCATGATGAGCAGGATGATGAAGATGGCGAGTACGATGTCGCTTGATCGGTTGATCATGGCGAGAGCGGAGTCGCTTCCCAATTTTCGGCTGAGGTTCTGAAAGAAATTCTTCATTATTTAAATAAGTCCAGGTGTGCAGTTTCTTGTGCTTCGATGGCTTCAAGCCACTTCAAAATCTCTGATACCGCCTGATAGGTCTCCTCAGGTATATAATCGCCGATTTCGCCTTTTTCGAACAGAGTATGTGCAAGATCTACGTTTCTCATGATCGGAATGTTGTTATCAATTGCTATTTTTACTATCCGGTCGGCAATGAGGCCTTTGCCCATGGTGATGATGCGCGGAGCGGGTTCGACTTCCTCGTCGTATTCGATGGCAACGGCGATGTGGATCGGGTTGGTGATGATCGCACGTGCGCGTTTGGCACCTCCGGGTCCTTCCTGGTAGGCCATCTCTTGCGCGATCTGGCGGCGCTTGCTCTTCATGTGCGGATCGCCCTCAGTATCGCGATATTCCTGCTTAACCTCATATTTTTCCATGCGCATCTCTTTAGCAAAGTTGCGCTTTTGGAAGACGAGGTCGAGAATCGCCACGGCGAGAAAAAAAATCCCTACACGGATGACGACTTTGATCAGGAACGAGGAGAAAATTTGTGCTGAACTGACGAGGGGCAATGCCGCGGTCGCAATGAGTTCAGGCAAGCTGTAGTAGACGACGCTCCAAATCAGGATAAAAGCGCCCGTAATTTTCAATATCGATTTAAGCAGTTCAAATAGCGTTTTAAATTTGAACATGTTTTTGATGTTATCGACCGGATTAAGTCGTTTGATGTCCGGTTTGACAGCTTCAGCAGAAAATACGGGACCGACGATGAGAAAGCTGGTGATGACGCCTGTGCAGACAGTCAAGAGAAGGATTGGCAGGCTGCAATTAAAGATCACCTGAATCGCTTCTTGTATGAATCCACCGCCACTATTTGCCAGGTCGAGGTTATGCATGCCCGAGCGGCGGAACATAGTGATGATGTAGGCCGAGAGCTGGTTAAAAAGAAACCCCGATAGAAGGAGGACAGCGGAGATCGAGACGATGAATGTGAACGCAGAGGAAAAATCTTGCGACTTGGCGACTTGCCCCTTTTTCCGCGCATCGCGCAGCTTCTTTGGGGTGGCCTTTTCGGTTTTTTCAGCCATGGACCTTTAGGGTACCCTAGGCAAGTGAATTTGGTAAAGGGTGAAGAGGGGGGAGAAAAAAAGAAAAAATAACAGGATATTAGGGCGTGTCGTCAATTGCTAAAGAGTGCTGTTTTGGGTCTTTTTGGGGGCATTTTCGCTGCATTTCTTGGCCTACTTTTCAAGTATGGTCCAAGAAATGCAGCGAAAATGCCCCAAAAAATCCCTCAAAAATCACTTTTTTATCAATTGACGACACGCCCTAGGATGGTCAGGATGATTTTTTATCCTGTCCATCCTAATATCCTGTTATTTTCTTTTAGTTGAGTTTGATTTTAGTCAGTAAGGCGTGGTGGTCGCTGATTGCAGCTGCTGGGTTTTCAAGGGTGTGCATCGGGATCAAGAAGGTTTTGATCCTGTGAGGTGTTGAGATGAGGGTGTAGTCGAGGATCTGGTAATTGGCATCGATCTCTTGCGGGATGTCATGCGTTGTAAAATAGTGTTTTGTCAGGGCATCGCAGCAGGTCGCCTGGTTTTCCGGCACGTTTGTGCGCTCCTTGTTATAGGCGTCGTAGAAGAAGGAGCGGATCAGCTCCTCTCCCGGCTCCCCGGAACCCCATGGGATATTGAGGTCGCCGCACAAAAAGTAGGGAATCTGTTCGCCTTGCATATCGCTTTGCATCTGGGTGAGAATCTCTTGCAGCTGGGCCGCGCGGATCTCCGAGAAGGGAGGCATGTTGAGCGATTGGAGGTGTGTATTGTAGATGTGGGCGAGGGAATTTTCTCCATCGGTCACAACAAAATCGAAAAAGCCGTAGTTCATGGCGAGTCCGCTGTGCGAAAAGAGGGTGAAGCGCGGGCTTTCCAGTTTGTATTTGCTGGCGACAAAAAGACCGCTGGGCAGTCCGAGCTTGTCGAGAGCAAGACCAAATGGACGCGGACCGATGTTGACGTAAAAATAGGAGTATTTGCTTCTCAGCGCTTCAAACAAGCTGCTTGCGCAGGCGTTGCCGTGGACCTCTTGTAAACAGACGATGTCTGCATCTGCGTCGATGAGTGCGTCCGCCAGGGGTGCGATGCGCTGCTGCCAGGGTGCAACGCCTCCATGCAAATAAGCCAAATTACCGGGAAGCATGCATGTGTTGAGCGTGAGAACTGTCAACACGCCATGCGAAAAGATTTTATAAGGCGCCCTACCGACGAGTTTGACAAA
>JABDCT010000034.1 GCA_013287985.1 Chlamydiota bacterium
AATGCTTTTAGAAGAGGGAAGACGCCTAAATATACGCGAGATTCCCGATCCCAAACCCACCGGGCATCAGCTTCTACTGAAGGTCAGCGCCTGCGCCCTCTGTCGCACCGATCTCCACATCCTAGACGGCGAGCTGACTCCACCCCACTTTCCGCTTATCCTCGGCCATCAGGTTGTAGGAACCGTCGCAGCGCTCGGCCCCGATGCAGCGCGCTATCCTGTCGGAGCGCGCGTGGGCGTTGCCTGGCTAGGCAGCAGTTGCGGCAGATGCGACTACTGTAGCTCAGGATTTGAAAACTTGTGCGACAACGCCCAGTTTACGGGGTTCGATCTGAATGGCGGCCTCGCCACTTATTGTGTAGCCGATGAGCGCTTTGTCTATCCCCTCCCCGCCACTTATAGCGACGAGACAGCGGCGCCTCTTCTCTGCGCGGGAATGATCGGCTACCGCAGCTTAAAACTCACAGGAGACGCTAAGACGATAGGTTTTTATGGCTTCGGCTCTGCGGCTCATCTTCTCACCCCAGCCGCACTCTATCAGAAGCGCACGGTCTATGCTTTCACCCGTCCGGGCGATAAAGAGGGGCAGCGACAAGCGCTTGCACTCGGCGCCGCTTGGGCCGGCGACTCGACCGAAATACCACCTCAGCTCCTCGATGCAGCGATCATCTTCGCTCCTGTCGGTGCGCTAGTTCCGCTCGCGCTTAAAGCCGTGAAAAAAGGCGGTTCCGTCGTCTGCGCAGGCATCCACATGAGCGACATTCCCTCTTTTCCCTACTCGCTGCTTTGGGGAGAGCGGGTCTTGCGCTCGGTAGCGAATCTGACACGCAAAGACGGCAACGAGTGGCTCGACCTCGCTCCACGCGTGCCTATCCGCCCTAAAGTCACCGTCTATCCGCTTGAGCGTACCTTCGATGCTTTCGATGCTATCCGTTCAGGAAAAATCGATGGCTCTGCAGTAATTAAACTTTAGAAAAGCTCGCTACTTTCGGACCAACGAGTTCGACCAGATCTTTAGCTTTCATCACAATCGATTCTGTCATCACGCCGCAATTAAATGCGGAGCGCTCATTCTGCAGAATTGCCTCGTCGAAGTAGGTCTCCAGATTGAGCAGCGTCCCGAAGGGCGGAATGCCGCCAATAATGAGGCCAAAGCGCTCTTTGATCACCTCTGGCTCTTCAAAATCGCACTTCTCCCCGATAATCTCAGCAACGGCTTTCGTGTCGAGCTTGCGATTCGACGGGATGTTGAACTGGAAGTTCTTTTTGCTATTTCTTCCGCGCACAATGAGTGATTTGACTCCCTCTTCCATCTGGGTGCCGCGTACGCGCGCAGAATCCTCGGAGGTCGGCGTAGGCTCATGGACGAGATGCGTGAAGGGAATCGCTTTATCTTTCAGCTGGTGGATGATCTCATTGCGGATGTTCTCTCCGCCGAAGAAGATCTTCGCCTTGATGCGATTAGCGGCGATGCGCTTGGTGTCGGACGGAAAGAGGGAGGCCTCACGGACGTTTTTGAGATGCAGAAGCGTCATTGTCAGGCGCTCGAGACCCATGCCAAAACCGCCGTGCGGCGGCATGCCGAATTTAAAGATCGTCAGGTAGTCGGCAAAGTTATCGGGGGTCATTCCTTTCATCAGAATCCCCTCTAGCATCGAATCGTAGGTGTGGCGGCGCTGGCCCCCGGAGGTGATCTCCGTGCCGGCACAAAGCAGGTCGAAAGTGTTTGTGAGCGTCGAATCTTCTTGTTTCGGGTAGGAGTAGAAGGGGCGCTTTTCCGTCTTCCAGTCGATCACGAATATCAGATCCGTTCCATGCTCTTCACGCGCATATTTGCACAGCTCGCGCTCGGCGGCAGGACTTAAGTCGGGCTCGTGGCGCTCGTCGATGCCGGTGCGTTTGTAGTAGAGCTCTTGAGCTGCGGCAAATGTCAGACGCGGGAAAGGAACGTGTTCGGGGGCTTCTATGATTTTGCCCTCGAGAATTTCCACTTCGCGTGCGCATTTTTCCTTGATCGTTTTGACCATGAACTTGATGCACCCCTCTTGCACATCGAGGATCTCATGCCAATGCTCGAAAAAGCCCATCTCAAACTCAAACTGCTTGCCTTCTGCGAGGTGGCGCGGGGTATGAGAGTGTTCGGCGCGGAAAAAGGGCATGAGGGCAAAGACGCGCTCATTGACGCCGACCATGATCTGTTTGTAGAGCTGGGAACTTTGCGCGAGTGTGGCGGTATAGCCAAAATAGTCGACGTTGAAAAACTCAGCGCCGCCCTCTGAAGAAGCTCCGATGATGTTGGGTGCAAAGTATTCAACAGCGTGCACGCGGTCGTGCATGTAGAGGCGATAGGCGTGGGCGAGCTCCGCCTGGATGCGGAAAACCGCCTGTAGCTTGGCGTTGCGCAGAGCAATCGAGCGATTGTCGAGGATATGCTCTAGATCGGAAGGGATCTCGGGTTTGTAATACTCGACGGGCGGCGCTTCTTGAACGGGAGATTCTACGGTCACTTTAGGTTCGACGATCTCGACACCGAGCTGAGCCTGCTTCGAGGGATTGGCGCGTCCTTCTACTTGCAGAACGGTGCCAGGGTGCAGCTGCGAGAGCCTTTTGATCTCCTCTTTGTCCTCAAGCACCACTTGAGCCAGGCCCCCGCGGTCGCGCACGACCAGAAAGGCGATCTTGCCCAGTGGACGCAGGCTGTGCATCCAACCGCGGATGCGCACGCGCTGCTCTAAGTGGGAGTGGAGTTCGTTTGATAAAATTCGCTTCACGCTAACCTCGTTCCGTTGGCAATGGCGCGCTCGGGCTCTGCAAGCACCACTCCTTCTGGTAAAATAAATCCTGTTGTGAGCACTTCGGAAACAAATGGCCCTACTTGCTTCGGTTTGAAATTCACTACGCAGAGCACCTGTTTGCC
This sequence comes from Chlamydiota bacterium, assembly GCA_013287985.1. Taxonomy (GTDB): domain Bacteria; phylum Chlamydiota; class Chlamydiia; order Chlamydiales; family Rhabdochlamydiaceae; genus JABDCT01. The sequence continues at coordinate 2,918 of JABDCT010000034.1, forward strand.
TAGGAGATCTTCATTCTTGTAAAAAGTGGTGATCTGGGCGCTCGATCGTTTGATCCCGATCTCAGGTCCCAGATCGATTTTCAGTTTGTAGGCGGGCTTTCGCGCCTCGGGGAAATCCAGCACCTCAACAATCGTTCCGACGCGCAGATCGACCTTTTCAAAATCTTTCCAATCAATGAGGTCCATTTTTTTCCACTATATCTACAGGGTTGCCCTCATCCATCCACGCTTCGATGCCTTGGGGATATTTGACGATATTCGTATAGCCGAGCTGGATGAGCCGCTCAGCGAGCCACTGGCTGGCAGGACAGTCGATATTCGTGCAGTAGACGATGACGAGGCTGTCTTTGCCAGGGATAACCGTGGCCGCTTCCTCGGCTGTAGTCTTGTGGTAGAGGTTGCGCGCTCCCGGAATGCGATAGCCGTCGTCATAGGAATAAGCTCTCGCATCGAGAATAATCATGGGCGTCTTGGCATTGATCATACAGCGCAACCCAATGGTATCAATGACGCCGTATCGATGAGAAACTTGCTGATGAATTTCATAAGGACAGTCCATACTACCTCCAACAGCGAGGTAGTATAAGAATTTACTGAGAAAGGTTCAAGGTATACCCCTTTATGCCCTCAAAGTAGGCCTCCGCGACCTGTTTGACACGGCTTGAGCAGGGAATGCCGGCAATGACAAAATCTCTGCGGCTTAAATTTAGGCACTCATCAGCATTATTTTGAACCAGCGATTCGCCATAGCAGATCGGGCCGTGGATGAGGCGCGTCAGCGCCAGGTTGCGCGCATAGACCCCTTCGCTGATCTTGAGACATGCGCCATCTAGATAGCGGGCGTTGTCGTTCTTGGTGACGATCGGAATGCCGAGATTCGTCGTAAATTGCGCTAAAATCGCTTCTCCGAGTTTGAGCGAGTGTGCCAGGTCATCGGTGACCATGAGGCGCATAAACTCATAGCGGCTCTGCTTTTCATTCAGCTCTTCGCCAAAGAAAGCTCCTGGAATAAACACCATATTAAAATTGTTCGGAGTCACCATGCTATTGGAGCTGCCGCCCTCGGCATGGTGCGAGTTGTAGTGGATCACGACGCTCAAGTCGGGCTGAAATGCATTAATCTTCATCGCGCGAGCGTGTAAATCGACGTGATTAAAGTAGCGGAAGAGCGTACGGAGGGAGGTCTGCGCCACCCAGACGTCGGGATTTTTGCGGAGCCACTCAAAAAATTCCTGATTATCCGCACCGACGCCAATAGCATCGCGCGTCATCATCACGACCGCGCCCTCTTTTTCCAGAAGGGTCTTCAAATAATAGGCAGTCAAAAAACTGAGCGTCCCCTCGTCGAACTGGATCACCTGTGGGCGATCGAGCGAGGCGGGGATATCGATATAGCGCTCTTCTAGGCGCGCATAGAGTCCGCCGAGATGTCCCGGGTCGATAGCGACTTTTAGGCCGAGCAGGCTCTTGGCAGGGCGCCCTTTCACGGGCACCACGCTATCCGGGCTTGCCAGTTTAAGGCTGTACTCTAGCTGACGGGTGGCGTCGGTGGGAAGAGCGTTATACACGTTCAAGGCGGTGTCCGTCACTTCAAAATACCCTTCGATGCGGGGATCCTTCTTGAGGAAGAGAGCCATCTTCTCCTCGAGCTGCGCACGCGTCACCGCTCCCTGGTAGGAGTCAAAGTCGGTAAACTCTACCGCACTTAAGTAAAAAGAAAAAAATAAGAATAGACAGATTTTCAGCATAAGGTTGCCAACAAGGTTTTACGCCAGTATAATCCTGCTACCTTTTATGTCACAGAAACTCGTTATTATTCTTCTCGGCCCCCCCGGAGCGGGCAAAGGCTCCCAAGCGGCTTTGATCCAGCAAGAGCTCCGCAAAAAGGGCCTCGCCGTCGGCCATATCGCAACAGGCGATCTTTTGCGCCAGCAGGTCAAAGATGCCACTCCCCTTGGAGTGAAAGCCAAGCGCTACATGGA
>JABDCT010000035.1 GCA_013287985.1 Chlamydiota bacterium
TTGAGTGCATCGAAGTTGCTCATGACACCTGCGCGCTCTTGCTTGATCAGAGCGGCGATAGTGCCGGCCAGCGCGCCCATTTTGCCTTCGACTTGCAGCATTTTCTGCTTGGCGACGTCTAAATTGCGCTCGATGTGTGTGGCGATGAAGCGCTTCTGCATCTCGAGCGTCTCGTGGAGTCGCTCCTGTTCTTTTGCGCTATAGCTGTTCTCGTCGGAAAGTTGCAGAGAAGTTTGCGCGGCTTTCTGGATCATCTCCTGGCTGATAGGGTCGGGGAGCACGGCGCTCAAAGCCGTAATCTCCCATTTGGGGTCGATGCGGCTGAGACGCTCGATCTCGCTAAAAAGCGCATCGCGCTCACTGCTTGTGCTGGCGTGGATTTTCTGCGCAGCTTGCAGGTCGAGTCCAGCGAATTGCGGATCGATCTTAGGCTCCTCCACCTTCCAGCGCCTCTGCTCCAGATCAAGTGCGGCGAGTTGTGTTTTAAATTCAATGCTCGGTTCTGAAAAAAGCTCCACTCTCTGCTCTACACTCACATATCCTTCGTCGATCGTCTTTCCCATGAAGGACTGATGCTCGTCGAGTGCGTGGGTATAGGTGCGGTAGAGCTCCTCCTGCCGCTTCTGCAAGTAGGCGATCTGACTTCCGGCGAGATCTGCATGCTGCTTCTCCAAATAATTCTGGTAGGCGCGCATGAGCGTATTGAGCACGCGCATTGCGTTTTCGCGGCTTGGATGGCTGAAGCTGAGGTCGAGAAGCTTGGAATCGAACCTGCTCTGCTTGACCTTCAGCTGCTTTTTGAAACGGGCGGTGCACTGATCCAGCGGCCGCACTTTAAACTGGCGCACCTGGCCTACGGCAAAATCACTCGGGTGTGCATCGAGCGTAAAGGTAAGCTCTTTCCACGTAACAGGCTCGCCTAGGCGGACGGGAACCCCGTCATCGAGAAGAAATTGGTAAACGCCCGTGCGCCGGAGCGAGAAGGATAGAGATTTTGCACCAGCGTAGCGCACATGGTGAAAAAGGCACTCTTCTTTGCGGAGAAAATCCGCGCGCGCAACCTGCAGCCCGCACTCTTCGACCACCTGATGCGCTAGCCGCTCCGACTTAAAAGCAGCAAGCGCAAGCGACCCCTCGCTCTCCATCTGCATGCTCTTGAGCAGCGATTCGAAAGCGGAGTTTTCTTCGAGATGACTCTGTCCCTGCTGAAAAGAGGCTTTGGCGCGGTAGGCGGGCGGATTCCAGACGAGAAGAGCGCAAAAGGTCACTAGCCCGCCGGCACAAGCTGCACGGATCAGCTGCCCCTTCTTTAGAAGCGCCAGCCTGAGCAGATCCGAGAGGGTCAGCGGTCTCATGGCAGCGTTACCCCGACATTTTTAGCGCCGCGCATGAGAAGGTCGATCCCGACAAGCGTCGGGAGAACCTGCGTGACAAAGCGATTCCACTCTGCGATCGGCGTCGCTGCGACGTAGACGAGATCACCCGGCATCAAGAGCAGACTGTCGCTGGGAAGATGCATCACATGCTTCCAATTGAGCGTGTAGATTTTCGGACAGAGCAGGCTGCCGCGGATGACCTGTATGTAGCGCTTATCACCCGTGAAAGGGATGCCGCCGGCTTCAGCAATCGCTTGGCGCAGAGACATAAATCCATTGGGCAGATCGATGACGCGCTCCTTGCCCACTTCACCGAGAACCATGATGCGCGAGTCAGCAGGATCGGCGATATAAATCTTGTCGCCGGCGCGCATTACGATATTCTGACTCATATCGCCCTGCTTGACGAGCTTGTAGAGATCGACAGGAAGCAGCTGATCCTCGCGCACGACATAGCTTTTAAACCAGTTTGCGTGACCCGGCACATGCGCCTGCGCAAGAACTTCAAAGAGGCGGATGCGCCCATCGATGGGCACGCTGGGCTCTGCGACCTGGCCGAGCAGCTCGACCTTGCGCTCCGCTCTATCTTGATAGGCGAGGAAGACCTCGATACCGCTGATCTCTTTGTCATACGCGCACTGCATCGCCTCCTTTGCCTCGGGAAGAGAGAGCCCTGATACGGCAACAGGCGGCATGTCGGGGAGAATCATCTGTCCATCTGTCACGCGATATCCAATGGTCGAACCAATGGCAGCCACCGAGGCTGAGAGATCGGCGCGCACAGGGTGGTATAGCGCTACTTTGAGAAGATCGCCCTCTTGAATCAGATCGGGGTATTCCGCTTGAGCATCGGGAGCGAGCGCACCAAAACTCCTCCCTTCCATCTCTAAAATCGCCAGCTTGCCCTCGCGGATGCGGTAGGAGTCCATGACGAACTCGTCCGCTCCACACACGTCAGAGCCCTTGTAGGGCGGATTCGAGCAAGAAGCGCAGAACAGAAGTCCGATAAAAGTAATGGTCTTCAAATCCATAAATGGGCCATTATAGACGGGTGCAATCTAGAAAATCCATACTTATTACGGGAATCGCAGGTTTCATCGGCTTTCATCTCGCGCTCCATTTGAAAAAGCGCGGCGATCACGTCTTCGGTTACGACAACTTTAATGCCTACTACGCGCCAGAGCTCAAAGAGCAGCGCGCCGCTCTGTTAAAAAAAGCGGGGATCTCCGTCGAAAGAGTCGATCTCGCACAAAAAGGCCCCTCTCTTGCCGATGCGACACACGTCGTGCATCTCGCCGCACAAGCCGGCGTGCGCCACAGCATCGCTCATCCCGAAGAGTATGTCCAAGCCAACTTAATTGCCTTTTTCAACCTGCTTGAAACTCTCCGAAGATCACCTCAAGTCAAACTCATCTACGCTTCCTCTTCATCTGTCTATGGACATAACCGCAAAGTCCCGTTCAGCGAAAGCGATCAAACCGACTCTCCAGCGAACTTCTATGGTGCGACGAAAAAATCTAACGAGTTGATGGCCACCTCCTATCATCATCTCTATGGACTTTCAACGACGGGACTGCGCTTTTTCACCGTATACGGCCCCTGGGGCCGCCCAGACATGGCCTACTACGCATTTACCGATGCGATTGCAAACGAAAGACCGATCAAAGTCTTTGGCGAAGGCGATTTCCAGCGCGACTTCACCTACATCGATGACATCGTAAAAGGCACAGCAGCTGCGATCGATCTGGGCGCACCGCACTAAATTTTCAACCTCGGCAATAGCCATCCCGAAAAGCTTCATACTTTAATTGGGCTGATCGAAAAATACACCGGCAAGCGCGCTCAAGTTGAAAAACTCCCCATGCCTCCCGGTGAGATTCCGACCACCTACGCCGACATTGCCAAAGCGCATAAAATGCTCGGCTTCAAGCCAGCCACCTCCCTAGAAGAAGGCATGAAAAAATTTGTGGAGTGGTACTTGAATTTTTCCTTGTAGGTCTTTACAATTTCTTAGCATGGAAATTCCGCCTATTTCAAAACAAGAAACAGTTTTTTCACCCCCCGCCTCAGAGCCAATTAACCGCTCATCGGTCTATAGCGAAAGCAGCATGGAAAGCTGCGGCTGTTTTAATGCGATCTACTCCTTCTTTGCATCGATTTGGAACTATTTTTTCGGCTCTAATATTGAACTCAACAAAGAACTCGCTCAGCGCCTGGCAAAAAGTCCCGATTGCGGCAAAAAAGAATACATCGAGCTCTTCGATGCCTATGCCAAAGTCGACTCCAAACTCGCACTCTCCCCAGACTTTGCGCGCTTCCACGAACTATTTGTGCATGAGCTTACCCAGGCGAAGAAACTCGCTCTATCCGATTGGGTCGCAACCGCGCCCGATTTCGCCAAACGGTTTGTAATGGCTGAATTGAATGTACGCCCTCAAGAAGTAAACAAAGTATGCATTCCTGATCTTGTCCAAGATCTCGTAGTCCTATCAGGCAGCTGCGCTGATCTCCTCTTCAAATTACCCGGGCAATACTCGAATCTTCTAGAGGGTTTTCACATCAAGTCCGATAGAGGAGCTCTTCACAATCAATTTGAACAGCTAGACAAGCAGATTGCCCACGAAGTGCATAATTTCACTCTGGCGCCAGAGACCTATTCCCACTTTGAAGAACTCGCCCGACTCCTATGTAAAAGCGCATTTATTGCACGAGTGCTCATGTCTGTCAGCCGTGTGCAAGGCTTACCCGAGGGACCGGGGCTTGACCGTTTAGTCCGCACCCTTCTGCTTCTCGATCTCGAAAAAATAGAAGAATTAGATAGTCAGAAGATGGAACTCGCGTTTCGTGCCCAACGTTATCCCTATGCATGGCCTGGCACAATCGGAGAGGCAGTTTTCAAGAAGCAATCTGCCCTATTGGAAACAGAGCCGCTCCCCGGACAACTCGAAAAGGTAAGGCGTCTCACCAATCTCAATAACATCACAATTGCCTACGACTATTCCGGCCCTGATAGTCTCTATTCCTCTTTTGCTCGTCTTTTGAAAGGCACGCACACCGTGGTGAGCCTTAAGCAAGACGTAGAACGCGTTCTGTCCGATACATCTTCAAGGCGCTTCCAAGATATAATAACTAAAGAAGCATTAACTATCGCCGGCGAGGGGCAGATTCTCATGAATCTTTACCATGCAAGAGTGACTTTATATACCGTTCGCTATCCGGAACATGAGTTCAATACCGCTTTCGTTACCGACCACACAACGCTTGAAAGAGTCAATAGGAACGAAGCTCCTCTACGCAT
>JABDCT010000036.1 GCA_013287985.1 Chlamydiota bacterium
AGATTTTGCAATTGTTCTTCAGTATAGCCGCATGAAGAAATTTCTGGAATCGTGTAAATCCCGATCGGGTAAAAGCTTGAGAATGTGTGCGTTTGGGCGCCAAACGCGTGGCGCATCGCCAGTCTTCCCTGTTCCATACTCGTTGCGGCAAGCGCCGGCGCGCCGATCACATCGCCCGCTGCATATATATGGGAGACGACCGTTTGAAAGAGCGGGTTGACCGGGATGTAGCCCATCTGATCCACCGTGATCCCGACCTCTTCGAGCCCCATCCCATCGACGTGCGCGACTCTCCCGAGCGCATAGAGGAGCATCTCCGCTTTCAGCACCCGGCCATCCTTAGTATGGACTTCCACCCCATCGCGCGTCTTTTCAATGCGCGCAAATTCCGTATTCCCGACCACTTTGAGTCCAATTTCAGTCAGCGCTTTCTGGAGCTGCAGCCCGATCTCGCGGTCGAGCAGCGGCAAGAGATGATCGCGCTTATCGATCACGGTCACCTCGGTGCCGAGCGCTGCAAAAAAGCTCGCATATTCCGAACCGACGATCCCGCCGCCAAGCACAATCAGCGTTTTGGGCACATGGTCGATGCTTAAGAGCCGTGTCGAATCCAGCACGCGCTCCTGATCGAAAGGAACGTGCTGCGGGTTGCGCGGCTTCGAACCCGAGGCGAGCAGGATCACCTCGCAGCGGATGCGCGTGTGATCGTTCACCAGGACATGATGCGCATCTTCTAAACGCGCCATTCCCTGGAGCAGTCGGATCTTATTTTTCTCGAATTGGCGCAAAAGGTTCTGCCGCTGGGTATCGAGCACCTTATTTAATCGGTAGTTGAGGTCATTGATCGAGACGGCGCGTATCTCCCCCGCCTGGCCGTAAAAACTTTTTTTATAGAAGTCGGTGAGATCGATGATCGCCTCGCGCAGCGACTTGGAGGGAATCGTCCCCGAGTTGAGCGAAGCGCCGCCGGGATGGTCATCTTTTTCCACGACAATGACGCTTTTGCCCAGCTTAGACGCCTGGATGGCGCCCTTCTGGCCGGCGGGTCCTGAACCAATGACAACGAGGTCTGCGTAGAGTTCTTCCATAAAATATTAATTTAGTTTTGTGGGGGATCTTGTTCAATAAGAATCTGCATGCTATGATGACCGATCCTAAAGGAGTACAACTATGTCCAAGGTCTGCCAAGTTACAGGCAAGCGCCCCATGAAAGGGAATAAATACGCGATCCGCGGTATTGCCAAGAAGAAAAAAGGGATTGGTCTGAAAGTCACCGGCATCAAAAAACGCCGTTACCTGCCGAACCTCGTCAAAAAGCGCTTCTTCTTCACAGAAGAAAACCGCTTTGTGACCCTGCGCCTTTGCACCAATGCGATGCGCACGATCGACAAATTAGGCCTTGGAACCGTCATCCGCAAACTGCGCGCTGAAGGCCAAAAAGTTTAGTGTTTTTTTCGTTCTAATTGGCTATGCGCTTCTCGTTTACTGGGCGGCTTATCCTGAGCTGCCCTCTCAAAAAGAGCGCCTATGTCTCTACACCTCTCACCTGGGAGATGATCTAAAACGCGTCGTCCTGCGCGCCCTCGAAAAAGCGACACGCTCTATCTATATGCAAGCTTACGCCCTCACCGATCCGGCTATTCTTTCTCTTCTCAAACAGCAAGCTGCGGCCGGCCTGGATGTCACCCTCTTTTACGACCCTTCGGCCTGTGACGACCTTTCGAGCACGTTAAGACCCTACGGCATTCAAGCCTATCCGGTCCAGTGCAGCGGCCTCATGCACCGCAAGATCTTGATCATCGACGGCCAGCAGCTCTTTTTCGGCAGTGCCAACTTCACCACCTCCTCCTTAAAAATGCATGGCAACCTCCTGCTCGGTCTCTACGATCCCGCCCTCGCCAACGCCATCGCATCCGACCAGGGACATCAAAACTTTTTCCTTCTGCCCGACAGCAAAGAGGCCGCCCTTGCCTCCCTCCTCCGCGCTTTAGACGGGGCTAAAGAGCAGATCCTCATAAGCTTGTTTACCTTTACGCATCCCCTTCTTATAGATGCCCTCGTCGCAGCGCACCAGAGAGGGATTGTGGTTAATATAGCAATGGATTATTACTCGGGCAAGGGAGCGAGCGCACTAGCTGTGCAGCGCCTCAGAGAAGCGGGAATAGCCGTGCGTTTAAGCCGTGGACCTCAGCTTCTCCACGACAAATGGGCCCTCATCGACGAATCAACGCTTATCTTAGGTTCAGCCAACTGGACTGAAGCGGCGTTCAGCGCAAACCAGGACTGCCTGGCGATTCTAGAGAAGATAGGACCCAAAGAGCGTCGCTCCTTGAAAAAAATGTGGAAGTCAGTCGCAGCTAGCTGTGATATGCAAGGAGCCCTATGACCCTATTTTCGATGGCATTTTCTCTTTTTCTATTGATGGATTCGATTGGCAACGTGCCGATCTTTATCGCTATTCTCAAAGAGATCAGTCCTAAGCGCCAGCGCAAGATCATCTTCCGCGAACTCATCCTCGCCCTCATCGCAGTCATCATCTTCTATTTTATTGGCGATCCTCTGCTCACCTTCATGCACATCAGCCAGCAGTCCGTGCTCATTTCAGGCGGCATCATCCTGTTTATCATCGCCCTCAAACTGATCTTCCCACCGGCCAATCGCAATGGCTGGCAGAACGGCCAAAAAGAGCCCTTTCTCGTGCCGCTCGCTATTCCTCTCGTCGCTGGCCCCGCCGTCCTCGCCACTGTTATGCTCTATTCCCGCCAAGAGATCGGCCACTTTATGGCCCTAAGCGCCATCTTTATTGCCTGGGTCGCTTCTACGATTGTGCTGCTCTCTGCATCCTACCTGCGCCGCGTCCTCGGTGAAAAAGGGCTTAGCGTCTGCGAAAAACTCATGGGTCTTATCCTGGTCATGCTGGCTGTTCAGATGTTCCTCGATGGGATCGCCCCTGTCTTCCATGCGAAACCTTAAAGCGATCATCGCCTATAGCGGCACCGACTATTTCGGCTGGCAGAAGACGCGCATGGGTCCGAGCATCGAAGAGACCCTGGAAAACGCCCTCAAGCAGATTCTACAAGAACCCCTCACCCTCCAAGCTGCAAGCCGCACCGACCGCGGCGTCCATGCCGAGGGGCAGGTCATTAACTTCTTGACATCCAAAGAGATCGATCTCTACAAGCTGAAAAGGGCACTCAGCGGCCTCCTGCCGCGCACCATCGCCATACGCTCCCTTGAGGAAGCGCCCCTTCCCTTCCATCCGACCCTCGACTGCTGCGGCAAAGAGTACCACTATTACGTCTGCAACACTCCCTTCCAGCTGCCCTTTTTGCGGCACACCTCATGGCACTTCCACACCCCTCTCGATATCGATAAAATGGTCGAAGCGAGCGCCCACCTCACCGGGAGACACGACTTTTCCGCATTCACCAATATCCGTCTGGAGGATGCGATCAGGGAAGTCGAGCGCATCGATATCCATGCTCTACCGGGCGGAAGGCTGCGCTTTGAGGTCGAAGGACCTAACTTTCTCTATAAGATGGTACGCAATATCGTCGGCACCCTCGTCTATGTAGGCTGCCAAAAGCTTCAGCCAGAGGAGCTTCCGCGCATCCTCGCAGAGAAAGACCGCCGTTTAGCTGGAATTACTGCCCCAGCCCATGGTTTATTCCTTAATAAAGTTATTTACAATTAATTAATAGTTAATTAAAATATTGTTATGAACTTAATTAGCTTTATTAATAGATTTGATCGCGACAGCGATCTGCCAAAATTAATCACAAAATTCGAGAAGGGGGAAGAAGTAAACAAATCCTCTATACTTACGAGAATTACTACACTAATTAATAGTAACACCCCTAAAATCAAGGCGTTAAAGCCCGAAGACTTTTTCTCTTTTCAAAACGAACTTGCACGCTTCCTTACTAGCATCTGGATGAAAGAAGACGGCCTCTATCAAGACTGTTACCACATACGCCAGTCTGTGAAGACCCTAGCAAA
>JABDCT010000037.1 GCA_013287985.1 Chlamydiota bacterium
AACGCCAAGTATGGAATGTTCCGCAATGGCGGCCCCCATCATGTGGGACCTCTTGCGAAAGTTGTACGCGATATGATGGAATGCTCCTTTTTAGAAGGCGCCCCACTTAAAGCATAAGTAGAGAGGCCACTGGTTTCTCCAAAAGAAACGCGGCCTCTTTTTTCTCTTCTTCCGCATCTCGTGGTATCTTCTTAAATAATTTTTTTTGTGTGTTTGCTTCCGAATGAGGGCAAAAAAATACCCAGATTTCGAGAATCCAAAATCTGGGTTGTAGAATTAGTTTAGCTTGCGTGAGCGAGGAATTCGCAGATCAGCGGAATATTGATAGGGAGAACGAGAGGGATCTGATCAATCTCAGGGAGAATGAGCAGTCTTCCTTCAAAACGCTCAGGTGTCAGTTCCATGTATCCTGGCACTTCGCGGTGGCTTTCAATTGTTTGTTTAACAACCGGCATGTTCTGCGATTTAGTTTTGATCGCGACAGTCATGCCAGGGCGCACTTGGAAGGATCTACGGTCTACTTTTTTGCCGTTCACGAGCACGTGTCCATGGGAGACGAGCTGTTGGGCAGCGAAAATAGTAGGAGCAAACTTGAGGCGATAGACAATGTTATCCAGGCGGCACTCTAGCGCTTGCATAAAGGCAAGCGGAGTAGCTGTCTGAATGCGCAGGGCGCCTTGGTAATATTTAATCAGCTGGCCGCGGCCAATCATGCCGTAGACAGCGCGTAGTTTTTGCTGCTCGTCGAGCTGAACGCCGAAGTCAGATTTCTTCTTGCGTTTGGCTCCGTGCATACCGGGCGGGTTGGGTTTATGCAGAAGAGGATTGCGTGAACGACCAAAAATGTTCACTCCAAATCGGCGGGCAATGCGGTTCTTTGGGCCAGTATAACGAGCCATGTAAAACTCCTGTTTAAGACTAATACTCTAGTGAAACCCCCGATTTTTGACAAGCGCCATAATCCTCTTGAAGGCTTTAGGGTAGGATTTTATACTGTTTTTTCGCTCATGAACTTTTGAGTTTATATGATAAAAAATTACTTGATTGTCGCATATTATCTTTACACGCCCGTTGAAGACCCACACGAAGAGGTCAGGAAACACCACGCCTTTTTAGGGGCACGAGATGTGCGCAGCCGCATCTACATCTCTCACGAGGGAATCAATGGGGAGTTTAGCGCTTTGCGGGAAGATGCCGAGGCCTATATGGAATGGTTGAAGAGCGATCCGCACTTTGCAGCGGTCGACTTTAAGGTGGATGAGTGGCATGAGCATGTGATGCCGCGCCTGACAATTAAATTCCGTAAACAGCTCGTCGCCCTGGATGTGAGCCCGGATATGAGCTTGGGAGGGACCCACGTCTCTGCCGAGGAGTGGCGCCAGATGCTGCAGCAGCGCGATGAAGATACGGTGCTGATCGATGTGCGCAACGACTATGAATCAAAGGTGGGCCATTTTGAAGGCGCGATCCTCCCTCAGCTGGAATCGTTTCGCCAATTTCCAGAATATGCTGCCGAACTTAAAGAGAAGTGCGATCCCAAAAAGACCAAAGTCATGATGTACTGTACCGGAGGAATCCGCTGCGAAATCTACTCTGCTCTTCTCAAGGAGAATGGGTTTGAGCAGGTCTATCAGCTCTCAGGTGGCGTCATTCGCTATGGGCAAGATGTAGGAGGGGAGCATTGGCATGGAAAGCTCTTTGTCTTTGACGACCGTCTATCCGTCCCTGTAGGGCCCGAAGAGCAGTCTGAAGTGATTAGCTGTTGCAAGTATTGCTCTGCGTCTACAGACTCCTACTACAACTGTGCCAACATGGATTGCAATGAACTCTTCCTTCTCTGCCCGAGCTGTGCGGAAAAAATGCGCGGCTGCTGCTCCGAAGAGTGCCGATGCGCTGAACGCCTGCGTCCCTTTGATCCGAATATTCGACCGAAACCTTTTAAAAAATGGTACCACTACACGTAAACTATGACACTGCCCGATCTGCTCTATCCGAAAGATGCTAACTTCTACCAGCTTTATCTCGTCCCGAAAGATTCGGAAAAGGTTATTTGGCTCATGCGAAAAGCAGGCGAGCTATCTAAGAGCGATTCTATTTTTCAACGCCGTTTTGTCACAGTAGCATGCGCTGTAGCGGCGGTATTTCTCTCTGCGATCAATGCAATTATATACCTGATCCGGATCCCATTTAAAATCCTGGTAAATATCGTGAGCTTTACACCGATGAGGCTTTTTACAGATCTGATAAATGATATTTCGGATTGCGCACGCAGCGGCATTTTTGCTGCTTGCGGAGCGATGTACGTAGGTGCGGGAGTTGTTTATCCTGCTGAAGTCTTTCCCTACTTTGCCCCAGCCGAAGGAGCACGTACCGTTGAGCTCCTACTCGACGACATCAAAAAGCTAGAAAAGCAGCTGCCTAAGAAGGCTTAGGTTATGATTAGGACTGTTTAGTGTGCTGGTTGAGCCACAGGACAATCTGTTCATGTGCTTCAGCACTAAAGAGAATACCGACGTGTCCCTCGATGACCTCTTTTCGGTGACCTTCGGTTAAAGGTTGTTCCCACCCTTTAATGGCAAAATCCCGTGTTCCTTGGATCTCATAGAGTTTATCAATATTGTTTCCAAACTCTGATGGAGTGAAAATTCCACATCCCATGAGGATGACCTTTCCTAGAGTATGGGGACTAATTTTCAATAAGTCGGTAGCATATTTTCCACCCATTGAGTGCCCGATGACATGGATTTTAAACCCTGGAATGTTGTACTGCTTTCTAATTTCTTCGATCTTATCGCTGATGTGTTGAAGATCTTTATTTTTGTCCGTTTCCAAATTGAGCGTATAAACAGGACCTATGTATTCGTTATGGAGCTTTTCTGCCAGGGGAAGCCAATCTCCCTGAGATGACCTTGCGCCATGCAATAGAAGAACGGGCACGCATTTTTTGTCTGCCGCAGACAGCCTCGATGGGTTTAATTGGTGGTAATGAAACTCCTGACGATAACCCCAAACCCTGCAATAAAGCTCTCTAACAACATTGTGCGGCTCGGTCAAAATATATCCAATCGAGTTTACAACCTCATAATTGTTGTGATTGCGGTGCTTTTTCACCATGCCGGAAACAAAAGCCCAATAACGATCGACGATTCCATTCATAATATGTCCATTTATGTTAAGAATTAGAATGATTATAATTGATTTTGCTTATAAAATCAAATTTAAATTTTTATTATAGATCGTTAATTATTAGCGTATTAGAGCTGTAAAAGGCTAGAAATTAGTCTTCTTTGTCTTGGAGCATTTCGAGGGCGGCCCATTTGAGGGTGATGAGCCCTTCTTGGAAGCCGACTTCTTTCAAGAGTTCGTCTAGATAGCGGATCTCAGCTTGGAGCTGGTCGTTGAGCGACTCTAGCTCGGAGATGCGCCGCTTGAGGGTCTCTTCTTGGTTCTTATCCATAAACCTACACATAGTCTATTTGCTAAATTGACGCCAGACTTGTATACAAGGATTATGGTTACGATGATTCAAATACTTGCCCTTTTACTGCTGGCTTCTTGCGGTCCCAAACAAGAGGAAGAGCTCCACGATATCGACCAAATGGTTCAGGTCGAAGAATTTAAGGACGACTCCAGGGTCAGAAGCTGAGCCTTTAGTGGCAGTCCAAAAGCATAGCCTGTGAGTTTTCCCGATGCCCCCACTACGCGGTGGCAGGGGATGGCGAGAGGGAAGGGATTCGTATGACAGGCGCTCCCGACCGCTCGTGCGGCCTTAGGATGGCCAATCCGCTGGGCAATTTCTCCATAACTAGCAACCGATCCTG
>JABDCT010000038.1 GCA_013287985.1 Chlamydiota bacterium
ATGGCTGTTAAAACGTTTTCCTCCGGGAAGCAGGAGAGAAAAGGCGTTCCCAGCTCAACCATTTGATAAAAGTCTGCAATGATCTTCTGTGCCTCCCAGCTATCCATCTTGAACCCAAAAACCGTTCCGCTGACTGTATGGGCATTTAACACGTCTGTGCCTGTCAGAGATTGAAGAAGCGCACGCGTCTCGGGTAAAATAAATCTCCATGCATCCCATGTCGCCCACCATGTCCGCATAAAAACAGGATTCTTATCTAACCATTGGAAAAGCGGAGTAGGGTCGCGCAAAGGAAGCAAGGCAGAATCGATCCAGATCACCTTTTTAAAGCCCAACTTTTCCGCCTCTTTTAAAAGGAATATCTTAAATGAGTAGGGAACACCCAGAAATTTGGTCTCTATACCGGTCGGGTTGGGATAGCCTCCGATGCGATAGTAGAAATACCCCTTAAACCCTACTTTTCTCAGTGCTTCGGGAATCTTTTTCACGAGAGCAACATATCTGTTATTGAACGTAGCCGAAGAAACAAGACAGTTATCGCTGCCCCCATTAATTTTCTCGAGATGAATTGAGGGAAATAACCCCTTTTCAGGATCAGCATAAGCCTGTCTTAATCCGCGCGTGATGCGGTAGAAGAAATCTCCCATGGTCGTGAAATTCTGTCCTTCAGGATATAAAGAGTGCAGCAAGGGAGCGACATCGATCTCTTTAAGCTTTCTTTGGATCTGGACGTAGTCTTGGGCTGTCACCTCTTCCTTATCGGGAAAGTCGATGGCAAAGGGATTGGCTTGTAGAAAGCTGGCATATGTGAGAATAGCTAAAAAAAGAGATTTCATAATTTCCTAATGCGTGCGGTGGAAGAAAAAAGTGCCCTTTTTTCGTATTGTTTCGATCCCTTCAGCGTTTTCCAGCTGACCCTCCTCTTTGGCATTGCGCAATAGGTCGAATGAGTGCTTCTTAAGCGCTTTAAACTGCTTCCTTCCAATAATGGCGGATAAAACAAACTCCTCGGGAAAGCAGGATAAGAAAGGCGTTCCGAGTTCAGCCATCGCATAGTACTCTTCGATGATTTTCTTGGCCTGCCATGAATTCATTTTCAGCCCAAAGATGATCGTGTTGACAAAATGCCCATGGAGAATGTCGGTGCCTGTGAGATCCATGAGGAGTTTGTTCGTTTGCGGAAAGATAAATCTCGACGTGTCTTTCGGAGTGTGGAATCGCCTTAGGAGCGTGCTATGCTGATCGAGCCAGGTGAAGAGCGGCGTGGGATCTCGCAATGGAAGAACAGCTGAATCGATCCAGATGACCTTGTTAAAGCCGAGTTTTTTTGCCTCTAACATCATAAAAATCTTAAAGGAGTAGGGAACCCCGACATACCTGATCTCTTTTCCGGTGGGATTCGGAAAGCCACCTGCTTGATAGAGAAGATAGCCATTAAACCCGAGTTTCTTTAATTCCCCTGCTAGGGATTGAACCAAAGCGACATACTTCCCGCTGAAAGGGACGCAGGAAACAAAACACATGTCGCTCCCTTCATTGATCTTTTCAAGACTCTGAATAGGCGTATTATTTTTTTCCGGATCGATAAGTTTCTGCTTCAGCCCATGAACACATCGCGCATATATATCCTCATAATGTGTGAAATCTTCTCCTTTGGGATACATGCTCTCTATGAGAGGATCGACATTTATTTCCCTCAGCTGCCGCTGGATTTCAAGATAATCTTCGTCAGTGAGGTTCTCCTTCTCGGGAAAATGGATGAAAAAAGGATTAGCAAGCAGTTGAGAGGCGCAAAAGAAGAAAAAAAACAGTATTCTCATGTCGGGTTCCTTTGAATCGAGGCAAGGAGTATACTCTGCCCATGAAATTCTTCCTTCTATTTCTTATTCGGCTCTATCAGCTCACGTTAAGCCCTTTTGTCGGCAATGCGTGCCGCTTCTACCCGACCTGTTCCGAATACTGCAAACAAGCCATCCAGAAACATGGTTCGGCCAAAGGCACATGGCTTGGAATCAAGCGCCTAGGAAAATGCGGTCCATGGCATAAGGGCGGCGTCGATCAAGTACCTTGAGGAAGCAGTAGTTTCTGCCCTGGCTTTAGAGAACTATCCGTCAAGTGATTGATCTTCATGAGCGCCTCAGTAGAAAGCTTGTAGGTGCGCGCAATCTTCCATAGCGACTCTCCCTCTTGCACGACATGTTCTTTTGCCTGCGCTACCGGAGTCGGGGGCGCTTCAGCTACAACTACTTTTCCATGGATGAACCGCGCGACGGCGAGGCGATGGTCATAGGGCTCCGGCACTGTTTCTCCGGCCTGAGCATAGAGGAGCGATGCCGCTTTTTTCCAGACCGCATCGCTGCGCGGGCTGAGGAGGAGCTGCTTAGTAAAGGTAGCTGGCGTCTTAGCGCCGAGAAGGTCGAGAAAAGCATTGAGCTGGGCGTCATTGAATCTACGTGCAATAAAGGCGTGATCGGTTGCCAAGAGGAGTGCAGCCGCAAGTTTCGAGCGATTGCCCATCAGGCGGATGAGCAGCTCGCGTCTGCGCTCTTCGGTAAAAGCCGAGGTCTGCCGCAGCGTCTGGGTCAAAGCGTCGATCGATTCCCAACTCCCTTCTGACATGAGCTTTATTATTTGTTCATTCCTGAGAGGTGTACCTGTTTTGGCAAGAAGAGTCGCAATAAAATGGTACTGCGGGGAGAGTGAGAAAGTCTCTAGTAGAGATGAATCGGTGGGATTATTTTTTAACTCAGCAAAGAGCCCTTCCGGAGTCAGCGGCCACTTTTCCGTCTTGGCGTACTGGATAATCGCCTGGTACTGATAGTCGGCAAGAGCGGGGAAGATCGTGATCTCGACCCTCTCCTGCTCCTTTTGGAAGGCCACGCGGCGCTTTTGCAGCGTAAGGCCGCCTAAGGCTCGCTCCAAATTAAAGTGCTTGAAAGCGACGAGACTCGCGAGAGCCAGATCGCGTTTCGTATATCCGGCCTCTACGTGCTCTGTGCTTCCCAACCTGACGAGAAGATCTTGGAAAGAGAGCGCGCTATAGCTGATGAGTAGCTCCTGCATACCCATCTGCGCACTACTGCTCTCACGAGCGGGGGGCGCCTTCAACTCAACTGTGAAAGGCCTAAGCTGCTCGCGTAAGACAAAGTAAATAAAAGTTGAAAGCAGACCGATATTAAGTGTTCCACTTATGATCAGAGCCTGTGTGAGCCACTTGGTCTTTTTAAGGTCCATGAATTTCGCTATTTCCGGAAA
>JABDCT010000039.1 GCA_013287985.1 Chlamydiota bacterium
CAACGGGCCGCACACTCTACATCCTCGACGAGCCTACCACCGGTCTGCACTTCCACGATATCCACAAGCTGATCCAGGTGCTGCAAGCGCTTGTCGACCGCAACAATAGCGTGCTGGTCATCGAGCACAATATGGACCTCGTCAAGACAGCCGATTGGATCATCGACCTCGGCCCCGAAGGAGGTGAGGGCGGCGGAGAGATTATCGCAGCAGGGACGCCTGAAAAGATCGCCAAAAATGACTCGCCTACCGGACATGCGCTACGCGCGGTCCTGAAAAAAGTCCCTCTCACAGCCCTCCCTTCGCCGAAAGAGCGCCGCGAAGAGCACTACATAGTCGTGACAGATGCAAGCCAAAACAACCTGAAAAACGTCTCGGCCTCTATCCCTCACGGCAAGATAACGGTATGCACCGGACCCTCTGGATCGGGCAAATCCTCTTTTGCGTTTGAGACGATCTACGCAGAAGGGCAGCGTCGCTATAGCGAGTCGCTCCCCGCCTATGCGCGCCAGTTCATCGCCCAGATGCCGCGCCCCAAAGTCGAAGAGATCACGGGCCTGCTCGCCGCGATCGCCATCGAGCAGAAGAGCTCGGCGGGCAATCCGCGCTCGACGATTGGCACGATGACAGAGTCGTATGACTACATGCGCGTTCTATGGGCGCATCTCGGCACCGCCTACTCCCCTGAAACGGGTGAGGAGATCCGCTCCATCACCAAGGAGAGTGTACGCGACAAGCTTCTCGAGCTTCCGCTCAAGACTAAACTCACCATTCTCGCTCCCTTAACCGACGTCGACTTTGAAGCGTTAAGAGCGCAAGGCTTTTTGCGCATACGCCTTAACGGCCAGGAGTATGAGCTCGACCAGGAGATCCCCTACGATAAAGGGCGCAAAAACGTCGTTCAGCTCGTCATCGACCGCCTGCTCGTCGATCTTAAAAGCGGTAAACGCCTCTACGACGCTATCGATGCTGCCGCGACACGCGCCAATAACACGCTTGTCGTCCTTTACGACAACAAAGAGGAGTTTTTCAACCTCTCGTTCGCCGTACCGAGTACAGGCAAATCCTATCCACCTCTCACTCCGCACACTTTTTCCTTCAATACCGCTCAAGGGATGTGCCCAGACTGCCTAGGCCTCGGTTTCCAATGGGGAGCGAGCTTGCAGAGCCATCGATCGATCCTAAAACTGACCTCGCGGCGCCTTCTCGAAAAGCTCTGGAAAGAGTATGCGAGCGATGAAGCCGAAGAGCTTTTCAACGACTTCCTCGAAGAAGAAGGGATCGATCCCGACCTTCCGCTCGAAGAGCTTCCACCCGCCCAGTTGCAGCTCATACTCGGTGGATCTCCGGAAGGGCGCTGGATCAAGAAGCGCGGTTTTGCCTTCCGCTTCGTCGGAGTGAGCGCGCTCTTCTCTACTCTCGCAAAAGCCGCCACCAGCGACCTCAAGGAGGAGATCCTCCCATGGGTGGACCAGATCCGCTGCCCCTCGTGTCAAGGAACGCGCCTCAATCCCCTTGCGCGCAACGTACGCCTAAACAGCTTAACCATCTCAGAGGCGTGCGCACTCCCCCTCGAGGAGGTGCAGCTCTTTTTCAAAAAGATCACCCTCTCTAAAAAAGAGGAATTTCTCCAAGAGACCCTTCGCCAACTGCTCCATCGCCTCCATTTTCTCTGTGCCATTGGCCTGGGCTACCTCTCTCTCGATAGATCCGCACCCACCTTAAGCGGTGGAGAGACGCAGCGCATCCGCCTGGCGCGTCAGCTGGGAAGCGGCCTCACCGGCTGTCTCTACGTCCTCGACGAGCCGACGATCGGCCTGCATCCGCACAATAGCGCCCTCCTCAACCACTCCCTGCGTCTACTCTGCGAGATGGGCAACACGCTCCTTCTCGTCGAACACGACCCGCTCACCATCCAGATCGCCGATATGATCCTCGACTTTGGCCCGGAAGCCGGCAAACACGGCGGCCAGATCACTGCGCGCGGCACTCTCAAAGAGATCGCTGCCAACCCCGATTCGCTGACAGGGGCCTACCTGAGCGGCCGCAAATCGATCCCAATTCCAGCCACCCGTCGGAAAGCAAAGGGCTTCCTCACCATCGAAGGCGCCTCGCTTAACAACCTGAAAAACCTCAACCTAGAAATTCCCCTGCACACGCTGACCTGTCTGACCGGCGTCTCAGGCTCCGGCAAATCGACCTTGATGAGCGACCTGCTCCGCCCCGCCCTCAACCAGTCGCTAGCCAGCCGCAAGCGCAAAGACAGCGTCACCTATGCCGGCACCCACTTTTCCAACCTGGCTGCCGTCAGCAAACTCCTCGTCATAGAACAGAGCCCGATCGGCCACACCAACCGCGCCGACGTCAGCACCTATGCCGACCTGCAGACCCACCTGCGCAGCTTCTTCGCCCAGCTCCCCGAAGCAAAAGCGCGCGGCCTACAGCCCAAGAACTTTAGCTTCAACCATCGCAAAGGCATGTGCACGCGCTGCTGGGGCCTGGGCACCCGCAAGATCGACATGCAGTTTCTCCCTCCCATCCGGGTCGCCTGCGACGCCTGCCACGGCTATCGCTTCAACCCTTTAAGTCTCCAAGTCAAAACACGGGGCAAGCACCTCGGACAGGTGCTGCAGATGACCGTAGACGATGCACTCGAGTGGATCGCGCCCATTCCCAAAGCCGTGCGCATCCTCGAAACCCTACAAGAAGTAGGCCTCGGCTACCTCACTCTGGGCCAAGAGGTGGCCACCCTCTCAGGCGGCGAGGCGCAGCGTCTACGCCTGGCGCGCGAGCTGGCGAAGCGCTCCTCCGGCCACACGCTCTATCTCTTCGACGAGCCCACGATCGGCTTGCACAGCGAGGATATCGCTCGCCTGCTGAAGATCTTCCACGCCCTTGTTGACAAAGGGCATAGCATCGTTCTGATCGAGCACAACCTCGATGTGATTGCCAATTGCGACTATTTGATTGATTTGGGACCTGGGGCGGGTCCACTGGGAGGACATATTGTGACGATGGGAACACCGGAAGCGGTGGCAAGGCATCCCACCTCATATACTGCACGCTATCTAAAACCCATGCTTGCTTGATTTTTTTATTTCACCACAGAGATCACAGAGAACACAGAGAGAAAATATTAATTTTCTCTCCTTTTTACTCTGTGTTCTCTGTGATCTCTGTGGTAAAAAATAAAATAAAAGATTGAACAAAAAAATCTTCAAAGACACACTCAAGGAATATGGCTAA
>JABDCT010000040.1 GCA_013287985.1 Chlamydiota bacterium
AGCTGGCTCTGGGAAGACCTCGGCAACTATTATGGCGCCGGCGCCTCTGCGCTCTCTTTCCATGAAAATAGCTATGCGCTCTTCTTCACACCGGGGCAAGAGGGAGAGGCGGCTGCAATCACGCGCACCGATCCGCCGGTTTCTCTCATTGATTTTCGCAGTGAAGTGACGACAGGTCCTGTTGGGTCGGGCGACAGAGCGTGCATCTACGGCTCGGAGTTTTCTTTTGTGCAGTATGTGCGGGGGACGGTTCCTGCCGGCGTGAAGGAATTTTCCATAAAGGGCGCGCTGCCCGATCCCGCTGCGCTGTGTGCGCATCTGCTGAAAAAGTCGCTTGAGGAAAAGGGGATCCCCTCTCAGCATGCCCCCCTTGCAGAAAAGAAGCGGATCACTTTGCACACGACCTATTCACCACCGGTCAGCGTGATCGTCTATTGGACCAACCAAAAGAGCATCAATCTCTACGCAGAGCATCTTCTGAAGAAGATCGGAGAGGTTGTGTCTGGAATAGGCTCAACTGAAGCTGGAACAAAATCTGCGATAGACTATTGGCGCGTGCAAAAGATCGACTTAGATGGATTTAACATGGTCGACGGCTCGGGTCTTTCGCGCAAAGATCTAGCGACAGCCAAGCAGTTCGTCGCACTGCTGACCAAAATGAAAGACTCTCCGCATTTCGTGCGCTCCCTACCGGGCGGGTGCAAATCGGGCACGATGAGTCTTAATCGCGGCTGCGTCGGCTACAAAGATGATATCGCTTTTGCGATTCTTGTGAATCAAGAGATCAATCCCAAGCAGGCGCAGCAAGAAATCGACCTATTTATTAAAACTCTTTCGCCACCGTCAAAATGACCTCTTGCGAGCGGAAGTCAGATCCAAATTCTCCTTCGTAACTGAGTGAAATGGAGGTAGGACGGCTGGGCCGGAAGGCAAGCTCAAGGCCTATGCCTACGAGGTTCTGTGTATCATCAAGAGAATTGAGTGTGACAAAATCAGACACGCCTGCAATGGCAGCTCTGACTTTGCCCGTCTCAAAGGGTTTCAGGTTGACATAGCTGAGTTTCGGAGCGACAAAAACAGATCCCCAGCAATACTCCCATCCTTTTAAGAAGCGCAGGCCGCCTTCGCTGCGCAACATAGAAGAGGTGTGCGCTTTTTGCCTCCAATTGAGTTCGCCGGCTCCATGTTCATGAAATTCTCCCTCCCAGTTTACAACCCAATTAAAGTCGACGAAGGGTTCAACAGCGCCCATGTTGAAATTGAATTCATAGGAAAGACCGATATAGGGATCGATCTGCCAACCGTGGATGTGTGCTGTGGCGATCTCTTTAAATCCTGGAAAGGAGATGTGTCTCTTGTTGTCGATCGAGTGATAGGCGCCCCAGAAAGCAAAGTCTGCATTGAAATTGCAATAGGAGAGCGAACCGTAGAGGGACGCATAATAGGTGTTAATGATTGCACTACCCGCATGCTGCGCATCATGGAGATTAGTATAGCTATAAGCCAGCCCTAAGCCGAATAAGCCATACTCTCTGTCTCCGTAATAGTCGACCCCTAAGACCGCCCCATAGGAGTTGAATTCAAAAGAGGGGTTTTGATCTTCCGCATCTCTGTGCGAGAAATCTCCGAAACCGCCCAGCCATACTTCAGCTGTAGGTGCACAGGGATCGCACTCTTTTTCGCAGCACAGAGGATATTTGTACAGGCGGTAGTCGTCCAAATGCTCGACAAGCAGCTGATCGACCGCAAACATGTTATTTTGCGTGGCGAAAATAGGAGCGGCATTGCGCGCCGGTGACAAGCTGTTCAATGCTTGTTTCAGCGCACCATCGGTTAAATGTGTCAGTGCTTGAAAGACAGCATTATTAAGTCCTGATTCGTTGAGGTAATGGGCGATTTTAAGCGCGTTGTCGCTTAACCCGGCTGTAGGGATCATATTCGAAGGAGGAGGTGGTGGAGGAGGAGGATTGGGCCCGCTTCCTTGTTGGAAGAGCAACAGAACATTAAAAGCATTTTGCTGAAGGGTGAAGGTAAAGCCCGGCAGTCCACCCACAACGGTAGGATCAAATGACCCATTGAGAGCAGTATTAGCAGCAAGAATCTCAAAGCTGCCGCTTGTAGGGTAGCTGCCCGGGTCTTGTATGACGTGTACGCTGCCGTCTAAGTTCACCGTTCCATCGATGAAGACGTAGGATGATCCGGCAGGATTAATTTCGATCGTTGTAATCGCGGTGGGCTGGTAACTCAGTGAGCCGTGAATGGTCAACGGGCGATTGGACACCAGTCCCGGCTGGAAATTTGCGCCGTTAAGGATGGATACAGTGATAGGGAAGATATTGCCGCCAATGCTTCCTGTCCCTCCAAAAAGAGCTCCCGATTCTACTACCACATTGCTCAGGATGGATCCATTGACAAAGAGGCTACCCTCATTGACTTGTGTGAGGCCAATGTAGGTGCTATCACCGGTTAAAACCAATTTTCCGGGGCCGTCTTTGAGAACGGTAATCCCCGTTCCATCACCGGGGGTATAAACAGGGCCCGGCAGGGTGTTTATGTTATCATCGGCGATCGACCCCGTATATAAGAATCCCTCATTCGCTCCCAGAACGAAATCGAGTGTTCCGCCGCTATGCACGAAGAAGTCGTCGCCTGCTTGTGCAGCAATCCCGTTGCCTATGCCCCCAAATGTTTTATTGCCGGAGACTTGAAATGGTGATTGGAAGGTGACAGTTCCTGTATTGACAAAGACAGCGCCTCCGAAGCCGGCTCCTCCTCCTCCTACTGCACCAAAAAACGTAACAGGGCCTGCATCCACACCTCCTACACCGCCACTTCCTGTATTTACGAGACTTACTCC
>JABDCT010000041.1 GCA_013287985.1 Chlamydiota bacterium
AGCAAGGCTCTATTAGCGCGGCTATTCTGGTCACCACGCCACAAGAAGTTGCCTTGCTCGATGTGCGCAAAGCGCTTAAAATGTTCCAGAAGATGCAGATTCCTCTACTTGGCGTTGTGGAAAATATGAGCTATTTCACGCAGCCTGATACCCTCCAAAGACACTATCTTTTTGGCAAGGGCGGCGGCGAGCGGTTGGCATCCGAATACAGCATTCCTCTTTTAGGAGAAATTCCTCTCGACCCCGCTCTTGCAAAAGCCGGCGATGAGGGTCGTTCGATTTTTGAAGAGGAGAATAGTCCAAGTGCCTATGTGTTTCTTCAGTGAAAGCAGAAATGATGGAGAGCAGAGTGCGCTTTTATTACAGCGATGGCAGGCAAGAAGAGATCGATGCCAGCAATCTGCAGCTCAGCTGTCCGTGTGCGCGCTGCCAAGGGAAAGAGAAGAAAGAGCTGGGAGTGCCTCTCTCTGTATCGATGGTCGGACGCTATGCGTTTAAAATTGCCTTTTCTAAAGGCTGTTCTCAAGGAATTTATCCGTTATGAAAAGAGCGATTTTTTTACTGCTGTGTCTATTGAGTTGCTCATCGCCTCGCGTCAGTTCTGAATGGATGGGGCCTACCGACAAGATCCGCGTGCTCGCAACGACGGCGATGATCCAAGACACGGTCGCCGAAATTGGCAAAGAGCGCGTATCGACTAATGTCCTCATTCGCGGCGAGATCGATCCACATAGCTATGAACTCGTAAAAGGCGATGACGAGAAGCTCCGCATGGCAGACCTCGTCGTCAGCAATGGCCTAGGACTTGAACATGGCGCCAGCCTGCGCTACGCCATCGAGCATCATCCCCATGCGCTTTTATATGGCGATGCGATTGATAAAGATCGCCTCCTTGTAATAGACGGCAAATACGATCCGCACGTCTGGATGGATATCTCGCTCTGGTCAGAGGGGATTGATGCTGTAGTGGCAGCTCTATCAGAGATCGATCCTGGTTCGTCCTCTTATTATCAGGAAAATGGGCAGGCTCTTAAAGAGAAGATGCGTGCGGCCCATGAGGGGATTTATCGCGAGCTGCATCAGATCCCTTCCGAAAAACGCTACCTTGTGACGAGCCATAACGCGTTTAATTACTTCGCAAGGGCTTATCTTTCTGAATCAGGCGAGTGGGAAAAGGAGCGCTGCGAAGCTCCCGAAGGCCTTGCGCCCGACGGCCAGTTGAGCGTGGCGGATATTCAGCGCATCATTGAACATATCTGCACCTATCACATCGGTGTCGTTTTTTCCGAATCCAATGTGAGCAAAGACTCTCTGAAAAAAATCATTTCCAGCACCGCGGCTAAGTGCCATCCAGTGAGAATTTGCACAAGACCCTTGTATGGTGATAGTATGGGTCATGACGTGCATAATTATATCGAAATGATTGAGCACAATGGCAAGATCCTCAAAGAAGAGTGGGAAAAAGAGTGAATAACGCAGTTGTCATCGAAAATCTCTCTGTCAGCTATGGCAAGACACCCGTTTTATGGGATATCAACTGCATCATCCCTAAGGGTAAGGTCGTCGGCATAATCGGCCCCAATGGAGCCGGCAAAAGCACGCTGCTCCGCGCAATCTTAGGCATGCTAAGACCTCTGCACGGTGAGGTGCGATTTTTTGGCGAAACTCTCAAAGAAGCGCACGATCGCATCGCCTACGTCCCGCAGCGCACGTCCGTGGATTGGGATTTCCCCGCAACTGTTCTCGATGTGGTCGCGATGGGCTGCTACGGCAGACTCGGCCTCTTCAAGTGGGTCGGCAAAAAAGAGCGAAAAGCGGCAATGGAAGCCCTGGAAAAAGTCGGCATGGAGGCATTTGCCCATCGCCAGATCAGCGAGCTATCGGGTGGACAGCAGCAGCGCGTCTTCCTTGCTAGAGCTTTTATGCAAAATGCCGATCTCTATTGCATGGATGAACCTTTTGGCGGCGTCGATATGGCAACCGAAAAAGCGCTCATCACTATTCTCCATCAATTGCAGAAAGAGGGCAAAACCCTGCTCATCGTCCACCACGACCTCAATACGGTTCCGCAATACTTCGACTGGGTGATGCTGCTCAACACCTGCTTGATCGGATGCGGACCGCTTAGCGAACAGTTTACCGAAGAGAAGATCACGCGCACTTATGGCCGCAGCGCGCATCTTCTCGGCGAAGCGAAAAAACTCACGGCACACAAGACAAGCGGAATCTGATGCATATAGGCGCCTATTTTATTGATCCCGTTCTGCGCGCCCCCACATTGGGGAGTATGCTGATGTGCATGGCAGCCTCGCTTGTCGGTGTGCTCGTCTTCATCCGCAAACGCTCGCTTGTCGGTGAAGCGCTTTCTCATGCGACCTATCCAGGCGTTGTCACGAGCGCTCTTGTACTGGCGGCATTTTTCCCTTTCTCGGAAGAACTTCTCTCCTTTACTTCTATAGTCGGCGCTCTGATCTTTTCCCTTCTGGCTCTAGCTGCAATTGAAGGCCTTGAGCGCAAGCTCAAGGTTTCGCCCGACGCCGCGCTCTGCTTCGTTCTTTCGATTTTTTTTGGTGTCGGCGTGCTTCTCTCTAGCCACATGCAGACGAGCAATCCCCTCTGGTATAAGCAGGTCCAGCTCTTCTTATACGGCCAGGCGGCGACGCTCTCCGATATGCACATC